>NZ_JAEKKT010000140.1 GCF_019510245.1 Streptomyces sp. | reverse complement strand
GAAGCCGCAGCCCCAGCCCCAGCCGCAACCCCAGCCGCAGAAGCCGCGGCCGAAGCAGAGGTCCCAACCGTCGCCACGCGCCGCCGCCTCCTTCCTCCTGCGCTGGTCGGTGTTTTTCGGCGCCGTCCTCTGCTGGGAGGCGGCTGCCCGTGCCCGGCACAACGTGTACTTCCCGCCGCCCCTGCGGATCGCCCGGCACACCCGCGACCTGTGGTTCTCGGGCCCCGCCCGCCGGCTGTTCCTCACCTCGGACGCCGTCGGCACCATCCTGCCGAGCCTGGGCCGGATGGCGGCCGGCTTCACGCTCGCCGCCGTCTCCGGGATCGCCCTGGGGATCGCGGTGGGCCGCTCACGCCGGGCGTACGCGCTGTGCAACCCGGTGCTCCAGTTCGCGCGGGCCGTCCCGCCGCCCGCGCTGGTGCCGGTGTTCGTCGTCGTCTTCGCCGTCGGTACGCCCATGCAGGTGGCGTCGATCGTGTTCGGCGCCGTGTGGCCGGTGCTGGTCAACTCGGCGGAGGGCGCCCGCGCCACCGATCCGCTGCGGCTCCAGGTGGCAGCCGTGCTGCGGCTTACGGCGCCCGAGCGGCTCTGGTTCCTGATCCTGCCCTCGGCGCTGCCCCGGATCTTCGCCGGGCTCAGGCTCAGCCTGTCGCTGTCCCTGATCCTCATGGTCTTCTCGGAACTGCTGCCGGGCAGTGCCGACGGCATCGGGTTCACGCTCACCGACGCCGAGACCCGCTCCGACCTGCTCACGGTGTGGTCGGCGCTGCTGCTGCTCGGCGTACTCGGGTATCTCCTCAACTCCGGACTGCTGGCGGTCGAGAAGCGGCTCGCCGGCCAGGCATCGCCCGCAGGGAGGACGGCATGACGACGACCACGGTGCGCGAGGCGGTCGTACGGTTCCTGCGCGACACCGGCATGACCACGGTCTTCGGCAATCCGGGCTCCACGGAACTGCGGATGTTCCGCGACTGGCCGGACGACTTCACCTACGTCCTCGGTCTGCAGGAGTCCGTCGCCGTCGGCATGGCGGCCGGTCACGCGCTCGGCACCCGGCGGGCCGCGTTCGTCAGCCTGCACTCGGCGGGCGGGGTCGGGCACGCGCTCGGCGCGGTCTTCAACGCCTTCCGCGACCGGGTGCCGCTGGTGATCGTGGCGGGTCAGCAGACGCGCTCGCTGCTCCAGCTGCGGCCGTTCCTCGGCGCCGACGAGCCGGCCCTGTTCCCGCGCCCGTACGTGAAGTCCGCGCGCCAGCCGGAACGGGCCGAGGACGTACCGGCAGCGCTCGCCGAGGCCCACCGGCTCGCGATGACGCCACCCCGCGGCCCGGTCTTCGTGTCCGTGCCCGAGGACGACTGGGACCGGCCCGCCGAGCCCGTCACCCCGCGTACGGTGCACTCGCAGTTCACGGCCGACGAGGACGCCCTGGCCGCGCTCGCCGCCCGGCTGGAGACCTGCGCACGCCCGGCACTCGTGGTCGGTCCCGGAGTGGACGACGAGGACGCGCTGGAACCGGTCCGCGCGCTCGCCGAGCGGCTCCGCGCCGGCGTGTGGATCAGCCCCCTCTCCGGCCGCTCCGGCTTCCCCGAGTCACACCCCCTCTTCCAGGGCTTCCTGCCGCCGGTCGCCCGGCCGCTCGCCGCGCGCCTCGCCCCGTACGACGTCGTCGTCGCCCTCGGCGCACCGCTGTTCACGTACCACGTGGCGGACGGCGGCCCGCCGCTCGCACCCGGCACCGAGCTGTTCCACCTGGACTGCGACCCCGCCCAGGCCGCCTGGCTGCCCACCGGCACCAGCATCGTCACCACCCTGCGGCCCGCGCTGGCGCGGCTCACCGGACTGCTCCGGGACCCCGACCGCGCCCCGCCGCCGCCCCGTCCGGCACCGCCCCCGGCCCCCGCCGACGGACCCGTCACCCCCGACCTGCTCTTCGACCTCCTGCACACCCGGCTGCCCCGCGACCGCGTCCTCGTCGAGGAGGCGCCGAGCCACCGGGACACGCTGCACGCGCGCGTGCCCATCGCGTCGAGCGGCGGCTTCCTCACCACGGGCAGCGGGGCGCTCGGCTGGGGCCTGCCGCTCGCGGTGGGCCGGGCCCTCGCCGACCGGCGCCGGGTGGTGTGCGTGGTCGGGGACGGCTCGGCGCTGTACTCGGTGCAGGCCCTGTGGACCGCGGCCCGCCACACGGCACCGGTCACCTACGTCCTGCTGGACAACGGCGGTTACTCGGCCGTCCGCGCGCTGGGCCGCCGTATCGGCGTCGCACCCGTCCCCGGCGCGGACATCGCGGGCATCGACTTCGCGGCCCTCGCCGCCTCCTTCGGCTGTGCCGCGGCCCGCGTCGAGCACTCCGGGGAACTGCCGGCCGCCCTGGACCACGCCCTGGGCCGCGGCGACGACGCGGGCCCCTTCCTCCTGCACGTCGTGGTGACCGACAGCACGGACACCCTCCACGGCACCCGGACCGGGTGAGGGGATGCTGCGCCTCGACTCCGTCAGCCGGCACTTCGGCGACCAGCACGTCCTGGACGGCATCAGCCTGACCGTGCCGGACGGTCAACTCCTCAGCGTGGTCGGCCCGTCCGGCTGCGGCAAGTCCACGCTGCTGCGCACCGTCGCCGGGCTGCTGCCCCCGCAGGACGGCACCGTCACGGTCGACGGCACCCCGGTCACCGGCGTACCGGAACGCCTCGCGGTCGTCTTCCAGGAGTACGGCCGCTCGCTCCTGCCCTGGCTCACCGTCCGCGACAACGTGGCCCTCCCGCTGCGCCGCCGGGGCCTGACCCGCGCCGCCCGCCGCGCCGAGGCCGAGGCGATCCTCGAACGCGTCGGACTGCACGGCGCCGCCCGGCGCCACCCCCGGGAACTCTCCGGCGGCATGCAGCAACGCGTCGCCATCGCCCGGGCCCTCGTCTGCCGGCCCTCCCTGCTGCTCATGGACGAGCCGTTCGGCTCCCTGGACGCGGGCACCCGCGAGGACCTGGAGGACCTCCTCCTCCAGGTCCATCGCACCGACGCCACGACCATCGTCTTCGTCACCCACGACATCGACGAGAGCGTGTACGTCGGCGACCGCGTCGTCGTCCTCTCCCCGGGCCCCGGCTCCCGCGTCATCCGCGACCTCCCGGTGACCCTGCCGCCCGACCGGGACCAGATCACCACCCGCAGCTCTCCCGACTTCGTCGCACTGCGCACGGAGGTGGGACGCGCGGTGCGGGGCGCTCCACGGGGAGGGCGGAGCATTCCGGGGGAAGGGCCGGCATGAGCGTGGGCGCCGGTCCTACTTCTCGACGAAGACGAGGTCCTCGATCGGGCGGGTCATCCGGAACGGGCCGTTGGTGACCTCGACCACGTGCTGGAGGCCCACGACGCTGTCGCCTTGGCCGGCGACGAAGAACTCGTCCGCGCCCCCGGCCGGACAGGCGGGGAGACAGGCGAGGGAGGGGCCGAAGAGCCGGATGTGGTCGGCGACGCGACGGAACGGCTTGGGCACGATCACCAGATCGTCGGTGAGCCACGCGAGGCTTTCGACCTTCGCGCCGCTGGTCGTCACGTCGTGCGCCCAGACGCCGTTGGCTGCCATGGCCGCCCCAGCCTGCCGCGTGGTGGCCGCCATGTCCTCCGGCAGCACCCGGGGGAGGTGGCTCGAAATCAGTGTCGCAAGCCGGACCGGCGGCGAGTCCGTACCCCTGGCCTAGAACGTTACAGAGAAGGGTCCCGGCGAGGCGCCGGGCCGCTCGTCGCGCGCTCCACCAGGCGGGGGGTGAGCACGGTCTCCCGCGGGATGCCGCCCCGGACCAGATCCAGTGCGGCGGTCACGGCGGCCTCCGCCATCGCGGACGCGTCCTGGGAGACGGTGGTCATCTGCACGTGCGGCATCTTCGCCAGCCGCGAGTCGTCGTAGCCGACCACGGAGATCTCCCCGGGCACGCTGCGGCCCTGATGCGCGAGGACGTCCAGGACACCGGTGGCCGTACGGTCGTTGAAGGCGATGACGGCCGTGGGCGGCGGCACCTGACGGCCCAGCAGGTAGCGCATGCCCTCAGCGCCGGCCTCCTCGGTCAGGCCGCCCGCGAGCACGTCGGCGGAATCGGCCAGCCCGTGATCCGCCATCCCCTGGAGGAAGCCGAGCCGGCGATCGGAACTGCCGGGGGCGCCGGCGCCGTCGATGTGTGCGATCCGCCGGTGTCCGAGGCCGACGAGGTGGTCCACCGCGAGCCTGATGCCCATCATGTCGTCACCGCGGACGGACCCCACGCTCGCCAGTGTGCTGCGGCGGGCCACGAGAAGGGTGGGCAGTCGGCGGGCCAGGCGTTCGAGTTCCTCGTCGGACAGGCGGCTGCCCAGCAGGACGGCGGCCTCGCAGCGCTCCCGGAGCAGGGCGTTGACCGCCGTGGACTCCGCACGGCTGGGAGCCACCGCACTGATCACCGCTTCGTAGCCGTGGCGGGCCGCGGCGGCGTAGAGATGCTCGACGAGGTCGCCGTGGAAGGGCTGCTGGAGCTCGAAGACGACACCGAGCACCCGCGAACTGGACCGCCGGAGCTTCTGGGCGCGCTGGTCGGGGACGTATCCCAGTTCGTCGGCGATCCGCAGGACGCGCCGCCGGGTCTCCTCACTGGCGCCGGGGACACCGCGGATCACGATCGAGACCAGGGCGGTGGAGATACCGGCGGCTCGTGCCACGTCCGCCATGGTCGGGCGCCCGCCGCGCGTGGGGTCGGGTCGCCCCTTGCGCGTGGCGTCGTCAGGGGCCTGCGCGAGGGGCGACTGCCCGGCGCCGTCGCGGGCGTCGTCGTCCGACTCCCTCACGTCACCACTCCCCACCTGCCCGAATGCGGTCCCGCCGCCGGTCCCGGCGGCCTTGTGCCGAGCATATCGACCCCTTGACCGACTTCCGGGTGTGCGCCTACCTTCCCGACTAGAACGTACTAGTTCCCAGGAGTCGCCGACATGATCGTCGCTGTGAATTCCCCCGGCCCTCTCACGCTGCGGTCGGCCTGGACCGCCGCGGGCCGTATCGGGTCCGGCCACGCGGCGATCGTCGCCCCGGACGTCCCCGGCGTCACACCGGCCGATGTCACGTCGGCGGCCGTCCCGTCGGCCGTTGTCACGTCTGCCGCTGTCACGCCGGCGGCCGTCGCCGGTCACGGCGCCCGCCGGGCCCTGAGGTCTGCCGCTGTCACGCCGGCGGCCGTCAGCGGTCACGGCGCCCGCCGGGCTCAGCCCATCGTCCTGGCCGCGATCCGCAGCGTGCAGACCGACCGCCCCATCACGATCGCCGAGGTGACCGCATGACCCGCACCACGTCTCCCTTCGTCCTGGCCGCGAGCGCCGAAATGCTCTACCGGGACCGCCCGTTCACCGAGCGCGTGACCCGGATCGCCGAGCGCGGCTTCCAGGTGGAGATCTGGGGCTGGTCGGCCAAGGACCTCGACGCCCTGGCCGCCACCGGCGCGACCTTCTCCTCCATGACCGGCTACCTCACCGGCAACCTCACCGACCCCGACGGCATCGAAGCCCTGCTCTCCTCCGCGCGCGCCTCCCTGGAAGCCGCGGCCCGGATCGACAGCCCCCGTCTGAACCTGCACGGCACCGGCCTCGACGACAAGGGCCTTCCCGTCCGCCCCGTCGAGACCGTGACCCCGGACATGTGGCTCACGGCCGCCGCCACCCTGCGGCGCCTCGCGGAACTGGGCGAGGCCGCGGGCCGGGTCTTCACCCTCGAGAACCTCAACCTGGCCGTCGACCACCCGGGCACGCCCTTCGCCCGCGCCGCCGACACCCTCACCCTCGTCCGAGCGGTGGACAGCCCCTACCTCCGGATGAACCTGGACCTCTACCACGCCCAGATCGGCGAGGGAAACCTCGTGGAACTCTGCCGCCGGGCGCTGCCGTACATCGGCGAGATCCAGGTCGCCGACGTTCCCGGACGCTGCGAACCGGGCACCGGCGAGATCCACTACCCCGCCATCGCCCGCGCCCTCCACGCCCTCGGCTACACCGGCGTCATCGGCCTCGAAGGCTGGGCCCGCGACGACTCCGACGCCGCCCTGGACGCTTTCCGAGACGCCTTCACCATCGCCGTACCGGCCTCCCCCAACGCCCCCACGACCGACTCCGCTGCGGCCGCGGTCGGCACCTGACGACTGCGTATACGAGCGAACCTGCAACTGGATCTGCACAGCGAAGGCGCAACTACGGCACAGGGGGGTTCGGTTGATGCGGAGTTGTCCGGGTCGAAGCAGACCTGGCAACAGCTGGTGGCCCCCATGTGCAGCACCACATGTAGAGAAGCTGCCCCCAATTCGTGTGCGGACAGCCACGGATGAGTGGCCGCCCCCCTCAACTGCCCTGCTGGGAGCAGCGACCGACTGGATGCCGGGCACCCTCCGTGGTTTGATCCTTCGCACCGCCGGGATCGCGCCAAGGAGTCCGGAAAGGGATGGCGCGGCCGGCGGTCGCGGCCGACCGTCTGTCCCCAGCTTGGCCGCTCCCCCTTGTGGAACATCCATACGAAGGGCAGTTTCATCATGAACTCCGCTCCCCAGGTTCAGACCCTCGAGATCTCCGACGCCGAGCTCGACACCGTCTCCGGTGGCCTGAGCCCGCAGATCGGCATCACCGCCGGCCCCACGGCGATCAGCAGCTCGGACCTCGTGTCTCAGCTCGGCGCGGTCAAGGACGAGGTCCTGGGCACCGTCGGCCAGTACCACCAGGTGGGACTCGCCGTCTCCTTCTGATCGTGGGGTCGCGGGACTCCGTCATGGGCTTGATCGCCTCCTGACACGACGAGGGGCCGGCTCAGGAGGAAAACCCTCCTGAGCCGGCCCTTCCTGCTGTGGCCCGGCAGGATTCGAACGCGTGACACCCGCTTCAGAGCGAGCTACGGGTGTCTCGTCACACCTTCTCGACTCGCACGGCCTGTCCCGCGAGCAGTTCATTCATGTCGTCGGTGTCGGCGAGGAAGACGGTTGCCTGGGCTCCGTGCGCGGTTGCCCGCCCGGCCACAGCCGCCTAGGACGGCGGTGACGGCGGACGTGTGCCCATGCGGGCCTGCCGCCTTCAGCATGTCGCACGCCATGGCGATCACCTGGTGTGGATCTCGCCGGCGCTACCAGGCCGGTCCGCCTGGAGGCAATCCGAAAGGATGTTTCGGACGTATTGGAAGTAGGCCGCATTTTGGGAGCGCGTACCTGATCGGCCGGTCCAGTAGAGCGGGATCTTGGATGCGGGACGTGCTCCTCGGCTGCAGCCATTCCATCTCGTGCCACCGAGAGTCGCGCGAGACGTCGGAAGGAAGGGCGTATCCATCATGCGAGCACAACGCGCGAGGCGTCTCGGCGCGACGTTCGCTGCCAGCATTCTGATGGCCGGCGGCGCTGCGGTCAGCGCAGCCGGCACGGCCGCGGCAGCCCCTGCCGTGCACACCCAGGCGCCCACCGATTGGTGCTTCGGCAACAACGACTGGCGCTGCTCCGACCACGGCGGGTTCCGCTTCGACAACCGCTTTGACAACCGCTTCGATCACCGCTTCGACAACCGCTTCGACAACCGCTTCGATCACCGCTTCGACAACGGGAGCATCGTGATCGTCGTGCCTCGGTAGCGGTCACCGCAGTTACACAAGGGCGCGCCCGTCCTGGGCGTGCCCCGAGTCACTCCACACCCTCCTCACAGCGGCAGGAGCCGCGCCCGCGTGGTGACGGAGATCCTCGGTCGCTCCCGGAGTCATCGCCAATTTGGACGTGTACACGCACGTCGGAAACCTGGCGTGTGGTCATGAGCCACGTCGGACCGACTGTCCAGAAGGCGTCCCGGTCGTCAGGCGGGGACCGTCCGGTCACGGTCAACGGTCAGACGCGAGCGCGGCCCTCGCTGACGAGCGTACGCAGTTCGTGGGCGCTGAACTGTTCGCGCATGTGCTGGGAAACGTACGGGCGGACGCTGATCACATAGCCTCTCCTGGCACGCGCACGACAAGGGGAGGATCATGCGAGGCAGAACGGCCTGGGTCGCGGCCGGCGGGGCGGCGGCCCTGGCGCTGGTGACGGCGACCGGAGCGCACGCGGAGGGGCGGGGCGACGTCCGGGTGGTGAAGACCGTCGTCAACGGCGGCGGCAACGTCATCGTCGGTACGTCGAAGACGATCAAGTACCCGATCGACATCACCGTCAAGGACAACTCGGGGGTGAAGGGGCTCACGCACGTCAGCACCTTCAACAAGACGAACGCCTACACCTTCGCGACCTGGAACGACGACTCGTCCTGCACGAAGAAGAGCGCGACCACCTCGGTGTGCCGGGCCACGATGACCATCGACCCCGCCTGGATACCCGACAGCGACGACATCGACTCCAACAAGGTCGCCGGCGTCTGGCGGGTCGACGCCACCGTCAAGGCGAACGACGGTGACTACTGGATCTCCGACGACGTCGCCGAGTACAAGGTCGAGCGCGCAGCCCAGCTCACCACCGTGATCACGCCCGCGAGGGTCACCAAGGGCGCCAAGGTGACCGTCACCGGAAAGCTGTCGCGCGCCAACTGGGAGGACCTGAAGTACCACGGGTTCACCGGGCAGCAGGTCAAGCTTCAGTTCAGGAAGAAGGGCGCCGCCCACTACAGCACGGTCAAGACCGTGACGACGGGCGATGCCGGAAAGCTGACCACCAAGGTGACCGCCACCTCGGCGGGCAGCTGGCGCTGGTACTTCCCCGGCACCACGACCACCTCACGGAAGGTGTCAGTTGGAGACGTACTCAACCTGAAGTAGCCGTCAGCACGCATCCAGGCCGGCCCATTCAGGCCGGGGCGGGGGACGGCGGAGCGGGCCGTCGCGGTGCCTTTCCTCTTCATGGCCTCGGTGACTGGGCCTGCCCGCGTCGGGAAAGCGGACCTCGTCACGGAGCGTCGCTCCGCTGACCTCGGGGCGCGACAGTGATTCCCACCGTCGAAGCAGGCACCGGCGTCGGGCCGGTCCCGGAGATTCCGGCCCCCCGGCGCTACGGAGTAGCGTGATAGGGGCGAGGCGAGTCCCGGGTTCGCACCGGTTCCGGAAGACGGGTGGTCTCCTATGACCGGCTCCGATTCACCGCCTGTTTCCCGGCACCTGCCGAGTGGCGTTCACGCGGCCGTGCGGCCAGGGTGTGCGCTGCTCCGGCTGGAGACGACGGAGTCGCGTGAAGGTGTCCTGGACGGTGCGTGGTGGCCGCGGTCGCGCGACATCGTTGCCGAGCTGCCCGCGCTGCTGAGCGCTCTCATCGCACATCTCGGCCCCGTGACGCGCGTCGGGCTGGACTCCGCTGCCTGGGAAGGACTCCCGACGCGGATCGTCGTCGACGACCGGGTGGTGCACATCGACTCCTTCCCGGTGGGCGATGACACTGTCCTGATTACCCGCGGCGACCACGACGTGTTCTCACTGCTGGTGGTCCCGCCGCATGCGACGCCGGAGGCCGCACATGCCGCGATGGCACAGGCCGTACGGGCCGACAACATCAGTCAGGCGGAACAGATCCTCATCGACACCGGGAGCGGATGGGGCCCTCGGACGGACGAGCCGTCCCGTCCCTCGGCGGAGGCCGACGGACGACAGCGATGAAGGTCAGACGAAGGTCATCCACGCCACTCCACCATGAGAAGCGTCGCGTCATCCGTGGTGTGTCCGCCCCGCGCCCGCTTGAGTGTGTGGGACAGGCAGCGCGTCACCGCCCGGACCCCGCGGCCGGTTCTCTCCAGCTTGTTCACACAGGTGATCAGCTGGTTCTCCCCGAACTCCTTCCTGCTCATCTTGTGCTCCTCGACCAGTCCGTCGCTGAAGCAGAGGACGCGGTCCCCGCGCTCCAGTCCCAGTTCGCTGATCCGTGGCTCGGCACCGCCCAGGCCGACAGGGAGGGTCGTCGGGGCGTCCAGGCGGCCCGCGACGCGGTGGTTGCGGACGAGGATCGCCGGCGGGTGCCCTGCGTTGACCCACCGGATCCGTCCTGTCGTCGTGTCCAGTTGCATCATCTGCGCGGTGACGAAGTGCTCGGGACCGAACTGCTTCGCCACCGCGCGGTCCATGAAGTCGTAGATCTCCGAGAGCCCGATGCCGGCGCGGCGGGCGTGGCGGTAGGCGCCGATGGCCACGGTGGCCATCGTGGCCGCGTCCAGGCCGTGTCCCATCGCGTCGATCATGACCACGTGGAGGATGTCCCCGTTGAGTGCGTAGTCGAAGCTGTCACCCGCCACGTCGTAGGCGGGTTCCAGGATCCCGGCCACGGCGACCCTGGGCATGATCATCGCCAGCGGTGGCAGCAGGGACCACTGGATCTCCGCGGCGACGCTCATCGGCTCATCACGTCGGGTGGCGAAGAACAGGTCGGAGTAGCCGTGCTTGGTCACCAGCAGGTCGGCCACCAGGCCGGAGATCCTGTGCAGCAGGCGGCGGTCGTGGTCGTCGACCCTGTCCAGCGTCACCGCCATGACACCCACCTGGTCACCGCCGTCCAGCAGCGGCAGGTGGACCCGTACGCCGTCGTCTTCGGACACCTCGACGCAGACCGCGTCGAGGAAGCAGCGTCCCGCGTCGGACTCGTCGATCAGCTGCGGCTCCCCGCCCGCGAGGCCCTCGCCGGGCAGGGGTACGAGCATCAACTGGCCGTAGTCCTGCAGCAGAACCTGCGGACGGCGGCCCCCCAAGCGCTCCGCCACGTCGGCGACCAAGGGACCGATGAGATGGGGAGGAAGCTCGTGCGCGCGGTCGAGAACCGCTCCCAGCAGCGCTTCCCCGAAGCTCTCGGAGCGGTCCGCGGGCCGTCCGGGCATCACCCGCTCACTCGCCATGATCCGCACGCATCGGTCGCGGCGGGGTGGGACGACGAAGAGATCGTTCGTGCCATGGCTCCACCGGCTACGTCGACGACCGGACCGGGTGGCCGGTCACGTGGGCCCGACCGCGTCGGGCCTCTCACCTGAGTCCGGCGCCTCCTTCCGACTCCCATGTGGCTTCTCCGCCGAGGCCGCTCTCGGCGAGTTCCAGGATGCGGGGAGCCGACAGCGGGTTTTCGGTGTCGGCGGCGGCGGACAGCAGCCGGGTGGCTGCTCCGGCCGGCTCGTCGGGCGGGATGACCAGCAGTTCCCAGCGTCCCGTGGTGCTGCAGTCCAGGGTGATGGCATGCGCTTCGGCTGCGAGGCCGCTCTGGGCCACCTCGATCACGTGGCCGGGCGTCATCACCTTCTGCGGGGCATCGGGCCAGGACGCGGGGTCCACGGTGACCCGGGTGACGGTGCCGACGGCCGGGTCCAGTGAGCCGACCAGCGCGGGCAGCTCCAGTTCCAGCGCGTCGCAGCGCGGCCACCACGCTCCGTCCAGCGGGCCGTGGCTGACGCCCGGCGTAAGGCTCAGACGGGGCAGGGGCATCCGGTAGATGTGCGCATCACCTAGTTGTGTGCCTTCGGCGGGTGTGATGGTGTCCATCGTGCGATCCCGTCCCGGGCGGTCCTCGGCTGCCCGCGTCTGTCACTCGCCGGGAACGGCCTCGCCGTGGTCGTGCGGCCGAAAAGCTCTCGGTGACTGCCAGAATACTCCCGGCCGTGGTGGACGGCGCGGGGCGCAACCGCCGTGCGCAGGGCGCATCCGCACTGCAGATGGCGGCTGGCAGCCTGCCGCGGCTGGTACGACCCGCCGGGTCGTCGACGACAGCGGTCTGATCACCCGCCTGCCGGTGAGGGGCTCTCCAGGGGAAGGGTCAGCACGCAGGGGGCTGTAGGGCCGGGCAGCCCGACGACCTGTCCCATGTTCTGCCAGCCCCAGGACTCGAATGCGGCATGTCCGGCCTGGTCGGCCGGATGGAGCAGGGCGACTCCGAGGGCGGCGTGCCGGTCGGCGAGCAGGCGCTGTTGCAGTCGGCGGGCGATGTCGCGGCGCTGAGCGTGCGGATGGGCGACGACCTGCGTGAGGACTACGAACCGTGCGTACGTGGTGAGCCGTTGGATGCTCTCCTGCAGCGATCGGTCGAACCCTCGCCGGCCGTAGCCGTCCGGGCCGAGCGGAAAGCCGTAGGCACAACCGACCAGCACCGTCGTCTCGGCGACCAGCAGCGCGAAGCCGGGCCGCCTGGCACTGGCGGCCAGGTGGCGCAGGAACTCTCCGCGGCTGTGGAACGACGCACCGGGAGTGTCCGCGACGGACGCCATGGCCAGGTCCGCGATGTCCTGCTCCACTCCTTCGGTCTGCCAACGGGTCAGCCGACGCAGGCGGATTCCGTCCTCGAGGACCCGTTTGCGAGCGGTGTCCTCAGGCGTCCGCGTTCCGTCGGCCGACGGACCCGAGGAGGCCGCTTCCAAGAGGTCGCGGGGCAGCGCGGGCGGCACGGGACCCGTGGGGGCTGCGAGGAGCAGGGGGGTGCAGCCGGTGACGGCGATGAGCTGGGTGATCTGCGCGCACGGGTGGTGCAACCGTAGGGACGTGTGCACCCGGCCGGCGCGCTGTGACATCGACAGCAAGACGTCCAGGCCCCTGGCGTCGCAGGAGCCGACCGTGGTCAGGTCGACGTCGATGACGGTGACGTCGTCGCGCAGACACTGCTCCAGCGCGGCCCGCAGCAGCGGTGCCGTGGCCGGTCCGATCGCACCGGCGAGCGTGACGAGCGCACCCTCCCCTCGGTTCCGCCGGTGGATGTCCAGCCGGGAAAGGACCATCACGCCTCCCCACGGCAGAAACGCGGGCCGGTGCGGGCACGCGGTACGCGGGCGGCCATGACGAGCGCGCCCGGAGTTGCTTCGACCGCGGCGGACATGATGCCGACCCGTCTCCGCGCCGACCGCTGGGGTGGCTCGGGGTTTCCTCTCTCGCCGAGGACGGCCCGGCGTGGCGGCCGGAGTGCGTGATGCCCTCGGTACTTCCCACCGTACGTCGCCGAGGCCGGAAGCGGCCGCAGCGAGGGTGCCCAGGAGTACGTCGGAGAGAGTCGAGGGTACTTCGTACTCCGGTGACAGGACTGGTCTCGTCCTCGGCGCGCGGCACGGTAGGGCCGCGTGACACGAGCCATTCCCACGGCCCGGGGCAGGTGCCGATCATGACCACCCAATCCCTGCAGTCGCACTCACCCTTGACTGAGAACTTCCCGGACGACGCTCCCGCCGGGGGCACGGTCGAGGTGCGCATCGTCTCCATGGATGCCGAAGTGGCCCGGCACGTGGCGGACGCTCTCCGGCTGCTGTTCGCCGGGGGCGAGCAGCGCAGCTATCCGGCGTTCACGTCGGGGCGAGGGACACGTCTGCACCTCACGCTCGACCCCGCGCGGGCGCCGGCCCACTCCGTTCCTGGCCGGACGTCAGCAGACCGCCCGTCGACCGGACGCATCCGGGCGAGACGAGCCGAAGTACCCGGGCTGGTTCGAGGTCGACCTGCCGTCCCTGAACGGTCGTCCTTACACGGCCTTCCGTTCCCATGACGGTTCCCATGGGGCCCTCGGAGGCCCTTCGGGACCGGGGGTAGGGGAGTCGTCCGAGGTCAGCTGCGGTCGGCGAAACGGTGACCATCGCAGACCCTTTGGGGGACGACGAAGGCCCCGCCCCGCCAGGCGAATTCCAGCGGGTAGGGGCCTCTGGACGTCTGCGCACGCACCGCCGTGCCGCTGCGCACAGGTCAGCGGCACGGGCTGATCTGCACGTGGGGCACACTCTCTCCGGTGGTCCCGATGTGCGCTACCCTCACCGGCCCGAAGCGGGGGGAGCCTTCCCGAGCCGCTTCATCAGGCGCTGATCCGGCGCCGTGTCGCACCGCGATGTGCGAAGGCCATGGTTCACGAGTGACCCACAAGGCCACACACAAGGGGTGCGCACCGCACCGACGGCGTTCACCAGGGCTCTCCTGTTACCGCTGCCCTACCTGGCCAGGCGGGCGAGAACCAGGTTGGGGTCCTCGGCGGTGTTCCAGGCGGCGCTCAGCACGTAGACGGTGTCGCCGTGCAGGGCGATGGACGTGGGGTTCTGCAGACCGTCCGCCGGGCTCAGCACGGTGGAGTGGCTGCCGTCGGGCTGGACGAGCGCGACCTCGTTCGACCCGTCCAGGGCGGCCAGGAACTGGTCGCCGCGGCCGGTGAAGGCGATGTCGTCGATTCCGGGCATGCCGTCGGCCCGAGTCTGCGCCTGGCCGGCGCGTCCGTCCCTCAGGACGGGGATGCGCAGGACGGTGCCCCGGTCGAGGTTGGTGGCCCAGACCGCGCCGTCGTGGACCTTCAGCCCGTTGGCGCCGAGGAAGCCGGCGGGGGCCAGCTCGGGGGCGGTGGACCAGGCGGTCGCGGTGCCGCCGCTGGTGGGCACCTTCCAGATGGTGCCAAGCACGGAGTCGGCGACGTAGAGGGTGTGGGTGCGCGCGTCCAGTGCCAGTCCGTTGGGCAGGCCGTCCGCCGGCAGCGCGGCGATCCGTTCCGGTCGGCCGCCGGGGCGCATCCGCCATACGCCGGTGAGGTCGGCGGTGCCGGTGGCGTACAGGAAGTACAGCGTTCCGTCGTGGGCTCGGGTGATGCCGACGGTCAGCGGGAAGCCGAGAGCGGGGGTGTGAACGCCGCCGTCGGCGGGTTCGGGCAGGGTGGCCAGGATCCGGACCGTGCCCTCGGGGGAGACCTCGGCGATCTGGCGGGCCTTGGCGAAGGTGAGGTACGCGCGGCCGCCCGGTGCCAGGGCGACGTTCTCCGGCGTCTGGCCCTGGGCCAGGTCGAAGTGCGCGGCGATCCGCGCACCGCTCAGGGGCGCGGAGGCGGCCGAGGCGGGAGCGGGGTTGAGCACTGTCGCAGCGGCGGCGACCAGCGCGCCGACCGCCGCAGCGGATATGGAGAGCTTCTTGAACATGGCTTCTTTCTCGTCTTCGGGCTGTTTTCAGGCATGCGGCGGCAACACGCCGACGCATGAGCTGGGATACGTGGGTTCTTCCTGCGGGGTGGTGTCCGGCGGGAGCCCTGAGGTAAGGCGGGTCAGGGCCGGGACTCGGGCAAAGGACGGGCGTCGGCCCGTTGAGGCAACACCTGGTGATGGTGTGGGTATCAGCCCCTGTCGGCGCGGGGCCGTGGCTGCACCGCGTCGGAGGACAGGTCGGCCCGGGGGGCGGCACACTCGCCGGTGGCCTGGGCGAGCAGGGTGAGAGCGGCCCGCGACGGCGAGCCCGCCTCTGTGGTGGCGACCACGACGACGGGACCTTGCCCGCTGCTCATGGTCTGTTGGATGACGGTCAGCGGCCCGACCAGCGGATGGCGCATCTCGTATTCGGCGACGGCACAGGCCTTGACCCGGTGGTCGGCCCACATCGAGGCGAACTCAGCACTTTTCGCGGACAGTTCGCCCAGGAGTGCGTGCAGTGCCGCGTCCTCCGGATACTGGGCCGCGGCCAAGCGCAGGTTGCCCACGACGGCCCTGGCCTTGCTGGGCCAGTCCGCGTACAGGTCACGGACGTGGCCGTCGAGGAACACCAGCCGGGCCATGTCGGGACGCCGCGCCGGCAGGTCGGGGGCATCGAAGTCCAGGTGCCCGGCGAACAGCGCATGGCCCAGGCGGTTCCACGCGAGCACGTCGCTGCGTCGGCCGAGCACGATGGCGGGAACGTCGCCCAGTACCTCCAGGAACTGGCGCAGCGCCTCCGGCACCTGTTCCGGCGCCGGCCGCCGCCCCCGGGTGCGCCGCCTGTCCACCCGGGCCAGGTCGCGCAGGTAGCGCCGCTCGGACTCGTCCAGTCGCAGCGCCCCGGCGATCGCATCGAGAACCTCGGGCGACGCGCTCAGCGACTGTCCCTGCTCCAGCCGGGTGTAGTAGGAGGTGCTCACCCCCGCCAGCAGCGCCAGCTCCTCGCGTCGTAGCCCTGGCACACGCCGGCGCTCCCCGTAGGTGGGCACCCCGATGTCCTCCGGGCGCAGCTGGGAGCGCCGCGTCTGCAGGAAGTCTCCGAGCTGCGTCTTTCCGTCCATGGCTCCGAGTATGGGCCGCCACGCGACACCCGGCCTGACCCAGCTGTGGATAGGAAACGGCGGGTCAGGTTCCCCGCCCGCATCCTCGATGAAGTGGGAGGCGCCGAATGCGGCACCCCGCGCTCACCCAGGAGGCCACCTTGAGCACCACCACCGAGAACGCTCCCTCCGAGGGGCTGGACGCGGCCGACTTCGCCTTCACCAGACGCACTTGGGTCGACGCCGCGCCCGCCCTCGTCTACGAACTGGTCAGCGAGGTGTCCGCGATCAGCCGCTGGAGCCCCGACGCCGACGACGTCGCTTTCGACCCGGATGCCGGCCCCTGGGCCGGTGCCTGGTTCAGCGGCCGTAACCGCAGGAACGGCAAGCTGTGGACCAGCCGCTCCCAGATCGTGCGAGCCGACCCCGGGACGGCTTTCGGCTTCGTCGTCGGCGGCGCGGAGAACGGCATCGTGTCCTGGGAATGGACCCTCACTCCCCAGGGGCGCGGAACCGTCGTCCAGCAGTCCTGGCGACTGCTCCGCCTCGATCCGGTGCTGGGCGCCACCCGCGCCGACCTGGATGCGCTCCGCCGTCACATGACGGTCAGCGTCGAGAGCACCCTTGTCGCCCTCGCCGAGTGGCTCGCCGAAGAACGCTGAGGACGACACACGCTTCGGCCGCGTCGGGCGGAAGTGAGGCGTCGTACGTCGTCGATGTCGACCTGTTCACGCCTGGAACTCGGTGAGATCGATGGCATGAACGCGCAGTGGGTAGCCGTACACCGGGTGTACCGTCTCCCGCTCGGGCACCATGCCGAGCTTGCGGATGACGCTCTCGGAGGCGTTGTCCCCCACCCGGTTGATGCTGATGACGCGTTCCAGGCCGCGGTCCTGGAGCGCGAACTCCAGCGTGGCGTGCGCGGCTTCGGACGCGTATCCCTGGCCCCAGAACTGTGAACCGAGCCGCCAGCTGATCGCCACGGCGGGGATCACCTCCGGCAGGAACTCGGGTACGGACAGTCCCGTGAAGCCGATCAGTTCACCTGAGGCCAGCAGTTCGACGGCGAAGAGTCCGAAGCCCTCCTCGTCCCACTCCTCCTCCCACCGCTCGATGTCCTCGGCCGTGTGGTCCAGGTCGCGCACCGAGCCGTCGTCGATCCAGTGCATGACCCGTGGGTCCGCGTTGATGTCCGCCATCGGCATGAGGTCGTCGTCGTGCCAGCCACGGAGGAGGAGACGGGGTGTGCGGATCTCGGTCATGCGCCCATCCTGCCGAAGGCAAGCGCCTCATCGGTAATCCGGCACTCGCCCGCGCTGCCGCTCCGGAACCACAAGGCGTCAAGCCGCCTGCACCACACACCGTGACGACACTGCGACGAGGGAAACATAGGGCCGACGGCTGGGCAGACGACGTACCGCTTCGGCAGCGCGGTCGCAAGGTGAGACCTATGCGGGGCAGCCTGCCGCAGCACCAAGATCGTTCACGGAAATCGCGGTTCGCGCCCCGCTGACAACAGAACTGAATCCGTTCCGGGAGTGGTGACTGGCCATGGAGACCGTCACCCCCATGCCCCGAGGGGCAGGCAGTCCGAAGCGTGCCACGAGTGAGGTGCGATCATGTCGTGGTGACGGCAGGACCCGCAGCGCGGTTCGTGGCGGCCCCGATGCTCACCCTGGGACTGCTGCTCACCGGCTGTGTCTCCGGGCCCACACGGTCCGCGAAGCCGGTGGACGACGCGGTGCGGCGGGTCACGACACCGCAGGGCCGGTACTTCGGGGTGAGCACCCGGCAAGCCCCCTGGTCCCGGGCGGAGACGGACGCGGTGGCCCGCAGGGCGGGGAGCGCGCCGAACCTGCTGGAGTACTTCGTCAAGTGGACGGAGGACTTTCGTCCGGCCGCGGTGCGGGCGTCGTATGCGCAAGGCGCGGTGCCGCTGCTGACCTGGGAGCCCTGGGCCGGCTCCGGCGCGGGGACCCGGCAGCCGCGGTACGCGCTGGCACGGATCGCCGAGGGCGGCTCCGGCGCCTACGTGACGCGCTTCGCGAAGGCGGTACGCGCGCAGGGGCGACCGGTGGTGATCCGCTTCGCGCATGAGATGAACGGCACGTGGTTCCCGTGGTCGGAGCAGCGCAACGGCAACCACCGGGGCGACTACGTGAAGGCGTGGCGGCACGTCCACGACCTCTTCGAGCAGGCCGGCGCCGACAACGTCGTGTGGCTGTGGAGCCCGAACGTGGTGCGGGACGCGCCCGCGGTGTCGCTGCGGGGGCTGTACCCCGGGGACGCGTACGTCGACCTGGTGGGGATGACGGGCTATCAGGACGACGAGTCCACGGCGGGCGCGGTGTTCGACGCGACACTCGCCGGGCTGCGCGGGCTCACCGGTCGCCCGGTGGTGATCGCGGAGACCGGGGCCCGGCCGGGCCGGAAGAAGGCCGCCTGGATAGCCGCCTTCTTCCGCTGGTTCGCCGCGCACCGGGAGGTGATCGGCTTCGTGTGGTTCGAGCGCAGCCGTGCCGAGGGCGGCCACCAGGACTGGCGCTTCACCCAGACCCCGGGGACCACCCGTGCCTTCGCCGGCGGGCTGGAGACCGTACGGCTGGCGAGGATCAGCCGTTCGTAGTGGTGGCGGAGGCCGTCGGGGTCCCCGACGTGGACAGGTCCGCCGACCCGGTCAGGTCGATGTGTGCGAGCCCGTGCCGGAATGCCTTGAGCGTCGCCTCGTTCTCGGTGAAGCGCCAGTCCGCGCCGCCGCCCTGTTCCCGGTCGCGTTCGAACCAGACGAAGCCGATGACGTCGTCCTGCTTGCTCTTCCCGAGCCACTTGAAGAAGTCAGTGATCCATGCCGCCTTCGACGCGCCGGGCTGCGCGCCGGCCTCGGTGATGACGATCGGGTGGCTGGTGAGCTTGCGCAGCTTCTTCAGGGTCGGGTTGAAGACAGCGACCGCGGTCTTCTCGTGCACGGCGTAGCCGACCGTGCCGATCCAGTCGGTGTAGTCGTCGCCGGGATACAGCTCGGCCAGGCTCACCTTGGGCACCGGGCGCAGGATGTTCGGGCTCCACAGCCAGATGACGTTGTCGGCGCCGGCCTGCTCGAAGAGGTCGTGGACGTGCCGCCACGCCTTGACGTAGTCGCCCTTGTGGTTGCCGCTGCGCTGCTCCGACCAGGGGTACCAGGCGCCGTTCATCTCGTGCGCGAAGCGAACGACCACGGGCCACCGGTGGGCGGCGACGGCTTTCGCGAAGCGCGTGACGTACGCGTCGTACGCGCCATCGGCGATCTTCGAGAGGGCGTACTTCGGCTGGTCGGCGCCGTACTTCCGGCCGGCCCAGGGCTGCCAGGAGATCACCGGGAGCATGCCCTGCCGGTAGGACGCGTCGACGGCGGTCGGGTCGAAGCCTTCGTTCCAGTTGACGAAGTACTCGGACATGGTCGGCCGCTGTCCGGCCGCCTTCGCCAGGGTGTTCGTCTTCTTGGACGACCAGGGGATCTGGGTGCTGCTGAGTCCGAAGTACTTGCCTCCGGGAGCGGTGAAGGAAGCTTTCTTCGGGACGGTGGAGCGGGCGGTGGACGTTCCGGACGTGAGCCGGTCCTTGATGCCCGGCTCGGCCGCGGGGACACCGAGGCCCTGGTAGACCGGCTCGGAGCTGGAGTTGGCGAGGAGGTAGACGCCGTAGCTGAGGAGCGTCAGTACGACGACGTTGACGGCCATCCACAGCCGCAGCCGGACACCGCTACCGCGGTTCCACCAGTGCAGGCGCTGGGCATGGGACCGGCCGGAGGACTCGGCTGTCTCAGACACTCATCATCACCGATCCGAAGAGCAGGGCGGCGCCCAGCAGGTAGGGGACCACGACGAGGGGGCTGCGGGTGCGTTCGCCGGCGAAGCTGTCGGCGCGGGTTCCCCAACTCGCGTTGTGGGCCATGCGGAAGAAGCCGAGGAGCCGTACCGGGAGCAGGAGCAGCGTGTTGATGATCATGAACACCGGCAGGAAGACCATGTCCTTGGGCCGGTAGGCGAAATGGCGGCCGAAGCGGATGGCCATGGAGATCAGGGACATGAGGGCGGCCAGGCCGAGGACGAACACCAGCGCGTGCCACGGGGTGTGCGGCAGCGGCAGCTGGTTGTAGATGCCGGGCTTGTCGCGCTGCCAGGCGGCGACCGCCCAGGACGCGAAGGTGCCGAGCAGGACGAAGGGCACCAGGATGTCGGCGACGTAGAACAGCCAGAGCATCTTCGCGTGGCGCAGCATCCACCAGAACATCCGCAGGGTGTTGTACTGCGAGCCGCGCGCCCAGCGGTACTGCTGCTTGGCGAGCTTCCGCAGCTCCAGCGGGGCGTCGGTGTAGACCAGCGAGGTGGACTGGTAGACACTCCTGTACCCGGCCTTGAGGGTGTAGTTGGTCAGCGTCCGGTCGTCGCTGACCTCCAGGAAGACGCCGAGGAACTTCTCGCTGAGGAAGTCCTCCATGCAGTCCTCCAGGATGTTCCGGCGGAAGGCGATGGTCCGGCCGGGCAGGCAGCCCACCGTGCCGACCACGCTCATCGCGGGCATCGAGTAGTGGCAGCGGACGCTCTCCAGCCAGTCGGCCCAGCGGGTGAGTACCGAGCGCCCAGGGTCAAGGATCCGCTGCCGGGTGGTGACACCGCCGACCTCGGGATCGCGGAAGGGTTTCACCAGTTCGGCCAGGGTGTCCGTGGTCCAGATGGTGTCCGAGTCGACGAGTACGGCGATCTCGCCGGTCGCCTCCGCCAGGCCGACGCGCAGCGCGTTGCGCTTGCCGGGGGTCTCGGTCCAGCGCCAGTCGACACCCATGTCGGTGCAGATGTCCTCCAGGACCGGGTTGCGCCGGCCGTTGATGACGACGATGACCTCGGTCGGCTGCTGCTCGGTTATTCGCTGGAGCACGGAACGGAAAAGGCCTTCCGGCTCGTCGACGACGGGAATGATGACGGAGGTCGTCGTCTGCCAGGGTCGCTTCCACGGTTTGTAGCGGCGGGCCAGCAGAATGCGGATGATCCAGAGCGACCAGACCATGGTCATGAAAACAGCGAACGGGTAGACAGCCCCGTTGTTCCGCCATTCTCTCAATTCCAGCAAATATGCAAGCATGACGTTCCCTGAGCCGTGGAATCGGAGATTCAGACACGGGAGGTCCTCTGCCGGCAGGCCGTGCCGACTGCTCCGCCGGGCCTGTGCAGCCCCGGTCGCCCTCCAGCCCCTGGTGTCGGCGACCTCGACACTGATCTCGCCAACTGGCCGGAAACTAGCAGGAGTTACAGTGCGCTAAATCATGAAAAACACCTCAAAACACCACATCAAGATCGTTCGTTATTGAACGGAGATGTGAAAGATGTGTGAGGGTTACACGTTCAGACCGCGAAAGATCACGCTCGTGTGACGTTTGTGCGGCATGGGCTGGTGGGGTCGATTCACCCTCTTCCCCGGGGTTATGGTTCCGCTCTCCACAGACCTCCAAAGGGTCATTGAGCACCATGTGCGGAAGGCGATTCAGTGTCTGCCCGTGTGACAGTCATCGGTACCGGGTATCTCGGTGCCACCCATGCTGCCTGTATGGCGGAAATAGGCCACGAGGTTCTCGGGCTTGACGTCGACCCGGACAAGGTTGCCGCACTGCGATCCGGCCGGGTCCCTTTCTATGAACCCGGTCTGGAAGAACTTTTGGCCAAACACGTGGCCACCGGGCGGCTGCGCTTCACCACCTCGTACGAGGAAGTCGCCGAATTCGGCGAAGTCCACTTCTCCTGTGTTGGTACCCCGCAGTCGCCCGGCGGCAACGCGGCGGACCTGCGCTACGTCGACGCCGTCATCGAACACCTGGCCCCGCTGTTGGCCGGCCGGAACGCGCTCGTGGTCGGCAAGTCCACCGTCCCGGTCGGCACCGCCGAGCGACTGGCGGCGATGCTGCCCGAGGACGCCGAACTCGCCTGGAACCCCGAGTTCCTCCGCGAGGGCTTCGCCGTCGAGGACACCCTGCGCCCCGACCGACTGGTCTTCGGCGTGCGCTCGACGACGGCGGAGGCCCGCCTGCGCGCGGTCTACGCCCCCGTCATCTCGAACGGCACCCCTGTCGTCGTCACCGACTTCCCGACGGCGGAACTGGTGAAGACCTCGGCCAACGCCTTCCTGGCCACCAAGATCTCCTTCATCAACGCCATGGCCGAGGTCTGCGAGGCCGCCGGCGCCGACGTCACCCTCCTTGCCGAGGCCCTGTCCCACGACACCCGCATCGGCGGCCGCTTCCTGCGCGCCGGCGTCGGATTCGGCGGAGGCTGCCTGCCCAAGGACATCCGCGCCTTCATGGCCCGGGCGGGAGAACTGGGGGTGGGCCAGGCCCTGACCTTCCTCCGCGAGGTCGACGACATCAACATGCGCCGCCGCAGCAGGGTCGTGGACCTGGCCCGCGAAGCGGCCGGGGGCGGCTTCCTCGGCCGCCGGATCGCCGTCCTGGGCGCTGCCTTCAAGCCCGACTCCGACGACATCCGGGACTCCCCGGCCCTCAACGTGGCCGCACAGATCCAGCTCCAGGGCGGCAACGTCAGCGTCTACGACCCGAAGGCCATGGACAACGCTCGCAAGGCGTTCCCGACCCTGGCCTACGCGGCCTCCGCCGAGGACGCCCTGTCCGAGGCCGACGTCGTCCTCCACCTCACCGAGTGGCAGGAGTTCCGCGATCTGGACCCCGCCGTACTGAGGGACACGGTGGCGCGGCCATACGTCATCGACGGCCGCAACGCCCTGGACGCCGGACGGTGGCGCGCGGCGGGATGGACGTACCGGGCCCTCGGCCGCCCCTGAAATCAGCCGACGCGCCCGACGAACGCGTCGACCGGAACAGCCCCGGGGCGCGGGGGGATGAGCGCCCCGGGGCTGTTCCGGTCGAGCGGCCGCAGGAATCGCACCACCCGCACGGTGCTCCGGACCGCGCCCGGCATCCTGGCCGCCCTGCCCGTCGTCGTCGCATCCGGAGTTCGGTCCGGACCCCACGCACGCGGACACGAAGGACCGCGGCAGCCCTGCGACCAGGCGCCGCCCCTCACGCGATCACCCGCCCAGGACCCCGGCTCGCTCACGAAGGAGCCGCAGCATGACCACCGCCACCGTCGAACTCCCGACCGTGCCGGAGGTCATGACCCCGGCCCAAACTCGGACGCTCCAAGGTCTACGACCTGATCCGGTCGCACCGCCTCGTCGCGATCAAGATCGACGGCGCCCGGCGGATCCCCGTTGCTGCGGTCCGGGACTTCGTCCTCGGCCAGATGGAGGAGGCTGCCTGATGGCCAGTCAGCGCAAGCGCAACCCGAACGGTGCCGGCACCATCACCAAGCCCCTCGTCACCGACACGCTCGGCCTGGTCCTCGCCGTCCTCATCGCCGCCGCGAACGTGCACGACACCGCAGGCGGCAAGCACCTCCTCGATGACCTGGCCGCAGCCCATCCGAGCGTGACCAAGGTCTGGGCCGACGGCGGCTACCAGAGCAGCATCCTCAACCACGGCGCCGGGCTGGGTCTGCCGCACGATCGGGTGACATCTTGACCTGTCACCCGAACCTGCATCAGACCCCATCAGCTTGGGAAGCTGCGGACATGCAGGCCCCGTTGTGGGGGCTGACCTGGTCGAACGGCTGGTCCGTGATCTCCGCGGACTTGTGTGCAGTCACCGTGATTCCCCACTCCCCGGTCGATCTGGTCCGCTTGTGGTGCGCCCTGTCCCCCATCCAACTGCTCACCAGGTCGCCCGTAGCTGCACGGGCCGTGGGTTGCGATCAGTCTTGATCGCAGCGGTTTCCCATGGGATCTCCGACTGGCACCGGCCCCGGCCCGGGACACAGACCCCGTGCCACCCCAAATCCAGGCACGGTCCTGTGATCTCCGCTCCGGCTGTCGGTGCCCGACTGGCCCGTGCTACGTTGCGCCCCTTGATCGTGAAGGTTAGGTGGGGGCCTTTCATGAAGCTGGCGCGATTCTCGCCGCCAACCGCGGCAGCGCTGCTCCTGGGACTGACGACTGTCATCGGTCCCGGCGCGGTCGACTCGTACGCGGCGTCGGACATACCGCTACCGATCGCGCACTTCGCGCACATGGTCGTGGACGCTCCGCACGGACACCTGTTCATCAGCGGCGGTGCTGGCACCGACGGCATTCTCGTCACCGACCTCGACGGCGGGAACCCGACGATGATCAGTGGTGAGCCGGGTGTCACGGGTCTCGCCCTCTCCGACGACGGAGCCGCACTGTACGCGGCTCTCCCGGACCAGGACGCGATCGCGGCGATCAGCACGGAGAAGCTGACCGAGTCGGCCCGTTACGGCACGGGCGCGGGCACCCATCCGGACTCGCTGGCCGTTGCCGGGGGCGCCCTCTGGTTCGGGTACGGCACGGCAGGCGTCGACGGCATCGGATCCGTCGACGGGTCCGGTACGGTCACTTTGCGGCAGGATTCCGGGAGTTGGGCAGCGCCACCCATGCTGGCGACGACCCCGACGCCCTCCGGCGTCCTCGCGGCCGCCGTACAGACGGGCGACACCTCCGCCTTCGTCACGTACCACGCCGAAGGCGGTGCGCTGACCCGGCAAGCCGCGAAGGCGCTGCCTCTCCCCGACCTGAGCGACTTCGCGGTCACGGCGGACGGGCAGCATCTGGCGGTCTCGACCCGGTCGGACACGTGGTGGAACGACCGGTACCGCACCTCGGATCTGACGGTGGACGGGCAGTTCGCCACGGGAGTGGGCACCGGTGCCGTCGCCGTAGCCCCGGACGGCACCATGGCCAAGGCCTACAACCGCCTGGTCGAGACATTTCCGGAGAGGGGAGAGGGCTACTACAACGACTACTCCTACGAGGATCCGCTGCGCCTGGCAGCACACGGTCTCGCCTGGGCACCGGACGGGAGCCGGCTCTACGCCGTGGCTGTGGACGCCTCCGGGGTATCACCGACCCTCCAGATTGCCCGTAGCCCGGAAACCACGTGGGTCCGTCTCTACGGGGACTCGACCACCACTCCGCTCGCCCCCGGCGAGGCTTATTCGTTCAGGGCAGGCTTCGATTCGCCCCTCAGCCTCGATGCCGGACAATCCATGATTCCAGGCACCGTACGGATCACGCGCTACGACGACGCCGATCCGGACGGTGTGCTCATCCCGGACCCGACAACCACCCCGGCACACGAGCCGGTCGACTTCTTCGGCTCCTACTACGTCACCGGCACCGCTCCCCTCACCGGTCCGCTGAGCTTCCGCGTCGACTACTCCGGAGGCGGCCACTACGGCCCGGCCATCGGGACCTTCGACATCCCCGTCGCGAAGTATGCGCCCACCATGGCGCTGACCGCTCCCTCCGCCAGCGACCGCGCCGCGGCGATGACCGTCGTCGGGCAACTCACCTGGCCGCATGCCCATGTGACGACCGGCGCGGTCCACGTCGTCAAGACCGACCTGGCGCACCCCTCCGGCTACTCGGTGGGCACCGTGCCCGTCGCGGCCGACGGCGGCTTCGCCTTCCACGACAACCCGCAAGTCGGCGGCGTGAACACGTACGCCTTCACCTACGACGGCGGCACGTCCTACCTCCCGGTCACGGCGTCGGCGAAGGTGCAGGTGTCCCGAGCCACTCCGGGCCTGACCGTGGCGACCGACGCGAAGTCGTACCACTCCGGCGCGACCGTCAAGGTCACCGCGCATCTGGGGACCACGTACAACTCCCGTTCCGTGACGCTGTACGACCAGCCTGCGGGCATGTCGCGGACGCAGCTCAAAAGCGGCAAGGTCGACGCGCACGGGAATCTCGTCGCGTACTACAAGGTCACCCGCAACACCGTCTTCAGCGCGGCCTTCGCGGGTGACTACCGCTACGCGCCGCGCACGGTGACCACCAGTGCGACCCTCACGCCGACGGTCCGGACGCAGATGCAGTGGCCGGTCTCGACCACCCGCATTGGATCCACCACCTACCAGGTCTTCTACAAGTCCGAAGTGAACATGGGCTTCGACCTCCAGGTCACTCCCCATCAGTCCGGCGGCTGCACGTCGGTGTACCTCGAGCACTACTACTCGGGGGCCTGGCACCAGGTCACCTCGCAGAGTTGCGTGCCCTTGTACTCCGACGGCTGGTACGGCTATGGCCGCGCTCTGAAGCTCTTCACGAGCAACGACCACTACCGCACCCGCGGCCACTACACGCCGCCGGCCAAGGGCGCACAGACCGGCAGCGTGTGGAGCCAGTGGACCTACCTCACCGTTCGCCCCGGCAGCCCCTCGTGAGGCCGGAGCCCTCGGGGCCGTCCAGCACCCGCAGCTGAGCCGAAGCGAGTCCGCATGGGGCGCCGCCCGGCGTACAGCACGACCGCGTCCGCCTTGAACTCCGGTGGGTACTGCTTTACGACCACACGGTGGACCACCTCGCCGACGTGCGATCCGCCTTCGGTACATGCGACGGAAGGGCATTGAGACTCAGGACCTGGACAGAGCGGTGCAACTCCTGGCCGGAATGACCAGCCGGTGCGCGTCGGTCAGATCACAGCTGCCGACCGCACATGGATCTTCACGCTAGGAGCGAGGTTGGGTGGCGGCTGGCGTGACCTGCGGGTCTCCTGCCTTGGCGGCGTCCGTCGACTGTGCCGGTGAGTACCGCGGCTCCCCGTGAGTCACCGCCTGTTCTGGCACACGAGTGGCACGCCCGGTCTACTGAAGCTCTCGCCGGGCACCTGGGATGCCGGGCGGTGTTTGAACGTCAGTGCTTACCTGGCCGCCCAAGGTCATCACGTTGAGGGTCGCAGAGTTCTCGTTGGCGATTGCGCTCTCTACACGGGCGACCAAGGTCGTGAACGCTTCGCTCTCCGAGAGACCTGAGTAGGGCCCGACCTTGGTTTCGAAGTAGATCCGCTCATGCCCAAGAAGCTGTTCGGTCGACCTGTAGTTCTTCCACTGTTCGCGGTAGCGGTACACGCTCTCCAAGGAGACGGAGCCGACAACGATCAAGCTCAGCACCGTAGCGGTGAGCTTCGCGAATGACAGGTCAAGGTTGACTAACACGGGGACCAAGGCTCCTCCGACGACGGATATCGTCCTCATCCGGAGATGCATGGCCTTCGTCTTAACGGCCTTCTTGTCGTACCACTTCTGGTACTGAGACAGCCTCCCCTCCACGTAGTCCTGCGCTACAGCCACCGGCCGGGAGGCAGTGGGGTGAGCTTCGAGTGACTGACCGTCATCCGTTGCTGACATGCGTGGAAGTACATCTGTGGTGGGACGACGCAGTCAACTCGGCGGCTCTGCCCTGGAGCACCAGTTTGGAAGATCGTGTATGTGGACCGGGGCTGAGCTGGCGATTCGCTGACCTGGCGTTTCCCGGTCCGCTCCCCGGTGTTCCCCGTCACTCCCCGCCGGTTGCCGTTCGGTCGGGCACGTGGGGGACACACTCCGGACTTCCCGCCTCGCTGGCACGTGGGCTACGGCTCACCCCACTCGGGGACGCACATCATGCTGTGTGCCGGCACGACCGGTTCGCCCGGACGCGGATCGATTCCACGGACCCGTACGGCCACGATATCGGCGGGGGTGGGGGAAGATCGGGTCGGGAGCGGCATCAAACGCCATCTGAAGGCCTCTGGGACGTCTTTGGCGGGCAGCTCCAGCATGGCGAGGCTGACCCATCGGTCATAGAGCGTTGGGTAGATACGAATCAAGGCGCCGCATTCGGGGCAAACCGGCGGCTCGATCCAGGTCACGTCATCGGGGTCGGGCTCCGGTCGGGGTGGGGCTGTGGCTCCGTCGGCCTCGGCCATCTCGTTGGCGAGGGCGTCCCAGCACCTCTGGCAGTAGCTCGCCATGAGGCTGATACGCCCACGCTCGCGTACGGAGCCGCCGGTCTCTCCGCAGCGAAGACATGCGACCTGGTCACTATCCCGCGTCGCCCCCACGGGTTCGAGTGTGAGCGGATCTGGCCGGGTCCTAGTAGGTCGCGATTTAGCCTCATTTGGCGATCACGTCGGACTGCGGCTCCCTCGAACCGCATCGATCAAGACTCTCGCGGCTCCCCCGAGGCAGTGTCATCCGTGGAACCTCTGCGGCCTCGTCTGGTTGCTCGAATTCGGTCGATGACGAGTCCCGCAAGTGCAGCCAGGAAACAGATCGCCGCTAGGCCGAAGCCCACCCGCAGTAGTGTCGGTCGCCCGTTACTCAACGCGCGGGCGCAGGCCCAGACCGCTGCGGCCGTGAGTCCGAGACCCTGTAGCCACCATTTCTCACCCTTGGCGTCTGTCATGTTCTTCATCAGTGCCATGCGTGATGATCCCACTCATCCCAGCTCCCATCCCGTCTGCCGTCGGCCCACACACCGTGGAGCGGGCGCGGTTCATGGCGTCCAGGCGGAGCGCGCCACTGTACGAACGACCTGGACGCCATGGGCCGCGTCTGCTCGGCTCTGCCTGGGTCGATGGCAGACCGGATGGGAGCACTCCGCGCACGCCACTGCTCGCCGGCACTCGCGAACGGCGCCCCGCCATCTCGGAGCCTGAGCGCCCCCGCCGGAGGCTGTTCTGACCGGGGCCGCCTCTCTATGGTGATCGACTCATGACCCGGCCGGCGTGCACGTGGGCGCGCGTCGGCGCAGCGCGGGCGGAGCGGGCCGAAGGCAGGAGCGTCGCCCGGAGCGGAGCCGGAGCGCGCCCGGCGGAGCGGAGCGCAGCCGGGACTTGATCAATGCCAGGAAGGATGCCGGGGTCACGGTGGATGCCCACTTCCACGATCTTCGGCACACGGGGAACACCCTCGCTGCGTCCGGTGCGAGCCTGCGTGAGCTGATGACCAGGATGGGGCACAGCACGCCCCGCGCGGCACTGATCTGTCAGCACATGGTCAACGGCCGTGACCGCGAGATCGCTGATCGGCTCGGTTCGATGATCCGGAAGGAGCGTGGGGATGTGGCACCGTAGTGGCATTTCTGGCACGTGAGTGGCACGGCCGCGATTATGGCGAAGGGCCAGTTCGAGAGGATCAAGCCTCTGAACTGGCCCTTCGTCGCGTGCCCCCGGCAGGATTCGAACCTGCGACACCCGCTCTAGGAGAGAGTCTATTGATCACCCTGTCTGTCCTGACCTTTCCCTGGCTTCACCGTTCATGCTGGTCAGCGCGGCGGAGTCTTCCGGCTCCTTCCGGTTCCTCCCTGTCTTTACTCGGCCTTCCGTTCCCACGACGTTCCCATGAGGGGCCCGCAGAGGCTCCTGGAAACGGGGGGTGGGGGAGCCGGCAGAGGCCAGCCGGGGAGGCCGAAGCGGTGAGCACCGCAGACCTCTTGGGGGCGGCAAACGCCCCGCTCCACTGGAGGACGAACTCGTGATCACGGTCAGCGACAACGGCCCGGGCACGGAGGACAAGTGGGGTCGGGGGCTGCTCGGGCTGCGGGAGCGGCTGGCGCTATACGGCGGAGCGTTCGATGCGGGGCCGCGCGCGGAAGGCGGATGGCGGGTGAGGGCGGTTCTGTCGGCATGAAGGTCGTCAGCGCCGATGATCAGGCGCTGGTCCGCGGCGGGTTCCGGCTGATTCTGCGGGAGGCGGGAATCGACGTCGTGGCGGAGGCGGCCGACGGAGCGGAGGCGGTCGTCGCCGCTGCTCAAGTACATCTCACCCGAGCAGCTGGTCGCCTCTGTCCAACTCGTCCGCGCCGGAGACGCGCTCCTGGCCCCGTCGATCACCCGGCGCCGCCGGGCCGCCCCCTCGGCTTGACCGATCGAGGATGCGGGCGATCAGGTGCTGGTAGCAGCGGAGTATCCGCGCGGACCAGCCGGGCTCCCAGCCCATGATCGCGTCTACGACCGTGTCCGGAGCCCAGAGGCTTACGGCGCAGAGTCCTTCACGTTCTTGGCAAGGGCGTACGCCTCGGTCGGAGAGGTGCTGGACGGCGGGTGATCCTCGCTGGTGGGCATACCGTTGGCGTCCAGCCCGATGACGTCGTTGTAGGGGCTGACCGTCGCACACTTCCTGGTGTCGCCGGTCTGCTGGTGGGAGCCGTTCAGAGCCACCTGGGTGTCGACGTGCGTCGGAGTCGGCCCCCCGCCGGGGAAGGTGTCGCCGGTCGTCCAATCGGTGCCGATGAGCAGCACGATCTGGGAACCGGTGCCCTGCGCGACCGTCCTGGACGGGAGGCCGAGCGCCTTGGCGACCGCCTGGGCCTGCGCCTTCCGCCCGGCCGGGTAGGTCAACGAGGTGGCGGTCGAGAAGGTCCCGTTTCCCGAGTCGGTCTCCTTGCTGAAGCCCTGGTCGATCAGCGCCTGGGCGATCGACAACCCCCGGTGGTACACCCCGGTGCCGTTCTCGACGTGGACGGCGACCGAGGCGGCGGAGATCGGGCCGGCGGTCGCCGAGGAGGAGCCCTTCTTCCTGGTGGACGCGGTGAGCGACTCGTCGTCCGCGATGGTCTTGAACAACTCCTTGGCGCCCGGGCCGATCAGCGTCTCGGACCCGCCACCCGGCAGGTCGACGTCCTGGGTCTGCATGGTGGCCCAGGTGATCCGGTCGGCGGGCACCTTGTTGAGGTCGAGGGCCAGGTCGATGAGCTTGTTGGCGGAGTCCAGGCTGTTGTCGACGGTCAGCGCCTTGGTAGCGGCGTTGGCTATGCCCCACATCTCCGAAGGGCTGCTCAGCGTGCCCTTGCTCTCCAACTGGTTGAGGAGGGCGTTGAGGAAGATGTGCTGGGCGTCGGTCCGGCCGCGGCTGTCGCTGGAGTCACCGAAGCCGTGCCGGGTCCGCACAAACTCCAGCGCGGCATCACCCTTCAGCGTGTGCGACCCCTCCTTCAGCTTCAGGTGGCTGTAGGGGTCGTAGACATTCTTGCTGACGCAGACGCGCGCCCCGCCGACCGCGTTGGACATCGCCACCACGCCGGCGAAATCGATCATCATGAAGTGGTCGATGGGTATCCCGGTGAGCTGGTGCACCGCGACGACGCTGCAGCCGGGGCCGCCGTTCAGCGCCGAGTTGATCTGCGCGCGGGTCTGCGTCGGCATGCTCGGGTGTCCCGGGTCGTGGCAGCCGCTCCAGTCGGTCCGCAGGTCGCGGGGGATGCTCATCACCGTGGCATTGGACCGGTCGGCGGATATGTGGACGATCATCTCCACGTCCGCTCGGGCACCGCCGGCCGTTCCGCAAGCGCCCCCGAGCCTGCAGTCCGCCGCGCTGTTACGGGTGTCGGATCCGATGACCAGGATATTGATCGGGCTGCGTCCGAACGCGTCGGTCTTCTCGTGCCCGGCGCCGTCCTTGCCGTTCGCGGACAGATCGTCGGACTTGATGTTGCTGTTCAGCTTCCAGTACGCGTACGCGGCAGTTCCGACGCCGAGCACCAGCACGAACCCGAGCAACAGCCCGACGATCTTGAGCGCGCGCCTTCTGTCGGGCTTCTTGCCGGCTCTGCGCACGGCAGCCCTGCCACCGCCGGCCAACTCCGCCGGATCCGCCTTCTCGGCCCTGATCCGGCCGATGGCGTGCCTTCGCGATCTGAGGGACTGCGTCATGAGAACTTCCTCGCACCTTCAGGAGGCGACGAACGGAACCATCCGTAAGTGGGTCTCGCAGAAGGCAAGTTGGGTTGAGTATGGCTTGTTTCGAGGGGACACCTGACCAGGGAGCCGTGCTGGCTCCGCGCCGCCCGCGCGATGTCGTTCCGCGCCTGTAGGCAGATCAGTACTGCCGGCGCGAGCCCCGGCGCGGTCAGGCAGTCGCCGAACGCCGAGGTGATCTGCTCGCCATGATCGTGTCGGCCCGCCGCACGGCCGCGGCGGGCGTTACTGCCACTGCGAACTGGTTGCGATGGTTCGTAGTTGGGCCAGTGTCAGGACCGGCGTAGAACGAGTCGAGGGGGCGTTCCGGCTTGGTGCCCCCCACTGCATGATGGTGATGTAGAGCCCGTCAGGATGCAGAACGTTCACCGTCTCGTGCCCGGGGTCCGTTCCGGGTGGTGCCTGCCGGGACTGGATCAGGGTGCCGTCGGCCAAGGTCGTCGCGCTGGCGAAGACGTGGCTGCGGATCGCGGTGGTGGAGGTCTGCCGGGAGACGTGTACCTCGAACAGCGACTTGCCGTGGCCGTCGTCCACCCACAGCTGTCCGGACCGCCCGCTGCCGGGCGGGATCGAATGCGTCAGGCCGGTCGGCAGCAGCGCGGTCAGGATGGCAAGGGCGCGGTCGGCGGGCAGTGAGCCGGTGAAGGTCGGCTTCGGGGTGGCGGATGCCGTGGCCGCGCCGGTTGTGGCCGAGGCCGCCGGACCGGCGATCGTGTGGTGTGTTGTTCGTCCGACGGACAGTAGTCCGGGAACGGCCGCCGCGCCGAGCCCGACGAGCGCGAGTACGGCTGCTCCGCTCACGCCGACGACCGTGGCGCGGCGCCGCCGCCTGCGCCGGCCGTTGCGGACACCGGCCTGTACAAGTGACGGGGTGTTGGGCGGCTCGAAGGTCAGGAGGGTGGTGCGGAGGGCTTCGGTGAAGTCTTCTTCGATGGGCATGGTGGGTCACCGCGTTTCGGGGGTCGGTGATGAGGGCGAGGTAGGTGCCGCGGCACCGGGGTCAGGGGCTGACGAGCTCGGACAGGTCGTGGCCCAGAAGGTCCCGGATCCGAGTGAGCGCGCGCATGCTCTGGTTGCGTACCGCGCCAGGCCGGACCTGAAGGATCGCGGCGGTCTGTTCGACGCTGCGGTCCTCCCAGTACCGCAGGAGCAGCACGGCTCGGTCCCGGGCGGAGAGCCGGCCGAGAGCTTCGAGCAACGTGACCCGCAGCGTGGCGTCGTGCTCGGTGATGGCACCGGAGTCCGGAAGGGTGCCGATGGGCTGCTCAGAGCTGCTGCGCCGACGGCGGTAGGAGAGGTAGGTCCGTACAAGGACGGTGTGGGCGTAGGCCGCTGGGTCGTCTATCTGCGCGTTCTTGCGCCAGTTGGCATACATGCGGCCCAGCGTGTCCTGCACCAGGTCCTCCGCGAGGTGTACATCACCGCTGGCGAGGACGCACGCAGAACGGAACAGAGGTGCGGATCGCGCAGCGGCGAACGCCATGAATTCCTCTTCGTACCGGCGCTTCATCCCAGATCCTGTTCGTCGTCCACACTCTGAAGACGCTGTGGCCGCAGGGTTACGTCCCACCCGGAGAAGCAGATATCTGGATGCCACAGGCGACCTTCCATTCGGCGACGTTGGCGTCGGCCTGTTCGCACGCCTACAAGGAAGGGCACTTGGTGCCACGGCGCCCGCCCTCCCGGCCTATCTCCTTTTCCTGGGACAGGAGTTGGCCGGACAGCACATCACGGTCGGAGTGTTCGACGGCGCCCGCTGGCGGGATCTCGGCGCGACCTGCAACCCCCGAGGTCGGTACACCAGGAAGCGCGGCGGGTGCTTCGTGCGCACGCAGTATGGACCCGAGGCGCGGGACGCCGGGCGGGTGTGCGCCAGGGTGGTCGAAGCGGTGAGCGCCGCTTTCGCCGGTGGATTCTCCAGATGCGCGAGCCAGGTGCTTCCGCTCCGCTGGGCGTCGCCCAGAGAGTAGTTCGCCGGGGCTGGCAATTCCCCCTAGATCATGATGAAGCCACGAAAGGCAACCATGAGGTAATCGACGAAGGGTTACTACTCGTTACCCATCGTGCCGTTCCCATCAGGTTCCCATCTAGGGCAAAAGCACCCGCCTGCGATCCTCGCCGACGGGTGCTATGTCCAATTATCCAGCACTTTGTTGTGCCCCCGGCAGGATTCGAACCTGCGACACCCGCTTTAGGAGAGCGGTGCTCTATCCCCTGAGCTACGAAGGCGGGGGCTGGTAGAAAACCTTGTTGAAAATCCAGGATGTGGATCTTCGACGAGGAGCACAAGCCCGCTGGTCAGACGTGGTGCGACGCTCTCCACAGGATCACCTGAGCAGACAACGCGACGTACCGACGGCTGACCAGTCATAGCGTAGCGGATGCGCGTCGGCGAGGGTCCTCCGTATAGGGACAGGAGGACAGGAAGGCGAGCTGGAGTGCCTCTGACCTGCTGTGCCTGTGGCTCGGAGTGCATGATTGGTGGACGCTGAGGGGGCAGGGGCCGAGGGCGGTTGGACCGTTCTGCTCCCTGTGTCAGCTTGTGGGGCTGCTTGCCGCTGCCTCGGGGCGCCTGGCAGGACAAACCGCCCCTTGTGCGTGGAGGTAGGGGCCTCATGCGCTGCCCGCAGACCGGGGCTCACATTTCGCTGGTGCGGTGGCCAGGCCGCGTCCGCCAGGGAGGGCGGGAAATCCACAAGGCAGACGGGCATCAGACTGAGCATGGAAAATCAGCTGACGGTTCTGGCTCGTCGTTTTCTCCATCGGTCGAGTGGAGATCGGTTTAGCCGACCTTCGATGATTAGCGCGGAGATGGCGTATCAGCAACGTCGGGTTCGAACCTGCGTTCCGGTTCCGCTGGCTGAGTCTCGACCACCGGCGGCGCGGCAAGGCGTGTGTGCTCAGATTCCCGGCGGTCGCCCGGGAGCGGAAGGTCCTGCTCCGTCCAGATGCATTTGCCGTCGCGGAGATAGCGGGCGCCCCAGCGCCGGGACAGGGCGGCGACGAGTTGCAGACCGCGGCCGCCTTCATCGGTGTAACTGCGGCAGACGGTCCCTGTCTCCCCGGACGCCCTGGCCTACCTGGCCTCCTACCTGGAGGAAGCGGGTCTGCCCGCTGGTGACGAACCCGTCTGGCGCACCCGGCGGGGCGAGCCCCGGACACTGAGTTACTGGGCAGCGCGCCGGATTCTTCAGCGCGCCGGTGAGCGACTGGGCACGAACTGGACGCTGCACGATCTTCGGCATACCGCTGCCACACGGATGGCGCGATCCGGCGTTGACGCTGGTAGAGGTGCAGACCATCCTGCGGCACGCGCATATCAACACCACCGCTCTATACACGGCGGTGCGCCTGGACGACCTGCTCGATCAGCTCGCCGAACATTACCGACGGCCTGCAGACCCAGCCCGGTGGTCAGAGAATTACGACGCCGACGACATTGCGGTGGTGTTCGGTGACCGATAGCGCCGTCGGGCCGAGCATGCGCCCGCACCTGACCTCGAACCGGATCCGCCGCCATGCCGCCGAGCCCGCCACCCTGCTGCCGGACGGGCAGCTCACCCAGATCGTGCCGGAACCGCCGCCGGTCCCGAACCGGCCGCCACGGCCGCTCGGGGAGTTGTCGTCCGCCACGATCGACCAGATCGTCGCGCTCGTCGCCGAGGAGTTCACCGATGTCAACCGCAACACCCAGGCCGACTACAAGCACGGCATGCGCCGCCTGCTGCAGCAGCTGGCCGCCGAACCGGAGCAGACCTGGCAGGAACGATGGGAGGCGGCCGGCCTGAACCAGCCCGGCCAGGTGGTCGCCAATCTGGCCGACGGCCACTCCAAGTGGATCAGCCGGCTCACCCGGGCTGCCGGGATCGCCTTCGCCATGCGGCCGATCCAGCCAACCGAGGACGCCTTCCGGGCCACCAGCCCTCCGCAGTACACCGAGAAGTTCCTGGCCCTCAGCCGTGATCCGCTCCTGGAGGAGTTCCGCACCCGGCTGCAACGGCACCCCGTCAGCGCCGACGGACGCAAGAGCGCGATCCGGCACCTGTGCCGGGCCCTGACCGTCTACGGGATCAGCCTGGCCGACCTGACCCCGGGCGCGCTCGTGCACTACGCCAACGCCCATCCCGGATGCGGGATCGCCGCTGCCTGGCCGTTGCTGCGCGACATGGGTGTCCTGCCGGCCTGGGTCCCGCAGACCTTGCAGGACGCCAGGGTCCGCGGCCGCCAGTCCGTCGACGACCTGGTCGACCGCCACCAACTGCGCAACCGCGAGATCCGCGACCTGCTGGTCGACTACATCCGCCGCCGCGCCGTCGAGGTCGACTACGGCACGCTGGACAACCTGGTGCGCAACCTGGTCCGGTACTTCTGGAGGATCGTCGAAGAGATCAACCCGGACCAGGCCGACCTGCGGCTGAGCGAAGAGATCGTCCAAGCCTGGAAGGAACGACTGCTCGTCCGCCAGGACGGCAAGCCCCGCCAGCACATCGACGGCCCTTTCCTCGCCGTCCGCGCCTTCTACCTGGACCTGCAGACCTGGTCGGCGGCCGAGCCCGAACGCTGGGGACGCTGGGTGGCTCCCTGCCCGATCAGGGACGCCGATCTACGCTGGTTCCACATCCGCCGGCGCCGCCTGCAAGAGCGGATGGCCAACCGCACCCGCGAACGCCAGCCGCTGCTGGCGATCCTCTCCGAGCACGTCACCACCGAATGGCACCGCCTGCGCATCCTGCTGGAGGCGGCGAAGACGGCCCGGCTCGGTGAGCAGTTCACCGTCGACGGTGTTGCTTGGCAGCGCGCCGCCAGCGAGTCCACCGTTCGCAGACCCGAACTCCTCGACTCTGAACCGATCCGAGCGATCAACAGGGACAGCGGCGAACTGGTACGCCTCACGCACGAGGAGAACAACGCCTTCTGGCAATGGGCCGTGGTGGAGACCCTCCGCCTGGCCGGCCTGCGCCGCGAAGAACTCGTTGAGCTGACCCACTTGAGAGTCCGGCAATACCAGCGCCCCAACGGCGAGGTCGTCGCCCTGCTGGTGATCAGCCCGTCCAAGAGCGACCGCGAGCGCGTCATCCCCATGTCAGCCGAGCTGTTCCACGTCACCGCGCAGATCATCCGCCGCCACCGCGAGGGGTACGGGACCGTCCCGGTCTGCCCCCGCTACGACCAGAGCGAACGCACCTGGTGCGAACCGCTGCCCTACCTCTTCCAGCGAGTGCAAAGCGGCACCCAGCGCGCGCTGTCGGTCAGCGGAGTGCGCCAGATCGTCCTCAACGCAGCCAAGGCCCTGATCCCCACACACCCGGAGTTCGCCGAGATCCGCTTCGCCCCGCACGACTTCCGCAGGCTGTTCGCCACCGACCTGGTCAACAACGGCCTGCCCATCCACATCGGCGCGGCCCTGCTCGGCCACCTCGACGTCCAGACCACCCGCGGCTACGTCGACGTCTTCGACGAGGACGTCATCGCCCACTACACCGAATTCCTTGACCATCGCCGGGCCAAGCGGCCGCCCACCGAGTACCGCCGGCCGACCGACGAGGAGTGGAGCGACTTCCAGGAGCACTTCGACAAGCGCAAGGTCGAACTCGGCTCCTGCGGACGCCCTTATGGCACGCCCTGCGCGCACGAGCACGCCTGCATCCGCTGCCCGATGTTGTCGATCAACCCCAAGATGCTGCCCCGCCTCGACGAACTGGAGACCGACCTGCTGACCCGCCGTCAACGCGCGATCGACGAAGGCTGGCGCGGTGAGGTCGAAGGACTCGACCTCACTCTGAGGTTCCTGCGCAGCAAACGCGCCCAGGCCCACCGGGCCGCCGCCCCAGGCAGCGTGGACCTGGGCATGCCCGCACTGCCCCGGCACCGCCCCGGCCACGTCCGTGCTGGCCGGCGCCCACGGCCGGGCCGCGAACCGCGTTCGGGGCTGACGGGCACTGAGTGGCGTGCATCGTGAGGTGCTGGTCACGGGTCTGGTGTGAGGGTCGGGAGAGCTACTCGCGTTGGTCGTCGGCCGGTGTCCATGGCGAAGATCGTCTGACATGTCGTTCGGGGCGGTCCTCGGCTTCTGATGCGCCGACCGCTGTGGCGCTCCTACGATCCGTGGCTGGCCGGTACGCCGGGAGAGCCTAAGCCTCGATCCACCGGCTGATGGTCGGTCCAGTAGCCAGATATGACAGCGCGGATGCCCTCTGAGCTGGGACGGTGGAACTTCCTACGGCTTCATATCTACAGATCGGGAGAACATCCGCGAGATGCGATCTTTCGATGCCGCTTTGGCGGTCTCCGCCGTGTTCGATGGGCTGAACCTGATGGCGGACGCCGGTCTGGTCCCGGTGGTCCGTCTGGCGGAGCGGGCCCGGCTGGTGGCGCTGGCCCGGGAGTCGATACGCATCATTGACGCGGATAACGGTGGCGGGGCGAATCCGGACGCGGAGGTGATGTCGCTGATCGCAGCGATGTGCACCGGGGCGGACAGTATCGAAGACGCCGGCCGGCTGCGGCACGGTGCCATGCCGACCTGCCTCGGCGGCATTCGCGCTCCCTCGCCAGTTGGCGCGGATGGTCGAGGCGGTCACGAGAGCGCGGTTCGCATCATTAGCGACCGGCTGACGCCGGTCGGCTCTTGACGGACGTGGCCGCGGTCTGTGGCGCCCGGTCGAATCGTTCGCGGGATTCCTCGATGTGTTCCAGGTACCGGCGAGTCCATGCGCACATGCCGTAGACGGTGTGCCGCAGCGCCTGACCCGCGTCCGTGAGCGTGTATTCCACGCGCGGCGGCACGGTCGGGTAGACGGTGCGCTCGACGAGCCCATCGCGTTCGAGGCCGCGCAGCGTCTGCGTGAGCATCTTGTGGCTGATGCCCTCAATCTCACCGCGAAGTTGCGTGAAGCGCAGGGTGCGCTCGCCGAGGATGCTGACCACCAGCAGCGTCCACTTGTTCGCGATGCCGGAGAAGATCTCACGCGCCAGGGAGTGGGCGCGCGTCACATCGGCGTCCTCCGAAGCGCGCCTGACCTCTTCGGTAACCACCAGGTGCCCTTCTCTCGCAAAAGTGCGTTCTTCCCTCTGACCTCTTCACTCTCCTACGGTTCCCAGGTATTCACAAGTTACCGTGAGGACACGCCATGACCATTCTCAAGACGTACGCACGCCTGTGGACCGACGAGTTGGACAAGTCGCTGGCACTGCTGCGGGAACTGACCGGTGCAGAACCCGATCTCCGCTTCGCCTTCGACTCCATCGAACTCGCAGCGATCGGTGACTTCCTCGTCATCGCAGGGCCGCCTGCGGAGCGTGCCCGCTATTCCCACGCCAGCGCCACCGTGATCGTCGACGACCTCGATACCCTGACCAAGACGCTCGCGACCGCCGGCGCCGAGATCACCACACCGGAAAGCGCCAGCGCCACCGGTCGGTTCCTGTACGCGCGCCATCACGGTGGCGCAGAGGTCGAGTACGTGGAATGGGTCCCGGAGTTGGTGGAGCGCATCGTGCAGGCGTAGCCAGTGCGTCCGTGCCCTCCGACGAGCCCGGGGCACGGACTCTCCCTCATGTCGGCGGCGTGTACGCCAACTGCTGCCGCAGCAGCCGCTCCACCGCTCCCGTGTCACCGGTCGCCACGGGGCAGGCACGAGCCGGGGGCTACCGGTCAGCCCGTGTCCTGTGGATAAGGAATCGAAGAGAGGTGCCTGCTGACCTGCGAAGATGGGAGTTACCGCACAACCATCACGCACACTCGGCAAGGCAAAAGTTTGCCACACTCCGGCGGCGGTCTCCGCTGCGTTCGATGACGCGAATCTGATCGCGCATGCCGGGCTGGTCCCGGTGATGCGGCTGGCCGAGCGGTGCGGGCTGTCGCGGCTGATCGCGGGGAAGGTGAAGCTGACCGGGGCGAAGAACGGCGCGGGTGCGGCGGCGGACGCCAAGGTCACCAGCATCGTGGGCGGCATGGTCGTGGGCGCGGGCAGCATCGACGACCTGGACGTCCTGCGGCACGGTGCGATGCCCACCGTGTTCGGCGGTATCCGCGCCCCGTCCACGCTGGGGACGTTCCTGCGCGCGTTCACCGACGGCCACGCCCTCCAACTCCACGCCGTCCACCGCAGATTCCTCGGTGAACTGGCCGCGCACACCCCGCTGCTGCTCGGCTCCGGCGAGAAGCCGTTCATCGACATCGACTCCACCCACAAACGCGTCTACGGCCGGACCAAGCAGGGCGCCGAGTACGGCCGGTTCAAGGGCATCCGCACCCTGCACCCCCTGCTTGCCACCATCTGCACCCCTGCCTCCCGGCCGGTGATCGCCACAGTACGGATGCGCCGCGGCAAAGCCGCCGACTCCCGCGGCGCTCCGAAATTCGCCGCCGAGGCCCTAGCCACCGCCGTCGAGGCAGGCTGCACCGGAACCCGCATCCTGCGCGCGGACTCCCAGTTCTACAACGCCGGTGTCATCGCCGCCTGCCGCCGGGCCGGCGCCCGCTTCTCCATCACCACCGGGATGAACCCCTCCGTCAAACGGGCCATCGCCGCCATCCCCGCCACCGCCTGGCAGCAGATCACCTACCCCACCGCCGTGCCCGACCCTGAGACCGGCGTCCTCGTTTCCGACGCCGAAGTCGCCGAGATACCCGCGTACACCGCGTTCGCCAGCCGCAAGAAGAGCGAGCGAGTCACCGCACGGCTGATCGTGCGCCGCGTCCGTGACCTGGCCAAACCCGCCGTCATCGGTGAGCAGGGCGAGTTGTTCCCCGTCTGGCGCCACCACCCGTTCTTCACCGACAACCCCGCGCCGACACTCGTGGCCGAGCGGGAACACCGTCACCATGCCGTCGTCGAACAGGTCATCGCCGACAACAAAGCCTCCGCCCTGGCCCACCTGCCCTCCGGGCACTTCAACGCCAACGCCGCCTGGCTCACCCTGTGGGCGATGGCCTACAACCTGCTACGCGCCACCGGCTCACTGGCCTCCGCCTTCCACGCCAAGGCCACCACCGCCACCCTCCGCGCCCACCTGATCCGTGTCCCCGCCCGGATCGCCCGCTCCGCCCGCCGTATCACCCTGCACCTACCGCATAACCGGCGACGGCAGCACGCCTGGACACGCTGTTCGACACCGTCCACCGCCCACCAGAACCCGCCTGACAGCCCCTGCCCACCCCGCCCGCCAGGACCCGACCAGAACCGAAACGTGGAAAAGCTGGGCAACCAGCGGATACAGCATGCCCATGCCCATGCCCATCGGCCGATCCAACACCGGCTCGGAAACCCGTCAGAAGATCACTTTCAGACACGTCGGTGGATCAAGGCTAAGAGGGTGGGGACGCGGAAGCTGGAGCGGATCACGGCTCGCCGGAGTGAACTGGACACGCTCGCTGTGGAGTTGGCCAGGCAGTTGCAGGAGGTCCAGGCCGAGCGGGAGGAGTTCGTGATCGCCGAGCGGTCCTGAACCGGGTGGCCAGGCAGGACCGGGCCGCGGCGGAGGCCGCCGCAGTCGTCGCCCCGATGCCCGCCCGGGAGGAGGCTGACCCGGAAGAAGCCTGCCCGCGGCTGGGCGAAGAAGCCGAGTTCCAGCGGCCGAGCTCGCCTACGAGGAAGACCCGGCCCTCATCGCCGAACTGCCGGTGTCGGGTCATCGAGCGGCGAGGACGTGCGCCCACGGCTCATCGATGTCGGCCAGACCCAGCACGGCGACTACGTTGTCGAGCATTCCGGCGCCGAACCAGCGCCGCACGGCGTCGTCGTCGCCCAGCAGTTGCCGAACGGTGTCAACCTGCTTGGCGTAGCACCGGCGCACGGCCTCTGCTACCAGCGGCTCGCCGGCGGCACAGTTCGCGTGCATGAGGAAACGCAGGATGTTGCGGTCCGCGACGAGCGCGGCGTAGGCGCCGCGCGCCGCATCCAGCGCCGCCTCGGGCGCCGACCCGGCCCCACCCGACGCCGGCGAGTGGGCGACCAGCGTTTCGGTCATGACGACGGACACGTGGTCGACCGCCGCCGCGAACAGCGCTTCCTTGTTCGGGTACAGGCGATAGAGATACGGCTGGGAGATGCCGACCCAGTCTGCGATCTCGTGCGTAGTCGTACCGTAGAAGCCTTTTTGCGCGAAGCAATCGACCGCGGCGGCCATGATGGTCCGACGTCGTTCGTCGCTCTTCGTGCTGGTACCGGCGGCGGGCATGGCGATCAGTTAAACAGGCTTCCCCCTCAGCCTCCAAAAGTCACGCTGAGGTCAGGGTCGGACGGCACGTCGTGGGGTGTGAGCGCCTCGATCGCCACCAGCGGGTTCCAGTAGTCCAGGTAGTGGGTGATGCGCGCGTCGTCATCGGTCCGGACGACGGAGATGCATGTCTGCTCGTACGGCTTGCCGGTCGGCAGCGCCGTGCCCGTCGAGCGGAATTCGGCGATCACCAGACTCGGATCGGCCGTCTCGTGGAACACCAGGTCGACGAACTCGACGTCAAAGGTCTCGGGAAAGTTGCTCATGTGCGCACGCAGGGCGTCTCGCCCCGTTACCCGCTGGGGCACGCCGGCCGGCGCGTACGGGAACTCGAGCACCGCGTCCGGGGTGAACAGCTTCACCCACTCCTCGGTCTGTCCGGCAGCGGTGAGGCGCAGGTGCTCTGCCACGGCGTGCTGGGCAGCGGTGCGGCGGGCGGCGTCGTCTTCCTGGACTGTCATCTTCACTCCTGAATTAGTGGTCGACCTATAACCTAGCATGGCCGCGGCCGTTGCGGGGAGTCGAGCAGAGGTAACGCATTGACGCCGCCACAGCCACGGTCAAAGGGCTCACCACCGAGATCGACCGCCGCCTTGAGCCCTACCGGCGCCAGCTGGAGCTGCTGGTGACCATCCCGGGAATCAGTCTCACCGCAGCCCAACTCGTGGTCGCGGAGATCGGGGTCGACATGCGGCGCTTCCCCACAGCCGGCCACCTCGCCTCCCGGTCCGAGGCCTGCCCGGGCAACCACGAATCCGCCGGCAAGGTCACCAGCGGACGCACCCGCCACGGTGAATGCCTGGCTCAAGGGAGCCCTGGGCAACGCTGCCGCCGCAGCGGCCCGCTCGAAGAACACCTACCTCGCTGCCCAGTTCCGGCGCCTGGTCGGCCACCGGGGCAAGAAACGCGCCCTCGTCGCCGTCGAGCACTCGATCCTCGTCGCCGTCTGGCACATCCTCACCGGTGACACCCCCTACCAGGACCTCGGCGCCGACCACTTCATCAACCGCATCCGCAAGTCCCGGCAGACCCGCAGACCCTCGGCCAACTCACCCAGCTCGACTACGACATGACCCTCGAACCCCGCACCGACGGCTGATCGGACGAGGATCTTCAGAGCAGATCGAGGCTGAGGCGGTCACCTGCCACCGTGAGCCAGCCAGCCAGCCAGCCAGCCAGCCAGCCAGCCAGCCAGCCCGCCGCCGTCGACCTCGATCCGTGTGCCGGTGATGCATGAGGCTGAGGCGATGCCAGGAAGGCGACCACATCTGCGATCTCTTCCGCCTCGGCCATGCGCCCCAGCGGTGTGCGGTGGGTGATGTCCTTGTCGGAGAAGTTGCCCGCGCGCATCGCTTCCTCGGCCAGCGATGTGGTGACGTATCCGGGAGCGACGCAGGACTCTCTTGAGGTTGCTGTTGCCCTGTCGGGTGCGGCCGGACTGTTCACCCCCGCTAATTCGTTCTGGCCAGGACGGACACCGATCCACGAGGCGAGGTGCAACGCGTCGTGTCCCCTCCCGTCTCCGTGAAGATGATCTCTGCGGCAAGCCGGCCGATGCCGGGGGTCGAGTCCAGCCGGTCCAGATCGGCTTGCCGGTCCGCCGGCATGGTCATGCCGTGAGTTCTGTTCTCACCGCGCCGGGCCGGTCTCTGGTCCTGTGGTGCGTGCGGCGTGGGCATAGCGGGCGGCGAGGTCCCCGAATGCGGTGGCCAGTTGCGGTGGGCCGATGACTTCGATATCGGTGTCGAAGCGTCCGATGGCGGCGGCGAGTCCGGTCCATGACCAGGAGCCGAGGATGAGTCGGCAGTGGCGGGGGCCGAGTTCCTCAACGATTCCGTCCTGGGCGAAGGGTGCGACGTTGGCGGCCGGGAGGCGGAGGATGACTTCGCCTTGGCAGGGCCAGTCGATGGTGGTGCCGTCGTTGCCGCGGAATCGGCTGGTGATGAAGGTGGAGACGTTGCCGCCGGGGAGTTCACGAGGGGTGAAGCGGGGGCCGGTGGGTGTGCGGGGCCGGATGCGGTCGACGCGGAAGGTACGCCAGTCCTCGCGATGGAGATCCCAGGCCACGAGGTACCAGTGATGACGCCAGGTGACCAGGTGGTGGGGTTGTACACGGCGAGGGTGATCGGCGGTGCTTGAGCTTGGGGCGTAGTCGAAGCGCAGTTCCTCGCGGGCATGGATGACGCGGCTCAGGTCCATCAGGACCTGAGCCGCGACCTGGAGGGTGTCATGAGCCGCGGGCGGTTGGACCGCGGTGGTGGCGCGCAGCAGGTCGATGTGGTGGCGAAGGCGGGGTGGCATGACCTGGCGGAGGGTGGCCAGGGCGCGGGAAGCGTCTTCGGCGACGGTGGTGCCGGCGGCCGCAGTCTGCAGCGCGACGGCCAGGGCGACGGCCTGGCCGTCGTCGAACAGCAGGGGTGGCAGGGTAGTGCCGGCCTCCAGTCGGTAACCGCCGGCCGGTCCCTTGACGGTGGTGATCGGGTAGCCGAGTTCACGTAGACGGTCGATGTCACGGCGCACGGTGCGCGAGGTGATGTCGAGACGTTCGGCGAGATCCTCTCCCGACCAGTCACGGTGCGTTTGAAGCAGGGAGAGCAGCGCGAGCAGCCGCGAGGACGTTTTATGCATGACACCCGCTTCCCAGCAGTACAGGACACAACCTGTCCTCTAACTCTGCCATCGTGGCATACGAGTCGTTCGGGAGGCATCGCTCCTGGTCACGACGGCCGCCGCTGGATCTTGGATGGCCGGCGGCGTATTCATCACATGGAGCAAGGAGCAGGTCAATGCCTTTCAAGACCACCACTCACCTGAACTTCCGGGGCACTGCACGTGAGGCGCTGGACTTCTACCAGTCCGTCTTCGGCGGACGTACTGTCGCGGTCACCTACAAGGACGCGGGCGCCGTCCAGAACGAGGCCGAGGCGGACTGGGTGATGTGGGGCGAGGTGGCCGGCGACAACGGCTTCCACGTCATGGCCTACGACGTGCCCTCGCAGCTGCCCTGGAACCAGGGCGAGAACCCGTTCTTCGTCTCCGTGCGCGGCGACGACGCCGAGGAGATCAGCGCCCTGTGGGGCAAGTTCGCCGAGGGCTCGATCATCGTGCGTGCGCTGGAGCCTGCGCAGTGGGCACCGCTGTACGGCATGCTCACCGACCGCTTCGGCATTACCTGGGTCCTGGACGTCACCGCTCCGTACAACGGCTGAACCTACCGACCGACCTGACGTGCCTGCGCCGTCCGGGCCGCCGCAGCCGCACGGGCGGCCCGGACGGCGCAGGCACCGAACACGTACAGCAGCGGAAGGAAACGGGGCCGTGAGGATGCGGAAGCTGGGACGGACCGGCATCGAAGTGAGTGCTTACTGCCTGGGCACCATGGTGTTCGGCAAAATGGGCAATCCTGATCACGACGACTGCGTGCGCATGATCCACCAGGCGCTGGATGCGGGCATCAATTTTGTCGACACCGCCGATGTGTATGGCTACAGCGAGACCGAGGAGATCGTCGGAAAGGCCCTCAAAGGGCGCCGCGACGAGGTCGTGCTGGCAACCAAGTTCAACGGACCGATGGGCGAGGAGCCCAACCGCATGGGCAGCTCCCGGCGCTGGGTCGTCCAGGCGGTCGAGGGCTCACTCAAGCGGCTGCAAACCGACTACATCGACCTCTACCAGATCCACCACCCCGACCCGCACACCGACATCGAGGAGACCCTCTCCGCGCTCACCGACCTCGTGCGTGCCGGGAAGGTCCGCGCGATCGGCTCCTCCAACCTCCCAGCCTCGGAAATCGTCGAGGCCCAGTGGGTGTCCCAGCAGCGTGGACTGCACCGCCTGCGAACCGAGCAGCCCACCTACTCCATACTCAACCGCGGCATCGAGCGGGAGGTCCTGCCCACCTGCCGCCGCTACGGCCTGGGCGTTCTGGTATGGAGTCCGTTGGCCATGGGTCTGCTCACCGGCCGCTACCGCAAGAACGCCCCGCGGCCCGACAACGCCCGCATGCAGTGGGTCTCCCGGCACCTCACCGACGAACGCAAGCTTGACGCGGTGGAGCAGCTGCTCACCCTCGCCGAGGAAACCGGCCACTCCCTCACGCACGTGGCCATGGCCTTCGCCACCAGCCACCCCGACGTCACCGCCGCCATCATCGGCCCGCGCACCATGGACCAGCTGGACGACTTGCTCGTCGGCGCCACCCTCACCCTCGGCGACGACATCCTCGACAAGATCGACGCAATCGTCCCGCCCGGCACCGACATCAGCCCTCTGGACGTCTCCTACGTACCTCCCTCCCTCACCCACACGAACCTGCGCCGACGCCCGTCCCACGAGCGAGCCGCCCGCGTGAGAATGCCATGACTGTTCTTGACGCCCGTGCCCTCAATCGCGCCGCCCTCGCCCGTCAGCACCTGCTCAAGCGCAGCGACACATCCGTGTCGGAGGCAGTGGCCCATCTGTGCGGCCTGCAGGCACAGGATCCTCAGGAACCCTTCACCGGGCTGTGGTCCCGCCTGTCCGGCTTCAAGCCCAAGCAACTGGACGATGCGCTGACCGGTCGCGTGGTGGTGCGCACTCACCTGATGCGGCGCACCGTCCACCTCGTCACCGCCGACGACGTGGTCACCTGGCGAGCCCGCCACGACACAATGCTGCGCCAGCGAGTGCTGGGAACATACCGGCGTGAACTGGCCGGCATCGACGTGGACGAGGTCGCCGCAGCCGGCCGCGCGGTCATGGCCGACCACCAGCCCCGCACCATGACCGAGCTCGTACAAGCTCTCGAAGACCGCTGGCCTGGCCCACCACGCCGTGTCCTGGGCGAGCTGCTCATCGCAGCCCTCATCCCCATGGCCCAACTCCCGCCCCGCGGCCTGTGGCACCAGACCGCCGGCGTACGCAACCTGCCGTTGAGTACCTGGCTGGAACGGGACCTGGACCCCCTGCCCGTCGATGGCAGTGATCCTGTCGGACAGCAACTGCTGCGCCGCTACCTCGCCGCGTACGGGCCTGCCGCCAGCGCGGACCTACGTGCCTGGTGCGGCCTCGCCGGCCTTCCCGTCGCCGTCAAAGCCGCCCGAGAAGAACTCATCGTCTTCCGTGACGAACGCGGCCGCGAACTGCTCGACCTGCCCGACGCACCCCGTCCCCACCCTGACACTCCCGCCCCTGTCCGGTTCCTCCCGGCCTTCGACAACGCCATCCTCGGCTACCACGACCGCAGCCGCATCATCGACGCCCCCCACCTCGGTCTGTCCGTCACAGGCCACCGCACCGTCCTTGTTGACGGACGCGTCACCGCCACGTGGACCGTGCGCGACCACCAACTCCGCATCAGCTCCCTGCGCCCCCTCACAGCCCTGGAACAAGAGGCCGTTTACACCGAAGCCCAGGACCTGACCACCTTCCTGGACAACGACATCGAGCAGATCCAACTCGACACCGAAAACTGACGATCACGCACTCCAGGTCCCGACGTGCCGGGACCATTCGCACAACGTGCTGGCGCGGGTCTGTCAAACGAACGGCCCTGTCTCACATTCGGTTTGCGCCGTGAGGCGCTGTTGGTTCGAGTGGAGGTGGAAGACCTGCACCAACCCGCTGTCGCAGCAGTGGCGTTGAAGCTGAGGGCAGCCTGATCCGGGTGATGCCGGGAAGGGTGGGAGCAGCCCTGACAACGCCGGGACGTGTCCAGTACTGCCAGATGGGGCGGGTCCGGCAAGACCGCCGAAGCTCCAGCCAGCGATGCGGATCCAAAACCACCGTCAGCCGCCCCTCTGCCACCCCGAACCGACAGCAGCAGACTCGTGGCCCTTGCCCCTCACCGCATCAAGAACGGTGCACTCTCATCCGTACGAGGTGGTGCACGTTCACTTGTACGCGGACAACTACCAGCGCAAGAGGGACGAAGGGAAGGGACACAAGCAGGCGCTGCTGGCGCTCGCGCGCCGCCGCGTCAACGTCCTGTGGGCCATGATCCGCGACGGGGGCGTGCTACCAAGCCACACCACCTGTCACGGCAGCGGCTTGACATCAGCATTGGAAGCCTTTCTCGGCTCGTGGGCAAGTGCAGTCTGAGTGCCTGCCGGTGGAGGCGGTGGCGTGTCCGCTGCGAGTCAGCCGACCGGGCCGCATCTGCGTGAGGGAGATGGCGGTTGCGAGGGGGCTGATCACCAGACTGGGCCCTCGGTGAGCGCCCGCAAGCGAACCGCTCCGTGTGCGTGTTACACCGCGACGAACCGAAGCTGTTCGACGATCTTGCCGCCCTCACGGCGGGTGAAGGTGGCCGATCGCTTGCCCAGTTCGTGGCCGCGGATGACCGCGCTCCAGCCGGGACGGACGTCGGCTGCCACCTGAAGCGGCTCGCTGTCGGGCTGGTGATGGTGACGAAGGGTTTCTCGGCGTTGAGGTCGGGCGCTGCCTGTGCCAGCTCTCGCATTCAGGACAGGGCCCGCCGTCAGAGGTGTTACGAAGCAGTCAGCGTTGCCGGGGCCTTCGTGAGGTGCCGGGCGAGGTAGCTGTTCCAGGTATGGCGGAAGCTCTCCGCGAGATGGGACTGCGGGGCGAACAGGTCGAAGGCGTGGTAGGCGCCGGGGTAGAGGTGCAGCTCGACGGGGACGCCGCAGGCGCGCAAGCGCGCGGCGTAGTCGAGGTTCTCGTCGCGGAAGACGTCGAGTTCACCGACGCCGATGAAGGTCGGGGGCAGGCCGGCGACGTCGGTCGCCCGGGAGGCGGCGGCATAGGACGTGACGTCCTGGGTGTCGACGCGGTCGCCGAGGATCGCCTGCCAGGCCAGGAGGTTGGTCGCGCGGTCCCAGATGCCGATGTCGGTGATCTCTCGGCTCGAGTCAGTCGTGTTGCGGTCGTCGAGCATCGGGTACATCAGCATCTGGAACAGGGGGGTCACTGCGCCGCGGTCGCGGATCACAAGGGCGGTGGCGGCGGCGATGCCTCCGCCTCCGCTCTGGCCGGCCAGGCCGATCCGGGTGGGGTCGAGGCCGAGATCGGTGGCGTTGTCGCTGATCCACCGGTAGGCGGTGTATCCGTCCTCGGCGGCGCCGGGCGCGGGGGTTTCCGGGGCCAGGCGGTAGTCGACGGCGGCGACGGTGCAGCCCAGTGCCGCGCTCAGCTGCTTGAGCCAGGGGGCGTCCTGGGCGGCGAAGCCGAGCACCTGCCCACCGCCGTGGAACCACATGATGACCGGCAGCGGTCCGGGCGCGTTCTGCGGACGCAGCAGGAGGACCGGAACGTCGGGGGCGTCGGCGCGCGGCACGTGGATCTCGTCGGTGGTGACGGTGGGTTCGTCGGGGATGGTGCTGGCGATGGATTCAGCGAGCGCGCGGACGGCCTGGCGTGTGGCGGGGATGTCGGTCAGGTCGAAGACGCCGTTCGGTCCGATCGGCATGGCCTGGAGTGCTGCGGCCAGTTCGCTGTCGATCGCGGGACGGGAGCGGGGCATGGTTCTTCCCTAAGAATGGTTGGCGGTCCGGGACACGGGAGGGTGATCAGGCCGTCGGTGCGGTGAGGTCCTCGCCGCACCCCAGGTCTTCGAGCAAGCCCGGCTGGCTGAGTGATCAACCGAGCAGGGCCCGGATGCGGCGCGGGGACAGGGCGGGATGGAGGTGGGGCGGGCTCAGCGTGTGGTGCTCGCCGGGACGTCGAAGTAGTGGCCCTGACGGAGGTCTGCGAGGAGGCCGGGCTGGACGGGCTTCCAGCCGAGGAGGTCCTGGGTCAGCGTGCTCGAGGACAGGTTGTCGGCCGTGGCGTGGGCGCTGAGGAAGCCGAAGTGGGCGTCGGCCTGCGTCGACGGGATGCTGACCACGGGCACGTTCAGCCCGCGGCCGATGGCCTCGGTGATCTTCCGGAAGGCGATCCCCTGGTCGTCGACGGCGTGCAGCCGGGATCCCGCCGGCGCGGATTCCAGCGCCAGCCGGTACAGGCGGGCCGCGTCGAGCGTGTGCACGGCGGGCCAGCGGTTTGCCCCGTCGCCGACGTAGGCGGCGACGCCCTTGGCGCGGGCGAGGGAGATCAAGGTCGGGATGAAGCCGTTGTGGTCGAGCGTGCTGTGCACGGTCGGAGCAAGCCGGACGACAGACGACCGGACGCCGCGCTGTGCAAGAGCGACCACCGCGTTCTCGGCGTCGATCCGCGGCCCTGCGTCGATCACGTCGGCCTCGGTGGCGGCGTCTTCCAGCCCCGCGAAGGCGAGCAGCATGGTTCCCGACGTGGTCACCAGAGGCTTGCCGGTGCCGGCGAGCGCGTTTCCGAGCGTCTCGATGGCGCGCAGATCCGCTGTGACCGCGCTGTCGAAGTCGCCGGCGAACATGGCGTCGTGCTTGAAGGCCAGGTGGATGACGCCGTCGACCGCCGCGGCGGCCGCGGCGAGGCCGTCGGGATCGTCGAGGTCGCCTCGGTGCACCTGGGCACCGGCGGCCGTCAGCGCGGCGGCGGACTTGTCCGAGCGGGCCAGGCCGACGACCTGGTGTCCCGCTTGAAGGAGTTCGGGAACGACGGCGGAGCCGACGTGTCCGGAGGCTCCGGTGACGAATACGCGCATGGTGCGCCCTTCCTGCTGCGGCAACCCCGCCCAGGGGCGGGGAACCTGATGTCAGTTCGTGTCATCACCGTAGCGGCGATGTCAGATCCTGTCATCACCCGATGTCAGATTCTGTCATCGCGGGCTAGGATCGGAGCATGAGCCGATGGAAACCCGACGCACGAGGCCGCCTGGAGAAGGCGGCGCTGGAGCTCTACAACCACCAGGGCTTCGACGCCACCACCGTCGCGGAGATCGCCACCCGCGCCGGGCTCACCGAACGCACCTTCTACCGGCACTTCGCCGACAAACGGGAAGTCCTCTTCCCGGGCGACAACCCCCTCGCCGACATCCTCGAGGACGCCACGGCTACCGCCCCCGTCCCACTCCCGCCGCTCGAGGTGATCACCCACGCCCTGACCGAAGCCGCTCCCGTCTTCGAAGAACGCGCAGACCTGGCACGGCAACGCCAGGCAGTCATCGCCGCCAACCCCGAACTCCAAGAACGCGAACTGGCCAAACTCGCCGCACTCTCCGCCACGCTCGCCCACGCCCTGCGCGAACGCGGTCTGCAGACCACCACCGCAGCACTCGCGGCCGAAATCGGGATCGCTACGTTCAAGGTCGCCTACGACCGCTGGGTCAACGACCCCGACCGACACCCCCTCGCCCAGCACATTCGGGAAACCCTGGACACCGCCAGGCACCTCACCGCACCCGCCGAACATGTCGCCGCGACCGACGACGTGAACTTCACAGGCCAGGAAGGAGCGGCGTAAAGGCGGGCCACCCCTGAGCAAGGGGCCCGCGGGCTATCAGCGTTCCGATATTCCCGAGGGCCTCACGCACCCACCACGTACGCCGTGGCGGGATACTCATCCCAGGCCCGGCCATCGAGCAGGCGGCCAGCAGCCTTCGGGGTCAGCCCGCCGACCTGCTTGAAGAACAGAGCCACCCGAAGATCGACACACCGATCGCGAATGTCACGGACCCGGGCCAAGTTCAGCGGCCGGTGAGCCGGGCACTCTCACCACCGACGACCACCCAGTCGATCCGCGACAACTCCAGGGACGGCACTGGCCCAAGCAGCGGCTCCAGCCGAGCTCGACTGGGACGCCTACCGGGAGCGCTACGCCGGCATCCGGCTGCTATAGATGATCAGTCTGCTCCGGGTGTCGACGAGTATCTTGAAAGCAGTTGCCGCTGTTGCCCCTTCCATGGAGCGGGCGTACAGGCCGAGGACTTCCAGGGCCTGGGCCGGGCTGGGGACGGCCCGGATCGCCGCGCTCAGGGCACTGCGAAGCATGCCCATGACGGCCGCGGCGTGCAGACCGTGACCGACGACGTCCCCGACCGCCACGGCGAAGCGGTCGGGTGGCAGGTCGACGACGTCGTACCAGTCGCCGCACACGTTGAGTGATGTCGTCGCCGGCAGGTATCGCACGGCGATCTGCTCGATGTGCCGGTGCAGGTCCGCGACATCAAGCATGGCTTCCTGCAAGGTGACCGCCACCTGGCGCTCCCGGGCATTCGCCTGGCGGAGCTCCTGGTTCAGCCGGTACAACTCACGGGCGCGGACGTAGAGTTCAGCCGCCATACCTTTCTCGCGCTCGGTGAAGTCACTGGTGAGCCGACGCACCCGGGGCGAGTGCACGAAGGCGGTGACGTCCTCGGCTCGTTGAACGACCCACTTCACCCGGCCGTCGGGCCCGGGAAGCGGGGTGTGGGCAAAAGACCACCACCGCTCCTGGAACCCAAGCGGCCGTCCGGGGGCAGGGAGGTCGTACCGTTGCAGCACCAGAGAGTCCGGGGTGCCGGTGTCGACGACCTGGTGCAAAGACGCCTTCAGATTCTGTCCCTCGTGGTCGGGCGGAGCTTTGGGGTTCTCCGGCAGCGCGTCGAAGAAGTACTTCCCGGTCACCTCTTCCCCGGCCACCCCGATGGCCTGCAGATACGCCCGGTTTGCATAGCGGATCACCAGGTCACTGTCGAGCACCAGGTACGGACTCGGGGTGGTGGCGAAGAACGCCGTGAAATCGATGTCCGCTGTCATCACGTGCTCTCCGTGGTCACGGAGCGTGGCTTCTGCCCTTACCAATGTACGAGCCCTCTCCGATCTGGGCCTGTCGACCGGGAGCCCGCCCTTGCCGGTCGTCGCTTCGGACAGGTGCGAGCCGGCAAGCGCGGCGATTCGGCGCTCCGCGGTGGCGTCGTCGGCATAGGCTCCGAAGGCGAGGGTTCCGTTTCACGGAACGGACCATGGGAGACAGGATGAAGTGGTTGGTCTCGCTCGTCGGTGCCGGGCTCGTCATGATCACCCTGCGGGACCTGTTCCACACCCTCTGGCACCCCACCCGTCACGGCGGCCTGAGCCGTCTCGTGATGACCACGCTGTGGCGACTGGCCAGGAGTCTCCGGGCGCGCAGGCGAGTGGTCGGACTCGTCGGGCCGCTCGCCATGGTCACGGTGGTGGTCATGTGGGCCGGCACCGTCATCCTCGGCTGGGCCATCGTCTACTGGCCCCACATGCCCGGGGCGTTCACCTTCTCGCCCGGTTCCGAAGCGGCACAGGAGCCGGCGGTGCTGGACTCCGTCTATCTGTCGCTCGTCACGGTGGCCACACTGGGCCTGGGGGACATCGCACCTGCGGACAGCTGGCTGCGCCTGGTCTCACCGTTGGAAGCCCTCGTCGGCTTCGCCCTGCTGACGGCCACGGTCTCCTGGGTGCTGGAGATCTACCCGACGCTCACCCGCCGGCGGGTCCTGGCCGTCCGACTGGCGCTGCTGCGCGACTCCGCCCCGATGACGCAGCAGATCGACTGCACGGCGGGGGCGCTGCTGCTGGATGGCCTGGCCACCGAAGTCGTACGCGTCCGTATCGACTTCACCCAGTACGCCGAGGTGTACTACTTCCATGACGGGGAGGACCACTCGTCGCTCGCGGCCACGGTCGGCTACGCCGACGCCCTTGCCCAGCGCGGCCGGGCAGCGCGGCGGCCGGAGGTGCGCCTGGCTGGTGACCTGCTCGCCGGTGCGCTGAAGGACCTCGCCACCATCCTCGACCAGCGTTTCCTCCATACGGGCGGAACACCCGCGGAAGTCTTCGCCGCGTACGCCGCCGACCACGGCCGCAGCCGCGCGCAGCCCTGAGCCGGGGAACACCCTGAAAAGGCGGGGCCCGCTCCTCGGGACGATGGCCGGGGTCATGACGGGAGTGATCCGGAGAGACGCCGACCCGAAGCCCGCTGCGGAGGTCAACCGGCACCGGGGAGCGGCTCCCGCCACAAGTCTGTCGTCGGACTACTCTCCACCACTGGGCACACGATGGCCCCCTCCACCAGCTTGACGATCTCGTAGGGAACCTCGTCCAAGAGCAGATGCCCGAGCCATCGAGGACGTGCACCGTAGTGCCCAAGTGCCGATGCGCTGCCGGCTCTACGCGCCGAGGCGGCAGGTGACGTCGTGGCGGCCGGTGGCTACGAGGCACGGCACGAGCCTTCAGTCGGCCAGCAGCGCCCGCGGCAATGGAGGCGGGGCAAGAAAGCAGGCAGAGAGCCGCCGACTGATCTTCTCGGCAGTACTACGCCGGCTTCCGCCCAGTTCCCACCACCTGCAGTGCCCCTGATCGCTCCAGGGAGACGCGTCTGCTGGTGGCGTTCTGGGCGAGGGCGAAGCCGAGGAGGAAGACCTTCTGGCGTTCGAGGCCGTAGGAGATCATGCGGTTGTTCCACATGCTCTGGTCCAACTGGTTGTGTACGGACTCGGAGTCGCTGCGGTAGGGGTAGAGCTGCTGGTGGGTGAGGGTGGACTCCGGGATCTGTTGAAGGTGTTCGGCGCGGTGGAAGTCGCGCTCGGCGTCGCTCTTCAGCCTGCGGCCGGTAGCCGGGTCCGTGCCGATGCGGTCATTGGGGGTCGTGGTGATCGCGACCTGGACGCGGTACGCGTGGGCGCCGTGGCGGCAGGGGATGAGCAGCAGGTGGTACCAGCGTGACTTCGTGCGGCCCTGCCGGTGTTCGAGGCGACTGATGGGGACGGGGATCAGGGTGCTCGTGCCGTCGTCGAGGAGGACGCGCTCGGCGATGCGGCCCTGGTCGCACCACAGGTCGTGGCGGCAGCGCCCGAAGCGCAGGAGTTCGTAGGCACGCGGCTTGACCGAGCCGTGCTGCCGGTTGATGACCAGCAGTCCGCGCCGGGCGAGGGCGTCGCGGTGGACGCCGCGGAACGCTCCGTCGTAAATGACGCCCATGCAACCGGGCAGCAGGCTGCTCAGATGGCTGAAGGAACGGACGGCGACGGCGGCCTCGTCTTCGTAGTCACCGCCGGCGACATGCCGGACGGCCAGGATGACACGCCGCCAGTAGCCGTCGTCGCGGGCCGAGGCGAAGAACCACTTTGTGCCCCGTGCGGGACGCTTCTCCTTCTCGCCGTTCTCATAGTAGAGGCGGGCCGCGGGGTCCACCCGATGCCTGCGCATCTCCCCGGTAGTGGTGTCGACGGTGAAGGAGTGCTCCGCTTTGGAGGGCGCTTTGGGGACAGTGGCGTCGCCGACGAGGAGCTGGCGCCGCTCGGGCCTCACCCAGTTGCGCGTGGCGTTCTCCGGGAACAGGCCCTGGCGCAGAGCCTGTTGGACAGCGTGCTGCTCGAAGAGGTCCTGGAGCAGATCGATGCTGGGGGCCAGGAGCTTCAGCTCGGCGTACTGGTACTGGAAGCGACTCGGTGCGGTGAGCGGTAGCAGGGCGGCTGCGGTGCGTCCGGCGTTCCGTCGTATGGAGGCGCGGACGGCACGCCACTGTTTGTCGTCGAGGGTGCCGACGGCGGAGCGTTTGGAGCCGGTGACGGTCATCAGAGCGGCGAGCAGGAGGTAGACGACGGCTGGGTACTGGCGGGGGCAGCCGCGGCTGGCCGGCGCGGGCAGGTGCTCGGCCATCTCGTAGATGAGGGGTTCGTCGAGGCAGTCCGCGATCCGCTGTGGCTGGGTGCGCTGTTCCTTGTCGCTCAGCTGGCGCTTTCTGCTGGGCCGGAGTTCCTGAGGGACAGGGTCGCCGAAGATGTCGTCAGGCACCGACCGCCTCCTGCCCGTCCTCAGCGCTGGGAGTGCGCCACGTGTGGCCGACGACCGCTGCGGCGCGATCCAGGGAGCGCAGGCCGAGGCGACGGGCGGCGTCCTCGATGCGCCCGGTGCGTTCGAACTCCGCGACCGCGGCCCACGCGGTGATCGAGGACGGTTTGACGTCCTCCTCGTCACCCAGACCGATGCGCCTGAGGAGGTCGCCCAGGGCGACACAGGCACGTGCCTGCAGGTAGGCGTCGGAGCCGTGCCGGTCGGACACGGCCAGGCGGGCGTTGGGCGCGGACTCCTTGCGCAGCTGCCGTGCGCTGACGAACTTGGCGCGGCTGGTCAGGACGTTGAGGCTCCAGTCGTCCAGGGGGCACCAGCGGGCGTCCACCTTGGTGGAGCCGTGCATCCACACGCGGCGACGGTTGACGTCGAGGTCTCGTACGCGGATGTGCCCGATCTCCCCGCTGTGACCGCCGGCCAGCGCGAGCGCGGCGGCGGCTCCATGACGGCTGGGGCGGGTGACGAACGAGGCGCGGTGGCGCAGGTCGATGACCTCGTCCTCGGCCAGCGGCCGGACACCACCGATCGCACGAGCGGGCAGGACGATGTCCCGGGTGGGATCGGTGTCGCTCAGACCGAGTTCGCGCAGGGTGCGGTAGGCGGTGCGGACCACCGAGCGGCGTAGCCGCATCGTGGCCGCCGCAGAGTCGGTGACGTGGCCGTGGCGGCTGCGGCCGCGGGCGGTGACGAAGTCCTCCGCCAGATCGGCGGTGACATCGCCGAGGACGACGACGCCGCGCAGCTGCATATAGCGCTCGCAGCGTTTGAGCAGCAGACCGAACTTGTCGAGGGTCTGCTCGGTGAACTCGCCGCATGCGGCCATGGTCTGCCAGGCGTCCTGGACACGGTCGAACGCGTACGCGAGAGAGGGGTCGCTTCCCACTGTGAGGGCCCTTCGCCGGGGTGGCACCAGCACAACCGGCTCTGATCCGTGAACAACAGGATGCGCGAACGGAGGGATCAAAACGGTTGAAATCGTGGTGTTCCATACATGCGACACCTTGGGCATGGATGATCTCCGTGGCAACAGGAGGAGCGTGAAGGGGTGAATGACGCCGCATGGGCAGGGGTGATCACGGCGCGCCGGCGTTCCGGTGCGCCGCGGTCGAGCGAGCGCGGCATGAGGGGGTGAATCGCACGACTGGACGGGCAGGGGCGCATGCCGGGGTGCGGGCCGTATGCAGGCCCGAGGCACCCCTCATTTGGTAAGCGCTGGTCAGCTGCCGGGCTGACGCGGGATCGTCGGCGTGAGGGACGCGAAGACCGTCCTGTAGGCACTCATCAGGGCGATGAACTCAGCGTCGGGCAGGGCGGAGAGCTGCTCAGCGGACGCGTTCAACAAGGGGTCGAGGACCCCCATTGGGCCAGAGGGCCCCGGGCCGGAGGGTGCCGCAGGCTGCTGCGTGGCAGGCAGGGTGAAACGTCCCTGCTCGTCACGCTCGATCAGCAGGGCGTACGTCATCCATTCCGTCAGATACAGTCCACGCTCGACCGGCCCGGGCCGGTCGGCGCACAGATGGGCGGCAAGTTCGGGTGGACCGCAGCCGGGCCAAGGAGTACCCGAGCTCGGTCACGGCCCATGCGCCCCGGCCGGGACGGAGGATCCCTGCGTGCGTGAGGAACCCGGTCGCTCTGCTGATGGTCTTCGGCGTAATACCGAGTCTGGCGGCAAGAGCCTTGGCAGTTACGGGGCGGCAATCCGGGCCGCCGAGGTCGGCGATGGCGTCGACCACCGCGAGCTGGCGGCGCGGAGTGAGGCGCTCGGTGGGGAGCGCGTTCAGTTGCTGGGATCCAGCGATGGTCACCGGCTGCCTCCCGCCGGTGCGCAGGCGGACGGGGTGGGAACCGCTATGCCGAGACCGTCGTCACGGGACGGTAGGAAAAGAGTCATTTTGGGCCCTCAAATAGTGCGCGAATGCAGGGATTTCCTAGCGAGGGCCTGGCTCGGACGAGCGGGCATGGCGCTGCACGAACGGGCGGGCATGCCTTAGGGTGGATCCGATGCGTGGGCCCTCAGCTGACGCGTCGCGGGCGCCGCTGGAAGACCGACCAAGTATTCCGGCGGCGCCTTTGTGCGCGTCACTAGGGTGATGGATGCGTTGTGATCTCTATCCGTCCGTCTGGTAGTCCTCCGGAAGCTTCAGGAGACGGTAGACGCTCCGACTGACGATCTCCACGGAGCCCTTCTTGTGCAGCTGTGACAGCGCTGAGCGGACCGCACTGTTGGTGGTTCCGGGCCGCAGGCGCCGCACATCCCCGTAGATGGCGTGGAGCTCGGTGGCTTTGTCCAGCTCCAGAGTCTTCACGATCAGATGCATGACTGATCGGGGTTTCGGACCCGCTGGCGTCGTCGGTCCCGCCGTGGGTGCGCTGTCTGATTGGGGCTCGGCGGCCTTGTGCTGCGTGTCGGCGAGGTCGAGATCGGCTGCGTAGGCTTCGGCGGCTTCGACCGTCGCGAGGACAGCGGCGTGCCGCTCTGCCGCGACACGCTGAGCCTCGCGTGCTTCCTGCAGGATCCGCTCGGCTTCGGCGACGGCCGCTTCGGCCTGCTGCCACCGGGTCTGCTCGGCGTCCGCGATCTGCCGCAGTCGGGCGATGAGCGGCTGCGTGGGCCCGCTGGTCGCGTTGCTCAACACACCCTCCTCATCCGCATCCGAAGCGACTTGCGGCACACCCTACCTGTCCTCGAAGCGGAGCGCACTCACTGCCCGAATCATCGTGAAGCCAGACGCATCTGAGGTTTCGTCATGTACTGGAGAGTGGCAGATGAGGCCATGTGCAGGACTGTGGGATCCGTTCGTAAAACTTGGTTCTGTTTAGCTTTAGGGGAGTTGGCGTATCGCCAGAGTGACGTCATCCCAACTGTCCCGTCTGGCACGGCCTTTACCGTGAATCATGGGTGCCAGAGCGAGGGCGGCGCCGGAGCGCCCTCGGGCGGCGGCAGCTGACCGCAGAGCAAACAGGACGCGGAAGGTGGCGCCAGACGCCGCGCAGAGAGCCCGGTCGAGCCCGGCGGTCCTGGGCGGCCGTGGCACGCCACGACAGCCCGCGGGCCTGCCGAAGTGATCTTTGCCGCGTGGCACGATCGGAACATGCCGCGCAGTAACAACGACAAGTACCCACTGTTTTATGTAGCGGACGGCACCTGGCCCGAGGTGATCCTCGCTGCTGACGCACCGCTGAGCGCACACTGCGGCCTGTTGCTCGCCCGCGACTTGAATAGGATGATGCGATCACGTGGCCTGTCCCTGAGGAGCCTGGCTGAGACCGCCTGCGTCGCTCACTCCACTGTCGCCCGCGTTCTCAACGGTGACGTCCTGCCGGACATCGGCACTCTCACCCGCCTCGAGGACGCCCTCGACTTTCAGCTCTGGCCGGGACCGTCCGCGGTCAGAGCCGCCGCTTCAGGTAGGGCACCGCTTCATAAGAGGTGACCTCAGCCGCGCCTCAGGCGTGGTTCCAGCGCCGCAGCGCGCAGACGTCCCACGAGAAGCTCCGAAGTCGTGCTGCTCGACATGCGTGGCCATGTCGCCGTACCTGGTGTTGAGATGGCGTCCGAGGGCGACGACTGCCACGCTCCCCGCGCCGGCCGACTTCAGAGCTTCCGCCGCGGTCTGGGCGTGGTTGCCGGTGGTCCAGGTGTCGTCGATGAGCAGTACGTTGTCGCCCCACAATGCCGATGACGTGTAGCGCTGTGAGGAGGCGGCGCGGCCGAGAGCGGCCGCGTCCGGCATCGGGCTGAGCAGGTCGCGGTAGCCGGTTCGGGTGATGGCGACCAGGCCGGCGACGATGTCCCGCAAGGGATGGGTCGGGCGTCCGCTCGTGCTCGGCACCGAGGTGACCGTCGAGGGCGGGTACCGCGCAGTGCGCTGCGACACAGGCTTCGTGCAGTGCGAGAAAGCGACAGTTCGCCGACGGTTGCCACCCGGGCCGCCGGTTAGGCCCAGGTGAGCTCGCCCGTGGAGGGTAACGAGGGAGTCGAGTTGGGCGAACACGTCGTCCGGACCGTCAATGACGGTGGTGTTGGGCCGAGACGCGTACTCGCGCGCCCATACATGGGTCATGAGGGATGGCACCCGACAGGGTGCCTTCGACCACGTCGCGGAGCTGAGAGCGGGCGGTGATGCCCAGTTTGGGGAACACCCGGTAGAGGTGGGAGCCGACCGTGCGCGGCGAGAGGAACAGTTTCTCTCCGATCTCACGGTTCGTCAGGCCGCGGGCCGCGAGCTGGACGATCTGCTGCTGCTGAGGGCTGAGTTCGGTGAAGGCACTGGGCACTACGCTGCCGGCGGCCTCGATGCCGGCGGCGCGCAGTTCTGCCTTGGCCCGCTCGATCCATGGCCGAGCGCCCAGCCGCTGGAAGGTTTCCAGGGCGGCGCTCAGCAGCGGACGGGCCTCGGCGATACGGCGCCGCCGCCGGAGCCATTCCCCGTAGTCGAGCCGTGTCTGCGCCCGCTCGAACGGCCACTGCTCACCTGTAATGTCCGCCAGTGCCGCCTGGAAGTACGGTTCCGCGTGCTCCGGTTCGGCGAGCAGGGCGCGGCCCCGGTCGATCAGTGCGGTGAGCCGTGCCGACATGCCCGTACCCAGGCGCCGCGCCGATCGTTCCAGCAGTTCGGCGGCGTCCTCCTGTCGGCCTCGGCGGACGGCCGCCGCGGCGAGTTCGGCCAGGACGGTGTAGGAGACGTGGTAGTGAACCGGATCGCCGTCGTCGGTGAACGCTGAGCGGAACTGGGCGTACGCGGTGTCGTAGTCGCCGTCGGCCACCGCCGCCAGGCCCAGGGCCCGACGCGCGAAGACCGCGACGGAGCGGCTTTCCAGCGGGTCGACAAGGGCCAGCGCCTGCTCGGCTCTCCGTCGCGCGTCGGCCGGCTCGCCGAGCAGGGCGAGCACCGTGGCGTCGAGTGCCTGGGCACACGCCTCGGCGTGGTCGAGTCCGGCCGACGATGCCATTGCCGCGATGTCGGCGGCCACCGAGCGGGCCTCGGCCCATCGGCCCTGCTCCAGGCGGGTCCAGCCCGCCGCGCATCCCAGTCCGTCCGGGAGCTGTCCACGGGCCTGCCACTGGTCGAATGCCTCGTCGAAGGTCCTGGCGGCGAGGGTGGTCTGGTCCAGCAGCCAGGCGACGATGGCCAGTGCGGTCAGGCGACTGGCGTCGCCCTTGGCCTCGGCGATGAGCCCGGGCAGCACCGGTGCGAGGGAGGCTCCTGCGCTGCTGGGGTCGGATATGGCCAGTACCCAGACGTGCAGGGCCGCTCTGGCGGCATCGTCGGGCATGCGGGAGAGCAGGCTCTGGATCTGTCGCTGTTGGGACTCCTCGCCCGAGTAGTAACGGACCACGGCCGCCGCGGCCAGCGCGTCGAGTACGAGGGGCGACCGGGCGTCCGCCGCCTCGTCGGCGACACGCATGAGCAGGGCGAAGGCTGCTGTGTGATGGGGGCCCAGGGACATGAGCTGTCCGGTGGCCAGCGCGGCCTTGCTCAGCAGTGCCTGGTCGTCGGTGCACTCGCGGACTGCGGCGGCCAGGTGTTCCACCCAGCCGAGCTGACCGGTGAAGACGGCGGTGGCAGCGGCTTCGGTCAGCAGGCGCGCCCGGTCCTCGCGGCGCGGGCTGAGTTCCGCGGCGCGCTCCTGGGCCGCGGCAGCGGCCGCGAAGCCACCCCGGCGCCGGGCTCGGTCGGCCGTCTGCTGCAGGGCGGCCGACACGTCCTGGTCAGGGCGTATGGTCGCGGCGGCGAGGTGCCAGGCGCGGCGGTCGGGCTCCTCGCGCAGCAACTCCCCGAGGGCGAGGTGCGCCTGCCGGCGTTCCTCGAACGACGCGGCATGGTAGACGGCGGAGCGGACGAGCGGGTGACGGAAGGAGATCCCGGCCCCGTCCTGGCGTACCAGACCGGCCCGGTCCGCGGGTACCCATGCCTCGTCGTCCACCTCGGGAAGTCCCACGGCCGCCGCCTGAGCGTCCGCCGCGTCGGCGGCCGCGAGCAGCAGCAGGATGCGGCGGGTCGGTTCTGGCAGGTCCGCCGCGTGCCCCGCGAAGATCCGCTCCAGTCGGTCGGTGACCGGCAGCGGGCCCTCCACGCCACTGCCCTCGGGGTGCAGGATCGCGGTGGCGTGGGCGAGTTCCACCAGGGCCAGCGGGTTGCCGGCCGCCTCCTCGAGGATTCGCACCCGGGTTCGGCCGGTGGGCGGCGTGGGCTGCCGGTCCAGCAGCCGGTTGGCCGCCTCGGCGTCCAGCGGGCCGAGTTCAAGGCGCTCGTATCCCTTGTCGAAGCCGGGCAGCGCGTCCGCGGTGCGGACTCCGACAAGCAGCGTGACGGGCTCGCTGTCCATGCGTCGCGCCACGAAGGAGAGAACGTCCAGTGATCCACGGTCGATCCACTGGGCGTCGTCGACCACCACCAGCAGCGGGGCGGTTTCCGCCAGGTCCGACAACAAGGTCAGAACCGCCAGACCGACGAGCATCGCGTCGGGAGTCTCCGCACACTCTTCGAGCCCCAGGACGGCACGGAGCGCGGAGCGCTGCCGCGACGGCAGTCCCTCCGCTTCACCGAGTACCGGGCGCAGCATCTGATGAAGACCGGCGAATCCAAGGTGCGCCTCGGATTCGCTCCCCACCGCCCGCAGCACTCGGCCACCCGCACCCCGTGCGCGATCGGCCGCGAGGCCGAGCAGCGTGCTCTTTCCGGCACCGGGATCACCCGTGACGATCAACACGTCGCTGTGGGACCGGTCAGCGCCCACACGCCGGATGATTTCTGCGGTCTCGGTTTCTCGGCCCACCACCGCCAGACCGGAATTCCGCATCGAGGACTGGTCCCCACGGGCCCTTCCATCGTTTTCCACGGATGCTCCAAGGAATCGAGATACCCCCCAGACACTAGCGTGGGGGAACAGCCGCAGCGCCCGCAGGAGCGGTGTCGAACCCGCTCGAGAGCGGCCGGACAACCGGCAGACGTATACGCCCCACCCCTGTGCACGAACAGCGCCGATGCAGTCACGTGACGCATACCCCGGCTGTTCGTCCAGCCACAGAATCGTGAAGCAGGCACGGCCGCGCCTTTCCGGGTCGGCGGGCAGGAACGGCCGTGCGCCGCCGGTGGTGTCGTGCCATCGAAGACGGGGGATCGCGTAGGCCGTACATCCCAACCGGAAGGCCCTGTCATGGTCACTGGACGCTCGTGGCTGGTCGGACTCGGGTTCCTTACGCCATGCGGTCGGCTTGTACGCCACTTCCACGTAGTCGAGGGCATGGCCGATCCGGAAGCAGGCCCACGAGGCAGCTCTTGAACGGGCGAACGACCCGAGCGAACGCGCGGGGCGCGGAAACCTGCGGCTCGACGGCGGCGCCGCGCCGTCGCCAACGCCGACAACGGACGCCTTGTCTCGTTTCACCGTCCAGGCCACCGTGACTACGCCACGGTTCTCCGCCTGCGTGCCGCAGAACCTCCGAGAGCAGTCACCTGACGCATACCGGACGGAACCTCCGCGCACCGAGACTGGCGACGCGGGCGGTGGCCGGCCAGAACCTCGAGACACCCCTCACGGTCGTGCACACGCGAAAGGACCTACGGAGATCACCATGGTGGCAAGGGCAACGGCATCGCTGTGGGACCGCTTCGCCGCCTTTGACCCCGGGCTCATACGTCTGACCTCCGCGATGCGCGCCGTGCTCGGCTCAGCCGCGGCCCTTGCCGTGCTGACAGCGCTCCGAGCGCCCGAAACGGCGCTGGTGGTCGGCGGTTTCACCGCGATGACGACGTCACTGGCGATCAGCGACCTGCATCCGCGCAACCAGCTCATCACCCTCGGACTCGGCGCCCCGCTCTCTCTCGCGTCCCTGGCCGCCGGAGCCGTGCTGACGCCGTACCCGACGGCAGCCAAGCTGATCTTTCTGGTGGTGATCTACCTCGCCGTTCAGGCCCGCCGGTTCGGCCCACGAGGGCTGGGCCTGGGGATCTTCGGTTTCATGGCCTTCCTGCTGTCTCAATTCATCCAGGCCCGAGCAGACCAGCTTCCGCAACTCGGGGCATCGGTACTTGTGGCTTTCGGGGCCGTCACGACCGTGTGGTACTGCGCCGGCCCCATCACGGCGGCCGGAGCTCTGAGGCGGCTGCGGCACGCATTCGACGTGCGTCTGCACGACGTCCTGCGGGACACGGCCTCGATGGTCGCCACCGGGCAGGACGACGGCACTCTGAGCCACTTGTTGCAGGACCGCCTCGACAGACTGCACGCATCCGTGCTGCTGATCGAGGACTTTCTCGACGAGCGCGCCGTCGACGAGGGCACCGAGGCCCTGCTGCGGCACCTTGGTCGTGTGGAGGTGGCCGCGCAGCGCTTGGCCGTACTCACGGTCCGCGCGGTCCGCACACCGGCGGCCCGCCACGATCTGGCGGAACGGACGGCGCGACAGCGGCTCGCGCAGCGGATCCGGGCTCTCCGGCACCAGCTCACCGTGGGAACGGCCTGTGCATCCGAACAGTGCGAGGAGAGGTACGAAGGCGGCCCGGCGAACCGGCCGGCCGGCTCCGCACATGTGCAGGACTGCTTCCCAGCGGTCGACGAACTCGCCGCAGCCCTGCGGGTTCTCGGACCACGCGGCCGCACAGCAGGGTTCGGGACACCTCTTCACAAGCCCGCCCCACCAACCGTCGGGGCGATGCCGCGCAGGGACGCAGACACCGAAAGCCTGAAGCGCCAGGCCACCCGTCAGGCGTTCCAGGTGACAACTGCCTCGGCCCTCGCCGTCGCGGGCGGTCATCTCCTGTCTCCGCACCTGTGGTACTGGGCCGTCGTGACTGCATGGGTCGTCTTCATCAGGACCGAGAGCACCGGCGAGGTGCTGCTGCAGAGTGCCCGGCGACTGGCGGGCACCGTCCTCGGCGTGGTGTTCGCCTACGGCCTTGCCGCCCAGGTCGGCGGCGACGGCCCTGTCCTCCTGCTCCTGCTCCTGCTGTGCATGTTCGGGATGTTCTACACCCCGTCACAGGCCTATTGGGCCGTGACGTTCTTCATCACCGGCACACTCAGCATGCTGCTCGCACTGCTGGACACCTTCTCGACGCACGTGCTGCTCCTGCGTGTCCAGGAGACCGCACTGGGAGTGTCCTGCGGGATCCTTGCCGCCGTCCTCGTACTTCCCACCACGGTCCGCCGGGCCAGTGACGAGGAACTGGTCGGTTTCCTGCGCGTCCTCGACCGCCTCCTTCGGGCCATCGCGTCAGGAAGCACGGACGCGGAAACCCCGACGAGCTGGGTCCGCGCGGCACACGACCTCGACCAGGCACTGGAGTCCTTCCGCAAGGCCTGTCTGCCTCTCACCCATCCGCTCAATCCGCAGCGCGGCCGACGTCACCACGCCCGCCACCTGCTGGAACTTCTTGAGGCCGGCGCGTACCACGCACGGAGCCTGGCCGCCACGGCCGAGCGTCTCCCGGCGGGCCATGTCCCGGAGTGCGCCCCCCGCCTCACCGCCGCGGCCGACCGTGCGCACGAGACCGTGGCCCACCTGATCCGCGTCACCGGCCATCGACCGGGAATCTCCTCGCACACGGCACGCCCCAGAGTCGTCAGGGCACTGTCCCTGCTCTCGGAGGAGCGGCGTGTGAGCCGCAGCCGGCCGTCGCCGGAGTATCGCCTGCTGCTGCACATCAATCGTCTCGACGCGACCTTGACCGCGCTTGTGCGAGCCCTGGACCCGCTCGTCTCGGACCCCGGCCGCACCACCATGGTTCCGTCCGAGAGCGTCGACATTCCGTCGCCGCACGGGCCGGCCCCGGCTGCCGCGGTGCGCTGCGTCGATCTCGCGGACCAGTGTGAACGGGCCCAAGCCGTCTGACACCCCGACAGAACGCATCACGGGGTGACCGCACACCCTTGCATTTCACTGATCGGCAGGCATCAAAAAGCCGCAGACGTGAAAGGCAGGGACAGCCACCGCACACGACACGGCCGGCAAGCGGGCATACGGATCCGGCTGCCGCCCCGTGAACGCGGCGAGGTAGCCACGTGCTCGTCCAAAGGTATCCGGGAATGGAACTCGGAACGGGGAGCCGCCTCGCCTTTCACCTGGCCTACAAGAGGAAAAGCCCCGTGCTCAGAGCCGTACGCACCGGTGCAGTCACGTGACGGATACCGCGCCCGCTGGAGCCGCTCGTACGGTTGGGTAAACCTTCCGAACTCCAAGGAAATCGCATGGAACAGATCACACTCGGCAACGTCTCCATCACCCGTGTCTGGGAATACTACGGGTCAGTCGGAATGGAGCCCCACGCCTTCTTCCCGGAAAGTTCGCAGGAAGTCTGGAAGGACGGCGTCCACTGGCTGGCCCCGCATTTCCTGGACTCCGAGACCAACATCGTGAATTCCGCGATCCAGACCTGGCTGCTGCGCAGCGGGGGCAAGACCATCCTCGTCGACACCGGTGTGGGTAACCACAAGGAGCGCCCGTACGCGCCGGTCTGGAGCCACCTGGAGACGGACTTCCTGGCCAACCTCGCCCGGGCAGGCGTCCAGCCCGAAGACGTGGACATCGTGATCAACACGCATCTCCACATCGATCACGTCGGCTGGAACACGTACCTGGACGGGCGGAGTTGGGTTCCCACCTTTCCCAACGCCACCTATCTGATGCCGAAGGACGACTTCGACTTCTGGAACCCGGCAAACGGCCACCAGCCGCTGCTCGGCCGCGGCAACCAGAACGTCTTCGAGGACAGCGTGGCCCCGGTACACGAGGCCGGCCAGACGCTGCTGTGGGAGAACAGCCACCAGATCGACGCCGACCTGCGCCTGGACGCGGCTCCCGGTCACACCCCCGGCTCCTCCGTGCTGACCCTCAGCTCCGGGACGGACCGCGCGGTGTTCGTCGGTGACATGCTGCACAACCCGGTGCAGATCATCGAGCCGGACGCCAACAGCTGCTTCTGCGAGGACCCCGCAGGCGCCCGCGCCACCCGCCGCAAGGTTCTGGGCTGGGCGGCCGACAACAACGCGCTCCTGATCCCCGCGCACCTGGGCGGCCACGGCGCCGCCGAAATCGCGCGGAACGGCAACACGTTCGACATCAAGGGCTGGGCGCCCTTCGCCCCGTACTCCGAGCAGGGCTGACACCCGCGGAAAGGCACAGCTGTGAGCAACCAACCCGACCCCGTCGTCACCACCGCACGGGGAGCCGTCCGCGGTCTCCGTCAGGACGACGGCACCGCCACCTTCCTGAACATCCCCTACGCCGCTCCTCCGCTGGGCGCCGGCCGGTTCGCCCCGCCGCAGCCGCACGAGCCCTGGGACGGTGTACGGGACGCCACCGCGCCCGGCCCCAACGCCCCGCAGTCCGAGCGCAAGCTCGGCAGCATCGACATGGCCCCCTACTTCGGCGCCGGCTGGAGCCGCGGCGAGGACTACCTCACCGTCAACGTCTTCCAGCCCGCGGCCGGTGACGGCGACCTGCCCGTGATGGTGTTCGTCCACGGCGGCGGATTCGTTGCCGGGTCGACGCGGTCCGCGCTGTACGACGGCTCCGCCTTCGCCCGCGACGGCGTCGTCCTCGTCACCCTCAACTACCGGCTCGGCATCTCCGGGTTCCTCGACATCCCCGGGGCACCCGCCAACCGCGGCCTGCTCGACGTCGTCGCCGCACTGCGCTGGGTGCGGGAGAACATCGCCGCCTTCGGCGGTGACCCGGACAACGTCACCCTCTTCGGCCAGTCGGCCGGGGCGACCGTCGTCGGCGGCGTCCTCGCCACCCCTGAGGCCGCGGGCCTCTTCCGCCGGGCGATCGTACAGAGCGGCAGCGGTCTGGGTGCCTTCACCACCGAACAGGCCGCCCGCGTCACCAAGGCCGCGACCGAGGAACTGGGCATCGAGCCGCACGTCGACGCCTTCGCGGACATCTCCGACGAGCGCCTGGTGGAGGCCGCCTCCCGGCTCGCGGGCATCGACCTGCAGACCGAGACGCACCACGACCCGCTGATCGGCCTCAGCCCCTTCAGCCTGGTGCTCGACACGCAGCCCGCCGTATCCGTCGCCGCCGGCCTGAGCGCCGATGTCGACCTGCTCGTCGGGACCAACACCGAGGAGGGAAACCTCTACCTGGTCCCGGTGGACAAGTACGCCACCTCGACCGCCGACGATGTCGACGACACCGCGGCGCGCTCGCACCCGAAGCCCGCGCAGCTCGTGGAGACGTACCGCAACACCCGCCCCGAGGCGTCCTTCGGTGAGCTGCGGTCGGCCATCATGGGCGACGCGCTGTTCGGCGCGGGCAGCTGGGCCCTGGCCGGCGCACATGCCGCCCACCCCCAGTCCGCCACGTTCAGCTATGAGTTCGCCTGGCGCTCGACGGCCCTGGGCGGAGACCTCGGCGCCACCCACGCGATGGAGCTCCCCTTCGTCTTCGACATCGCGGAGCTCCCGCAGCTGGCGGGTGAGGGCGCCCTGCTCGGCCCCGACAAGCCCCCTGCGGACCTCGCCGCCCGCACGCACGAGGCCTGGATCCGCTTCGCCAGGACCGGCAACCCCGGCTGGGACCAGTACGACACCACACGCCGGGCCACGATGCACATCGACGCCGAGTGGACCCAGGTCGACGACCCCCGCAGCCAGGAACGACAGGCCTGGGCCTGACCCCTCGCACAGACCGCTCTGTGCGCCCTTCCGTCAAGGACACACCATGACAAGAACCGTCATCACCACCGAGAACGCACCCACTCTGGCAGCCCCACTGTCCCAGGGCGTCCGCAAGGGCCCGATCCTGCAGGTCTCCGGGCAGCTCCCGTTCGACCCGGCCACCGGCGAGGTCGTCGGCACCACGGTCGCCGAGCAGACCACGCAGACCCTGCGCAACGTCACCGCCGTACTCAAGGCGGCCGGCGCCGGCCTGGAGGACGTCGTGATGCTCCGCGTCTACCTCACCGACCCCGCCCACCTGCCCGAGCTGAACGAGGCGTATGCGGCGGCCGTCGGCGAACCCTTCCCCGCCCGCACCACCGTCTACATGCAGCTTCCTCCCGGACTGCTCGTGGAGATCGACGCCCTGGCAGTCCTGGACGACTGACTCGGCTGCAGAGCAAGGCCGGTCTGGCACGGTCCCCGGGATCGCGCCAGACCGGCCTCCCTCCCTGAGAGAGAAAAGGGGGCACGATGGATGATCGCCTGTCGAGGGCGTGCGTCAACCTGAGGGTTGTACCGGTGGACCTGCTGGACGCCTTGTGCTCCCTGTCGGGGCGCCCCTCACCGCCCTCCGGTTCTCATCCGGTACGGCGCGTCTACGAGCACGTGCTCCACGCAGCGGCCTCACTGCCGCTGGGCGCGCTGCAACCGGGCGACGTGAGCGCGGCCACCGAGGTGCGCGCCGGCCTCCTGAACGCCGACGTCCCGCCCCCGTCGGACGCGGCCGCCCGCTGTATCCAGCACACGGTCGACGACCTGGGACCCGCCGACCTGTGGACGCTGGCCCACGGCAGCGCCATGACCCCCGACGACCTCGCGTGGGGCGCCGCCGCAACTCTGACGCGGGAACGCCTCGAACAGCCGGACTCTCTGGACGAGATCGCCGCGCAGGCCATCGTGGGCGAAATCGCCGAACGGACCCCATGCCGGTGGGGCCGTCACCACAGCGACGCGGTTCGTGCCGCGCTGTATCGGATTCTGGCCGACCTCGCCGACGTCCTCCTGGAAGTGTCGGAGTCCTCCCCGACACCCCTGGCCTGGAGCACCGACGACGACGTAAGGCGCGCCTCAACGGTGATCGGCGGAGTGGTCCACGACGTACTGGTCCAGAATGCGGAGACTCCCCCCTCCTCCGCACAGCCCGTCTGGCACCACCCCTCGCCCCCTGCCACACGCACCGCCTGGCAGTGGCGTATCACGGACGGACCGGCCGGCCGTGCCTCCCACGGTTGCGGGCCCTTCCCTTCCGCGCTCGCGGCACGGCACGCCGCCGAGTGCGCGATCACGGCACTCGCCGCCGGGAGATGCAGCCTATGAGGGGCGTCGGCATGTGAATCCGTGCCGGCGCCCACGCGACATCGTGTCTCCCACAGTTCGTTCCGCGCTCGGAGTGCGACAGCGGCCGAGTCATGAACAGATACCGGGGTTACCAGGGCAGTGGGAAACGATCTCCGTGAGCGCGGGAAACGACCTCCGGCCAGCCTCGCGTACGCGCTGATCAGCGAGTTCCGTCGGTGCCCCGGACGGGGAGGGGCGGTCTTGGACGTGTCCGGGGAACTGGCGACTGTGGGGACGGCCGGTGCGTTGGCGCTGGTCACAGCAATGACGACCGACTCGTGGCGTGGTGTCCGCACATGGTTCGGACGGTGGCTCGGAAGAGGGAGGTCCGAGGCCGAGGCGCATCAGCACACCCGCCTGGACCGGGACCAGGGAGTGTTATCGGCCGCGGGAGCCGATGGCGAGGAGCAACTGGCGCGCGAGCTGGCCGCGGCGTGGGCCGTCCGGCTGCAGGACATCGCGGACATGGACCAAGGCGCGGGCCGAGAATTGCTGGAGTGGGTGGCCCGGTGGCGGGCGGAGAATCCGGAGGCTGCCCGGTCGGCGGCGGTCATCAAGCAGAACACCAAGGGGAGCGGACGGTCCCGCATCACTCAGGTCGGCGGCAACCAGACCATCATCCGCCCGGAGCGCTCATGACAGCCGGGGACGGGGCCGCTCCTGAGCGGCCACAGATGGAGGCAGAGGCATCCGACCACGCCGTCGTCACACAGGTGGCCGGGGACTACGAGGAACACCATCACACCTATGTGCGCGGCTGGGAGTACCTGAGCGCTGTCGGCGTCAGCGAGGACGAGATCAGCTTCGTCGAAGAGGCTTACGTCCATGACACCAGCGACGCCGGGGTGGCACAGCCGGTCCAGCGTGCCGTCAACGCGCTCAGGCGCCCGGTGGGCCAGGGCAACATCGTGATCCTGGTCGGCCGTTCGGGGACGGGACGCTACACCACAGCGCTCCGCGTACTGCGAGACGTGGGAGTGGCGGGTAAGGCCATCCACAGCCTGATCCCAGACTGGGACCGGCCCCGCACAGCCCAGGTTCCCAGCACCTCGGGGCACGGCTTCATCCTTGACCTGTCCGCCTACAGGAGTCTGCCGAAGGACTTTTACCAGGGCCTGGGTGACTACCAGCGGGAGGCCGCGGGCAAGGACGCGTATCTGGTCGTGCTGGTCACGCCGGAGACCTGGAAGCCCGGAGGCCTGGTATCGGTACCCGCCGTCGAGTGCGTGGGACCGCGGGCGGACAAGGTCGCCAGGGCGCATGTCCGTCACATGGCAGCCGATCGTGAGAACTGGCTCGACGAGCTGAAGAATCTGATCGGCAATACGACGTCGCCGGAGGACGCCGCACGGCTCGCCCGGATCATCGCCGGTTACCAGGGTCGTGATTGAGGAAGGCGACGAGACCACCGTGCGGGTTCTGTCTCACGGGGACGGGTCGGAGTCATCAGAGCCGTCAGCGACCCCATGGAGTTCCGTAAGGATCCGCCGGATATCCGCAGCCAACGTCACGGGTGTGGCAACCCTGCCGGCTCGAACGGACAGAGCACCCGGAGTGTCAGGGGGATCAGCCTCCACCAGATAACCCACTTCCGTCAGGATGCCGAACACGGCCGCGTGCAGATGGCGTCGAGCGGCTTCCTGTGCACGGTCCGCAGCACCCATGGGCCAGCCTCGCAGCTGCTCGTCGGCCGCGGCGCGGCGCAGACTGCGAGAGACGAACCACTCCACGCCGACTGACTCACCGCGATCGGTCACCAGGACACCGTGGGCGCGGTAGCGGTCGTCGTTGTCTGCTTCGGGCAGTCCGGCGGCCGCCAGAAGCGTTCGGATCTCCAGCCTCAACGGGCCACGACTCGGAGGCTGGCGCCGGTGCTGAGCACTTGTCACAGGGCACGCTCCTTGGTTGGAACTGAGCGGTCATTCGACGAGAGTGATGACGCCGTCAGGAATCCATCCCTCGATATATCCACGGAGAAATGGGCCGAGCTCGCGTGGGTACACATCGAATTCCTCGTCCTCGACATTCGACAACGGATGCCAGACGTAATCGGTGTCCGTGTTGGTTCGGGCGCGGGCGCGAAGGCTGATCGATCTCATTTTTCCGTGACGGACCACAAAGATGCGCGTCGATTCGTTCGGACTGTCCCGGTCGGGTAGCGGACTGTAGCTTCCGACAACTGGAGTGCGCGCAAGGAACCAGTGCGAGAAGAGTGAGTCCAGAACGTGAATGACGGAGAGTTGTGACGGCAAGATGCGGATTACCCGAGAAGTGACCGGTCGACAAGAGGACTCGCCATGAACCCTGCATAGCAGTACACGATCTTCGAGGTCGATCACGGCCAAGGCTGTGTGTCGCGACTTATTTCGGAATGCGGTCCTCATGTCTTGATCATCAGTCAGAACAGGTACACACGCCCACGCTGAGCCGGAAAGGAATGAAGCCGAGAAGAATGGGCCATTCATTGAAGCGGGACGTTGGCTACGACGGCGTCTGGCTGTTGATGCTGCAACGCTGGCCGACGCAACCGAGGACAGGCCCTGACCTGCAGCGATCCGCTGAGCGTTCCCGAATCGACGGGTATGCGTTCCGGAGCGATCTCCTGGCCACCCGCTGACCTGCGGCGGCGGAGTTCTCTACAAGCCCCACGAAGGCGGGGTGTGGCCGCCATCGGTGGCGGTCCCTGACAGCGTAGCGGATCAGCGAACGGCGGTGGGGCGAGGTGGGGGCCCGAGGCGTGGTCGGGCTGGGCACGCTGGGTGCTCGGCTCATGTGGGCAGGCGGGGTGAGTCGTCTGAGGTTGGTGTGTTCTGCGTGGTGTCGGCGGCGTGGAACGTGACCGATGTGCCCGAGAAGTGGGCCGTGAGGCCGGTCTCCGTGGCCGTGGCCGAGCGCAGGTGCAGGCCGTCGGGGATGTTCTGGAGCTGGATGGGCTGCTCGAAGGCCTTGTCGAGGATGGTTTGCGCCGGCCCGGACACGAGGCCGGCCGTGACCTTGAAGTTCTTGAAGGTGATGCGGTTGCCGGGAGCTGCGGAGAGGGTGGTCGTCGCGGTGACGGTGTTGCCGAGAAGGAGGGTGGCGGTCGCCCTGAGTTGGTCGGGGCGGCTGCCCTGGGAGATCTCCAGGCCGAGGGTGTGGGAGATGTCCGGGTAGGTGAGGAGGGCGGTCGCCTGGGCCGAGCGGGCCCGGGCCTGCTGGTCGTCGTCGGACTTCGTCAATCCCCTGAGGTGCAGGGAGAGTTCGCTGACCGGCAGGAGGCCGGCCGTGTCGTCGGCGGGGATGTCGTGGGCGGTGACGTCCACGTCCCGCAGGCGGCCGGCCGCTATCTGGGTCAGGACCGGGAAGCCGTGCACGTGGACCTCCGGCGGCAGCGGGGTGTGCATGCCCTGCTGGAAGGCCTTGGCCGCGCGTGACTCCACGTGTACGGCCATGAAGCGGTCGACGGCGACGGGGATCAGGAGGAGGGGAAGCAGGGCGGCGACGGCGATGACGGCCGGGCGTCGGTTCTTGTCGCGGCGTACGGCGGGCGGCTCGTAAGGCTCGTAGGGCTCATGCGACTGGTAGGGCTCGTAGGGCTCGTACCGGTGGGGCTGCTGCATGCGGGTTCCTTCAGTGGGGAGCGGGGCGGGTTCACGTCGTGGTGTGCAGGTGGTGGACCGTGGCTGTGGCACGGGCGTTGTCGACGCCCGCGGCGATGAGGGTCGTGGTGGCGGCGGTGGGGCCGTCGTTGGTCCAGGGGGTCGAGTCGGAGGTCTCCAGGAGGGACAGCAGGTAGGCCTCCAGGGCCCGGCTGAGCGGGCCGGGCGGGACGGTGGTGTGGAAGACGCCCTGCCGCTGGCCCTGGGCGAGGATGCCGGCGACCGCGGTGCGGGCCGGTGTGAGGACTTCGGTGACGCGGTGGGCGCCCAGGTCCTGGCGGGCGAGGTTCACGAGCACGAGGTAGCGGTCGGCCGCCGGCCACAGCGTGAGGACGAAGCAGGCCAGGGCGGTCGCCGGGTCGGGGGACGGGGTGCGGCTGGCCTCGCTCGCGAGCCGGACCGCCTCGGCGGCGTCCGCGGCGAGCCCTTCGACGAGTGCTGCCCGGCCCGTGAAGTGGACGTAGACGCTCCGTCGGGCCACCCCCGCGGCCTCGGCGATGTCGGCGAGGGTGCAGTCGGGGTCGCGGCCGAGTTCGAGCCGGGCCGCCTCCAGGATGCGGGCGCGGGTGCGCGGAGCGGTGTAGGGGCGAGTTCGGAGGTGCGTGGGGGTGGTCACGTCGGTGGGTACCTCGGACGCGGATGGACGGGGCTCTCGATAGTTGCACACCGGCGAGCAATAAAATAGCGTGCACATCGATGGGTAATTAAGTGAGGCCCTCGGCCCCTCGTGCAACCCGCGTCCCTGGGAGACTTCCGTGCCGTTTCTTGCCAACACCCCCGTCGAGAAGATGAGCGAGCCGTATCCACGGCGCTGGTGGGCCCTGATCGTGCTGTGTCTGAGCCTGCTGATCGTCGTCATGGCGAACACGTCACTGATCGTGGCGGCGCCGGACATGACCACGGACCTGGGGCTGAGCAGCAGTGATCTGCAGTGGGTGATCGACGGGTACACCGTCCCCTACGCCGCGCTGATGCTCGTGCTCGGCTCGATCGGGGACAAGTACAGCCGTCGCGGCGCCCTGATCCTGGGCCTGCTGGTCTTCGCGGGCGGTTCGGTGATGGGCAGTCAGGTGCACCACACCGATCTGGTCATCACCGCCCGCGCGATCATGGGCGTGGGGGCGGCTGTCGTCATGCCGGCCACGCTGTCGCTGCTCGTCGCGATCTTCCCGAGGCATGAACGGGCCCGGGCCATCACCGCGTGGACCGCGACGTTGGGGCTGGCCATCGCGGTCGGGCCGCTGGTCGCCGGGTGGCTGCTGGAGGACCACGCCTGGGGTGCGACGTTCCTGATCAACGTTCCGATCGCCGTCGTCGCCGTCTTCGCCGCCCTCGCGCTCGTGCCGCCGTCCAGGGCGGAGGACCTCGGCCGGATCGACTACGTCGGCGGGCTGCTGTCGATCGTGTCGGTGGGCAGCCTCGTCTACGCGACCATCGAGGGCCCGCACTTCGGCTGGGGGAAGGGCCCGGTCACCGCGGCGGTCGTCGCGGGTGTCGGGCTCGTCGCGTTCGTGGGCTGGGAGCTGCGGCATCCGCACCCCATGCTGAACGTGCGGAAGTTCGGCCGGCGCCCGTTCTCCGGGTCGATGCTCGCGGTGCTGTTCTTCTTCTTCGGCACGTTCGGCGCGATCTACTACGCCACCCAGTTCCTCCAGTTCGTCCTCGGCTACAGCGCGCTGGAGACCGGCGTACGGCTGCTGCCGCTGGCCGGGGCGGTCTTCGCCGGCGCCGCGATCACCGGGCGGCTCACGCCGAAGCTGGGCATGAAGCCGATGGTGGTGGCCGGGATGGTGATCGGCACCGTCGCCGTCTTCCTGCTCACGCGGGTCGACAAGGGCTCCGTCTACACCGACTTCCTGCCGACGATGACGATGCTCGGCTTCGCGATCGGCCTCAGCGTCTCTCCGGCGACCGACACCATCATGGGCTCCTTCCCCGAGTCGGAGCTGGGAGTGGGCGGCGGCGCCAACGACACCGCGCTGGAGCTCGGCGGGTCCCTGGGCATCGCGATCCTGGGCTCGCTGCTCGGCACCGCCTACCGGGACAGGCTGACTGGGCTGGTGGGCGGCCACCTCCCGGCCGCCGCGCTGGACACCGCCAAGGACTCGGTCGGCGGCGGGATCGCGGTGGCCGAGCAGGTCGCGAAGAACCCGGCCGCCGGCGGACCGCAGCAGGCCCAGGCCCTGCTCGACGCCGTCCACGAGGCCTTCGCCCACGGCGTCGCGCGGACCAGCCTGATCGGCGGGATCATCATGGCCGCCGGGACGATGATCGTCCTCGCCGTACTGCCCGGACTCCGGGGTGAGGCCGGGCCCGAGGAGACCGCCGAACCGCAGGAGAAGGAGCGGGCCGGCGTCGCCTGAACCGGGCGCCTCCTCCCGGGGGAGCGGGCGTCGCCTGAGCCGCGCACCCCCGGGCATCGCCGGAGCCGTGCCGTCCCCCCGGGCGGACCGTGCGCCCAAAGGCTCCGGCGGCTCAGGACAGCGGGACGCGCGTGAAGCGGGACGCGATGTGGAGGTCGTCCTGGACCTGGGCCGCCGTGGCGTGCAGGGCGGGCAGTACCTCGCTCACGCAGTCCGCCAGGGTGCGGCGGGCCGCATGGGTGGCCACGTTCACGGCGGCGACCGGGCGGCCCGCCCGGTCCCGTACCGGTACCGCGATCGAGCGCAGACCCGACTCCAGCTCCTCGTCCGCCAGGGCGTACCCGCCCGGCTCGGCGAGGCCGAGCAGGGCCCGGCCGAGCGCCGTACGGCTCGCCGGCAGGCGGGTGCCCACGGTGATGTCCACCGTCAGGACCCGGCGCGCGGCCGCCACCGCCACGTACTGGATCTCCGCCGGACCGGTCCCCGGGACCAGCACCGCCAGCGCCGTCGGCTCGTCGAGCCGGTCCGCGAGGGCGCGCAGCCGGGGGGCCGCGAGGCGGGAGAGGGTGGTGCGGGACAGCGGGGGGTAGCCCAGCGACAGCACCCGCGGGGTGAGGGCGAACTCGCGGCCGTCCGCGGTCACCAGGCCCAGGTGCTCGTACGTGATCAGGGCCCGCCGGGCCGTCGCCCGGGCCAGGCCCGTCGCCTTCGCCACGTCCGTCAGGGTCAGCGCCGAGCGGCCCTCGCCGAAGGCGGTGAGGACCGTCAGGCCCCGGGCCAGCGATTCCACGAAGTCGCGGCCGAGTTCGTGCTTCGAGGCGGTGGTCCACACGGCGAGGCCGGCGGGTGGCGGGCCGGGCTCCGCGGGCCGGGCCCCCGCCTCGCGCAGCTCCGCCTCCATCGCCGTCACCGCCGTACGCAGCCGGGGGAGCAGGGTCTCGCGCAGGTCCGCCGCCGTGTGGCGGCTGGTGTGGCTGACGACGCTCGCCACGCACGCGATGCGCCCGGTGCCCGGCTCGCGCACCGGGACGGACACCGCGACCAGGCCCGGTTCGACCAGCTGGTCGTCCAGGGCCCAGCCGCTGTGCCGGGTCTCCTCGGCCCGCGCCTCGAAGTCGTCGGCGGCGGCCGGGTTCCGGGGCGGTACGGCGGGGAAGCCCGCGTCGGTCGGGTCCGCGGCGCGCCTCGCCCGCCAGGCAGCCCACTCCCGCTCCGTCCACTCGGCCGCGAACAGCGCGCCGGGGGCGGTGCGTTCGGCCGGCAGCAGGTCGCCGATGCGGAAGCTGACGGACATCGCGCGGCGCCGGGTCGCCTGGTGGATGAACCGGATGCCGTCCCGGTCGGCGACCGCGAGGGAGACCGACTCGTCCAGTTCGTCGGCGACGGCGTCGGCGTGTCCGTCCAGGAGCGCGGGCAGGCGCAGGGCGGCCAGGTAGGCGTTGCCCAGTTCCATCACGCGGGGGGTGAGCACCGAGTCCCGGCCGTCCGGGCGGACGTAACCCATCCGGGAGAGGGTCGCGGTGATCCGGTCCACCGTGGAACGGGCGAGGCCGGTACGCCGTTCCAGCGCGCTCGCGCTCAGCGTGCCGCCCGCCTCGGTCAGCGCCGCCAGCACCGCCACCCCCCGGATCAACGGCGTCACCGCCTCGGCGGGCGGCTCCTCCGCCACGGGGGACGAGGACAAGGGGGCGGTCATCGACTCTCCGGCTCCGATACGACGGTTCCTGCGATCTCTGCGATCTCTGTGATCTATGCGATCTGCGCCCACCGTAAACCGTGCCCCGCCACCCCCACCGCCCCTACCCCCGAGTCACCCGCACCCGGTAGTTCCCCTCCCCGTCCACCCCCGTCACCACCACCTCGATCCCGTGCGCGGGATCCTTGAAGCTCTCGCCCGGTCCGAACGGAGCGTCGGAGAGCTCCGCCTGGACGTTGGGGCTGCGGGTGCAGCCGCCGGTGTCGCGGTGGGCGTCGTACACCTTGATCGGTCCGCGGCCGGTGTCGACGTTCGCGTCGACCTTGTAGATGAGGACGCCGGGGTGGCAGATCTCCTCGTCGTTGCCGCCCGGGGTGCGGACCTCCAGGGCGTAGCCGGTGCGGGCGTCGACGGGCACGAAGACCAGTTTCCTCCCGCCGGGGCGGGAGAGGGGGGTCAGCGTGTACTCGGTGCCGCCGCGGGCCGCCGCGCAGCTGACCTGGTCGGGGTCGAGCCAGCCCAGCTTCCACTTGTGCCAGGCGAGGAGGTCGTTGTCGGCGCCCCAGTCCTCGCTCATGATGTCCCAGTGCCCGACCGCGCCCCCGCCCTCCTGGGTGTAGAGGTCGGGCAGGCCGAAGACGTGGCCGTTCTCGTGGGGGAGGACCCGGTAACCGGTGCGGGCGTAGGAGCCGGAGCCGTCGTCCTGGCGGGAGTAGACGAAGGAGGCGTTGGAGACCGGCGTGCCGTCGGCGACCGGGGCGTCGCCGTTGCCGGCGAAGGTCACGGACAGCACGGTGTCCAGGGCGGAGGGGCCGGCGTTCGGGGTGACCAGCACGTTCAGGAGGTCGTACGACCGGAAGTCCACGTCCGGGTCGGCGGCGGCCACGATGTCCTGGACCAGTTGCCGGTAGCCGGGGTCGAAGGGGGCACCGCGCTCTATGCCGTACGCGCTGAACGGCTTCGGCATCCGCAGCCAGTGGTCGATCGGGGCGTCCGGCCGGTAGTCGAGCTTCCCGTAGGAGGCGGTGCGGAACCACTCCTGGGTCTGCGGGAAGAACTCGTGGTAGCGGTCGAGCGCGCTGCCCTGGCCGGGCGCGTCGGGGAAGTCGACCATCAGGGTGAGGGCGTGCACGGTGCCGGTGGAGCGGGAGTAGCCGCCCGGGGTGGGGACGCCCTCGGTCATCTGGATGTCGCGGCCGCCGCTGATCATGCAGGGGCCGTAGACGGAGGAGCGGGCCAGCGCGATCGGGCCGGCGCCGGCCGGTGTGGGGGCCGCCGTGAGACGCCCGGAGCCCGCCGAGGTGCCGACCGCGAGGATCAGCGCGGCCACGGCGGCGAGGCAGACCGCACGGCGGGGGCGTATGCGACGGCCAGGCGGTATCCCGCGACCCCGGGCCGGGGCCGGGCGCCGGGACGGCGGCGTACGACGGCGCGGCGAGCTGTGGAGGTGCGGGAGGTCCGTGCGGCTCCGAAGTGTCAGTAGGCGAAGGGGTATACGGCGGCGGGCGGGTATACGGCGGCTGGGCTGCGGCTGCATGCACGGACCTTTCGCGCCACGGCAGCCGCCGGTCTCCGACTGCACCCTTTGGATCACCCTGTGTCGGCGGGGCGGCGGGCGCGCGCTGGAGGGGCCGATCGTGGGATCCGCCGAAGCGAGAGGGTGTGACTCAGGTCACGTGAAATTCGGGGAAGGCGGGGAAATAACCGGGGACCGTCTCCCCGTTTAGACCTGTGTCCGCGCGAAACGGGGAGCGCCTCCCCGGATCGCGGAAGCCCGTAGACCAGGAGTACGCCGTGCAGACCGCGACCGCCCTCCCCGCCGTGCGCAAGGCACCCCGGCCCCGCGCCGACGCCCTGCGCAACCGGGAGCGGATCGTCACCGCCGCCCGCGAGATGTTCACCGAGTACGGCCCCGACGTGCCGCTCGACGACATCGCCCGCCGGGCCGGCGTCGGCAACGCCACGGTGTACCGCAACTTCCCCGACCGCGACGCGCTCGTCCGTGAGGTCGTCTGCTCCGTGATGGACCGGACGTCCGAAGCGGCCGAGCTGGCGCTCGCGGAGACCGGGGACGCCTTCGAGGCGCTGGAGCGCTTCGTGCACGCCGCCGCCGACGAGCGGGTCAGCGCGCTGTGCCCCATGGTCTCCAGCACCTTCGACAAGAACCACCCCGACCTGGAAGCGGCGCGTCAGCGGTGCGAGCAGCTCATCGAGCAGCTCATGGACCGCGCCAAGGCGGCCGGGCAGCTCCGTCCGGACGTGGGCGTCGGCGATGTGATGATCGTCGTGGCTCAGCTCAGCCGGCCTCCGTTCGGCACCGACTGCCTGGTCAGCGACCGCTTCGTCCACCGCCATCTGCAGCTGTTCCTGGACGGACTGCGGGCCCCGGCCCGCTCCGCCCTGCCGGGCACGGCCGTGACCGTGGAGGACCTGCGCCAGGCCTGAACGACCGAGAGCGACAGCACAGTCCCGTAGGGGCCGATCAGTTCCGGACCGAACACCGGTCCCACCTCACACGGCCCTGGTTCCGCACCGAACACGCGGTCCCTGTTCCGCACTGATCACGCGGCCCTGGTGCCGCACCGAACACGCGGTCCTTGTGTCCCGCGCCGACCACCCAGCCAGCGCTTCACCGATCCGTTTTCCCGTCACGAACCATCGACTTTCCGTCATGAAGTCACGAAGTGGGTACCCCCATGTCTGAAACAGCCGCCAAGGCTCCTGGCGCACCGGCGCAGTCCGGTGATGCCAACCGCTGGAAAGCGCTCGTCTTCATCGCGCTCGCCCAGCTGATGGTCGTCCTCGACGCCACCATCGTGAACATCGCGCTGCCCTCCGCCCAGTCCGACCTGGGCATCTCCGACGGCAACCGGCAGTGGGTCGTCACGGCCTACGCCCTCGCCTTCGGTGGCCTCCTCCTCTTCGGTGGCCGTATCGCCGACCTGTGGGGCCGCAAGCGGGCCTTCGTCATAGGCCTGACCGGCTTCGCCGCGGCCTCCGCGCTCGGCGGCGCCGCGACCAGCGGCGCCATGATGTTCGGCGCCCGTGCCCTCCAGGGCGTCTTCGGCGCCATGCTCGCCCCGGCCGCGCTCTCCCTGCTCGCCGTGATGTTCACGGACGCCAAGGAGCGCGCCAAGGCCTTCGGTATCTACGGTGCGATCGCCGGTGGCGGCGGCGCCGTCGGCTTCATCCTCGGCGGCGTGCTCACCGAGTACCTCGACTGGCGCTGGACGTTCTTCGTCAACATCCCCTTCGCCATCGTCGCTGCGCTCGGCGCCTACTTCGTCATCCGTGAGCCGGAGGGCGGCCGCAACCGCAACCCGCTCGACATCCCCGGCGTGCTCCTGTCCACCCTGGGCCTGGTCTCGCTGGTGTACGGCTTCACCCGCGCCGAGTCCGACGGCTGGGGCGACGCCACCACCGTGGGCCTGTTCGTCGCCTCCGCGGTGCTGCTGATCGCGTTCGTCGTCACCGAGATGCGGGTCAAGGCCCCGCTGCTGCCGCTGCGCGTGGTCCTCGACCGCAACCGCGGCGGTATCTACCTCTCCCTCGGCGTCGCGATCATCGCGATGTTCGGCACCTTCCTCTTCCTGACCTACTACCTCCAGGTCATCAAGGGCTTCTCGCCGATCAAGACCGGCTTCGCCTTCCTGCCGATGATCGCGGGCATGATGATCGGCTCCACCCAGATCGGCACCCGGCTGATGACCCGGGTCCCGGCCCGGGCGCTGATGGGCCCCGGCTTCCTGGTCGCCGCGGCCGGCATGCTGGTCATGACCCAGATCGAGATCGGCTCGTCGTACGCCTCGACGATCCTGCCCGCGATGGTGCTGCTCGGTCTCGGCATGGGTACGGCGTTCATGCCGGCCATGTCCCTGGCCACGCTCGGCGTCGAGCCCCGGGACGCCGGTGTCGCCTCCGCGATGGTCAACACCTCGCAGCAGGTGGGCGGCGCCATCGGCACCGCCCTGCTGAACACGATCGCCGCGTCCGCGACGACGTCGTACATCAAGGACCACATCGCGACCGCCACCTCCAGGTCCCAGCAGCAGCTGGTCCAGATGCAGGGCGCGGTGCACGGCTACGCCAACGCGATCTGGGTCGCCGTCGGCATGCTGGTGCTGGCCTCGGTGATCGTGGTCGCCCTCGTCAACGCCGGCAAGCCGGAAGCCACGCCGGTGGCCTCCGGGGACGGCGCGGAGGACGAGGTGGCGGTCCCGGTGATCGCCCACTGAGCCTCTGAGCGAACGACCGTAGGGTACCCGCACGCGGACCTGTCCCTGAGCTCCTCAGCGGAGCCAGGGCAGGTCCGCGCCCGCTTCGTCGGGCTGCAGGCCCTCGGCGACGATCTGCATGATCTCGCCGAGGGCCTGCTGCTGTTCCGGCGTCAGCCGCTCGAACAGCGCCTGCCGTACGGCGGCCACATGGCCCGGCGCGGTGCGCCGCAGCACCTCGGTGCCCTCGGCGGTCAGGACGGCGAACTGGCCCCGCTTGTCGGAGGGGCAGTCCTCCCGCCGTACCCAGCCGTTCTTCTCCAGGCGGGCGATGGCGTGCGAGAGCCGGGACCTGGTGATCTTGGCCTTCATCGCCAGCTCGGTCATCCGCAGCCGTCCCCCGGGAGCCTCGGCGAGCCCGACGAGGAGGCCGTAGTAGATGTGCGGCATCCCCGCGTCACGCTGGAGCTGACGGTCCAGATGGTCCTCCAGCAGGGTCGTGGCGTGCAGGTACGAGCGCCAGACGCGCTGTTCGTGGTCGGTGAGCCAGCGGCTCTGCGTGGTGGCGGATCCGGATGCCGTAGTCATGTGTCCCACTGTACGAGGCCTCTCCTTGAAACTTAAACAAGTGGGGCGTAAACTGAGGCACGGAAAGCTTGAGAGTTAAAGCAGTCGTCGCGTGAAGAGTCGAAGGATGGGGGCCGGGAAGGCAGCCCGGCACCCGGAGGGAGCCGCCGCCATGTCCGCCGCCGCACCGGAGCGCATGCCCGCCCTCTATCTGAGCCACGGCGCGCCGCCGCTCGCCGACGACCCCGTCTGGCCCGGCGAGCTCGCCGAGTGGAGCGCCGGCCTCCCCCGTCCCAAGGCGATCCTGATGGTCTCCGCCCACTGGGAGGAGGCCCCCCTCGCCCTCGGTGCCGTGCGGACCGTCCCCCTCGTCTACGACTTCTGGGGATTCCCGAAGCACTACTACGAGGTGCGGTACGAGGCCCCCGGCGCGCCCGGGCTGGCCGAGTCCGTGCGCAAGCTGCTGCGCGCCCCCGGCACCCCCGTGCAGGACATCCCGGACCGCGGTCTCGACCACGGCGCCTACGTGCCCCTGGTGGAGATGTTCCCGGCCGCCGACATCCCCGTCCTGCAGATCTCCATGCCCACCCTCGACCCGGTCCGCCTGATGGAGATCGGCCGCCGGCTCGCCCCGCTGCGCGACGAGGGCGTGCTGATCGTCGGCTCCGGCTTCTTCACCCACAACCTGGCCGCCCTGCGCCACACCGGAGGCGGGGTGCCGACCTGGTCCTCCGAGTTCGACGACTGGGGGCACCGCGCCTTGGAGAACCGTGACTGGGACGCCCTCCTCGACTTCCTCGACAAGGCCCCGGCCGGCCGCTACGCCCACCCGCGCACCGAGCACTTCGCCCCGCTCTTCGTCACCATGGGCGCGGCGGAGGCGGGCGGCGAGCTGGACGCGCAGAAGTCGGTGATCGACGGGTTCTGGATGGGGATGGCGAAGCGGTCCGTGCAGTTCGGGTGAGCTCCTCGCGCCGTCAGAGCGGGCGCTCGTACCAGGCCACGTCCCAGTAGCGGCCGAACTTGCGGCCCACTTCGCGGTACGTGCCGACGTACCGGAACCCGAAGCGTTCGTGCAGCCGGGTGGACGCCTCGTTCGGCTGCGCGATGCCCGCGTAGGCGCGGTGCACGTCCTCGCCCGCGAGCGCCTCGAAGAGGGCCTTGTAGAGGAGCGTGCCCACACCGCGCCGGCCGGCCTGCGGGGCGACGTACACCGTGGTCTCCACGGAGGTCGCGTAGGCCGGTTTCGCTCGGTAGGGGCTGGACGTGGCGTACCCGAGAATCTCCTGTGAGTCCGCTGACGTGGCAACCATCAGGCGGTACGGGCCGTCTTCCGGGTGGGAGAGCAGCCACGGACGACGCTCTTCCGGCGTGAAGGCCACCGTGTCGAATGTGATGGGCGTCTCACGAACGTAGTGATTGTAGATCTCCGTGAGGGTTACGAGGTCCCCCTCGGCTCCCGGTCTGACCTGCACCTCTGTACGTTCTGACGGCACCGCGCCTCCTCACGTGGTCGCACAGGGTACTGCATGATCAGAAAAATCGGGGGGCAGCATGGGAATTCTGTCCGGATTCCAGTCGTTGTTTCCTTCAGATGCCGGGCACTCGACGACAGTCCGAGGAGTTCCAGAAGTGGAGTTCCGGGGCGCTGCAGTCCGAGTGCCGAGCATTCGCTGAAGGACCGAGAAGAACCGACAGGACCACCCGCCCGCCCACCATCGCAAGGGAGCACGCATGGCAACCCGTGCCGTCGCCCGTCGTCAGTCCGCCGCCACCGGCGAGACGGCCGACTCGGCAAGCAGTGTTCGCGCCCATGGCGTTCGCGGCCATGGCGGCGAGATCGCCGACCGCGATCTGGTCGGCATGTACCTCGACGAGATCGCGCGCACACCGCTCCTCGACGCCGCCAAGGAAGTCGAGTTGTCCCAGACCATAGAGGCGGGTGTGTTCGCGCGGCAGGTCCTCGACGGCGAGGAGGAGTCCGCGTCCGACGCCACCCGCGAGGAGCTGGAGGCGCTCGTCGCCGCCGGTGAGCGGGCGAAGGACGTCTTCATCCGCTCCAACCTCCGCCTGGTCGTGGCCGTCGCGCGGCGCTACCCGCGCAGCGGTCTGCCGCTCCTGGACCTGATCCAGGAGGGCAACGCCGGCCTGGTGCGAGCCGTCGAGAAGTTCGACTACCGCAAGGGCTTCAAGTTCTCGACGTACGCCACCTGGTGGATCCGCCAGGCGATCACCCGCTCCATCGCCGACCAGTCCCGCACCATCCGGCTCCCCGTCCACCTGGTGGAGGAGCTCGGCCGGATCCGCCGCGTCCAGCGCGAGTTCAACCGGGAGAACGGCCGCGACCCGGAGCCCGCCGAGATCGCCACCGAGCTCGGCTCCACGCCGGAGCGCGTGATCGACGTGCTGGACTGGGCCCGTGACCCGGTCTCGCTGAACATGTCGGTGGACGACGACGGCGACACCCAGTTCGGCGACCTCCTGGAGGACACCTCGGCGGTCAGCCCCGAGCAGTCCGTCCTGACCCTGCTGCGCAGCGAGGAACTGGACGACCTGATCGGCCGCCTGGACCAGCGCACGGCCTCGATCATCAAGATGCGGTACGGCATCGAGGACGGCCGTGAGCGCACGCTGACCGAGGTCGGCAAGGAGCACGGCCTGACCCGTGAGCGCATCCGCCAGATCGAGAAGCACGCGCTCCTCGAGCTGAAGAAGCTGGCTCGCTCCACCGGGTTCGAGCCGGCGGCGTAAGGGAGTTGTACGGGGGCAGGGGGTTCGCACGAGTGGGGCTCGCGTGACCAGTGCGCGCGAGGCTCCACTCACGTCGGGGCGCGTGCGCCGGGTGGCGAAAGACGGCGCAAACATGGCGCGGTACCGTCGCTTCGGGGCTCCGCGTGTAGGGAACAACCATCCAGGGCCGGGGAGTCGAGGTCCAGGGTGGACCACTTCCCGCGCGGCCGAAGGCTCCTGACGGGGCGGCAGCCGCCGACGGACCACGACGACCCGGACGCCCCCCCTCGCTCCAACAAGCCACGTCCCGACGCACCATCCCCCCGGCGCCGGGACTCTCCCCGAGCCGGGCTCCGGCGCCCAACCCCCCCGGGTGCCGGAGCCCGGCTCCACCTCTGCGCGGAGGCTCTCCACAAGGGCTTCCCGCCAGGGCTCCCCGCTGGGGCGCTGGGCCCGTGATTGCCCTGGCCCGGTGCCGCCGGGCATGCTGAAACGGTGGTTCACCCCGTACCTGAACCACGGGGTGAACCACCGGATGGCAGATTCTGCCACATGGGCATAGCCTGCCGAGATGAGCACCACCGGCAGCACCCCCACGCAGGACCCCGCCCCCCTCTCCCTCACGGAACGGCGCAAGGCGGAGACCCGCATGGAGATCGCCCGGGCGGCCGCAGGCCTCTTCGTACGGCGGGGACTGCGGGCCACGCGCGCCGAGGACATCGCACACGCCGCGGGCATCGCACCCCGCACGTTCTACCGCTACTTCGCCACGAAGGAGGAGGCGGTGGCCCCGCTCTACGCGGCGGGCGCCCGCCGCTGGGCGGAGGCGGTACGGTCGGCCCCCGCGTCCCTCTCCGTCCCCGAGGCCCTCGAGCACGCCGTCCGGCACACCCTGCTGCCTGGCGCCGGGGTCTCCGCGGCCTCCTGGGACTGGGTCCGCACGCTGATCCACCTGGCCGACACGAGCCCGGCGCTGCGGAAGGTGTGGGCGGAGGTGTGCCAGTCCTCGGACCAGCTCCTGACGTCGATCCTGGCGGAACGCACGTCCACCCCGGCCGACAACGTTGCCCCGCCTGCTCACCTCCGCTTCGCGGCGGCGGTGGCCGGCGCGGCGGTGCGGGTGGCGGTCGAGTCCTGGGCGTCGGGCACGGCCGCCCCCACGGGGCCGGAGGGGCCGGCGGCCCTGGCGCTCCAGAACCTGACGGCACTGCGAGGGTTCGCGTGGGAGGGCCCCGGCGGCACGTAGCCGTTCGGCTGCGGGCGGGTGGGGGCTGGTCGCGCAGTTCCTCCCCAGCCTTCGGCTGGGGGTACCCCCAGCGCCCCTGACGGGGCGCTGCAGTCGCGTCAGCTGCATACATAGCTGCGGGCAGGCGTGCCGCAGGGCGGCACGGGTGGGCGCTGGGGGTCCCCCGGCCGAAGGCTGGGGGTGGCACCCTGCAAGCGCCGGTAAGCCTCCCCACCCCCCGCCCCACCCACCCGCACTCCTCACCCGCCCCCGGCCCGGCTCAACCGGCCCCCCAACTCCCGCACGCACGACACCAGTTCCGCAGGCTCCCGCACCACGAACTCGCACCCCACCGTCGCCAGCCGCACGGCCAGCCACTCCACCGGCTCCCCGGTGTCCCCCCGCAGCACGCACCAGCCGCCGCCCCCTTCCTCGGCCACCGGCGTCCCCAGCCACCCCGGCAGCCGGGCCCCCACCTCCGCCGCCGACCCGGCGAACGCGACAGCGAACCGGTACGTCTCCTGCCGCCGCTGGATGGACCGCCGCAAGTATTCCGCCGCACTCCCCGTCGGCATCTCCCGCGGAGCGAACCGCGCCCCGGTGGCGAACGGCTCGCTCACCCGGTCGACCCGGAACGTCCGCCAGTCGCCGCGATCGAGGTCGTACGCCACGAGGTACCACCGCCGCCCCGTCGACACCAGCCGGTACGGCTCCGCCTGCCGCCGGGTCTCACTCCCGTCCGCCGCCCGGTACGCGAACCGCAACCGCTCCCGCCCCGCGACCGCCGACGCCATCACGGTCAGCGTCTCGGGCGCGATGCTCGCCCCGTCCCCGCTGGTCAGCGGTGTGGTCGCGGCCTGGAGCGTGGTCACCCGGTGCCGCAGCCGGGCCGGCAGTACCTGCTCCAGCTTCGCCAGCGCCCGCACCGACGCCTCGTCCACCCCCGCCACGGCATGCCCCGCCCCGGCCCGCAGCCCGACCGCGATGGCGACGGTCTCCTCGTCGTCGAGCAGCAGCGGCGGCATCGCCTTCCCGGCGACCAGCCGGTAGCCCCCGTCGGCCCCCTTGCTGGCCTCGACGGGATACCCCAGCTCCCGCAGCCGGTCGATGTCGCGCCGCACGGTACGCCGCGACACCCCGAGACGGTCGGCGAGCTCACCGCCGGGCCATTCACGGGGTGTCTGGAGAAGAGACAGCAACTGGAGCAGCCGAGCGGGAGTGTCTGTCGTCATGCACCCGAGCATGCCTCACCACTAGGACAGAATCTGGCCTAGTGCGTCCCTACGGTACGAACATGACTTCCACGGCCACAGGCGCCCTGAAGGGGCACGGGACTGTATCGATCAGCGGCTCCGCCGCGGTGCGCAATCAGCCACGACGAACCGGCACGGACACCACCACCACACCGACCCCGACGGCGCTCGAACCGTCGGCCTCCCCCGGTGCACCGCACCGCTGGCTGGCCTTGGCGATCGTCATGACGGCCGCCTTCATGGACCTCGTCGACGTCACGATCGTCAACATCGCCATCCCCTCCATCCAGCGGGACGCCGGTGCCTCCTTCAGCCAGATCCAGTGGATAACCGCCGGCTACGCCCTCGCCTTCGCCGCCGGCCTGATCACCGGCGGCCGTCTCGGCGACATCCACGGCCGCAAACGGCTGTTCCTGATCGGCGTCGCCGGCTTCACCCTCGCCTCGGCCCTCTGCGGCTTCGCCGCGAACCCGGAAATGCTGGTCGCCTCCCGCATCCTGCAGGGCGCCATGGCCGCGCTGATGGTCCCGCAGGTCCTGTCGATCGTGCACGCCACCTTCCCGGCCCACGAGCGCGGCAAGGTCTTCGGCCTGTTCGGCGCGATCGTCGGCCTGGGCGCGGTCTCCGGCCCGCTGCTCGGCGCGCTCCTCACCGAGTGGGACCTCCTCGGCCTCGAATGGCGCCCGATCTTCCTGATCAACCTCCCGGTCGGTGTCGCCGCCCTGCTCCTCGGCCGCCGTTACATCGGCGAATCCAAGGCCCCGCGCGCGCTGCGGCTGGACCTCGTCGGCGTCGCCCTGGTCACCGTCGGCCTGCTGATGCTGCTCTACCCGCTGACCCGCGGCCGTGAGCTCGGCTGGCCGTTGTGGGGGTACGCGTCGATGACCGGCGCACTCGTCGTCTTCGCCGTACTGGTCGCCTACGAACGCCGCAAGGCGGCCCGCGACGGCTCCCCGCTCATCGAACCGTCCCTGTTCACGGTGAAGAGCTTCGCGGCCGGCATCGCCGTGCAGACCGTCTTCGGTGTCGCACTCGGCATCTTCTTCCTGGTCTGGACGCTGTACATGCAGGTCGGCCTGGGCTGGAGCCCGCTGCACGCCGGTCTGACCGGGGTGCCGTTCTCGATCTCCGTCTCGGTCGCGGCCGGGCTGTCCGTGCAGAAACTGGTCCCGCGCTTCGGCCGCAAGGTGCTCCAGGCCGGCGCCCTGCTGATGGGCCTCGGGGTGCTGCTCTACGTCTGGGAGTCGCACCGCTACGGCCTCGCCATCGCCTCCTGGCAGATGGCCCTGCCGCTGGTCGTGATGGGTGCGGGCATGGGCCTGATCGTCGCCCCGCTGACGGACGCGGTGCTCTCGGAGGTGCCGCGCGAGCACGCCGGTTCCGCCTCCGGCCTGATCAACACCGTGCAGCAGATGGGCAACGCGCTCGGCCTCGGCCTGGTCTCGGTGGTCTTCTACGGCGTCGTCGACGACCGCCTGACCTCCTCTGGGGTCGGTCCGGCCTTCGCGGACGCCTTCCGGCACGCCCTGCTCTGGGTGGCCGCCGTCCTGGCCGTGATCTTCCTCCTGATGTCCGCCCTGCCGAAACGCCCGGCGCAGCACCTGGAGGCGGACGACAGCGAGGCACCGCTCCCCGCCGCGGAGGAGAGGCCCGAGCTCGTCCACTGACCGCCTCCGGTCGAAGGGCCCGGCGCCGGAGGGCGCCTGCCCTTCCGCGTGGACATCCTGGGAGGCGCCTCCGATCCCTGGGAGGCGCCTCCGAGCCGCCCTGAACAGGCCGAACGCCCGATCATGTCCGTTTGCGGCCCGAACCTGTTTACTTTCCGGAAATCCCGGCGTAGCCTCCTCGCGAAACCACAAGTTCGGGCATCAGTCGGACGCGGTCGGACATGAGTCAGGCGCGAGTCGGACATGAACCGGACGTCGGTGGCACGTATCTCGGAGCGGAGGCGCAGGGCATGTACGCACCGGAACGGCAGCAGGAGATCCTCCGGCTCGCCCGTGACGGCGGCCGGGTGGACGTCGTGTCGCTCGCCGAGGAGTTCCAGGTCACGCAGGAGACGATCCGCCGTGACCTGAAGGCCCTCGACCGTGCCGGCCTCGTCCGCCGGGTGCACGGCGGTGCCATCCCGGCCGGGCGGCTCGACTTCGAGCCGGACCTCGCCGAACGCGAGTCCACCTCGGCCGACGAGAAGGACCGCATCGCCAAGGCCGCCGTGCCGGAACTGCCGACCGAGGGCACCCTGATCCTCGACGCCGGGTCCACGGTCGCCCGCCTGGCCGCGGCCATCCCGCTGGAGGCGGCCCTCACCGTCGTCACCCACAGCCTCCCGATCGCGGCGCGCCTCGCCGACCACCCCGGCATCCAGCTCCACCTCGTCGGGGGGCGCGTACGGCACCGTACGCGCGCCGCCGTGGACGCCTGGGCGCTGCGCGCGTACAGCGAGATCCGGGCCGACGTCCTCTTCGTCGCCGCCAACGGCTTCTCCGCCGACCAGGGCCTGACCACCCCCGACCTCGCCGAGGCCGCGGTCAAGCGGGCGGCCGTCGCCGCGGCCCGCCGGGTGGTCCTGCTCGCCGACTCCGCCAAGCACGGCCAGGAGCACTTCGCCCGCTTCGGCGACATGGGCGACGTGGACCTGCTGATCACCGACAGCGGACTGAGCCCCGAGGACGCCGCCGCCATCGAGCGCGGCGGCACGGAAGTAGTACGAGCATGAGCACCACGAGCACCACGATCGGTACGGGCATGATCCTCACCGTCACCCCCAACCCCTCCCTCGACCGGACCTACGAGGTCCCGGCCCTGGAGCGCGGCGAGGTCATCCGCGCCTCCGGCGAGCGCATGGACCCCGGCGGCAAGGGCGTCAACGTCTCCCGCGCGGTCGCCGCCGCCGGCCGCCGCACGGTCGCCGTCCTGCCCCTGGGCGGGGCGCCGGGCGCCCTGATCGCCGACCTGCTCGACGCCCAGGGCATCGAGGTCGCGCCGGTCCCGGTCGCCGGGGCCACCCGTTCCAACATCGCCCTCGCGGAGTCCGACGGGGTGCTCACCAAGATCAACGCGCCGGGCCCGGAACTCTCGGCCGAGGAGCAGGAACTGCTCCTGGAGACCGTGCGCGAGCAGTCCCGCGACGCCGACTGGATCGCCTGCTGCGGCAGCCTGCCGCGCGGGCTCGCGCCCTCCTGGTACGCCGATGTCGTCGCCCGGGCCCACGCCGGGGGCGCACGCATCGCGCTGGACACCTCGGGGCGCGCGCTGCTCGAGGCGCTGCGCGCGCAGCCCGACGTGGTGAAGCCGAACGCCGAGGAGCTGGCGGAGGCCGTCGGGCGCCCCCTGGCGACGGTGGGCGACGCGCTGAAGGCGGCCGAGGAACTGCGCGGTATGGGAGCCCGCGCCGTCCTCGCCAGCCTGGGCGCCGACGGCCAGCTGCTCGTGGAGGACGGGGGCGCCTGGTTCGCGAGCGCCCGCGTGGCCACCGTGCGCAGCAACGTCGGCGCCGGCGACTCCTCCCTCGCCGGCTTCCTCGTCGCCGGTGGCAGCGGCCCGAAGGCCCTCGTCTCCGCCGTAGCGCACGGCGCCGCCGCCGTCCAGCTGCCCGGCAGCGTGATGCCCACCCCGGCCGACCTGGACCCGACGGCGGTCACCGTCACCGACGTCGTACCCGTCGACCGCGAACTGACGGAGCCGGTGTCATGAGGACCCAGATTCGTACGACCGCCCACCCCGCCGCGCCCCTGCCCGGCGCCGCCCGCCGACAACCGGCCCAGGAGCGGCAGGGCGTCTCGTTACTCGCCGCGCCGACGGGCCGGCGGGGCACCCTGAGCCGCCCCGCCGTCCCCGGGAGGCGGGGCTTCCCCGGCCCCGTCTCCCGACCCGCCCCCCACGGCACCCCCGTCCCCACCCCCGCCCACCCCACACTCCGGGCGATACGCGTGCATAGGAGCCCGCGATGAGCGACATGATCACCGCGGACCTGGTCGATCTCGACCTGTCCGCCGAAACCAAGGAAGCGGCGGCGCGCGCCCTCGCCGAGCGCATGGTGGCCCTGGGCCGGGTGACCGACCTCGAGGGCTTCCTCGCCGACGTGGCCGCCCGCGAGGCCCAGATGCCGACCGGTCTCGACGGCGGCATCGGCATCCCGCACTGCCGCAGCGTCCACGTCACCGAGCCGACGCTGGCCTTCGGGCGCAGCGCTGCCGGCGTCGACTTCGGCGCCCCCGACGGCCCGGCCGACCTGATCTTCCTGATCGCGGCCCCCGCCGGCGCCGACGACGCCCACCTCACGATCCTCTCCTCGCTGGCCCGCCAGCTGATGAACAGCGAGTTCACGGACGCGCTGCGGTCGGCGGGCGACGCGCGGACGGCGGCAGCGCTGATCCGCGGCGACGAGACGCCCGCGCCCACCGAGGGCGCGGCGGCGGCCGCGAGCGCCCCTCAGAACCCCGCTGCGGCGCCGGTGGCGGCCTCCGCCGGCACCGCAGCGGCCACCGGGGACGCAGGCCCCAAGGCCGGTGAGCGCCCGTTCCGCATCGTCGCCGTCACCTCCTGCCCGACCGGCATCGCCCACACCTACATGGCGGCCGAGTCGCTGGAGAACGCGGGCCGCGAGGCGGGCGTCGAGCTCGTCGTCGAGACGCAGGGCTCGGCCGGTTTCACCCGGCTCGACCCCGAGGCCATCGCGGCGGCGGACGGCGTGATCTTCGCGCACGACGTGCCCGTCCGCGACAAGGACCGCTTCGCCGGCAAGCCGACCGTCGACGTCGGCGTGAAGGCAGGCATCAACCGCCCCGCCGAGCTGATCGGCGAGGTCCGCGCCAAGGCGGCCCGCGGCGAGGTGACGTCCGGCTCCGCCCCGGCCACCCCGGTGGAGCGCGCGGGCGAGGCCGGCGAGGGCTACGGCACCAAGCTGCGCAAGTGGCTGATGTCCGGCGTGAGCTACATGGTCCCGTTCGTCGCGGCCGGCGGTCTGCTGATCGCCCTCGGGTTCGCGATCGGCGGCTACGAGGTCAAGTCGGCGCCGTCGGTGCTCAACCACTTCGTGTGGACGCAGACCGACAGCTGGGCCGCCCTGATGTTCCAGATCGGCGCCGTCGCCTTCGGCTTCCTGGTGCCCGTCCTGGCGGGCTACATCGCCTACGGCATGGCCGACCGGCCCGGCCTGGTCCCCGGTTTCGTGGGCGGCATGATCGCCTCCACGATCAACGCCGGCTTCCTCGGCGGCCTCGTCGCCGGTCTGCTGGCCGGTGGCGTGGTGATGGCGATCCAGAAGATCGACATCCCGAAGGTGCTGCGCGGCATCATGCCGGTGGTGGTCATCCCGCTGATCTCCACGGCGATCGTCGGCTTCCTGATGTTCGTCGTGGTCGGCAAGCCCATCGCCTCCGCGCAGAAGGGCATGACCGACTGGCTGAACGGCCTCTCCGGCTCCAACGCCATCCTGCTCGGCGCCCTGCTCGGCCTGATGATGTGCTTCGACCTCGGCGGCCCCGTCAACAAGGTCGCGTACACCTTCGCCACCGCCGGTATCGCGGTCTCCAACCCCAGTGACTCCGCGATGAAGATCATGGCGGCGGTCATGGCGGCCGGCATGGTCCCGCCGCTGGCGATGGCCCTCGCGACGACCGTGCGCGGCAAGCTCTTCACCGAGACCGAGCGCGAGAACGGCAAGGCGGCCTGGGTGCTGGGCGCCTCCTTCATCTCCGAGGGCGCGATCCCGTTCGCGGCCGCCGACCCGCTGCGCGTCATCCCGTCCTCGATGGTGGGCGGTGCCATCACCGGCGCGCTGTCGATGGCCTTCGGCGCCACGCTGCGCGCCCCGCACGGCGGGATCTTCGTGGTCCCGCTGATCGGCAACCCGTTCCTCTACCTGATCGCCATCGCCGCCGGTGTCTGCGTCACCACGGCCCTGGTCGTCGTCCTCAAGGGCCTGCGCAAGCCGGCCCAGCAGGCCTCGGCGGGCGGCTCCGCCGGGACGGCCGCGACCGCGAAGGAGGACCGGCAGCCGGTCGCGGCCTGAGCCCCGCACCGCGTCGCCGTCTTGTCCCTTTGATTCGCTGTGAGTTGTTCACGGCACCTGCGAGATACGTCACGGTCCGGGACCAAAGTCCCGGACCGTGGTGTGTACTGGGGCGTATGCCCGCGCACGTCTCGACCCTCCAGCTGATCGGCATGACCGCGCTCACCCTGGCGACCGTCGCCTGGGCGGCCGTCGTGACGCGCCTGCTGCGCCGCAACCGCCGCGAAGCCCTCGCCTGGCACGCCGCGCGCACCCTCCCCGCCTTCCCGCACCAGTACGAGGCCGCCCCGCCCCGCGAGGCCGTCGAACTGACCCCCGCCGAACAGGACGCCTTCGCCGGCCTGGTACGGCGCCTGGGCCACCGCTGAGCCTCCCGGCACGGGAGGGCGGGCTACCTCTGCCGCGCCGCCCGCCGCTCCATCGCGTCCCGGGCCGCGTCCTCCGACGGGTACACCTCGCACATGTGCCGGCCGTCCGGCGTCGCCGTGTGCTCGACCTCCCACAGGGACAGCTCCCGGCCGTCCCGCAGCAGGAACGCGTGCTCGTAGAGCGAGAAGACCAGCCCCGGCCTGCCTGTCCGCCCCGGCCGTCCGAACGCCTGGGTGATCTGGTGTGCGAACGCCGCCGACAGCGCGTCGGCCGTCTCCGTGCCCGGCCGGTCCGGGTTCTCCGCACGGCGCAGCAGCCGGCGCGCGTGGTCCGCCGAGTCGTCCGGCACGTACACGTGCCTCGGCTCCGGGACCGGCGCCAGCGTCACCAGCACCGGCAGCTCGAAGTCCGGGGTGTCCGGCGGCAACGGCAGCCGCGCGGTCGCGGCCCGCAGCTCCTCCTCGTCGACGTACACCTCGTGCTGCGGGTCGCTGCCCGGCACGGTGTTGTGCACGATCTCCCACAGCGTGACCGCCGAGCCGTCCGCCAGCAGCCAGGTGTGCCGGTACGTCTCCCGGTGCAGCCCCGCGCTGTGGTGCGCCGAGTGCAGCGAACTGTCGTGCGCCAGCGCGCAGTCCAGTTGCCTTATGGCCTCGTCGGGCAGCTCGAAGGAGTTCAGGGCACGGCCGAGGAGCCGCGCGAGGTGCTCCTCCGGAGACTCGGGCGACTCGGCTGGTTCGTACGCTGCCGTCTCGTACGGAACGCTCAAGGTTTCTCCCGGCGTTGCTGCATGTCACCTTGTGGGTGCATACCGTAGCTCCTCGGTCGGACATCATGTCCGGGAACCGGGAAAACGTACGCCGGGAAAACGCGCGGGCCGCGCGAAAAGTTCCCGCGCGGCCCGGCGATCAGTCAAAAGGTGCCGGTCAGACGGCACTTCCCGCGGTCCACTCGCTCCACGACAGGTTCCACCCGTTGAGCCCGTTGTCCGGCTGCACGGTCTTGTCGGGGGAGTTCTTCACGATCACGACGTCGCCGATGAGCGAGTTGTCGTAGAACCACTTGGCCGTGGTGTCGCCCTGCGCCCCCTGCACGTCCGCCATGCCCACACAGCCGTGGCTGGTGCCCTGCTGCCCGAACGGCGGGTTGGACTTGTTGTACCAGTAGTTGCCGTGGATGAACGTCCCCGACGTCGTCAGCCGCATCGCGTGCGGCACGTCCGGGATGTCGTACTCCCCGCCGAGGCCCACCGTCTGGCTGTTCATCCGGGTCTGGGTGAACTTCTCGGAGATCACCATCTGCCCGTTGTACGTCGTGTGCTCCGGGCTGCCCGTGGAGACCGGTACCGACTTGAGGAGCTTGCCGTCCCGCATCACGGTCATGGTCTGCGTGTTCGCGTCCACCGTGGAGACCTGCGAACGTCCGACGGTGAACGTCACCGTCTTCTTCTGCACCCCGTAGACGCCGTTCGCGCCCTCGACGCCGTCCAGGTCGATCTTCATCGTGACCTTGGAGCCGGCCTTCCAGTAGTCCTGCGGCCGGAAGTCCAGCCGCTGCGCCCCGAACCAGTGGCCCACCACCTGCTGGCCGCTGCTGGACGTGACCGTGATGTGCGACTGCACGGCCTTCTTGTCGGCGATGACCTTGTCGAAGGTGAACGACACCGGCATCCCCACGCCGACCGTCGTCCCGTTGTCCGGGGTGTACGTGCCGATGTAGCTGTTCGCCGAGTTGACGGTGGTGAAGATGGAGTTGGCCGCCGCCGTGAGCCCCCCGGAGTCCTTGGCGGTCGCCGATATCTCGTACTTCGTGCCGCGCTCCAGCTGCTCCTTCGGCTTCCAGCTGCCGCCGTCCGCCGAGAGGGTGCCGTCCACGGCCTGCCCGGACCCCGCCACGGTCATCTTGACGTCGGTCAGCTTCCCGCCGCTGACCTGCACGCCGGTCGTGTTGATGGACGCGCCGGTCGAACCGTCCTTCGCCGAGATCACGATCCTCGCGGCCGACGTCTTCGCGGCGGTGTCCTGCCCGCCCTTGCCGTCGTCGCCCTTGTCGTCGGCGTTGGCGTTTCCGCCGCAGGCGGTGAGGGTGAGGGCGCCGACCATCAGGGCGGCACAGGCCCCCAGTGCGCGCCGCGCTGCAATGTCCGGCGATGTCACGGGCTGCTCCAGGTTCTTATGAGTTCTTGTGATGTGCGTGATCCGCTCCAGTGCGTGGAGGAAGAGGCTCAAGGCCCCTGCCGGGGTTCCCTCCGGAGCCCGCGAACGCCATCACGTGACAGAACCAGGACAATCGACAGCTACGCGCAAGGTTCGGGACGCGCCGACGACGGTCCGGGGGCGCGCCACCCTCTCACCTCTCCCCGTACAACTCGCTGTACGACGGCCACGCCCCGCCCGGCCCGTCGACCGACCCGGCGGCCCGCACCGCCCGCACGATCGAGCGGGTCACCAGGTCGGCACCGGCCGCGAGGATCTCGTTGAGCGCGCCCGGGCCCGCGTCGAGCGGGCGCGCGCCCGTCGCCAGCGCGAAGACCGTGTCCCCGTCGTGCAGCAGGTGCACCGGCCGCACGGCGCGCGCGATCCCGTCGTGCGCCGTCCCGGCCAGCTTCTGCGCCTGCGCCTTGGAGAGTCCGGCATCGGTCGCGACCACCGCGAGCGTGGTGTTGAGCGGCGGCAGTGCGTTCCGGGCGGCGGTCTCGGCGAGCCGCCGGCGCGCGGCCTCGTGCACCCGCTCCTCGGGATACTCCACGCGCCCCTCGAACAACTCCCCGTACAACACCCCCGTTTCCGGATCGAGGACCGCGCCGGCCGCGTTGGCCACCACCAGCGCGGCCACCGTGATCCCCGAGTCCAGCACGGTGCTCGCGCTGCCCACCCCGCCCTTCAGCGCCCCGGCCACGGCGCCCGTGCCCGCGCCCACGCACCCCTGGGGCACCCGGGCACCCGGCCCGCTCGCCGCGGCGGCCTCCACCGCCGCCCGCCCGGTCGCCGCGTCCGGCCGGGCCCGGAAGTCCCCGCCCCGCCCCAGATCGAAGACACAGGCCGCGGGCACCACCGGCACCACATGCGCCGGATCCGGCCCCACCCGCACTCCGCGCCCCCGCTCCTCCAGCCAGGCCATCACCCCGGACGCCGCGTCGAGCCCGTACGCGCTGCCGCCGGTGAGCACGATCGCCTCCACCCGCTGCACCAGGTTGCGCGGGTCGAGCGCGTCCGTCTCCTTGGTGCCCGGGCCCCCGCCCCGCACGTCCACCGCGGCCACCGCGCCGCCCTCGGGGGCCAGGACGACCGTGGTGCCGGTGAGCCGGCCCTCGCCGGTGCGGGTGGCGTGCCCCACCCGGAGCCCGGCCACGTCCGTCAATGCGTCAACAACTGTCATGACGGCCAGTCTGGCCCAGCCCGGCACCCCCGCGGAGAGGTCAGGAGGCGGTCGCCGCGGTGTCGGCCGGGCGCCGGCGGCCGGCCGTGCGCGCCGTCAGGGTCGTGCCCGTGACCACCGCGGCCGCCGACACCAGGCCCGCCGCCGGCACCGCCCAGTCGCCCAGGAAGGTGCAGCAGATCACCAGCAGCGCGGTGACCGGCAGCACCAGCTGCTGGGCGAGACCCACCTTGAAGTGCCGCGAGTGCAGCGCCCACACGGTCAGCAGGTACAGCGCCGTCGGCACGGTCACGGCCGCCGACGCGGCCGTCGTGGAGAGGTGCGCCTTGCCGACCGCCTCCTCGACGGCCACCTCGATGCCGGCGCCGATCGAGGCCGCCGACGCGAAGATCAGGTAGTGGCCGTAACCCCACAGGAAGGACTGCCTGTTGGAGCGCAGATGGCCGTGGATCGGCACCACGAAGTAGATCCACCACGCCGAGAACACGATCAGCAGGCCGCCCGCCGCGATCGGCAGCAGCTCGCTCACCGCGTCGTGCTCGGCCACGGCCGACTTCACGGCCACCGTCGCCGCCGCGATCGTCTCGCCGAGCACGATGATCGTGAACAGCCCGAACCGCTCGGCGATGTGGTGCGGGTGCCAGGAGGTGCTGTGGTTCTTCTCGGCGTACACCGGCACGCACAGCTCGGCGATCGCCATCACCAGGAACACCCAGGGGCGCGCGTGCTCCGGCAGCACCACGAGACCGAGCCAGCCGACCTGGCACAGCAGCACCCCGCCCGCGTACCGCAGCGCCATGGTCCGCTCCGCCCCCTCGGCCTCCCGCGCGGCTCGCAGCCACTGCGAGGCCAGCGCCACCCGCATGATCACGTAACCGATCAGGACCAGTGCGAAATCGTGGTCCGTGAAGGCCCGCGAGACACCGGCCGCCAGCACCAGGACGCCCGCGATCTGGACCAGGGTGACGACCCGGTAGAGGGCGTCGTCGTTGTCGTAGGCCGAAGCGAACCAGGTGAAGTTCATCCAGGCCCACCAGATGGCGAAGAACAGCATCGCGTAGTTCAGGACGCCCTCGCCCGCGTGGCCCACGGCGACCGCGTGCACCAGTCCCGCGCCGGCCTGGGCGATGGCCACCACGAAGCACAGGTCGAAGAAGAGCTCGAGCGGTGAGGAGACCCGGTGGGACTCCTCGCGCCCGCGTGCGGTCAGGCGGCGCAGCGGCCGGAGGGGCTGGGGCGCGCCCGGGGAGGCGGGCGCCGGGGTGGAACTCGACGTCATGCCCCCCAGCACAGCAGAAAACCGCGGCGTTATCGCGCGCGGGGTCCGGTGCGGGGCGCTGCGCGGGCGGCCGGACCGGGTCGGGAGCGGGCGGGCCGGGAACGAGCGGGCCGTACTCTTGACGCATGAGCAGCGCCCCCGAGCCCGAGCCGCGCGACCCGAAGCCCGCGCTGATCTTCGACGACCCGCTCGACCGGCAGTCGTCGGACGACACCGACCGCGGCTGGGGCGACCGCCCGGAGGGCGACTCCGCCGCCGACCTCAGGCGTTTCCTCGACGAGAAGCCGCCCCACCACCTCTGAGCCGCCCGCGCGACCGCCCGCAGCCTCCGCGGCAGCGCCGCTAACGCTGGATGTGGCCGTTCCCGCGCTGCGCCACCAGCGCGTCGCGGATCTCCTTCAGCACCTCCAGCTCGGTCACCTCGACCACCTCGTGCGTGCCCTCCCGCGCCTTGCGGCGGGCCTCCACCCGGGCCAGGTACTTCGCCATCGGCAGGACCATCAGGAAGTACACGACCGCCGCGGTGATCACGAAGGAGAGCGTGGCACCCAGGACCGAGCCCCACATGATCTGGATGCCGCTCCTGACCGTGCCGTCCGCGGCCACCTTGCAGGGCTCCTTCAGGCACGAGCTGTAGCTGTCGAGGTTCTTCGTGCCGATCGCGCCGACCACCGGGTTGATGATCCCCTTCACCACCGAGTTGACGATGTTCGTGAAGGCGGCGCCGATGACCACCGCGACTGCCAGATCGACGACGTTGCCGCGCATCAGGAAGGTCTTGAAGCCCTGCCAGACACTCGGTTCCTTCTTCTCGATCACCTCGGGGACTCTCCTCACATGCACAGGGTGTGGAACAAAGCGCTCCGCAACCTACGTCACCATGCGGCCATTGCGCCCAGTCCCGCAGCTCGAACGAGCGACTTGACACAGAGTGTCCCGGAAATCGCCCCAGGCTGTTCAGCACAGTGTCACCGCCAGCCGTGCCGTGGCGCTCGCGCCGACCAGTCGTGCCGCGGTGTCGCGCGGAGCCGAGAGCACGACCAGTGCCCCGCTCTCCGCCGCCGGGCCGACCGGCTCCGGCAGCCTCGTCACGCGCACCCCGCGCGCGATCACCCGGGCCGCCCCGCCGGCCGCGGGATCCCCGGCGGCGATGACGTCCACCCGGTCACCGGGGCGCAGCAGCCGGACGGTGGCCGCGTCGGCGATCCGCACCGGCGCCGTCACCATGTCCACCGGCGGGGCGTGCCGTCGTACCGGCTGGGTGACGACCGGGTGGCCCCGGGGCCGCTCGGCCCGCAGGGCGTCGAGGGCGGCACGCGGTCCCGCCGCGACGAGCGCCGCCGCCGTGACCGCGAGGCCGGCCGCGAGGGCCCGCCTGCGGTGCCGCAGCAGCCGGTCCAGCCCGTACCGCCCGCCGCGTACCCGCACCGGTTCGAAGTGCGGGACCTCGCAGGTGGCGGGGGCGTCCGTGCCCAGCGGGCGCGGGACGCGGAGGGGAGGGGGGAAGGCGGGGGACAGCGAGGGGGGAACGGACATGGGGATCACCACCTGCGACGGGAATCGGCTTGCGGGACCACGATGAGGTCTCGCGCCGGAACCCGCCGGAGCCGGTGTGCTACTGGCCGGTTGTGGACAACTCGGCCACCCGAACGAGGAGTTCAGCCTCTGCCCGCCCGGTGGAAAGCGACCGCGTCACGGCCCGCTCGACGGCCCGCTTCAGGGCAGCGCGAACCCTGGGTCCATGCCGCCGAGCGCGTGCGTGCACAGGCAGTCCCGTGCCGCGTTCTCCGGCAGGGCCGCCACGGCGTCGAACAGCACGCCGCGCAGCCGGTCCACGTTGGCCGCGAACACCCGCAGCACCTCGTCGTGCGAGACGCCCTCGCCGGTCTCGGCGCCCGCGTCCAGGTCCGTGACCAGCGTCAACGACGTGTAGCAGAGCTCCAGTTCACGGGCGAGCGCCGCCTCGGGGTGGCCGGTCATGCCCACCACCGACCAGCCCTGCGCCTGGTGCCACAGCGATTCGGCGCGGGTCGAGAAGCGCGGCCCCTCGACCACCACGAGCGTGCCGCCGTCCACCGGCTCCCACTCCCGGCCGCGCGCCGCCTTCAGGGCCGCCGTCCGGCCGGTGGGGCAGTAGGGGTCGGCCAGCGAGACGTGCACCACGTTCGGCACGGCGCCGTCGGGCAGCGGCAGCCCGTCGAAGTACGACTGCGCCCGGGACTTCGTACGGTCCACCAGCTGGTCCGGTACGAGCAGCGTGCCCGGGCCGTACTCGGGGCGCAGACCGCCCACCGCGCACGGGCCGAGCACCTGCCGCACGCCGACGGAGCGCAGTGCCCAGAGGTTGGCCCGGTAGTTGATGCGGTGCGGCGGCAGATGGTGGCCGCGTCCGTGGCGGGGCAGGAAGGCGACCCGGCGGCCGGCGATCTCGCCGAGGAAGAGGGAGTCGCTGGGCGGCCCGTAGGGCGTGTCGACCTGGATCTCGGTCACGTCGTCGAGGAACGAGTAGAAGCCGGAACCGCCGATTACGCCGATCTCTGCGTTCACCATGCGCAGCACACTAGCCGCCCGCCCGAACCGGCCGCCCGGGCAGGTGCCGGGGTCCGGCAACGCCTCGGACCCCGCTGTCGCGCGACGGCGGGGTCCGAGGGGTGAGGTCTCAGGCGGCGGAGCTGCTGGCCGAGCCCGACGAGGACGACGTCGAGGACGACGCCTTCGAGTCGGAGGCCTTCGAGTCGGACGACTTCGACTCCGACGACGTGCTCGACGAGGCCGAGCCCGACTTCGACGCGGGGCTGCTGCTCGACGAGGAGCCGCGGCTGTCGTTGCGGTAGAAGCCCGAGCCCTTGAAGACAATGCCCACCGCGGAGAACACCTTCTTCAGGCGGCCACCGCAGTTGGGGCACTCGGTCAAGGCGTCGTCGGTGAACTTCTGCACCGCCTCGAGGCCCTCGCCGCACTCGGTGCACTGGTACTGGTAGGTCGGCACTGTCTTCCTCCTGGCACTCTCACTCAGTGAGTGCTAACGACGGTCCATACTGACGTATTCCTGAGGATCAGTCCACCGTCAGCGGTACTCGGTGACCGACGCCACGTGCGACGGTACGGTTCCGGGGCGGGCCGACCAGCCGTGCGCGCAGCGCCACGAGGGTCACCAGGGCCAGCACTGTGCCGGCCATCGGCACCAGGAACCCGGCACCGCCCCACAGGCGGTCCTCGAGCTGGCCGGCGACCGTGACCGCGGCCGCCTGGCCGAGCGCCACCGCGCCGGTCAGCCAGGTGAACGCCTCCGTGCGGGCCCCGGCCGGGACCAGGCCCTCGACCAGCGTGTAGCCGGTGATCAGGGCGGGCGCGATGCACATGCCGACCAGCAGGCCGAGACCGGCCAGGACGAGTACCGAGTGGGACGTCCACAGCGCCGACGCGGTCAGCGCGAGCGCCGCGTAGCCGACGACCAGGCGCCGGTGCGGGGCGGCCTTCCAGGCGAGCGCGCCGCAGACGATGCCGGAGAGCATGTTCCCCGCGGCGAAGGTGCCGTACAGGACGCCGTTCAGGCCGGGCTCGCCGATCGACTCGGTGAACGCGGCGAGGGAGACCTGCATGCCGCCGAAGACGGAGCCGATGCCCAGGAAGGCGACGACCAGGGCGCGCACGCCCGGGACGCGGAGCGCCGAGGCGTGCCGCACGCGCGCGTGGCCGCTGCCGGTCACCCGGGGCTGGGTGCTCTTGCGGGCGGCGAACAGCAGACCGCCGGCCAGGGTGAGGGTGGCCTCCGTGACCAGGCCGGCGGCCGGGGCCACGGTGGTGCACAGGGCGGTCGCGAGCAGCGGGCCGAAGACGAAGGTGAGCTCGTCGGTGACGGACTCGAAGGCGGCCGCGGTGGACATCAGGGGGGAGTCCTGGAGCGTCACGCCCCAGCGGGCGCGCACCATGGGGCCGATCTGTGGCACCGAGGCGCCGGTCGGCACGGCAGCCGCGAACAGTGCCCACAGGGGCGCGTGCGCCAGCGCGAGCGCTGTCAGGACGAGGCCGGACAGCGTGTGCACGAGCACGCCGGGGACCAGCACCGCGCGCTGGCCGTAGCGGTCGGCCAGGCGGCCGCTGTAGGGCGCGAACAGCGCCATGGAGACACCGGTGACGGCCGCGGCGGCGCCCGCGGCGCCGTAGGAGCCGGTGGTGTGCTGCACGAGCAGCACGATGGAGATGGTGAGCATCGCGAACGGCTGGCGCGCCGCGAAACCGGGGAGCAGGAACGTCCAGGCGCCGCGGGTGCGCAGCAGCTGTCCGTATCCCGGGCGGGACGGCGCCGCCGGGTTCTCCGACGGCTCGGTGGTGACCGTGGATGCCACGGCCCGTGCCTTTCTGCCGCCTGGTAGCGCGCCCGTGCGGGGGCGCCGAGAGCTGTCCTCTTGCGCGGAACTGCGGTAGATACCGGCGCCCACTGCGAGGAGTGATCCGGCCGCCATACGGTCGCGCCAGCTCTGCGTCAGGCAGAGTTGGTTCGATCAGGGTGCTTTCATCGTACAGGGGGGAGGGTCCGGTACACCTGTGAAAACGAGCACCGTGACCCCCGTTCACCTGGGATTGCCCGAGGTGTGAAGTGCCCGAAACACGCCCTTAACGCACGCCCGCCGTCCCGTTCGTGCCCAGCCAGCCCGCCAGCTTGCCCCCGGCGCCGACCGCGCGCAGCCGCCGTTCCGCGGCGTCCCGCACCGGGTCGGTGGCGACCACGAGGAGTTCGTCCCCGCGCCGCAGTACCGTCGCGGGCAGCGGAACAAACGATTTTCCTTCGCGGACGACCAGGGTGACGGCGGCCCCGGCCGGCAGCCGCAGCTCGTTGATCTCCACGCCGTGCATCCGGGAGCCCTCGGGGATCGACACGGACAGCAGGTGCCCGCGCAGCCGCTCCAGGGGTGCGGACTCGATGCCTAGGTCGGCGGCCTCCGGGCCCTCGCCGAGCCGCAGTTTGCGGGCCAGCCAGGGCAGGGTCGGCCCCTGGACGAGGGTGTAGACGACGACCAGGACGAAGACGATGTTGAAAATCCGGTGGCTGGTGTCGACGCCGTTCACCATGGGGATCGTCGCCAGGATGATGGGCACGGCGCCGCGCAGCCCGGCCCAGGACATCAGGGTCTGCTCCCCCCAGGGCAGCCGGAAGGGCGCGAGACTGACGACCACGCTCAGCGGCCGCGCCACCATGGTGAGCACCAGCCCGATGACCAGTGCGGGCAGGAAGTCGTCGCCGAGCTCGTGCGGGGTGACCAGCAGGCCGAGCAGCACGAACATGCCGATCTGGGCGATCCAGCCGAGTCCCTCGGCGAAACCACGGGTGGCCGGCCAGTGCGGCAGCTTGGCGTTGCCGAGCATCATGGCGGCCAGGTAGACCGCGAGGAAGCCGCTGCCGTGCGCCAGCGCGCCGGCGGCGTAGGCCGTGACCGCGATGGCCATCACGGCGATCGGGTAGAGGCCGGAGGCGGGCAGTGCGACGTGCCTCAGCCCCCAGGCGCCGAGCCAGCCGACCGCGAGGCCTATGGCGGCGCCGATGGCCAGCTCCATGGCTATCTCGCCCAGCAGCACGTACCAGTGCTCGACCGGTCCCGCCGTGGAGAAGGCGACGACCAGGATGACCACCGGGGCGTCGTTGAAGCCGGACTCCGCCTCCAGCGTGCCCGTCACTCGCGCGGGCAACGGAATGCGCCGGAGCACGGAGAAGACCGCCGCCGCGTCCGTGGAGGACACCACCGCACCGATGATGAGCGCCTGCCGCCACTCCAGTCCGACCAGGTAGTGCGCGCCCGCGGCGGTGACACCGACGCTCACCCCGACCCCGGCCAGGGCCAGCATGGAGGCGGACGCCAGGACGGGTTCGACCTCCTTCCACTTCGTGCCGAGACCGCCCTCGGCCAGGATCACGACCAGGGCCGCGTATCCGATGACCTGGGTCAGCTCGGCGTTGCTGAAGTGGATGTTCCCGATGCCGTCCTGGCCCATGAGGACGCCGATCCCCAGGTACACGAGCAGGCTGGGGAGCCCGCTGCGCGAGGAGATCCGCACGGCCGCGACCGCGACGAGCAGGACCAGGGAGCAGACGAGCAGAAGCTGGTTGAGGTGGTGGACAGTCAGCGGCGGTTCCCTTCCTTGGCTCGCGCGTGGGCGACGCGGAAGCGCACGTACACAGGACCGAGAGTGCGGCACTCCGCACCCAAGTACTTCGTTACCTTACCTAACTCTTGACGCTTTCTTGACGCTTCCCCGGGCAAGATCGAACGCCCGTGCCCGCAGGTTCCCCACTCCGGGTCAAGTGGCGTGAGGCCCTGCGCCTATGGTTGCTCCAGCGCTCAGTCAAAAGCACATGCCCGTCTGCCGCTCGCGTTAGGACAGCAAGGACAGCGATGCCCCCCAACACCACCGCCACAACGGGTGACAAGCCTGGCAAGTCCGGCAGGAAGAAGGGGCGCAGAGCCCGTCTGATCGTGCTCGTACTCGTCCTGGCCGTCGTCGGTGGCGTCTTCTACGGGGCGTACTGGTCGGTCAGCACGGTCCGCGCGTCCTTCCCGCAGACCAAGGGTTCGATCACGGTCGAAGGCCTCTCCGGGCCCGTGACCGTGAAGCGCGACAGCTACGGCATCCCGCAGATCTACGCCTCGACCGACGAGGACCTGTTCATGGCGCAGGGCTACGTCCAGGCGCAGGACCGGTTCTACGAGATGGACGTGCGCCGCCACATGACCTCCGGGCGCCTGTCGGAGATGTTCGGCAAGGGCCAGGTGAAGAACGACGAGTTCCTGCGCACCATGGGCTGGGACCGGGTCGCGAAGGAGGAGTACGACACCAAGCTGTCGGCCTCCACGAAGAAGTACCTCCAGGCCTACTCCAAGGGGGTCAACGCCTACCTCCGGGGCAAGAGCGGCAAGGACATCTCCCTGGAGTACGCGGCCCTCGGGTTCGTCAACGACTACAAGCCCGAGCAGTGGACCCCCGTCGACTCGGTCTCCTGGCTGAAGGCGATGGCCTGGGACCTGCGCGGCAACATGGACGACGAGATCGACCGCGCCCTGATGACCAGCCGTCTCGGCCCGCAGCAGATCAAGGACCTGTACCCGGACTACCCGTACAGCCGCAACCAGCCGATCGTCCAGGAGGGCCAGTACGACGAGGTCACCAGGACGTTCGAGCAGAGCGGCTCCGCGAGCGGCTCCGGGACCTCGACGGGCACCGGTGGCACCACCACCTCGTCGTCCGGCGGTTCGGCGGTCACGAGCCAGCTGGAGCGGCTCTACGACGTCCTGGACGACGTCCCCACGGCCGTCGGCGTGAACGGCCAGGGCATCGGCTCCAACTCCTGGGTCGTCGGGGGCCAGTACACCATCACCGGCAAGCCGCTGCTCGCCAACGACCCGCACCTGTCGGCGTCGCTGCCGTCCGTCTGGTACCAGATGGGCCTGCACTGCACCACGGTCTCCAGCAAGTGCCAGTACGACGTCACCGGCTACACCTTCGCCGGCATGCCCGGTGTGATCATCGGCCACAACGCGGACATCGCCTGGGGCATGACCAACTCGGGGGTCGACGTCACCGACCTCTACCTGGAGAAGCTCTCCGGCGACGGCTACCTGTACGACGACAAGACCAAGTCCTTCACGACCCGCACCGAGACCATCGAGGTCGCCGGCGGCGCGTCCAAGAAGATCGTGGTGCGCCAGACCGCCGACGGCATGCCGCTGCTGTCCGACCGTGACGACGAACTCGTCGAGGTCGGCAAGAAGGCCTCCGTGGACACCGCGGCACCCGACCGCGGCGACGGCTACGGCATCGCCCTGCGCTGGACCGCCCTGGACCCGGGCACCACCATGGACGCCGTCTTCGCCATCGACAAGGCGTCCGACTGGAGCGAGTTCCGGGCCGCGGCCGCCCAGTTCGACGTGCCCTCGCAGAATTTGATCTACGCCGACACCAAGAACAACATCGGCTACACGCTGCCGGGCAAGATCCCCACGCGCTCGTCGGCGGACGACGGGTCCATCCCGGCGCCGGGCTGGGACTCCACGTACAAGTGGACCGGCTACATCAAGCAGGACGAGCTGCCCTACGAGTACGACCCGAAGCGCGGCTACATCGTCACCGCCAACCAGGCCGTGATCGACAAGGACAAGTACCCCTACACGCTCACCACGGACTGGGGCTACGGCACCCGCAGCCAGCGCATCACCGACCTGATCGAGTCCAAGATCAAGGACGGCGGCAAGATCTCCACCGACGACATGCGCCAGATGCAGACGGACAACAGCAGCGAGATCGCCAAGCTGCTGGTGCCCAAGCTGCTGAAGATCAACCTCGACGACAAGGACGTCCGCGAGGCGCAGAAACTCCTCGAGGGCTGGGACTACACCCAGGACGCCGACTCGGCGGCCGCGGCCTACTTCAACGCGGTCTGGCGCAACATCCTCAAGCTCGCCTTCGGCAACAAGCTGCCCAAGGAGCTGCGGGTCAAGGGCCAGTGCCTGTGGGTCGACAAGATCGACAGCACCGGTCCGGTGGACGACGACGCCAAGGTGCGCGAGTGCGGCGAACGCGACGCCGACCAGGCCCAGCCGGACGGCGGCGACCGCTGGTTCGAGGTGGTCCGCAACCTCATGAACAAGCCGGACAGCGACTGGTGGAAGACGCCGGCCGGCGCGGGCGACCGCCCCAAGGCCGACACCATGGACGAGCTCTTCAAGCGCGCCATGATCGACGCCCGCTGGGAGCTGACCGCGAAGCTCGGCAAGGACATCGACACCTGGAGCTGGGGCCGGCTGCACCGCCTGTTCCTGAAGAACCAGACCCTCGGCACCGACGGCCCGGCCGTCGTCCAGTACATCCTCAACCGCGGCCCCTGGAAGCTCAGCGGCGGCGAAGCCACGGTCGACGCGACCGGCTGGAACGCCGCCGGCGGCTACGGCGTCGTCTGGGTGCCGTCCATGCGGATGGTCGTCAACCTCGACGACCTGGACAAATCCAAGTGGATCAACCTCACCGGAGCCTCCGGCCACGCCTTCAGCGCCCACTACACCGACCAGACGGGCAAATGGGCCGCCGGCGAACTGCTCCCGTGGTCGTTCTCCGACAAGGCGGTCGACCAGAGCACCAGTGACACCCTCGTCCTGAAGCCCTAGACCCGACGGCCACCCGCCGCTGGAACGGCCCTCCACGCACGCGTGGGGGGCCGTTTCGCGCCGGAGCGGCTCAGGGGCTCGCGAAACGTCGCACCCCCGACGGCGTCACCACCGCCTGCACCGGCCGGTCGTGCGGCTGGGCGGGCACCCGCTCGACGACCTCCGTGTCGTACAGCAACACCACGAGGGCCGGGCGCGCGCCCGCACGCTCCAGACGCGCCAGCACCCGGTCGTAGGACCCTCCGCCGCGCCCCAGGCGCATCCCGCGCGCGTCCACCGCGAGCCCCGGCAGCAGCACCACGTCCGCGGCGAGCACGGCATCCGGCCCCAGTCGTTCACCGGAGGACTCGAACAGCGCCATCTTCCCGCCGTGTTGGACGCGGGCGAGGGAGCCCTCCCCGGCGTACGCGCCCCAGTCCAGGTCGTGGTCCGGCAGCAGCGCGGGGAGCAGTACGCGCACCCCCCGTGCGACCAGCGCGTCCAGCAGCGTGAGCGTGCCGGGCTCGCTCCCGACCGAGACGTACGCCGCCACCGTGCGCGCATGTGCCAACTCGGGCAGTTCCAGCGCGTGCCCGGCCAGCGCGTCGGCCGCTTCCCCGACGACATCCGTCGTCAACCTGTTCCTCACCCCGAGGAATTCTCGGCGCAACGTTCGCTTGTCACTCTCGGCCTCAGGTCCACCGTGCTCCACAGGTCGTTCCCGCACCCTTCCCTAATCAGCCCATATGGGCACCAATTGTCCGGAGCCTCGGATTCTCCGCAAAGGCACCCGATAAGGTTGCGGACATGACTCAGTCGCACCCCAGGATCAGCAAGGCTGTCATTCCCGCGGCAGGCCTCGGCACCCGGTTCCTGCCGGCCACCAAGGCGACTCCCAAGGAGATGCTGCCGGTCGTCGACAAGCCGGCGATCCAGTACGTGGTCGAGGAGGCCGTGTCGGCGGGGCTCGACGACGTCCTCATGATCACCGGACGCAACAAGCGTCCGCTCGAGGACCACTTCGACCGCAACTACGAGCTGGAGTCGGCGCTCCAGAAGAAGGGCGACGCCGGCCGGCTCGCCAAGGTGCAGGAGTCCAGCGACCTCGCCACCATGCACTACGTCCGCCAGGGCGACCCCAAGGGCCTCGGCCACGCCGTGCTGTGCGCCGCCCCGCACGTGGGCCACGAGCCCTTCGCGGTCCTGCTCGGCGACGACCTGATCGACCCGCGCGACCCCCTTCTCCAGCGCATGATCGAGGTCCAGGAGCAGCACGGCGGCAGCGTGATCGCGCTCATGGAGGTCGACCCCGAGCAGATCCATCTCTACGGCTGCGCCGAAGTGGAGACGACCGTCGACGGCGACGTCGTCAGGGTGACCGGCCTGGTGGAGAAGCCGGACCCGGCGGACGCCCCGTCGAACTACGCCATCATCGGCCGCTACGTCCTCGACCCGCACGTCTTCGACATACTGCGGCGCACCGAGCCGGGCCGCGGCGGCGAGATCCAGCTGACCGACGCCCTCCAGAAGCTCGCGCAGACGTATTCGTCGGCGGCCACCGCCGCGGAGAAGGCCGGCGGCCCCGTGCACGGCGTCGTCTTCAAGGGCCGCCGCTATGACACCGGCGACCGCGGCGACTATCTGCGTGCCATTGTCCGTCTCGCGTGCGAACGTGAAGACCTGGGCCCGGACTTCCGGACCTGGCTTCGCAGTTACGTAGCCGAGGAGATGCAGCAGAGTTGAGCAGCACCGCGACCCGCCCCGCCGGCCCGGACCACCTGTGGTCGGTGGACGAGCACCTGGAGGACATCCTCACCGCCGTCCGCCCCCTGGAACCCATCGAGCTGCAACTCCTCGACGCCCAGGGCTGCGTCCTCGTCGACGACGTCACGGTGCCTCTCTCGCTGCCGCCGTTCGACAACAGCTCCATGGACGGGTACGCGGTACGGGTCGCGGACGTGGCGGGCGCGAGCGAGGAGTTCCCGGCCGTCCTGGAGGTCGTCGGGGACGTCGCGGCGGGCGCGGCCGAGCTGACCCCGGTGGGCCCCGGCCAGGCGGTCCGGATCATGACCGGCGCCCCGCTGCCGCCCCGCGCCGAGGCCGTCGTTCCCGTGGAGTGGACCGACGGCGGACTCGGCGAGGGACCGGTCGCCGGGATGCGGGCGCGCAGCCTCGCGCCCGAGGGCGCCGAGGGGCACGTGCGCGTGCACCGGCCGGCCGAGGCACGCGCGCACGTGCGCGCGCGGGGCAGCGACGTGAAGGCCGGCGATCTCGCCCTGGCGGCCGGCACCGTCCTCGGCCCGCCGCAGATCGCGCTGCTCGCCGCGATCGGCCGCGGCACGGCACGCGTGCGCCCGCGCCCGCGCGTGGTCGTCGTCTCCACCGGCAGCGAACTCGTCCAGCCCGACGAGGCGCTCGGCAGCGGCCAGATCTACGACTCCAACAGCTTCGCCCTCACCGCCGCCGCCCGGGACGCGGGCGCCATCGCCTACCGGGTGGGCGCCGTCGTCGACGACGCCGAGACCCTCCGCGCCACCATCGAGGACCAGCTCGTCCGCGCCGACCTGGTGGTCACCACCGGCGGTGTCAGCGTGGGCGCGTACGACGTCGTCAAGGAGGCCCTGGCGCACGTCGGCGACGAGGACGAGCCGGGCAGCGGCATCGACTTCCGCAAGCTCGCCATGCAGCCCGGCAAGCCCCAGGGCTTCGGCACCATCGGCCCCGACCACACGCCGCTGCTGGCGCTTCCGGGCAACCCCGTGTCGTCGTACGTCTCCTTCGAGCTGTTCGTGCGGCCCGCCATCCGCACCCTGATGGGCCTCGACGACGTCCACCGGCCCCGCACCACGGCGACCCTCAGGGCCGGCAAGGCGCTCGGCTCGCCCAAGGGGCGCAGGCAGTTCCTGCGCGGGACCTACGCCGACGGCGAGGTGACCGCGGTGGGCGGCGCCGGTTCGCACCTGGTCGCCGCCCTGGCGCACGCCGACGCGCTGATCGTCGTACCCGAGGACGTGGAGTCCGTGGAGCCCGGCACCGACGTCGAGGTGGTCCTGCTCGGCTGACGGGGGTCCGGTCCGTCCGGCGGCATCCGCCGGACGTCCCGCCGTTCCGCCACGCACGCGTACCGGTCCGCCGGACGGTCCTGCCCGCTGGTGCGGACCGTCTTGGCGGTACCGTGTCGCGCACAGCAGGCCCGAGCGCCGCACCGCGACGGGCCAGGACGAGGAGCGCTACACAGCATGACCGAGCCCTCCCGGGGGGACACCCCCGGACCCTCTGTGCCAGACCGGCTGACGCACCTCGACGACGCGGGCGCCGCCCGCATGGTCGACGTGTCCGGCAAGGACGTGACCGCGCGCACCGCCCGCGCCAGCGGACGGGTCCTCGTCTCGCCCCGCGTGGTCGAGTTGCTGCGCGGCGAGGGCGTTCCGAAGGGCGACGCCCTCGCCACTGCGCGCATCGCCGGGATCATGGGGGCCAAACGCACCCCGGACCTGATCCCGCTGTGTCACCCCTTGGCCCTCTCCGGTGTGAAACTGGATCTGGCGGTCGCGGACGACGCGGTGGAGATCCTGGCCACGGTGCGGACGACGGACCGCACGGGTGTCGAGATGGAGGCGCTCACGGCGGTCTCCGTCGCGGCGCTCACCGTGATCGACATGGTCAAGGCGGTCGACAAGGGAGCGGTCATCACGGACGTACGCGTGGAGGAGAAGACGGGCGGGAAGTCGGGCGACTGGAGCCGGGCGTGAACGCCGGGCCGTCCGCCGACGGTGCGCCGCGCGCGCCGTATCGCGCGCTGGTCGTGACCGCCTCCAACCGGGCCGCCGCCGGTGTCTACGAGGACAGGGGCGGACCGCTGGTCGCGGCGGGCCTGGCGAACCTCGGGTTCGGCGTGGACGGGCCGCAGGTCGTGCCCGACGGGGAACCCGTGGCGGCCGCGCTGCGCGCGGGGGTCGAGGCGGGGTACGACGTCGTCGTCACCACCGGCGGCACCGGCATCTCGCCCACGGACCGCACGCCGGAGGCGACCCGCGCGGTGCTCGACTACGAGGTGCCGGGCATCGCCGAGGCCGTCAGGGCGTTCGGACGGGAGAAGGTGCCCACCGCCGCGCTCTCCCGGGGCCTGGCAGGGGTGGCGGGACGGACACTGATCGTCAACCTTCCGGGGTCCACCGGCGGGGTGCGGGACGGCCTGGCCGTCCTGGAACCGCTGCTGGCGCACGCCGTCGACCAGATCCGCGGCGGGGACCACCCGGGACCCAGCAGTGGGGGTGCGAGCTGAACAGCCCATCCTGGCCCGTCGTGCTGGTGGACGGCGACGTCGTCCTCCGGCCCATAAGGGTGCGTGACCAGCGGGCCTGGCGCGAGGTCAACCGGCGCAACCGCGACTGGCTGCGCCCCTGGGAGGCCACCATCCCGCCGCCCACGCCCAGCGGGCCCATAGTCCACCGGCCGACCTACCGGCAGATGGTCCGGCACCTGCGGTCCGAGGCGAACGCGGGGCGCATGCTGCCGTTCGTCATCGAGTACCAGGGGCGCCTGGTCGGGCAGTTGACCGTCGCCGGGATCACCTGGGGGTCGATGTGTTCGGGGCACGTCGGCTACTGGGTGGACCAGTCGGTGGCCGGCCGCGGGGTGATGCCGACGGCCGTCGCGCTCGTGGTGGACCACTGTTTCCGCACCGTCGGTCTGCACCGCATCGAGGTCTGCATTCGCCCCGAGAACCGGCCCAGCCGCCGGGTCGTGGAGAAACTCGGATTCCGCGAGGAGGGGCTGCGGCCGCGTTATCTCCACATCGACGGCGCCTGGCGCGACCACCTCGTCTTCGCCCTCACCGCGGAAGAGGTGCCCGAGGGGTTGCTCGGCCGCTGGCAGCGGGCACGCTCCCAGAGCGCGTCCGCGAAGGCACCGGGCCCGGCGGGCACGGGCACCTCTCCGCAGGTGCCCCGCAATCCGCAGAACACTCCAGGGAATCCCGGCTAGTCGAACAAATTGAATGCTTGTTCGAAATTGATCGGTTCTTGACCGTCTCGGGGCGTTGAATTCGCGCCTCTACCGTGTGAGGCGTGAGCAGCAGCGGCCTCATCTACGCAGTCATTGTCGGGGCCTGGGCCGCCTACTTGGTGCCGATGTGGCTCCGTAGGCAGGACGAGCTGAACGAGGCCCGTCCGACGGAACGCTTCAGCACCGCCATCCGGCTGCTGTCCGGACGGGCGGGGATGGAGCGTCGGTACGCCAGGGACCTACGGGCGCGCTCCGCCTCGGAGGGGGAGCAGGACGCCGGTGAACCGGACGCCGCCACCGACTCGGTGGACGTCCGGGCCTTCGCCATGCCTCCGACCCGCCGTCAGGTCCGGGCGGAGGTGGAGCAGGAGGCGTCCGCGCCGGCGGCCAGGTCCGCCTCCGCGCCGCCCCGCCAGGCAGGCCCCGCATCGGTACCGGCCCCGGCATCCGCCTCCACGCCCGCGCCCAAGTCGGGCGCCACGTCCGCCCGCAGGCAGATTCCGACCCCCCGGCGCGCCCCCTCCGCACAGGCGGCCGCGGAACGCGCCCGGCGCTCGAAGGCGCTCGCCCGCCGTCGGCGCACCACCGTCATGCTCTTCGTCGCCTTCACACTGGGCGCGATCGTCGCCGCCGTCGGAGGGCTCGCGTTCCTGTGGGCACCGGGCGTGCCCGCCGTCATGCTCAGCGCCTACATCGCCTACCTGCGCGCACAGGAGCGCCGGCGCTTCGCCTACCAGATGGACCGGCGTCAGGCCGAAGCCGCCGCACAGCGGTTGCGGGAGCGCCAGCCGCGCCGGCGCGCGCCCCTCGACCCGGCCGGCGTCGGCGCGGACGAACCGGAGGAGGGACCAGGGACCGGGACCGACCCCGGCCTGTCCGCACTCGCCGCCGACCGGCGCGCCCTCGTCGAGCAGACCGACCACGCCGAGTGGGTCGACCAGCAGCGCGAGCGGCAGCGCCGGCCCGGGCACGGGGACAGCTGGGACCCGGTGCCGGTGCCCCTGCCGACGTACGTGACCGCACCGGTCGCGCCGCGCGCCACCTCCGACGTGGACCTCGGGGCGCCGGACGCGTGGAGCTCGGCGCGGTCCAGCGCCGTCGTACCGGAGCAGGAGACCAGGCAGGCGGCGCCCGAGGCCGAGGCCGAGGCGGAGGAGGCGGAGCGCGCCGCCGACGACAAGGCGGTCCCGGCCGGCGGCCGGACCGACGCACGCCGAGCGGCCTCCGCCCGCCGGGCCCGCGAACGCGGCCGCACGCCCCTCTTCGACCAGTACGAGGACGGCGACCGCCCCCGCGCGGCCAACGAATGACCTGACGGCGAGGGCGCGGGGCGCCTCGGCACCCCGCGGCTGACCAGTCAGGGAACGGATTTCCAAGCACCCCGACGGGGATGCTAGAGTTTCACTCGTTGCAAGGGCCTGTGGCGCAGTCCGGTAGCGCACCTCGTTCGCATCGAGGGGGCCAGGGGTTCAAATCCCCTCAGGTCCACTGCACGGTGAGACCCCGCACGATCGTAAAGATCGGGCGGGGTCTTCGTCGTTCTCAGGGCGACTGCCGTGTATCCGTATCGCATCTGTCACACCCGGACTCAGGTGCGCCGCCGGGATCCCCGCCGAGCGCGATCGGCTGACGCTCCGTAGGCCACCGCCGTGTCCGACTCGACCGGCCGGTGCGCGGCTTGGGCCGGGCGGAGCGCGGCGAAGGCCGCGGCGAGGTGGTCGAGCAGGGGCACTGCGAAGGGGTGGGGGTCGCGGCGTGGTGTGATCGCGTAGATCCCACGGGCCGGGGGATCGACGAGGGGCACGGTGGTGACGTCGGTCCGCAGCGCGCCCGTCAGCACACCGGGTATCAGCGCGATGGCGTGACCGGTCGCGACCAGGGCCAGCTTGCCGGGCAGATCGGCCGCCGTGAGATCGATACGGGCATCGACCCCGGCGCGGGCGGCATGCAGGCGCAGGAGCGCCGCCGACCCGTCGTTGTCCTCGACCCAGATCTGGTCGGCCAGCGCCTGCATGGGCACGGGGCCGCGCCCGGCCTGCGGATGACCGACGGGCAGTACGACGACCATGTCGTCCAGCCCGAGAAACCGGTGCTCGACCCGCTGGTCGTGGGGCAGCCCGGGCGGTGCGTCGGTGACGACGGCGATGTCGAGATCGCCGGCGATCACGCGGTCGTGCAGCTGCGCGCTGAGACCGGGCAGCAGGCTCCAGCGGACGGACCCGGATCGCCGGAGCAGGGCCCGGACGGCCTCGGGGACCATCCCCGCGGCCAGAGAGGGCGTCGCACCGACCGCCAGAGGCCGCTCGAACGCCCCGCCCCCGACATCCCGTACGGCGCGAACCGCGCGGTCCGCCTCGGTGAGCGTGGCCAGGGCATGGCGCCGGAACACCTCGCCGGCCGGTGTCGCGCGCACGCCGCGCGCATGGCGCTCCAGCAGCTCCACGCCGAGCTGCCGCTCCAGCCCGGCGATCTGCCGGGAGACGGCCGACTGCGTGTGGTTCAGCTCGGCGGCCGCCGCCGACAGCGACCCGAGCCGGCACACGGTCACGAAGGTCCGCCACACCGTCAGCTCCACGACCCCAGTATCCAGCCGGTATGCGCTCCTCGCAGAGCTGCCCTGCGAGATCTGCGCTTGTCGCAGCCGTCACGGTGCAGCACCGTGGCCCGTATGACCGCACCACACACGACTGCCGCGGACGGTGCCGTGCTCGAACCGCTCCAGGCCTACATCCGCGGGCACGCCACCGGCGACCCCGCCCACTTCCGCGACGCGTTCCTGCCCACCGCGCACATCGAGGGGATCCGGGACGGTGCATTCGTCTCGTGGTCCCTCGACCGGTACTGCGCGCTCTTCCCGGGCCGGCCCGCCCGGGACGAACCGGCGCGCTCCCGCCGCATCGACACCGTCGATGTCCACGGCACCGTCGCCACCGCGGCCATGACGCTCTTCCACGGCGCGGACACGTTCACCGACATCTTCCTGCTGGTCCGCGGCGACGACGGCTGGCGCATCGCCAACAAGGCCTACCACCGGCACCCTTGAGCGCGCGACGGCCCTACAGATCCGCCCGCAGGGCCTTCGCGAAGCAGCGGCTCGACTCGTAGTGGCGGTAGTAGCCGAACTTGGTGCACGGTTCGTAGCCGCTGGAGGTGTACAGGGCGATGGCCTCCGGCTGCTTGGTACCGGTCTCCAGGACCATGCGGAGGCGGCCGGCCGCGCGGGCGTCGGCCTCCAGGGCCGCGAGCATCCGGCGGGCGAGGCCCCGGCCGCGCATCGCCTCGACGACGAACATGCGCTTGAGCTCGGCGTCGCCGTCCTCGTTGCCCTCGCCGTTCGCGTCCTGGCTGCGCCAGCCGCCGGTCGCCACCGGGCGGCCGGACTCGTCGTACGCGATCAGGTAGACGCCGTTGGGCGGCTCGAAGTCGGCCGTGTCGAGGACGGTGGCGTCGCCGCCGTCGCCGTAGCGCAGCTGGTACTCGGCCTGGACCTCGTCGTTCAGCTTGACGGCGTCGGGGTGGTCGAAGGCAACCGGGCGTATATTCATGTGAGGCATCGTATATTCGTGCAGGCGGCGACCGCGGTGGACATCGGGACTCCGTCCAGTGTGCCGGTATCGTTCCCGCGTGCTGACTGTGACCTCGGTGAACGTGAACGGACTGCGGGCCGCCGCCAAGAAGGGCTTCGTGGAGTGGCTCGCGGAGACCTCCGCGGACGTGCTCTGCCTCCAGGAGGTGCGCGCCGAGCCGCAGCAGCTCCCGGAGGAGGTGCGCGCGCCCGGCGGCTGGCACGTGGTGCACGCCCCCGCGGCCGCCAAGGGGCGCGCGGGAGTCTCCCTCTACACCCGGCGTGAGCCGGACCGCGTGCGCGTCGGCTTCGGGTCGGACGAGTTCGACGCGAGCGGCCGCTACGTCGAGGCCGATCTGCCCGGCGTCACCGTCGCCTCCCTCTATCTCCCCTCCGGCGAGGTGGGCACCGGGCGGCAGGACGAGAAGTACCGCTTCATGGGCGAGTTCCTTGCCCATCTGAAGGACCTGCGCGAACGGGCCGCCGCCGACGGGCGCGAGGTCGTCGTCTGCGGCGACTGGAACATCGCCCACCGGCAGGCCGACCTGAAGAACTGGCGCGGCAACACCAAGAACTCCGGCTTCCTCCCGGAGGAACGCGAGTGGCTCGGCAACGTCCTGGACCCGGCCGACGGCGGGTACGTCGACGTCGTGCGCGCCCTGCACCCGGAGGCCGAGGGTCCGTACACCTGGTGGTCGTACCGGGGGCGGGCCTTCGACAACGATTCTGGTTGGAGGATCGACTACCAGATGACCACGCCCGGGCTGGCCGGCAGGGCGGTCAAGGGGTTCGTGGAGCGGGCGGCCACGCACGGCGAACGGTGGTCCGACCATGCGCCGGTCACCGTCGTGTACGACCTCTGACCGGTCGTTCTACGGGTTCTTGCGCAGCCTGCGGTCCAGCGCCAGTGACACCTCCGCCTCCACCACGCTGCGGGCCAGCGGGCGCAGGCGTTCCATGTCCTCCTCGGGGCCGTGGCGCAGGACGAGGTCGGCGAAGAGTTCGGCGAGGGCGTCGGCGTGTTCGCGGACGCTGCGGCCGGCCGCGAGGACCTCGGCGAGCGGGAAGCCCTCGCGGACCAGGGCCGAGGAGGCGTCCAGCAGGCGGCGGCTGATGTGGACGATGTCGTCGCCGTCGGTGCCGAGGTAGCCGAGGTCCATGGCGGCGGCGAGGTTCTCCGGGGTGACCTCGCCCTCGAAACGGGCGGCGAGCTCCTCGGGGGTCAGGCGGACCGGCTCCTCCTCGGTGGGGGTGTCGACGCCGAGGAGTTCGGCGACGTCCTTGCCGTGGTCGAGGGCCTCCGCCAGCTCGGCGATGCCGTTCAGGGTGTGGCCGCGTTCCAGGAGCGCCGAGATGGTGCGCAGCCGGGCCAGGTGGTGGTCGTCGTACCAGGCGATACGGCCCTCGCGGCGGGGCGGCCGGATCAGCTTGCGCTCGCGGTAGAAGCGCAGGGTGCGCACGGTGATGCCGGCCAGTGCGGCCAGTTCCTCCATGCGGTACTCGCGTCCGCCGCCCGGGGCGGAGGCCGTGGAGGTCGTTCGTCCGCCGTCGTCCGTCACGTGCGCAGCCTATGTGGTACCGCCGGTAACTTTCGTCCGTCCGGGGCCTACCCATCAGTACGGGGCTGTTCTACAGTCCAACCGTGCCAGTGTTCACTGGCGTAATCACGGGCGAGGTGTGGAGGCTCCGGGATGGCCCAGCACGAGCATGTACGGGTGGCGGTGATCGGGTCCGGGTTCGGCGGGCTGGGCGCGGCCGTGCGGTTGCGCAGGGAGGGGATCACCGACTTCGTCGTCCTGGAACGGGCCGGCAGCGTCGGCGGTACCTGGCGGGACAACAGCTATCCGGGGTGCGCCTGCGACGTGCCCTCCCACCTGTACTCCTTCTCCTTCGCGCCCAACCCCGACTGGCCGCGCACCTTCTCCGGGCAGGAGCACATCCGCGCCTACCTGGAGCACGTCACCGACGTGTTCGGGCTCCGGCCCCACCTGCGCTTCGACGCCGAGGTCAAGCGGATGGCGTGGGACGCGGAGGCGCTGCGCTGGGAGATCGAGACCGCCGCCGGGACCTTCTCCGCCGACGTGGTCGTCTCCGCCACCGGGCCGCTGTCCGATCCCAAGGTCCCCGAGATCCCGGGGCTGGACTCGTTCCCGGGCAAGGTCTTCCACTCGGCCCGCTGGGACCACGACTACGACCTGCGCGGCAAGCGGGTCGCCATGGTCGGCACCGGCGCCTCCGCGATCCAGATCGTGCCCGCCGTCCAGCCCGAGGTCGCCCACCTCACCCTCTTCCAGCGCACCCCGCCGTGGGTGATGCCGCGCGTCGACCGGGCCATCAGCGCCGCCGAGCGCCGGCTGCACCGGGCGCTGCCCTTCACCACCCAGGCCCGGCGCGGACTCCTGTGGGGCATCCGGGAACTCCAGGTCCAGGCGTTCACGAAGCGCCCCGACGAACTCGGCCTGGTCGAGAGCCTCGCCAAGCGCAACATGGCCCGCGCGATCAAGGACCCGGCGCTGCGCGCCAAGCTCACCCCCGACTACCGCATCGGCTGCAAGCGGATCCTGCTCTCCAGCACCTACTATCCGGCGCTGGCCAGGCCGAACGTGGACGTGGTGGCGAGCGGGCTCAGTGAGATCCGCGGCTCGACGGCGGTCGCCGCCGACGGCAGCAGCGCCGAGGTCGACGCGATCGTCTTCGGCACCGGCTTCCACGTCACCGACATGCCCATCGCCGAGCGGGTCGTCGGCGCCGACGGACGGACCCTCGCGGAGACCTGGAAGGGCGGCATGGAGGCGCTGCGCGGTGCCTCGGCCGCCGGGTTCCCCAACTGGATGACGATCATCGGGCCCAACACCGGCCTCGGGAACTCCTCCATGATCCTCATGATCGAGTCCCAGCTGAACTACATGGCCGACTACCTGCGCCAGCTCCACGTCCTCGGCGGGCGTGCGGCCCTGGACGCGCGCCCCGGTGCCGTGGCCGCCTGGAACCACAAGGTCCAGGAGCGCATGAAGCGGACCGTCTGGAACACCGGCGGCTGCACCAGCTGGTACCTCGACGCGAGCGGCCGCAACACCACCATCTGGCCAGGTACGACCACGGAGTTCCGGCGCGCGACCCAGCGGGTGGACCTCGCGGAGTACGACGTGATCCGCCCGCCCCTGCCGAGCGGCAGCGGCAGCGGCAGTGACATGGCCGGTGCGGAGGTGGGCGCGTGAGCCGGCTCACCCATGTGACCACCGGGCCGTACGCGCCGCCGGTCCCTGCCCGCGAACTCACCGTCGTCTCCGCGGACGGCGCCCGCCTGCACGTCGAGGTGCACGGCTCCGAGGACGCGCCCCCCGTCGTCCTCGCCCACGGCTGGACCTGCTCGACCGCCTTCTGGGCCGCGCAGACGCGCGAACTGGCCCTCGACCACCGGGTCATCGTGTACGACCAGAGGGGGCACGGGCGCAGTCCCGCGAGCCCCGCGTGCACCACCGAGGCACTGGCGGACGACCTCGAGGCGGTGCTCGCACAGACCCTCGCCCGCGGGGAGCGGGCCGTGATCGTCGGCCATTCCATGGGCGGCATGACCGTGATGGCGGCCGCCGCGCGTCCCCGTTTCCGCGAGCACGCCGCCGCCGTCCTGCTGTGCAGCACCGGCAGTTCGCGGCTGGTCGCGGAGGCGCTCGTCCTGCCGTTGCGCGCCGGCGGCCTGCGCACCTGGCTGACGGCGCGGGTCCTGGCCTCGCGCGCCCCGCTCGGACCCGTCACGCCCCTCGCGCGGCGCATCCTCAAGTACGCGACCATGGGCCCGGGTTGCGCCCCGCACATGGTCGAGGCGTGCGCGCGGATCGTGCACGCCTGCCCGCGCGCCGTGCGCCATGCCTGGGCGCGTGTCCTCGCCGGGCTCGATCTCGACCACGGCATAAGGGAGTTGCGCGTACCCACCGCCATCGTCACCGGCACGGCCGACCGGCTCACACCCCCGGTGCACGCCCGCGCGCTGGCCGCCGCGCTGCCGCACCCGCTCGGCCTCACCGAACTGCCGGGCATGGGTCACATGACTCCGGTCGAGGCTCCGGAGCTGGTCAACGGAAAGATCCGGGAGCTGGTCACCGCGTACGTGACCGGCGCCCCTGAGGAAGCCGGCGCCGACGGGCCCGAGCGGATCAAGGAGAGCTCATGAGCAGGGTCGGTCTCGAAGGACAGGTCGCCGTCGTCACCGGAGCGGCGCGCGGGGTCGGCGAGTTGCTCGCCCGCAAGCTCTCCGCGCGCGGGGCGACGGTCGCGCTGGTCGGGCTGGAGGAGGAGGCGCTCAAGGAGGTCTCCGGCAGGCTGCACGGCGACAGCGCGTACTGGTACGCCGACGTCACCGACCACGAGGCGATGAGCCGGGTCGCGCGGGAGGTCAAGGCGCGGTTCGGGAAGGTCGACGTCGTGGTGGCCAACGCCGGGGTGGCGAACGGCGGTCCGTTCGCCGACTCGGACCCGGTGGCCTGGCGGCGGGTGATCGAGGTCAACCTGGTCGGCTCGGCGGTGACGGCGCGCGCGTTCCTGCCGGTGCTCACGGAGAGCCGCGGCTATCTGCTCCAGATCGCGTCGCTGGCCGCGATCACGCCGGCGCCGATGATGACGGCGTACTGCGCGTCCAAGGCGGGCGTGGAGGCGTACGCGCACAGCCTGCGCGCCGAGGTCGGCCACCAGGGCGTGCGGGTCGGGGTCGGGTACCTGTCCTGGACGGACACCGACATGGTGCGCGGCGCCGACCAGGACGAGGTGATGCGGGAGTTGCGGCAGCGGCTGCCGTGGCCGGCGAACAAGACGTACCCGCTGGGCCCGGCCGTGGACCGGATCGTGGCGGGCATCGAGCGGCGCTCGGCGCACGTGTACGGGCAGTGGTGGCTGCGGGGCATGCAGGGTGTGCGCGGGTACCTGCCGGCGCTGATCGGCACGGTCGGGCAGCGGGAGATGAAGCGGTTCGCGCCCCGGTTGCAGGGCATCCGTACGGGCCTCGTCGGTGCAGGTGGGGCGGCCGACGAGGAGGCGCGCGCTACGCACCGTAACTGATCGAAATGCGCGCGTAGTCGGCCCGTGTGAATCTGGTCGAGGCCCCACTGAGGGCCGATTCCCCTCACCCTCCACGGGAGTGAACCCACATGGGTATGAAGGACAAGGCCGGCAAGATGCAGGGACAGGCCAAGCAGAAGATGCACGAAGGCCAGCAGCAGGCGCAGCAGCGCGGTCAGCAGGCTCAGCAGCGGGGCCAGCAGACCGCCCAGCAGGCTCAGCAGCGGGGCCAGCAGGCGCAGGAGCGCGGCCGGCAGGCGACTGAGCGCGGTCGTCAGAACCTGGACGACACCGAGCAGGAGATGCAGGACCGGTTCGACCAGGACTACGACGCGTAGTCGTTGCACTTGGCTCGGCCGAATTGGCGTGGGGCGCCCTCTTTTGAAGGGTGCCCTGCGTTTTTTGCGCCCAGGGGGAGGGGGTGGGGTGGGGTGGGGTGGCGGGTGCGGGTGTGTGGGGGCTGGCCGCGCAGTTCCCCGCGCCCCTTGGGTGGGGACGCTCCCCGGCGTCTCAAGAAGAGCGTGGGGGAAGTTTCGGGCGGGACCTGTTCGGGGCTTCGCTGTAGTCGGGGGGGACGGCTGCCGGGTGGTCGGTCAGGAGGTCGAGGGCCAGTTGGATGGCGTCGTCCATCTCGACGTGGCGGCCCTCCGCCCAGTCCAGGGGGGTGCGCAGGACCTCCAGGTCGGGGGCGACGCCGTGGTTCTCGACGGACCAGCCGTAGTCCTCGAACCAGGCAGCGTTCATCGGCACCGTGATCACCGTGCCGTCGCCCAGCTGGTGCCGGCCGGTCATGCCGACCACCCCGCCCCAGGTGCGCTGCCCGACGACCGGGCCGAGCTTGAGCAGCTTGATCGCGGCCGTGATCATGTCGCCGTCGGAGGAGGTGGCCTCGTCGGTGAGCGCGACGATCGGGCCGCGCGGGGCGTTGGAGGCGTACGACACCGGCTGGGCGTTCCTCGTCAGGTCCCAGCCGAGGATGGTCCGGGTGAGTTTTTCCACGACGAGTTCGCTGATGTGGCCGCCCGCGTTGCCGCGCACGTCGACGATGAGCGCCGGCCGGGAGACCTCCATCCGCAGGTCGCGGTTGAACTGGGCCCAGCCCGAGCCGCCCATGTCCGGGATGTGCAGGTAGCCGCACTTGCCGCCGCTCATCTCCCGCACCACCTCACGGCGTTTGGCCACCCAGTCCTGGTAGCGCAGCGGCCGTTCGTCGATCAGCGGGAGGACGGCGACCCTGCGCGGCGGCCCCGACTCGCCCTCGCCCGGGACGAACGTCAGCTCCACCGTCGTGGCCCCCGCCCCCGCGAGCAGCGGGAACGGCCCCGTCACCGGGTCCACCGGTCTGCCGTCGATGTGGGTGAGGACCGCGCCCTCCCGGATGCCGGTGCCGGCGAGCGGGGAACGCGCCTTGGAGTCGGAGGAGTCGCCGGGCAGGATCCGCTTGACCGTCCAGCCGGCGTCCCGGCGCACGAGGTTGGCGCCGAGCAGGCCCTGGAAGCGCTGGTAGTGCGGCGGGCCCTCGTTGCGGCGGGCCGGGGTGACGTAGGCGTGCGAGGTGCCCAGCTCGCCGAGGACCTCGCGGAGGAGGTCCGCGAAGTCGTCGGGGGAGGCGACCCGTTCGAGCAGTGGGCGGTACTGGTCGAGCACCCCGTTCCAGTCGATGCCGCACATCCCCGGGTCCCAGAAGTAGTCCCGGATGAGGCGGCCGGCCTCGGCGTACGACTGGCGCCACTCGGCGGGCGGGTCCACCTCGTGCAGGATGCGGCGCAGGTCGATCCAGACGGTCGTGTCGCCGTCGCCGGACTCGGCCGACGGCACGGCCCGCAGCTCGCCCTCGTCGACCACGACCAGCCGGCTGCCGTCGCCGCTGACCGTGAACCAGTCGAGGTGGTCCACGAGTTCGGACTTCTTCGCCTTGCTGATGTTGAAGTACTCCAGGGTCGGCCGCCCGCTGGTGTCGGCCGGGTTGACGAAGGTCTCGCCCAGTGCGCCCGAGATCGGCCAGCGCAGCCAGACCAGGCCGCCGCCCGCGACCGGGTACAGCGCCGAGTACTTGGAGGCGGTGACCGGGAACGGGGTCACGCGGCTCTCCAGCCCCTCGACCTCGACCGTCACCGCGCCGCCCTCGCCGGGCTCCTCGTCCTCGACCGGGTCCAGGCCCCCGGCGGCCGGCCGCCCGTCCGGGTTGAGCGCGAACGGGGAGGGGGTCGCCGAGGAGAGCGGGACCAGGTAGGGGCGGCAGCCGAGCGGGAACGACAGGTCGCCGGTGTGCACGTCGTACACCGGGTCGAAGCCGCGCCAGGACAGGAACGCGAGGTAGCGGCCGTCGCGGGTGAAGACCGGGTTCTCGTCCTCGAAGCGGCCGTTGGTGACGTCGATGACGAGCCGGTCGCTGATGCGGGCCATCTTGATCTGCCGCAGCGAACGGCCGATACCCGGATGCGACCAGGTCAACCATGACCCGTCCGGTGAGAAGGCCAGATCGCGGGCCGGTCCGTTGACCGACTGGATCAACTCGGTGACCACGTCGTCGGAGCCGGCACCGTCAACAGAGTCAATGTCGGCGGGTTCGTCGGCATCAACCTGGTCAATGTCGTCAACAGGCTGCTCGGTCAGGTCGATGAGCAGCAGGCGGCCGTCGTGTGCGGCCACCGCCAGCCGTTCGCCCAGCGGGTCCGAGACCAGTTCGAGCACCCGGCCGAGCTTCCCGCAGGCCAGCCGGCGCGGTGGGCGGGCGCCGGTCGCCCGGGGCAGGTGGGCGATCTCGACGGCGTCCTCGCCACCGGCGTCGGTGACGTAGGCGATCTGCCCGGTCGAGCCGAGCATCTCCGGGAGCCGTACCCGTACCCCGGGGGTGTCGGCGATGGTGCGGGCCGGGCCGTCGCGGTGGGTGAGCCAGTACAGGCTGCCGCGTACCACGACGGCGCTGGCCCGTCCCGTCTCGTCGACGGAGACGCCGTCGACGTGCTGGGCGGCCGGCACCTGGTAGGGGCGGCGCCCGGCCCGGGGCCCGGAGAGGCGCACGTCGAGCCTGCGCGGTGCCGAGTCCGCGCCGAGGTCGTCGACGAGCCAGAGATCGCCCGCGCACTGGTACACCACGCGTGTGCCGTCGCTGGAGGCGTGCCGGGCGTAGAAGGCGTCGTGGTCGGTGTGCAGGCGCAGGTCGGAGCCGTCGTAGGCGCAGGAGTAGAGGTTGCCGACGCCCTCGTGGTCGGAGAGGAAGGCGATCCGGCCGCCGACGAACATCGGGGAGTGCAGATGGCCGCCGATGCCGGCGAGCAGCCGCTGCCCGTGCAGCCACAGCCGGCCCATGGCGCCGCCCCGGTAGCGCTTCCAGCCGGCCGGTTCGTGCGGCGGGGTGCCGGTGAGCAGGAGGGTCCTGCGCTCGTCGGCGATGTCGGCGACCTGGATGTCGGCGACCGGCCCCCAGGGCAGCTTGCGGCCCGGGTCGCCGTCGGGGGAGACCTTGTAGGCCCAGGTGAAATAGGAGAAGGGCTGCCCGTGCGAGGCGACCGCCAGGATGTCGGCCGTGCCGTCCCGGTCGGGGGGCGTCCAGCCGCACACCTGGGTGTCGGCGCTGCCCCAGTAGGTCAGCTGCCGGCCGGGGCCGCCGTCGACGTCGACCAGGTGGATCTCGGGCACCAGGCTGCGCCAGCTCGTGTACGCGATGCGGCGACCGTCCGGCGAGAAGCGCGGGTGCCCGGTCTTGGTGCGGTCGACGGTGAGCCGCCAGGCGCGGCCCGGGGCGTCGAGCGAGGTCAGCCAGAGGTCGTCCTCGGCCACGAAGCACAACAGGTCGCCGCTGAGATGCGGCAGGCGCAGATAGCTCACCTCCCCATGCTTTTCCGGGTGCGGAGGGCCAGCAACTCGTGGGAACTCATGGATTTCTCAGCCACGTGAGACAGCACACGTACGAAACGGTTTCGTTTCTGTAGATCCCAGGGTATCTTCGAGATGCAAGCACGAAGGTGACGACGGAGCAGTGGAGGGTGAGTGGCATGACTGAGGTCGCAACGGCGCGTCGCAGTCGGATCACGCCCGAGCGCGAGGCCGAGCTGTACGGGGCCGTGCTCGACCTGCTCCGTGAGGTCGGTTACGACGCCCTCACCATGGACGCCGTCGCCGCCCGCACCAAGTCCAGCAAGGCCACCCTCTACCGCCAGTGGGGCGGGAAGGCCGAGCTGGTGGCGAAGGCGGTCCGGTACCACAAGCCGGGGGGCGCACTCGGCGAGGTCGACACCGGTTCGCTCCGGGGCGATCTGCACGGCCTCACGCTGCGCTCGGACGACTGCGAGATGGAGCAGAACTCCGCGCTGATGCGCGGGCTCGCCATGGCGGTCCACGGCAACCCGGACCTCCTGCAGGCGTTCAAGGAGCATCTGATCGAGCCCGAGATGGCCCAGTTCCGCCAGGTGCTGCAACGGGCGATCGACCGGGGCGAGGTCCGTGCGGACAACCCTGCGATCGACTTCGTGATGCACATGATGATCGGTGGATTCGCCGCCCGTTCGCTGATCGACGAGCAGCCGCCCACCCAGGCCTTCCTGCTGTCGTACATCGACGCCGTGGTGCTTCCCGCACTCGGCGCACCCACCTGCTGACCCTTCCCCGCAGCCAGCCCACCTGACGTCTCCGCTCACGTCGTCGGGTCGATCAGCCCTGCCACCCACCGGGCCGATCACCCCTGCCCCGAAAACCCCACGACCTGACCGGGAGTACGCCCTCGTGGCCACGTTCCTCTACAAACTGGGCCGTCTCGCCTTTCGGCGACGGCACTACGTCGCCCTCATATGGGTGGCGCTGCTGACCCTCGCCGGCGTCGCCGCCGCCTCCGCCCCCGCGGCCGGCTCCAGCTCCTTCTCGATCCCCGGCACCGAGGCCCAGAAGGCCTTCGACCTGCTGGACCAGCGCTTCCCCGGCTCCAGCTCGGACGGCGCCACCGCGCGGGTCGTCTTCAAGGCACCGGCCGGCGAGAAGATGACGGACAAGCTCAACAAGGCCACCGTCAAGAAGACCGTGAAGGAGCTGGCCGCCGGCGCGGAGGTCACCTCCGTCACCGACCCCTACAAGCAGCACGCCGTCAGCAAGGACGGCACGGTCGCCTACGCCTCGGTGCGCTACGACGTCTCCGGCACGGAGCTCAAGGACTCCACCCGCGACGCGCTGGAGCAGGCCGGCCACGACGCGCAGAAGGCCGGGCTGACCGTCGAGGTCGGCGGTGACGCGCTCCAGGCCTCGCCCGACGCGGGAGGCGCCGGTGAGGCCATCGGCCTCGCCATCGCCGCCGTCGTCCTCGTCATCACCCTGGGCTCACTGGTCGCCGCCGGACTGCCGCTGCTGACGGCGATCATGGGCGTCGGCATCGGCGTCTCCACCATCACCGCCCTCGCCAAGACGCTCGACCTCGGGGACACCACGTCCACCCTGGCGCTGATGATCGGACTCGCGGTCGGCATCGACTACGCGCTGTTCATCGTCTCCCGCTACCGCGGTGAGCTGGCCGAGGGCCGCGACCGCGAGGAGGCGGTCGGCCGCGCCGTCGGCACGGCGGGCTCGGCGGTGGTCTTCGCGGGCCTCACGGTGGTGATCGCGCTCGCGGGTCTCTCGGTCGTCGGCGTGCCGATGCTGACGAAGATGGGCCTCGCGGCGGCGGGCACGGTCGTGGTCGCCGTCCTCATCGCGCTGACCATGATCCCGGCGATGCTCGGCTACGCGGGCCGGCGGGTCAGGGCCGCCGGCGAGAAGCGCCGGACGCGCACCCGTGCCGTCCGGCAGGACAAGCCCGGCCTCGGTACCCGCTGGGCGAGCTTCGTGGTCCGTCGCCCGGCAGCCGTGCTGCTGCTCGGCGTGGTCGGACTGGGCGCGGTCGCCCTCCCGGTCTCCCAGCTCGAACTGGGCCTGCCCGACGACGGCTCGCAGCCCACGTCCACGACCCAGCGCCGGGCGTACGACCTGCTGTCGGAGGGCTTCGGTCCCGGCTTCAACGGTCCCCTCGTGATCGTGGTCGACGCCAAGGACAGTGCCGCCCCCAAGGCCGCGGCCGCCAAGGTGGCCGACGACATCAAGGGCCTGAAGGACGTCGTGACGGTGACCCCGGCGGCGTTCAACAAGGCCGGCGACACCGCGACGATCACGGTGATCCCGGACTCCAAGCCCTCCTCGGCGCAGACCGAGGACCTGGTCCACGCCATCCGCGGCCAGGGCGCCGACGTCAAGGCCGACACCGGCGCGCGGATCCTGGTCACCGGCACCACCGCGCTGAACATCGACTTCTCGCAGAAGCTCAACGACGCGCTGGTCCCGTACCTGGCGCTGGTGGTCGGCCTCGCCTTCCTCCTCCTGATCGCGGTCTTCCGCTCCATCCTGGTCCCGCTGAAGGCGGCCCTCGGCTTCCTGCTCAGCGTGCTCGCCGCGCTCGGCGCCGTCGTCGCGGTCTTCCAGTGGGGCTGGCTCGGCGGGCTGCTCGGCGTCGAGCAGACCGGCCCGATCATGTCGATGATGCCGATCTTCATGGTGGGCGTGGTCTTCGGTCTCGCCATGGACTACGAGGTGTTCCTCGTGACCCGGATGCGGGAAGCGTATGTCCACGGCGAGACGCCCGGCCAGGCCGTGGTGACCGGCTTCCGGCACAGCTCGCGGGTCGTGGCCGCCGCCGCCGTCATCATGATGGCCGTCTTCAGCGGCTTCATCACCTCCGGCGAGTCCATGATCAAGATGATCGGCTTCGGCCTCGCCATCGCCGTCTTCTTCGACGCGTTCGTGGTCCGCATGGCGATCGTCCCGGCGGTGCTCGCCCTGCTCGGCAAGCGCGCCTGGTGGCTGCCGAAGTGGCTGGACCGGATGCTGCCCAACGTCGACGTCGAGGGCGAGGGCCTGCGCACCCTGTCCGACAAGGACGCCGGGACCGGTACGGACGACGAGGACCGGGAGCTCGTACGCGTCTGACGTACGGCTCGTGACAGACCGCCGGTGAGGGTCCGTGGGGACGGGGCGCCCTCACCGGCTTCCTCGTGTACCCCGCACTTGACCACTCGCCGCCCCTTCCCCCGCCCCGTTAGCGTGCCCCCATGACGACGACAGCCGCCACTGACGCCGGCACCGGGGGCTCCGGTGCCCATCCCCGCTTCGCCGCCGCCCTGGAGGAGCTGGGGCTGGGGGAGCTGACCTCGCGGGTCCGGCGGTTCCCGGACGCGACCCGTACCGCGGCCGAGGCCGCCGCCGCGGTCGGCTGCGAGCTGAGCGAGATCTGCAAGTCGCTGATCTTCGCGGCCGACGGGGTGCCGGTGCTGGTGCTGATGGACGGCGCCTCCCGCGTCGACGTGGAACTGGTCCGCAAGGAACTCGGCGCCGCGAAGGTGACCCGGGCCAAGGCCGACGTCGTACGCGAGGCGACCGGGTACGCCATCGGCGGCGTCCCGCCCTTCGGGCACCGCACGCGGACCCGCGTCCTCGCCGACCGGGCGCTGCTGCGGCACGAGGTGGTGTGGGCCGCGGCCGGCAACCCGCACGCCGTCTTCCCGATCGCGCCCGCCGCCCTGGTGGCACACGCCGGCGCCACCGTCGTGGACGTGCGCGAGCCCTCCGCGTGACTCTGCCGTCACCGCGGCCGTCCTGCTCGCCGCGGTCACGCACGCCAGTTGGAACGCCATCGCCCACCGGATCACCGACAAGCTCGTCGGCTCCTCGCTGATCGCCGCCGGAGGCGTGCTGATCGGGCTGCTCCTGATGCCGTTCGCCGCCGCACCGGCGGCCGGCGCATGGCCGTACCTGGCCGCCTCGGCGGTCGTCCATGTCGCCTACTTCGCGCTGCTGATGCTCTCCTTCCGGCTCGGCGACTTCGGGCAGGCGTACCCGATCGCGCGCGGCACCGCGCCGCTCCTCGTCACCCTGTTCGCCGCCGTGTTCGCGCACGAAGTGCCCGACGGCACGGCGGCCGCGGGCATCGCCGTGTCCTGCGCCGGGCTCACCGGGGTCGCCCTGTGGGGGCTGCGCGGCCGCCGCCCCGACTGGACGGCGATCGGCGCCGCCCTCGCCACCGGCCTGACGATCGCCGCGTACACCGTCCTGGACGGCCTCGGCGTCCGGGCCTCGGGATCCTCCGTCGGCTACATCGCCTGGCTGATGTCCCTGCAGGGCCTCGCGATCCCCGCGTACGCCCTGTACCGCGGACGGGGCGAACTCCTCACCGCCGCCCGCCCCTTCGCGGCCCTGGGACTCTGCGGCGCCCTGCTCTCCGTCCTCGCCTACGGCCTCGTCCTGTGGGCCCAGACCCGCGCCGACCTCGCGCCGGTGGCCGCACTGCGCGAGTCGTCGGTCAACCCGTGCTGATGCGGTAAAGACTCCGCTGGTCAGGAGCTGATGAGGCCACATGCCCCGGGTACTTGGCCAGGACCAGAGGCGGTCGGTCCTCGGCGCACGGACCGCCGTCTTGGTGATCTCCATACTCTTGAAACCTGGTCAACTTCTGGGCGACCAGACAAAATTGCCAGCAATATCATGTGAAAACTGGGGGGCAGTGTTGCCACGTTCGATCGCAGCTTTCGCGGGCGTGGTCGGCCTTCTCGGCGCGGGCCTGGCGCTGGCTCCGTCCGTCGCCCGCGCGGATGGCAATACGCTGTACGTGAACAACCTCTCGACGTCGAACTGCTCCGACAGCGCAGCCGGCTCGGGCTCGCAGGCCCAGCCCTACTGCTCGCTGCAGACTGCCGTCGACGCCGCGCAGCCGGGTGACACGGTCATGGTGGTCAGGGGGATCTTCGGACCGCTCGATGTGAAGACCTCGGGTACCGCGAGTGCTCCCATCACCATCACCACCGGCACGAGCAAGGCGCTCATCCAGATCGTCACGCCCCCGTCAGGCTCCGGACCTGCGCTCACTCTCGACCACGTGCACGACGTGGCGGTGCACGGTTTCTTCATCGGGACGAACGTCCGGGCCCCGGTCGTGGCGGTCGAGGGATCCAGCGAGGTCACGCTGGACGGCGACCGCGTCGGGGGCGCCTATTCGGGCGCGCTGGTGAGCATCGACGGGCAGAGCAACGCCCTGACACTGAGCCGGGACGACATCGAAACCCAGCCAGGCGAAGACGGCGTGGACATCGCGTCGGGGGCGAGTGGGACGGTGATCACCGGCAGCGAGTTCTACTACGGGAAGAACACGCCCGTGAACGCAGCGGGTGCGCCCGGCACCGTCGTGGTGGGCAACACCTTCACCGACGACGGCGGCTGCAACACCGCGATCGCGCTCACCGGTACCTCCTCCGGTTCGACGATCGAGAACAACGCCTTCTTCCTCGGAACCTCCGGCGGCTGTGCGACGTACGGCACCAGCACGCCGGTGGTGGTGTCCTCCGGTTCGACCAGCGGCACCACCTATGACTACAACGTCTTCGAGTCCGAGTCCGATGGCGCGCTCTACAGCTGGGGCGGCCAGACCTACGCGACCGCCGCCGATCTGCAGACCGCGACCGGCCAGGGGAAGCACGAACTGTACGTCGCGGTGGCCCTGGACAGGACCGGCCTGAACATCACCCCGCTCATCGACTCCGCCGACGCCGACGCACCGGACGAGCTCAGCACTGACTTCAACGGCAAGCCCCGCGTGGACGACTCGCTCGTGGCCGACACCGGCACTGGCACCGGTTATTACGACCGCGGCGCGACGGAATACCAGGACCCCTACCAGGTGGCGCCCGCCGTCTCCGTCGACAAGGGTCCGGCCCCGCTGTCCGAGACGATCACGGCGGACGAGACCAACCCCTGGAAGACCCGGATCACCAGCTACACCTTCAACTTCGGAGACGGCAGCGACCCGGTGGTCTCCGCCACCCCCAGCGTCACCCACGCCTACGCCGCGATCGGCTCCTACCCCGTCACGGTCACCGCCACCACGGCGGCCGGGGCCTCTGTCGCCGGCAGCAAAAAGGCCTACGTCAACGTCGCGGCCGTAGCTCCGCTGGTGCCTGCCCTGTCGTTCAGTCAGGCCTATCCGTACAGCAGCCTCACCGTCCGGGCGGACGCCACCAAGACCACCGACGACTGGAGCATCGCCGACTACAGCGTCGACTACGGGGACGGCACCCCGGCCGCGGACCTCGGCACCAGCGGCGTCGGTGGCCACACCTATGCCAAGCCCGGCACCTACACTGCCACCCTGACGGTCAAGGACGACGGCGGGAACACCGCCACGAGCACCCAACAGGTCACCGTCGGCAGCGCATTCGTGCCCTTCGGGCCGACCAGGATCCTGGACACCCGCAACGGCACCGGTGCCGCCAAGGCGAAGGTCGGACCGGGCGCGGTGCTGCGGCTCAAGGTCGCGGGCGTCAAGGGCGTCCCCGCCACCGGGGTCACCGCGGTCACCCTCAACCTGACCGGCGTCAACGCCTCGGCCGGCACTGTGATCACCGCCTACCCCGACGGCACCGCCCGGCCGACCGCCTCCAACCTGAACCTGGTCCCCGGTCAGGTCACACCGAACCTGATCACCGTGCCGGTCTCCGCCAACGGCTACATCGATCTGTACAACCACTCGGGCAGCGTCGACCTCCTGGGTGACGTCGAGGGCTACTACAGCACCACCGCCGCAGTCGCCTTGGGCGGGACGGGCCTCGTCCAGACGACCGGCCCGACCCGGGTACTGGACACTCGCAATGGGACCGGCACCATCAAGGGCAAGGTCGGGCCGGGCGGGCTGGTCACGCTCACCCTGCCGAGCGGCAGCTACACCAACGCATCCGCGGTGCTGCTGAACGTCACCGAGACCAATGCCACCGCCTCCAGCTGGGTCGGCCTGGAGCCGAGTGCCGGCGGTGTCCCCACCAGCTCTGTACTGAACTTCGCGGCCGGACAGACCAGCGCCAACCTGGTCGTCGCGCCGGTCAGCGGTGGGCAGGTCCAGTTCTACAACCGCTACGGCGGCGTCCACCTGGTCGCCGACCTGGAAGGTTATGTGGTCTCCGACGTGTCGGACTCCCCGGCAGCCCTGGGCTTGCCGTACTTCCCGGTCTCGCCGATCCGCGTGCTGGATACCCGCAACGGCACCGGCACGGCGCAGGGCGCACTCGGCGCCAAGTCCAAGATCGGCATCAAGGTGACGGGATCCGGGGGCGTCCCGGCCGGAGCGAAGGCGGTGCTGGTGAACGTGACCGGCGTCAAGCCCACCATCGGCACCTGGCTCTTCGCCTACGCCGACGGATCAGCCCTGCCCGGCAGCTCCACCCTCAACCTCGCCCCCGGCACCACCCGTGCCAACCTGGCCCTGGTTCCAGTCGGTTCCAACGGGTCGATCGACATCTACAACAACAGCGGCAGCGTCAACGCGGTCGCGGACATCGAGGGCTACTACATCGGCTGATCCGGCGGCCGGGCGGAGCGTGGCCGGGAGGTCGTGCAGGTGTCGGGACCGGGCTCGAAGCCCTCGTGGCATCGACCGTGCGTCCAGCCCGGCACCGGCAGCAGCGGCCGGATGATCGCCGACTCCGCATCCGACATGTCCGGCGGACAGCACGGCCGCCGGGACCCGACAGGCGCGTCCTGTGAGCGCAGCCGTAGGGCTTGGTTCGCGTCCGTCGCCGCGCTGGGCGTCGCCCCAGCCAAGTGCTGCTCATGCAGTAATAACTTCGCTGCTCAGGGATGCTGAGGCACCGACGCATCAGCGTGGCGGATTCGCAAGGTCAGTACGCGTGAGCCGCCGTGACCTCTGCGGAGCGGGCCAGGGCCTGTTGGGCGTCCGAACCGCGGAGGGCCAACAGGGTGAGGGCGAGCGCGTCAACCACAACGAGATGAGCGAGGCGGCCTGCAACGGCTTCGAGGCCGAGGGTGAGGTCCTGGCCACCGGCAAGCAGCGTGCACTGGCTGGTCTCGGTCAGCGGTGAACGGGCATAGCTGGTGAGCGAGATGACCGTGGCTCCGCACGCGTGGGCCCGTCGGGCGGCGTCCACAGTGGTACGGGTGGCGCCAGTGTGGCTGACGGCCAGGCAGACGGCGTCCGCCGGAAGCAACGAGGCGGCCACCTCGGCGGTGAGCGGGTCGGTGGGGGCGTCGACGGCACAGCCCAGAGCCCTGAGGCGGTAGGCCGCGTCGGTAGCCACGGCGGTGGACAGACCCGCACCGACGACCAGGACCCGGCTTGCGGCGTGCAACGCCTCGGCGGCGGTACGGAGGTGGTCGGGAGAGACGGTCGTGGACAGCCCGTCCAGCACCTCGCGTGCCGCTTGCACGGTGTCGGCCAACGCGCGGGAGGTGGCATCGACACCTTCCGGTGTGGTGGGCCGGGGCCGGGGCACCTCCCGAGCCGCCGCGATCTTCACCTCCTGATAGCCGCGAAAGCCCAGCCGCTGACAGGCGCGAACCACGGAGGAGGCGGCTGTGTGCGCCATTGTGGCGACGTCACTGACGCTCAGCCGGACCAGTTCGGGCCCCTGATCGAGCAGGACCTGAGCGACCCTGGCCTCCGCGTCGCGCAGTTGCGGCAGCCGGGCACGCACGTGGGCAGCGAGATTCTGCACGTCAACGGCACGTGCGTCGGCAGAAGCACTCCCGACTGGGGAATCCTGTTCCATGCGATTAGCATAATACGGAATTAGATTCCCTACTTCTTCAGCTTCGGGAACGGTCGACACTCATGGGTGCGTTCATGCAAGCAGGTGCTGCCGTGCCTGTAGTGGTGTTGGCCGCGGCGGTGCTGCACGCCGTGTGGAACGCACTGGCGCATGCGATGCCACACAAGCTCGCCGGCTTCACCCTGATCAACCTCGCCTTCGTCGGCGTCAGTGCGGTCTGGGTCTGCTTCACCCCGCTCCCCGGTTCCGCTGCCTGGCCATTCATCGCGGCCTCGACCGTGCTCCAGACCGCCTATCAGGCACTGCTGCTCCAGGCGTACAAGCTCGGTGACTTCGGCCAGATGTACCCGGCGGCGCGCGGCGTCGCACCCATGCTGGTCGCCGTCGTCTCGGTGAGCGTTCTCGGCCAGGACCTGTCGGCCCGCGCACTCACCGGTGTCCTGGTCATTTCCGCCGGACTGGTCACCCTTGCCCTGGCGGACGGCTTGCCGGACCGCACCCAGCTGCCGGCCCTGATGGCTGCCCTCGGCACCGGCGTCATGATCGCCTCATACACGGTCGTCGACGGCACGGGCGTACGACGCTCGGACACCGTCTTCGGTTACATAGCCTGGGGTTTCCTGCTCCAGGGCACGCTCTTCTGTGCCGGTGCCTTTGCGCTGGCCGGGCGCGGACTGCGACACCGGCTGCGTGACGCCCCGATGCGCGGGCTGACCGGTGGGCTGCTCTCACTTACCGCGTACGCACTGGTGGTTTGGGCGCAGGACCACGGCGACCTGGCGTCCGTCGCCGCACTCCGCGAGACCAGCATCGTCATCGCCGCGCTGCTCAGCGCCGTGTTCTTCCACGAGCGGCTGGGTGGCCGACGACTGGCCGCGAGCGCCACCGTGGTGGTCGGCATCGCCCTGCTCCAACTCGCGCACACCTGAACGTCCGAGCCGACGAGTGCCTGGCCGTGCTAGTGACCTCGGTCATCGTCGGCGCCGCCATCGGAGCGGTCTTCTTCGAGGAGCGGTTCGGGACGCCCCGGATCGCGGCCGCCGGGCTGCTGGTGGTCGGGATCGGGCTGATGCTGCATTCCGGGTAGTCCGTCGGCGGCTTCGTCAGTCGCGTCGGGCCGAGACCAGGCGCGCGGCCACGGCCGACACCAGTGCGGCCGCGACGAGGTACAGCCCGAGGCGGGCTTCGGGCACCGCCGGTGACCAGACCCGCCAGGCGGACGGCGAGTAGCTGTCGGCCGCCAGGTAGTCCCGGTAGATCCTGACCGTCGAGCCGGTCCTTCCGCGCACCCACAGCAAGGCGCCGACGACGCCGCAGGTCGCGGAGACCGCGTAGAGGATCGTGGCGAGGCGTGGGGCCGGTCTGTTCACCAATTCACCTTCTGTGTTCGTCGTGGTGCATGGATTCTCTCCCCCCGTTGGCCGGTATGGGACGTGAGCCGGATGCCCGTCCGCCGGACTTGCCGTTGCCTTGACGAACCGTTCCACGGCCGTTCAGCCGAGCGTCTGTGCCTGGGATGTGTGTTCTCCATAAAGTCCCTGCGGATTGCGGAAGAAGGGACGCATGGGACTCATGGACACACTCCGCGCAGTCCGGGCCCGCGGGATCACCAAGGCCTTCGGTGACGTCGTCGCACTGGACGGCGTGGACCTGGACGTGACACGAGGTCAGATCCACGGCCTGGTCGGCCCGAACGGGGCCGGGAAGACGACCCTGCTCGGCCTCCTCCTGGGGCTGGCCGTGGCCGACGGCGGCCGGCTGGAGATCCTGGGGACGCCCGTCGAGCGGGCGCTCGCCGCTCCCGACGGCGTCGCCGGTTTCGTGGACGCGCCCGGTCTCTACCCCTCGCTCACCGCCCGGCAGAACCTGACCGCGCTGGCCCAACTCCGCGGCCAGGACGCGCGGACGGCCGGAATCGACGACGTGCTCGCCGAGGTCGGGCTCACCGACGTCGCCGACGACAAGGCCCGCGGCTTCTCCCTCGGCATGCGCCAGCGGCTCGGGCTCGCCGCCGCCCTGCTCACCCGGCCCCGGCTGCTCGTCCTCGACGAGCCGTCCAACGGCCTCGACCCGGCCGGCAAGAGACACGTGCACGGCGTCCTCACCCGGCTCGCCGCCGACGGCGCCGCCGTGGTGCTCTCCAGCCACCGGATGGACGACCTGGAGGCGCTGTGCTCCGAGGTCACCATCCTCGCCACCGGCCGCGTCGTCTTCTCCGGCCCGCTGACCAAGCTGGCCGCCGAGAACCGCGAACTCGACTACCGGCTGCGCACCTCCGACGCCGAGGCCGCGCGCCGGCTCGCCGCGGACCTGGCCGGCGTCCGGATCGTCGACGACACCGGCCCCGGCCTGCGGAAGGACCCCGACGCGCTCGTCGTACGCGCCCTGGTGCCCGCCCTCGACGAACTCGTCGCACAGGTCGTGCGGTCGGGCGTCGCGGTGCGCGAACTCGCCCCCGTCGTATCGCCCCTCGAAGCCGCGTTCCTCGCCCTCACCGAGCACCAGGAGTCCGGCCGATGACCACGACCAGCGCGCCCGCCGCGCCCGTCGCCGAACCCACCGCCGCCCGCCGGGTCCCGGTGTCCCGCGGCTACCGCTTCGAGCTGGTGAAGCTGGTCTCGCAGTGGCGGATCCGGCTGCTGGTGCTCGCCTGCTGGATCGCGCCGGGCCTGTTCGTCGCGGGGGTCAGCCAGCAGAGCACGCTCCCCGCCGACACGCTCTTCGGACGCTGGATGCACGCCACCGGCTGGGCCGGACCGCTGGTGATGCTCGGTTTCGCGGGTACCTGGGCGCTGCCGCTGCTGACGTCGGTGGTCGCCGGTGACGTGTTCGCCGCCGAGGACCGGCTCGGCACCTGGCGCCACCTGCTGGTGGCGGTCCGCTCGCCCGCGCGGATCTTCGTGGCGAAGTCACTGGCCAGCCTCACCGTCATCCTGCTGCTGGTGGCCGGGCTGGCCGCCTCCAGCACGCTCGGCGGTCTGGCGGCGGTCGGCGACCAGCCGCTGGTCGGTCTCGACGGGCATCTGCTGTCGTCCGGCGACGCGGCCGGCCGGGTCCTGCTCGCCTGGCTCGCGGCCCTCGCCCCGACCCTCTCCCTCGCCGCGATCGGACTGCTCGGCTCGGTCGCCCTCGGCCGCTCCCCGATGGGCCTGCTGCTGCCCCCGATCGTCGCGCTCGCGATGTCGGTCGCCCAGATGCTGCCGCTGCCGGTCGCCGTCCGCCTGGCCCTGCCCGGCTACGCCTTCATCTCCTGGAACGGCCTGTTCACCAGCCCCGCGCAGCTCACCCCGCTCCTCATCGCCGTCGCGGTGAGCCTGGCGTGGGCGGTGCTCGCCACCGTCCTGGCCTACGTGCTGTTCCTACGGCGGGACTTCACCAACCCGGCCTACGACGGCTCCGGGCGCCGGGCGCTCACCCTCGGCGTGCTGCCGCTGGCCGCGCTGACCGCCGTCACCGTCGGCGCGGTCGCCGTGGCGGCGCCGTCGACGGGTTCCGGGATCGGGCAGGACAAGGTGCAGAAGTCCCTCGCCACGGTCTTCGCCCACCTCTACCGGCTGCAGACCGAGCAGCTGCACCGGCCCGCCGTCACCGAGGCCCAGCTGAAGGCCACGGCGGCATGCACCAAGAGCGACGGCCGGTCCGCCCAGGAGGGCGCGGGCAACGACTGGCGTTGCGTCGTCAGCTGGCACCTCCCCGGCGTCACGGCGGTCACGGGGACGGCGATCTACCAGCTCGACATCACCTCGGACGGGCGGTTCGTGGCCGACGGCGACGGTCCCAAGGAAGTCAACGGCTACTTCCTCGCACGGACCTCGACCGGCGACGCCCCGAATCCGCTGTGGCAGTTCGACGGCAACGTCGACCTGCTCGACACCCAGTGAAGGGAAACAGTTCCGTGCAGGTAACCCGCCAGCGCCGGATCAACGAGAAGAAGCAGTTCCACCTCTTCGGCAGACACATCGGCCGCCGGACCCTGCTGGTGACGTCGGGTATCGCCGTCGCCCTCGGTGTCACCGGCACCGCGGTCGCCTCGACCTACCAGTTCGGCACCCAGCAGGTCGGCCAGACCACCGCCAACGGCCAGGTCGTCTCCGCCGACCAGTACATCAACCCCTACGGCACCCGCAGCGTCATCAACGACGGCAAGATCATGTCGTCGGTCGTCAGCCCGGACGGCACCCACCTCGCCGCCTCCGTCGCCGACGGCGACGCGTCCCTGGTCGTCGTGGACCTGGCGACCGGTCAGGTCAAGCAGAAGATCGGCACCAACGCCGCCGACGACCTGCGCATCAGCAGCGGCGCGGTGGGCCAGGAAGGCCCGACCTACTCGCCCGACGGCAAGCAGCTGTGGCTGGGCCAGGCGAACGGCTACACCAGGTTCACCGTCAACGCCGACGGCACCCTCGCCAACCCGACGGCCGTCACCATCGCGGCCGACGGCTCCAAGCAGGCGCTGGTGGGTGCGGCCGTGTTCTCCGCCGACGGCTCCATCGTGTACTCCGCGGTCAACGGCCAGAACAAGGTGGTCGCCATAGACGCGGCGACCGGCACGGTCAAGCAGACCTGGGCGGTCGGCAACGCCCCGCGCGGTCTCGCCCTGGTCGGCGGCAAGCTCTACGTCAGCAACGAGGGCGGGCGCCCGGCCAAGGCCGGCGACACCACCATCAACTCCTACGGCACCAACGTCGTGGCGAACCCGAAGACCGGCGCCAGCACCACCGGCACGGTCAGCGTCATCGACACCGCGGACCCGTCCGCCGCCGTCGGCAGCATCGACGTCGGCCTGCACCCCACCGCCGTGTACGCCAGCAAGGGCGCGGTGTTCGTCACCAACACCGCCGACAACAGCGTCTCGGTCATCGACAGCCGCAAGGACGAGGTCGTCCAGACCATCGCCACCCAGCCGTGGCCGGAGGCGTCCGTCGGCTACGAGCCGAACGCGGTCACCCTCACCGACGACGGCCGCCTCCTGGTGACCCTCGGCCGTGCCAACGCCGTCGCCGTCTACCGCTACACCTCCGCGCAGCAGCCCGCCCGCTACGTCGGCCTGATCCCCACCGACTACTACCCGTCGGGGATCACCGCCCTCGGCAAGGAGATCGTCGTCGCCAACACCCGCGGCGTCGACGCGCTCCGTCCCGACGCGGCCGGGCACAACACGCACGACACCACGTCGAGCCTCACCCGGTTCACGATGCCGAGCGACCAGGTCGTCAGGGCCGAGACGAACAAGGTGTTCAAGCAGAACGGCTGGACGTCCAACTCGGTCAGGACCGCGAAGAGCAACAGCCACAAGAAGGCCGTCCCGGTCCCGAGGCGGCTCGGCGACCCGTCGACGATCAAGCACGTCTTCCTGCTCGTCAAGGAGAACCGCACCTACGACCAGGTCTTCGGCGACCTCCCGCAGGGCAACGGAAACTCCTCGCTCACCCAGTTCGGCGAGAACGTCACGCCGAACCAGCACGCGCTGGCCCAGCAGTTCGGGCTGTACGACAACTTCTACGACATCGGCACCAACTCCGCCGAGGGCCACAACTGGCTGATGCAGTCGGACAACCCGGAGTACACCGAGTCGTCGGCCGGCGAGTACACCCGCAGCTACGACACCGAGGACGACGTCCTCGGCCACCAGAAGACCGGGTTCATCTGGACCGGAGCGCAGGCGGCCGGCAAGTCCGTGAAGGACTTCGGCGAGTTCCAGTCGTACGAGAGCAAGCCGGCCGGTGCGACCTGGCAGAACCTGTACTGCGACAGCAAGAACATGGCCGCGACCGGGGCCCAGACCGCCTACCCGATCAAGACGGGCTCGGCGATCCCCTCGCTCAACGACGTGTCGGTGCAGGGCTTCCCGCTGTTCGACCTCAACGTGCCCGACATCTACAAAGAGCAGATCTGGAAGCAGGACTTCGAGAAGAACGGCCCGGCGAACCTGAACATGTTCTGGTTCTCCAACGACCACACCGGCGGCCCCGCCAACGCCGCCGCCGAGGTCGCCGACAACGACCTCGCGGTCGGCCGCATGGTCGACGAGATCACCCACAGCAAGTACTGGAAGGACTCGGCGATCTTCGTCGTCGAGGACGACTCCCAGGCCGGCCTCGACCACGTCGACGGCCACCGCGCCCCGGTCCAGGTCATCAGCCCGTACGCCCAGCACGGCACGGTCGACGACCACTACTACTCGCAGATCACCATGGTCCGCACCATCGAGCAGATCCTCGGCGTGCACCCGATGAACCAGCTCGACAGCGCGGCCACCCCGATGTACGGGGCGTTCACCGGCAAGGCGGACGACACGCCGTTCACCGCGGTCCCGAACCGGACCTCGCTGACCCTCGGCGTGAGCCCGCAGCCGTCCTGCGGCTCGGACACCCCGGCGGCCCAGGACGCCCATGCGGCGGCCGCCCCGACCTCGGTCTCCGTGCCGGCGGCCGAGGCCAAGGTCGCGGCGCAGTGGAAGACGTGGGCCTCGCACCAGCGGCTGACGGGCAAGAACGCGGTGCCGGACTACGCGAACCCCACCCAGATGAACCGTTACACCTGGTACCAGACCCACAACTGGACCAAGCCCTACCCCGGCGACAAGAAGATCTACTCGCCGAACGACGTCCCCGGCGCCTACCTCCCGTCCGCGGAGAACGACGGCTGAGCCCGACCGTTCCCGCACCGGGACCCCGGCCGCGAAGGCCGGGGTCCCCGGCGTTTTCCGGCGCGCTGCCGGGATACCTGGACGCCGCGCGCCGGCCGGCCCGTGGTGCGTCAAGCTGGCTGCGGAACGTACGAGGACAGGGAGACGTCATGACCGACAAGCCGACCGTGGGCATGCTGGGCACCGGCATCATGGGCGCCGCGATGGCCCGCAACCTCCTGAAGGCCGGGCACACCGTCCGCGCGTGGAACCGCACCCGCGCCAAGGCCGAGCCCCTCGCGGCCGACGGCGCCCAGGTCACCGGCACACCGGCCGAGGCCGTCGAGGGCGCCGACGTGGTCCTGACCATGCTGTACGACGGCGCCACCGCCCTGGAGACCCTGCGCGAGGCGGCCGGGTCGCTGCGTCCCGGAGCCGTCTGGGTCCAGTCGACCACCGCGGGCCTCGACCAGATCCCCGCGCTGGCCGCGTTCGCCGCCGAGCACGGCCTGGTCTTCTACGACGCCCCGGTCCTCGGCACCCGCCAGCCCGCCGAGGCCGGGCAGCTCACCGTCCTGGCCGCGGGGCCGGAGCAGGGCCGGGAGAAGGCCACTCCCGTCTTCGACGCGATCGGTGCCCGCACGGTGTGGACCGGCGACGACGGGTCGACGGCCGCCGCGACCCGGCTCAAGCTGGTCGCCAACAGCTGGGTCCTCGCGGCCACGGCGGCGACCGGCGAGGTGGTCGCGCTGGCCCAGGGGCTCGGCGTCGACCCGCAGGACTTCTTCGACATCATCGAGGGCGGCCCGCTCGACATGGGCTACCTGCGGGCCAAGGCCGGGCTGATCCTCGGCGGCGGGCTGACCCCGCCGTCGTTCGCGGTGGACACGGCCGGCAAGGACGCCCGGCTGATCGTCGACGCCGGCGCGAGCCACGGGGTGCGCCTGGACGTCGCCGAGGCCGCCGCCGAACGCTTCGCCCGCGCCGCCGCCCTGGGCCACGCCGACGAGGACATGGCCGCCGCGTACTTCGCCAGCTTCGAGGACGGGCAGCCCGGGTCGTAGGCAGCGGACCGCGGGGCAGGGCCGACGTGACGGGCCGGGCCCCGAGGGAGCACCCTGGAAGCAGCGATTCCGGAGGTGGTCCCATGATGAACATGATGAAAACCGCTGTGGGATGGCATGTCGAGATGGAGTTCCTGGAGGACGACACGCACACGCGCGCGGTGGCCCTGGTGCGCCTGCCCGACGGTACCGAGGTACGGGCGCACGGCCACGCGAGCCGGCACGAGTCCGACAGCAACCAGCCCAGAGTCGGCGAGGAGATCGCCGGCGCCCGCGCCCTGAACGAACTGGCCATGCAGCTGCTGTCCAAGGCGCACGGCGAGATCGACGCACTGTCGGGACGGCACTCGCACCCGATCAACGTGTGAGCGGCGGACGCGGGAGCGCGGGTGCGTGCGGTGGTTACGACAGCGCCGTGCGCACCGCGCGCACCAGCGCCTGCGCCCGCGGGTCCGCCGTCACGCTCTTGCGGAAGCCGTTGGTGACATAGCCGAAGGCGATGCCCGACTCGGGGTCCGCGAAGGCGAGCGCGCCGCCGCGGCCCGGGTGCCCGAAGGAGCCGGGGGAGAGCAGCGGGGACGCGCTGCCGTGCAGCATGTAGCCGAGCCCGAAGCGGGTGGCGACGACCAGCACCCGGTCGGGACCGGCGGACTGCTCGGCGCGGGCCAGCTCCACGGTCCCCGGCGTGAACAGCCGCCTGCCGCCGTCGACGTCGCCGATCAGGGAGGCGTAGAAGCGGGCCAGGCCGTCGGCGGTGGCGATGCCGTTGGAGGCGGGCAGGGCGGCCGCGCGGTAGGCGGGGTCGTTCTCGTCCGGGAGCGGGCTGATCGCGCCGAACGCCCGGCGGGTCAGCGAATCGGGGTCGGCGTACGCCTCGGAGACGGCCCGCTTGGGGCGGGTCCTCAGCGCGCCCGCGGTCTCCGGCGCCGGCGCGGGCCCGACACGCCCGACGCGCCCCTGCTCCGCCTCCGGCAGCCCGAGCCACAGCCCGGCGCCGAGCGGTCCGGCGATCTCGTCCGCGATCCACTCGCCGACGGTCCGCCCGGTCACCCGCCGTACCAGCTCGCCCGTCAGCCAGCTGTACGTCTGCGCGTGGTAGCCGTGGTCGGTGCCCGGCTCCCACACCGGCGCCTGTGCCGCCACGGCGGCCGCGCCGAGGTCGGGATCGGCGGCCTCCGCGGGTGTGAGCGGCCGGTCCAGCACCGGTACGCCCGCGGAGTGCGCGAGCAGCTGCCGTACCAGCGTCCGCTCCTTGCCGGCCGCCTTGTACTCCGGCCAGTGGGCACCGACCGGCGCGTCCAGGTCCAGCTCCCCGCGCTGGTGCAGGAGCAGCAGGACGGCGGCGGCGACGCCCTTGGTCGCCGAGCGCACGATCTGGGCGGTGCCGCGCTCCCACGGCGCGTCCCCGGCGTCCCCGTCGAAGTCCCGGGTACCACCCCACAGGTCCACGATGCGGTGTCCGTCCCGGTACACGGCCACCGCCGCGCCCCGGTCCCCGAGCAGCTCGAAGTTGCTCGCGAACGCGTCCCTGACCGGCTCGAAGCCCGCCGCCACGGTGCCGTGCACGTCCACGTCCGGATCCCTCCGCCCACTCGTCGGTGACAGTGAGGGAAACATGGCCGCGGAGCTCCGGATTCCTCGGTACGACGTGGTCTGCGGCACGTGCCCGGGGCCGGCCGGGCGCGGTCAGCCGAGCACGATCGTCACCTCGATGTTCCCGCGGGTGGCGTTCGAGTACGGGCACACCTCGTGGGCGGCGTCCACCAGCTTCGCCGCGATGTCCGCGTCCAGCACCGGGAGCGAGACGCTGAGCGCGACCGCGAGGCCGTAGCCGCGCTGCTTGTTGGGGCCGATGCCCACCTTCGCGGCGACCGTGGAGCCGGTCAGGTCGTACCCCGCGCGGTTGCCGACGAGGATCAGCGCGTTGTGGAAGCAGGCGCTGTAGCCGGCCGCGAACAGCTGCTCCGGGTTGGTGCCGTTGCCGTCCCCGCCCAGCTCCGGCGGCATCGCGACCTTGAGGTCGATCTGGCCGTCCTGACTGCTCACATACCCGTTCCGGCCGCCGTGCGCGGTCGCCTCGGCGACATACATGATCTTCGTCGGACGAGAGTCGACGGTGGCGCCTTCGATCACGGCGGGACCTCCCCCAGGGCGGAAACGGTGGTGGGCAACACAGAAGTGTGCAAGCACATCGTGCACAAGGTACCGACCGGTAGGAACCCCTGTGGCTACCAGGGGGTGGAAACCGTGGGTAACAGCTGTCGTCTATAACGGCCGCAGGGCCGCCCGGCCCGCCCGCTGCGCGAGGTCCCGCAGCTCCTCGCGCAGCCGGGCCACCTCGGTCCCGCCGAGCCCCGTCGTCGTGAGCAGGGCGCCGGGGATGCGGGCCGCGCGCTCCCGCAGTTCCTCCGCGCGTCCGGTGCACGCCACGAGCACCGAGCGCTCGTCCCGCTCCGAGCGCTCCCTGCGCACCAGCCCCGCCCCCTCCAGCCGCTTCAGCAGCGGCGACACCGTGCCGTAGTCGAGCCGGAGCGCCTCCGCCAGTTCCTTCACCGTGGTCTCGCCCCGCTCCCACAGGACGAGCAGCACGAGGTACTGCGGGTAGGTGAGCCCGAGTTCGTCGAGGAGCGGGCGGTAGGCGGCGGTCACGGCGCGCTGCGCGGCGTACAGCGCGAAGCACAGCTGGTCGTCCAGCCGCGGCGGCCCCACGGGGGTCCCGGCGTCCTCTTGATGCGTCACGCGCCCATTGTCACGGACGCGGGACGAACCCGAAGGGCAGTTCCAGCCGGTGGGCGCGCATCAGGGCGTCGTCGGCCAGGAGTTCCGCGGTGGGCCCGTCGGCGGCGATCGTGCCGTCGCTGAGCACCAGGGAGCGCGGGCACAGCTCCAGGGCGTACGGCAGGTCGTGGGTGACCATCAGGACCGTCACGTCCAGGGAGCGCAGGATGTCGGCGAGTTCGCGCCGGGAGGCCGGGTCGAGGTTGGAGGAGGGTTCGTCCAGGACGAGGATCTCCGGTTCCATGGCGAGGACGGTCGCCACCGCCACCCGGCGGCGCTGCCCGAAGGACAGGTGGTGCGGCGGGCGTTCGGCGAAGCCGGCCATCCCGACCTGCTCCAGGGCGGTACGCACGCGTGCCTCCAGCTCCGCGCCCTTCAGCCCGGCCGCCGCCGGCCCGAACGCCACGTCCTCGCGGACCGTCGGCATGAACAGCTGGTCGTCCGGGTCCTGGAAGACGATGCCGACCCGACGCCTGATCTCCGCCATGTGCCGCCTGCCGACGGGCAGTCCGGCCACCGTCACCGTGCCCGTGCCGCCGCTCAGGATGCCGTTGAGGTGCAGCACGAGGGTGGTCTTGCCGGCGCCGTTCGGCCCGAGCAGCGCGACCCGTTCGCCGCGCGCGACGCAGAAGTCCACGCCGAACAGTGCCTGGTGCCCGTCGGGGTAGGCGTAGGCGAGGCCGGAGACCTCCAGGGAGGCGGGAGCGGAGGCGGAAGCAGCGGTCACAGGGCCCACCCCGACAGGCGGACGACGAGGGCGGACAGCGGCAGCGCGAGGGCGTACGACCACTCGGCCCGGGACGCGGTCACCTCGTCGATGACCGGCATCGAACCGGAGTAGCCCCGGCTCACCATGGCCAGGTGGACGCGCTCCCCGCGTTCGTAGGAGCGGATGAACAGCGCACCCGCGGACTTCGCGAGCACGCCCCAGTGGCGCACACCCCGCGCCTCGAAGCCGCGCGATCGGCGGGCGATCCGCATCCGGCGCATCTCGTCGGTGATGACGTCGCCGTAGCGGATCATGAAGGAGGCGATCTGGACGAGCAGCGGCGGCAGCTTCAGCCGCTCCAGGCCGAGGAGCAGCTCGCGCAGCTCCGTGGTGGCCGCCAGGAGGACGGAGGCGGCGACGCCCAGCGTCCCTTTCACCAGGACGTTCCAGGCGCCCCACAGGCCGTTCACGCTGAGCGGGAGGCCCAGCACGGCCACCCGCTCGCCCTCCGCGACGAACGGCAGCAGCACGGCGAAGGCGACGAACGGCACCTCGATCAGCAGCCGCTTCAGCAGGAAGCCGGCGGGCACGCGCGCGTGGTGCGCGACGACCGCGAGCAGCACTGCGTACAGCGCGAACGCCCACATCGCCGTGCGCGGGGTCGAGACCACGACGACCACGAAGGCGAGGACGGCGGCGAGCTTGGTGTGCGGCGGGAGCGCGTGCACGCGCGAGTGCGCGTGCAGGTAGAGCCGGTGCGTGTGCCCGACACCCACGTCAGCGCACCTCCGGAAGTGCGCCGGTACGGCGCCTGCGCACCGCCCAGAACACCGCGCTGCCCGCGACCACGGTGGTGCCGACCCCGATGACGCCCGCGAGGCCCCCGGAGAGCCGGGCGTCGGAGACGTCCTCGACGCCGTAGTCGGCGAGCGGGGAGCCGGCCGAGGCGTGCTCCTTCGTCTTCGTGTCGAAGCCGTGGTCGTGGGCGACCTTCTCCAGGCCGTCGGGGCTGGCGGAGGCGTAGTGGCTGACGAACCCGGCGAGCACCAGGGAGGTCGCCAGGCCGCTGATCCACAGCGCGCGGCGGGAGGTGCGCGCCGCGACGGGCGCGGTCGGCTCCGGCGCGTCCACCAGGACGCCGTTCACCCGCAGCTTCAGCCCTTGCCGCAGGCCGCGCGCCCCGTACACCAGGTCGGGGCGTACGGCGAGGACCGCGCCGACCGTCAGTGCGGTGATCGCGGCCTCGCCGACGCCGATGAGGACGTGCACGCCGATCATCGCGCCGGCCACCTTGCCGATGGCGACGTCGGTGGTGCCGCCGACCGAGTACAGGAGCGTGAAGGCGGCGGCGGCGGCGGGCACGGAGAGCAGGGCGGCGACGAAGGCGGCGCCGGTCACCGAGCGCCGGGAGCGGGGCAGGACCTTCAGCAGGCCGCGGAAGACGGCGTAGGCGACCACGGTGGTCACGATCGCCATGTCGGTGATGTTGAGGCCGAGCGCGGTCAGCCCGCCGTCCGCGAACAGGATGCCCTGCATGAGGAGGACCACGGACACGCACAGGACGCCGGTGTAGGGGCCGACGAGTATCGCGGCGAGCGCCCCGCCCAGCAGATGGCCGCTTGTTCCGGCCGCGACGGGGAAGTTGAGCATCTGTACGGCGAAGATGAACGCCGCCACCAGGCCGGCCAGCGGCGCGGTGCGCTCTTCGAGTTCACGGCGGGCGCCGCGCAGGCCGACCGCGAGGGCGCCGGCCGCGACCACCGCCGTGACCGCGGACGTGGGGGCGTCGATGAATCCGTCAGGTACATGCACGGTTCGATTTTAGGACTGTATTGCGAACCTTTTGCAAGAGCGAGAAGGAAGCGAGAAGGCCGTCGCATCCGGAATCGTGAGCAGGGATGCGGCGGCCTCGTCAAGCACAATACGGAAAATGTGCGACATTGGATGAGAAAGCGGATGCACAACTTTCGCACAGGTCACGGAGCGTAGAGGGCAGTCCGATGTCTGTAGTCGAGCAGTATGCGCGAGCCCACATCGTCACGGACGAGGACGCGCGGGACGAGCCGCCCGCGGTCCCCGTCGTCCTGCGCTACGACCCCGACGCCGATCCGCGGTCGGTACAGGTCGGCCTGCCCGGCACGGACGAGTGGACGTTCTCGCGCTCGCTGCTGGAACAAGGCCTCAGGGCGCCCGCGGAGAGCGGCGACGTACGCGTGTGGCCGCTCGGGCGGGTCCAGGCCGTGGTGGAGTTCCACTCCGACCACGGCACCTCGGTGGTGCAGTTCGAGTCGAAGGCGCTGCTGCGGTTCCTGAGGCGGACGTACATGGCGACCCCCGTGGCCGGCTGACGCCCTCCCCGCTACAGCGAGGCGCCGAGCTTCAGCAGTGCCGCCACGATCGGTCCGGCCGTGTCGCCGCCGTGCCCGCCCGCCTGGACCACGCCCGCCGCGGCGAAGTCCCCGCAGTACGCGGTGAACCAGCCGTTCGGCTTCTTCTGCCCGTCGACCTCGGCCGAGCCGGTCTTGGCGCCGCAGCTCGAACTCAGGCCCGACATCGCCTTGGCCGCCGTACCGTACGCCGCCGTGTACTGCATGACCTCCTTGAGCTGCGACTGCGTCTTCGACGACATGGTGCGCGAGGCCTTCGCGATCGTCCGGTTGTCGACGCTCGGGGCGACCAGGTACGGCTGGTGGAAGGAGCCGGTGTCCACCGTGGCCGACACCGACGCCATGTTCAGCGGGTTCATGCGTACCCCGCCCTGCCCGATCAGCGAGGCTCCCATCTGCGCGCCGCTCTGCACCGGGACCGAGCCGTCGAAGGTCGGGACGCCGATGGCCCAGTTGTTCATGCCGAGGCCGTAGACCTGCTGCGCCTCGGTGGTCAGGTCGCTGTTGGAGAGCTTGGGCGCGAAATCGATGAAGGCGTTGTTGCAGGAGGCGCCGAAGCTCAGCTTGAACGTGCCCTTCTTGATCTCGGAGTCGTCGTCGTTGTGGAACGTCCAGCCGGCGAGCTTGTACGTCTTCGGGCAGGGGTGCGAGGCGTCCGGGGTGATCAGCCCCTTCTCGAACAGCATGGTCGACGTGACGATCTTCATCGTGGAGCCGGGCGCGAGCGAGCCCTGGAAGGCCACGTTGAAGCCGTGACTGGAGTTGGCGACGGCGAGGACCTCGCCGGTCGACGGGCGCATCATCACGACCGAGGCGTTCTTCTGCGTCATGACCTGCTTCTCGGCGGCCGCCTGCAGCGTCGGGCTGAGCGTCGTCTTCACGGTGCCCGGGGTGCCCTTGCTGAGCTCCAGGAGCGTCTTGTCGGACAGCTTCGCCTTCTCCGACGCCGCGCCGCGCACCACGCGCAGTTCGACGCCCGCCTTGCCGCCGGCCTTCTTGCCGAACTTCTCCCGCAGCCCGTCGAGGACCGAGCCCAGTGACGGGTACTTGGCGGTGGTGATCTCCCCGCCGTCGCGGTCCAGGGCCTTGATCGGCGGGGTGCCGGACGCGCCGGTGACCAGGGTGTCGCCGTCCGCGAGGTCCGGGTGGACGACCGCGGCGTGCCAGTTCACCACCGGCTTGCCGTCGCTGGTCCGGCGGATCACGGTGAAGGCGGAGTCGTACGACAGGGGCTTGCTGACGCCCTTGTACGACACGGTCGCCTTGACGGAGAACGGGACCTTGCCGCCGGTGCGGGTGCCCTCGGTGAGGGTGACGCCCGTGACGTGGGCGTCCTTGGTGTAGCCGGTGAGGAGCTTGATGCAGGCCTTGCTGTCGTCCGTGACGGCGGCGGCCTGCGTGACCTTGCCCTGCTGCCAGGACGACAGGAAGGTGCGCGCCGTCGTCTGCACCTCGGCGGCGGACAGCGGGCCGGTCTTGACGGGCTTGTGGTCGGCCGTCTTCGCCGTCGACGCGTCGGCGGCCCCGCCGTCGTAGAGCGCGTACAGGCCGAAGCCCACGCCGCCGACGACGACGGCGATCACCCCGCCGATGACGGCGGGTCTGTGCTTCCGTCGCTCGGCGACGCGCCTTCTCTTGCCCACTGGTCCGTTCCTCCGCGCATTCCCCAGGGTCCCCGTCGCCCCGTAGCCCTCACGCTCCCCAACGACGGCACCAGCCTAGAGTCCCGGCCTGTGGGGGTGACGTCAGCCTCCGATCCGTAGCACGCTTGCGACAATCGGACCGGCCGCGTCGATGCCGTGGCCGCCGTCCTGGGTCATGGCCGCGGCCGCGACGTCGTTGCGGTAGCCGGCGAACCAGCTGTTCGACTTGGACTGGCCGTCTACCTCCGCCGAGCCCGTCTTGGCGCCGATGCTGCCGCTCAGCCCGCGCATCACCCCGGCCGCGGTGCCGCTGGTCGCGGTGCGGTTCATCATCGCGCGCAGCTGGCCGACCGTGGCGGGCGACAGACCCTTCGCGGTGGCCAGTTCACGGCCGTCCAGCTTCTGCGCGACGAGCACCGGCTGCCGGAAGGTCCCGGTCATCGCGGTCGCCGCCACCGACGCCATGTTCAGCGGGGACATCTGCACCTGGCCCTGGCCGATCAGGTTGGCCGCGGTGTCCGGGCCGCCGGAGGCGGGGACCCGGCCGTCGAAGCTCGGGACGCCCACCTTCCAGTCGTTCTTCCCGAGCCCGAACCGGTCCTCGGCCTCCTTGGTCAGCGAGTCGACCTGGACCGAGTCCGCGTACTTCACGAACGCCGTGTTGCAGGAGCGCGCGAAGCTGTCCGAGAGGGTGGCCTTCTCGTCCGGCTGGAGTCCCTTGAGGTTGCTGAAGGTCTGGCTCTGCCAGGTCGCGGTCGGCGGGCAGGGCGCCGGGCCGTTAGCCGTCGTCAGGCCGGTGTCGATGAGGGTGGCCGCGCTGATGATCTTCATGGTGGAGCCGGGCGCCAGCTCGCCGAGGAAGGCCGCGTTGAAGCCGTCCTCGCGGTGGTTGGCGACCGCCAGCACCTCGCCGGTGCTGGGCTTGACGGCCACCACCGAGGACTCGGCGTACTTCGTCACCGCGGTCTCGGCGGCGGCCTGCACGCGCGCGTCGAGCGTCGTCCGCAGCTTGCCCGCCCGGCCCTCCTTGAGGGTCAGCAGCGTGGTGTCGGCGGACTCCTGGGACGCGTGCTGGATGACCAGCTCCACGCCGGGCGTGCCGCCCGCCTTGTCGCCGTACCGGCTGCGCAGCTCGTCCAGGATCGGGCCCAGCGACGGGTACTTGTCCTTCGTGAGGACCGTGCCGTTGCGGTCCACGGCCTCGATGGGCGGGCTGGCCGCCTCGCCGGTGGACAGGGTGTCGCCGCGCTTCAGCTCCGGGTGGACCACCGACGGGGCCCAGTCGACCAGCGCGCGGTGCGTGGTCTCGCCGCGCACGATCGTCAGGCGGCTCCTGTAGGCGAGCGGCTTGGACGTCCCGCCGTAGGACACGGTCGCCTTCACGCTGTACGGGACGGTGGCGCCGGTCGCCTTGCCGGGCGTGATGTGCACGTCCTCGATGTGCGCCACGTCGCTGAAGGAGGTGAGCACCGGTTCGGCGTCGGCGGAGTCGTTCGTGTACGACGCCGCGGTCGCCGACTGGCCCTTCTCCCAGGCCGCGAAGAACTTCTGCGCGGTGTCCTCGATCTCGTCCTTCGTCGGCGGCCCGGTCCGCACGGCCGGTGTGCTGTCACCGTGCAATGCCGACAGGACGTTGTAGGCGCCGTACCCGCCCCCGCCCAGCACGGCTGCGCAGACGCCGCCGATCAGGGCGCCCTTGACCCCCTTGCGCATGGTCCGAAAGTCCCTCCCCGTGAGCTTTTGCGCATTTTGTGAACGCGTTCAAAAGCTGGTCGTGACTCGCACTGTAGGTCGTTGTGGGGCCCCTGTGGCAGGGGTTGACCGATTGTTGGCCGAACGGGGATCAGGGATGTGGCTCACACCCACGTATCGAGCCACATCCGTGAACGCCAGGAATCTATGGGGATCGCCGTGCCCGTGTACAGCGGCCAGAAGTAGATGAAGTTCCAGGCGATCAGGAGCACCAGGACGCCCGCGCTCGATGCGCCGACCAGTCGGCGGGTGTCGCTGGAGCCCGGTGGGCCGATGATCGCGCCGATCATCATCGCCACCGCGAGGCACAGGAACGGCACGAAGACGACGGCGTAGAAGAGGAAGATCGTGCGCTCCTGGTACATGAACCAGGGCAGGTAACCGGCCGCGATGCCGCACGCGACGGCGCCCGCCCGCCAGTCGCGCCGGAACGCCCACCGCCACAGGACGTAGGCGATCGCGAAGCAGGCCGCCCACCACAGCAGCGGGGTGCCGATCGCCAGCACCTCACGGGCGCACTTCTGGCCGGCGTCCGACGGGCAGCCGTCCACGCCCGGGGAGGGCGACTCGTAGTAGTACGACACCGGGCGGCCCAGCACCAGCCAGGACCACGGGTTCGACATGTACGTGTGGGGCGACGACAGGCCGACGTGGAACAGGTACACCTCGTGCTCGTAGTGCCACAGGCTGCGCAGCCAGTCCGGCAGGAACGTCCAGTTGCCGCCCTTGCCGTCGGTGGCCGCCCAGGTGCGGAAGTAGCCGCCGGTGCCGTCGGTGGGGGAGAGGATCCAGCCGATCCAGGACGTCAGGTAGACGGCGATCGCCACCGGGACCGTCGCGAGGAACGTGATCCCCGTGTCGTGCGCCAGGACCGCCTTGTACGGGTGCCGGGCACCGGCCACCCTGCGGGCGCCGACGTCCCACAACAGCGCCATCAGGCAGAACGCGGCCAGGATGTAGAGGCCGTTCCACTTGGTGCCGATCGCGAGGCCCAGCAGCACGCCCGCGGCCCAGCGCCAGGGCCGCCACCCGAAGCGGAAGCCGTCGGCCACGCGCGCGTCCGGCCGGACCCGGCCGTCCGCGTCCGGCGGCAGGGCGGCCGCAAGCTTCGCCCGCGACCTGTCCCGGTCGATGACCAGGCAGCCGAACGCGGCCAGCACGAAGAACATCAGCACCCCGTCGAGCAGCGAGGTGCGGCTCATCACGAAGTGCAGCCCGTCCACCGCCATCAGCCCGCCCGCCAGGCAGCCCAGGAAGGTGGACCGGAACATCCGGCGCCCGATCCGGCACAGCAGCAGCACGCTCAGCGTGCCGAGCAGCGCCGTCATGAACCGCCAGCCGAACGGGTTGAAGCCGAAGATCAGCTCACCGAGCCCGATGACGTACTTGCCGACCGGCGGGTGCACGACGTACGCCGCGTCCACCGGGATGCCGACGTGACCGGCCTTCTGCAGGATCAGGTCGTTGGCGTTCTTGTCCCAGTTGACCTCGAAACCGCGGTGGACGAGCGCCCACGCGTCCTTCGCGTAGTACGTCTCGTCGAATATCACCGCCTTGGGACTGCCCAGGTTCCAGAACCGCAGCAGGCCCGCCATCAGCGTCACCAGCAGCGGACCGCCCCAGCCCGACCAGCGCGTGATCCGCTCGGCGAGCACCGGGGGCACCCCCAGGGCGAGCCACAGCCGGGAGCCGGGCTGCGCGTACGGCGGCACCAGGCGGTCGACGACGTCGGCGTGCGCGCCGGACCCGGCGGCGCCTCTGCCCCCGGGGGCGGGCGCCGAGTGCGCCGGGCTCGCCGGGTAACCGAACCGGCGCAGCCGCTGCTGCCACGTCGGCCGCTCGTCGAGCGCTGCCTGGCCCTGCCGGGTGTCCGTGGAGGACGCGGTACTGGTCACCGCGCCATCGTAGGGAACCGTTCTGTGTGAGTCCCGTGCAATGGGGCTTCACGGTGGGTTCCTTTGCGTTCACCGCCGCGGGCGGCCGCCGGGGACGGCGCTGTCGGTGGCGGCTGCGAGGATGGAGGCGTGACTGGAACCCTTGTCCTCGCAGGCACCCCCATCGGCGACGTCGCGGACGCGCCGCCCCGGCTCGCCGCGGAGCTGACCGGCGCCGACGTGATCGCGGCCGAGGACACGCGGCGGCTGCGGTGGCTCACCCAGGCGTTGGGCGTGACGCCCAAGGGGCGCGTGGTGTCGTACTTCGAGGGCAACGAGGCGGCCCGCACCCCGGAGCTGGTCGAGGAACTGGTCGGCGGCGCGCGCGTGCTGCTCGTGACCGACGCCGGGATGCCGTCCGTCTCCGACCCCGGCTACCGGCTGGTCGCCGCCGCCGTGGAGAAGGAGGTCCGGGTCACCGCCGTGCCGGGGCCGTCCGCCGTGCTCACCGCGCTCGCGCTGTCCGGGCTGCCCGTCGACCGGTTCTGCTTCGAGGGGTTCCTGCCGCGCAAGGCCGGCGAGCGCCGCTCGCGCCTCCAGGAGGCCGCCGAGGAGCGCCGCACCCTCGTCTACTTCGAGGCCCCGCACCGCCTCGACGACACCCTCGCCGCGATGGCCGAGGTCTTCGGCGCCGAGCGGCGGGCCGCCGTCTGCCGTGAGCTGACCAAGACGTACGAGGAGGTGCGGCGCGGTCCGCTTGCGGAGCTGGCGGTGTGGGCCGCCGAGGGGGTGCGCGGCGAGATCACCGTCGTCGTCGAGGGCGCGCCCGAGCGGGGGCCGGAGGAGCTCGACGCGGAGGAGCTGGTGCGGCGCGTGCGGGTGCGGGAGGAGGCGGGGGAGCGCCGCAAGGAGGCGATCGCGGCGGTGGCGGTGGAGGCCGGGATTCCCAAGCGGATCGTGTTCGACGCCGTGGTCGCCGCGAAACGCTCCGCTGAGTAGGCGCCGAGTTTTCCGGGAGCGCCATTGTGGTTGCTCCTGTGCAGCGGACCGCGGGCCGTGGACGGCTGGTCGCGCAGTTCCCCGCGCCCCTGACGGGGCGCCTCGGGACCGGCGTTGTGTGGGGGCGCTCCTTGATCTCTGAGCAGGTCGCTTCTCGGCTGAGCGTGCGCCCCTGACCTGCGGTGATGTGTCCTCTGAGCGGGGCGCTTCTCCTCTGAGCACGCGCCCCACGGGACGGTAAAGCGGGGGCGGGAAACGCAAAGCCCAGCCCCCTGTGGCGAGGCCCGTTTGGCAAGCCGGATCCAAATCGCCTCCAACACTCGGCAGGCCTGTCGCATTCGCGCCGGTGAAGGCGTCCACTGGTCAGCAGGGACGCACCCGTCCCTCACCCCCATGGGATTCCGGGGGGAATCCCCGCGCCGGGGGTGCGTGCTTGTCCAAGCGGACAAGAGGAGCTGGCATGAGTGAGATCGCAGGGCAGACCGGCCTCCGAGGTGCGGCCACAGCCGTCGTCCACGAGTCGTATTCCTTCGCCTGCATGCGCTGCGGGCACGGCTGGGAGCAGTCGTACGAGATACAGCACCACACCGACGCCGACAACCACGAGTTCGTCAGGTACGTGGCGAACGGCCGGGTCGTCCCGTCCCCGCTGAGCAGGCCCTCGTGCCAGAACTGCGACGGCCAGGTCCTGCGGATCATGCGCGCGGGACAGGTCTCGTCGGTGCGGAACGCCGCGCAGCGGTCGCATCGGCCGTCGGCACAGGACCGCCCTGCCGGACAGGCCGGTGCGGAGAGCGGGCCGGCCGAGGCGACGGAGACCTCCGCGGACGTCGGTCAGCCGCACCACTGGCACCTGTCGGATCTCCTGCATCCCTTCCAGCGCAAGGCGAGCTGACCCGGGTCCGGCGCAAGGCGGGCGACCCGGGCGGGGAACCGGCGGGCATGCCCCTTTCGTAGGATCGGGGCATGCCTTCGAACGCCCCTGGTACGGCCTCCCGCACGGCGGACAAGAACGCGGCGCCGCCGCTCCCGGAACCCCTCCGGGTGCCCGTCGCCGACTCCCACACGCATCTCGACATGCAGTCCGGCACGGTCGAGGAGGGCCTCGCGAAGGCCGCGTCGGTCGGCGTCACGACCGTCGTCCAGGTCGGCTGTGACATCAAGGGCTCGCGGTGGGCGGCCGACACCGCCGCCGTGCACGCGAACGTCCATGCGACCGTGGCGCTGCATCCCAACGAGGCCCCGCGGATCGTGCACGGGGACCCTGGGGGCACCTCCCAGCCCCCTGGGGCTGGGGGAGGCTGGTCCCGGCAGGGGGCGCGGGTGGCCGGCGGGGACGCGGCGCTCGACGAGGCGCTCGCGGAGATCGACCGGCTGGCCGGGCTGCCCCAGGTGAAGGGTGTCGGCGAGACCGGGCTCGACTACTTCCGCACCGGGCCCGAGGGCAAGGCGGCCCAGGAGCGCTCCTTCCGCGCCCACATCGAGATCGCCAAGCGGCACGGCAAGGCCCTCGTCATCCACGACCGCGACGCCCACGCCGACGTGCTGCGTGTCCTCAAGGAGGAGGGCGCCCCCGAGCGGACGGTGTTCCACTGCTACTCCGGGGACGCCGCGATGGCCGAGGAGTGCGCCCGTGAGGGGTACTTCATGTCCTTCGCCGGCAACGTCACCTTCAAGAACGCCCAGAACCTGCGCGACGCGGTGGCGGTGGCCCCCCTGGAACTGCTGCTCGTGGAGACCGACGCGCCCTTCCTGACCCCGGCGCCGTACCGCGGACGGCCCAACGCCCCGTATCTCATTCCGGTCACGGTGCGCGCGATGGCCGCCGTGCGCGGCATCGACGAGGACGCGCTGGCGGCGGCCCTGGGCGCGAACACGGCCCGCGCCTTCGATTACTGAGGGTGTATCGATCATAACTGGCGCATAACGTTCGAGGGGGTGCGCCTTCGGTCTGGTCGCGACCCTGGGTAGTCGTGCCGCTTTGGAGAGTGACGAACGCTCCGCTAGGTTCTGGGGGCCCGATCCGGACCCCTCTGGCCCTCTGGAGCGTGTCGGCGTGAGCACATCGCAGTACGAGACGTCTGGGGCGTACGAGCCCTACGGTGCGCCCGGAGTGCACGGCGCGCAGGAGAGGTATGGCGCGCACGACGCCGAGACGCTTGCCTACGGCACGGCGTACGGGGAGGACACGTACCAGCCGGCGTACGAGGCCGCGGCGCAGGCGGCGCAGGCAGCGCGGTCGTACGTCGGTGAGCAGGTGCTGCCGCGGCAGGACGAGCGCGGGGCGGCGGAGGAGGCGCGGGAGGCGGGTGTGCGTGCCGGCGCGGGACGTCGCGCCGCACGCCGGCGTAAGGCGCGGAACTCCCGGCGCCCCGAGTCCGCCGTGCGCCGGCTGCTGCCGCAGGCCCTGGTCGTCGCGTTCCTCGCGGGCGGCACCACCGCGTTCCTCGCCAAGGACAAGGCGGTCGAGCTGACCGTCGACGGACGGCCGCGCACCCTGCACACCTTCGCGGACGACGTGACCGGCCTGCTGGCCGAGGAGGGCGTACCGCTCGGGGCGCACGACGTGGTCGCGCCCGCCCCCGGTACGGCCCTGGCCAGCGGCGACGAGGTCGCGGTGCGCTACGGCCGTCCCGTACGGCTCACGCTGGACGGCGAGCGGCGCGAGGTGTGGACGACGGCGCGCACGGTGGACGGGGCGCTCAGACAACTCGGGGTGCGTGCCGAGGGCGCGTACCTGTCTGCCTCGCGCTCCCAGAACATCGGACGCGCCGGGCTCGCGCTCGACGTACGCACCGAGCGCACGGTCACCATCCTGGCCGACGGCCGGACCCGGACCATCCGCACCAACGCCGCGACCGTCGGCGAGGCCGTCGAGGAGGCCGGGATCACCCTGCACGGCCAGGACACCACCTCCGTCTCCCAGTCCGGCTTCCCGCGCGACGGGCAGACGGTGACCGTGCTGCGCGTCACGGGCAGCAAGGAGGTGCGCGAGGAGACCATCCCGTTCCAGGTACGGCGGACGGCGGACCCGACGCTGTTCAAGGGCACCGAGGTGGTGGAGCAGGCCGGGCGGCCGGGGCTGCGCCGTGTGACCTACTACCTGCGGTCCGTCAACGGCGTCCGGCAGAAGCCGCGCCGCGAGACGGCCGAGGTGGTCCGCCGGCCGCGCACCCAGCTGGTCAAGGTCGGGACCAAGCCGCACCCCGACTCCGTGACCGGCGCCGACGGCCTGAACTGGCACGGCCTCGCCGTCTGCGAGTCCGGCGGCCGCGCACACGCCGTGGACCCCTCCGGGACGTACGGCGGGCTGTACCAGTTCGACACCCACACCTGGCACAGCCTCGGCGGCAACGGCCGCCCGCAGGACGCCTCGGCGGAGGAGCAGACGTTCCGCGCGAAGAAGCTCTACGTGAGCCGCGGCTCCACGCCCTGGCCGCACTGCGGGGCGCGCCTGCACAAGTGACCGGGGAAGCGGCGGCACGGGCGACCGGCCGGAGGCGTCCCCGGCGGCCCGTACCCTTGTCCCGTGAGCAGCCCCATCCCCGACGCCCTCCTCGGCCCCGCCGACATCCGTGAACTGGCGGCAGCGCTCGGTGTCCGCCCCACCAAGCAGCGCGGCCAGAACTTCGTGATCGACGCCAACACGGTCCGGCGTATCGTCCGCACCGCCGAGGTCCGCCCGGACGACGTCGTCGTGGAGGTCGGCCCGGGGCTCGGGTCCCTCACGCTCGCGCTCCTGGAGGTCGCCGACCGGGTCACCGCCGTCGAGATCGACGACGTGCTGGCCGGCGCCCTGCCCGCGACGATCACGGCGCGCATGCCGGCGCGCGCGGACCGGTTCGCGCTGGTCCACTCCGACGCCATGCACGTCACCGAGCTGCCCGGCCCGCCGCCGACCGCCCTCGTCGCGAACCTCCCCTACAACGTCGCCGTCCCCGTCCTCCTCCACATGCTCGACACCTTCCCGAGCATCGAGCGGACGCTGGTCATGGTGCAGTCCGAGGTCGCCGACCGGCTCGCCGCCGGACCCGGCAACAAGGTGTACGGCGTGCCCTCCGTCAAGGCCAACTGGTACGCCGAGGTGAAGCGCGCCGGTGCCATCGGGCGCAACGTCTTCTGGCCCGCGCCCAACGTCGACAGCGGGCTCGTCTCCCTCGTCCGGCGCGCGGAGCCGCTCAAGACGACCGCCTCGAAGCGCGAGGTCTTCGCGGTCGTCGACGCGGCGTTCGCGCAGCGCCGCAAGACCCTGCGGGCGGCGCTCGCCGGGTGGGCCGGGTCCGCGGCGGCCGCGGAGGCGGCGCTGGTCGCCGCCGGGGTCTCCCCGCAGGCCCGCGGCGAGGCGCTGACCGTGGAAGAGTTCGCGAGGATCGCCGAGCACAAGGAGTCCGGTAAGTGAGCGTCACGGTACGCGTCCCCGCCAAGGTCAACGTCCAGCTCGCGGTGGGCGCCGCGCGCCCCGACGGCTTCCACGACCTGGCCAACGTCTTCCTCGCCGTCGGCCTCTACGACGAGGTCACGGTGACGCCTGCGGACGAGCTGACCGTCACCTGCGAGGGCCCGGACGCCGCCGAGGTCCCCCTCGACCGCACGAACCTCGCGGCACGCGCCGCGCTCGCGCTCGCCGAGCGCCGGGGCATCGAACCCGCCGTGCACATCCACATCGCCAAGGACATCCCGGTCGCCGGCGGCATGGCCGGGGGGAGCGCGGACGGGGCGGGCGCGCTGCTCGCGTGCAACGAGCTCTGGCACGCGGGCGCCTCCCGCGCAGAACTCCTCGCCATCTGCGCCGAACTGGGCAGCGACGTGCCGTTCAGCCTGGTCGGCGGCGCCGCCCTCGGCATCGGACGGGGCGAGCAGCTGACCGTACTGGAGACCGGCGGCACGTTCCACTGGGTGTTCGCGATGGCCGGGCGGGGGCTGTCGACGCCGGCCGTCTTCCGCGAGTTCGACCGGTTGGCCGAGGGGCACGAGATCCCCGAGCCGGTCGCCTCCCGCGACCTCCTCGACGCCCTCGCCAAGGGCGACGCCGACGCGCTCGCCGCCGCCGTCTCCAACGACCTCCAGCCCGCCGCGCTCTCCCTCTTCCCGGAACTCGCGGACACCCTCGCCACGGGACGCGCGGCCGGCGCGCTCGCCGCCCTCGTCTCCGGCTCGGGCCCCACGACGGCCTTCCTCGCACGCGACCCGGAGACGGCCACGAAGATCGCCGACGCCCTACGCACCTCCGGCACCTGCCGCACGGTCCGCACGGCGACATCCCCCGCCCCAGGCGCCACGCTGACCCACCAGCCCACCGACCGCTAAAGCGCCCCAAAAGGGCCGCGGGGAACTGCGCGAGCAGCCACGACGGCGTGGCGGTCGACACGGGCACGGCGCCCCGGAGGGGGCGCGGGGAATTGCGCGAGCAGCCACGACGGCGTAGCAGTGGACACGGGCACGGCGCCCCGGAGGGGGCCGCGGGGAACTGCGCGACCAGCCACGACGGCGTGGCGGTCGGCACACGGCATGTCGCGGCACTCCCAGCGGAGCGCATAGGCTCCGCTTCCGACGCGGCCGGTGAAGAGGGAGCGCACACATGGGCACGGGGGCCACGGACGCGGACCGGCTCGTCGCGGCCGTGGAGCACGGGGACGCCGAACAGGTCCGGGAACTCCTGGACGCCGGCGCCGATCCGGACACCCTCGGCGGGAGCGCGGGTCTGCCGGTGCTGTGCATGGCGATCTCGGCGGACGACCAGCCGGTCGCCGAGGCCCTGGTGCAGGGCGGAGCCGACCCGCTGCGGGGGCTGCCCGACGGCACCACCCCGCTGCTGCGGGCGATGGCGGACGGATCGCCGGGACTGACCCGCGCCGTCCTCCCCGAGGTCGCCCTCTACCCCGGGCCGCCGCGCGAGGAACTGCTGAGCCACGCCCGCCGTCTCGCGGCCACCGACCCGGAGGCCGAACTGCGGCGCCGGACCGGCCTGCCGAACCCCGTCGCGCGGACCCGGCAGTTGGACGACATCGGCTGCTGGTACGAGCGGCTCACCCTCGGCGGGCTGACGCTGGGCGACGGCCACGCCGCCACCCTCACCGCCCTGGAGGCGAGGCTGCGGCTGCGCACGCCCTTCGCCGAACTGTTCGCACGCGCCCTGACCCGCCCGGACCGCGACCACGCGGTGTGGACGGCATCGGTACTGGCGCTGGGCGCGCGGCTGGACGACCAGACCTGGGCCGAGGCCACCCGGCTCGGCCGCGAACCCGATCCGCTGCACCGGCTCTTCGCCGCGGACGTGCTGCTGGGCACGATCATCGCGGACGCCCAGCGCCCCGAGCCCACGCTTCAGGACCGGGCCCTCGACCTCCTTCCCTGGGCCGAGCGGGAACGGGACACGGACGTGCTCTCCGTCCTGCTCAACGCGTTGACGTGGACGAGCGGTCCCGAGACCGACGCCATCGGCCTGGCGCACGTCACGCACCCCGATCCCCGGATCCGCGGCTTGGTGCCCGACCTGCTGGACAGGGACGAGGGTGTGCTGCGCCCGGAGGGCCTGGCCGCCGTACTCACCCTCGCCCGCGACCCGGACCCCGAGGTTCGCGGGCGCACCTGCTTCTGGTTGTGGCACTACCGAGGCCCCGAGCCGGAGATCGGGGACGTGCTGGTCGAGCTCACGTACGACGAGCGGCAGCGCACGCGCGCGGAGGCGGTCGCGGCGCTCGCCCTCCGCGACGACCCGCGCTGCGTGGCGGCCGACCACCGCATCGGCCCCCTGGAGCCCGGCACGGACCCCGACACCCTGCCGCTGACCGCGGTGTGGTGGTACCAGCGGCGTCATGGGGAGCAGAAGGGGGAGCCGGTGGAGGAGCAGAAGGACGAGGGCTGACCTCCGACTACCCTGGATGGGCGATCCATCCCCCGTGCGCAGGAGTGAAATGGCCGTCAACCTGGTCAATGTCGAGAACGTCAGCAAGGTCTACGGCACCCGTGCCCTGCTGGACGGCGTCTCGCTCGGCGTGTCGGAGGGCGACCGCATCGGTGTGGTGGGCCGCAACGGCGACGGCAAGACCACCCTCATCCGGATGCTCGCCAAGCTGGAGGAGGCCGACACCGGCCGTGTCACCCACTCCGGCGGCCTGCGCCTCGGCGTCCTCACCCAGCACGACTCCCTCGACCCCGCCGCCACCGTCCGGCACGAGGTCATCGGCGACATGGCCGACCACGAGTGGGCCGGCAACGCCAAGGTCAGGGACGTCCTGACGGGTCTCTTCGGCGGGCTCGACCTGCCGGGCTTCCCGAAGGGCCTGGACACCGTCATCGGGCCGCTCTCCGGTGGTGAGCGGCGGCGCATCGCGCTCGCCAAGCTGCTGATCGAGGAGCAGGACCTGCTCGTCCTCGACGAGCCGACGAACCACCTCGACGTCGAGGGCATCGCCTGGCTCGCCCGGCACCTGCGCGAGCGCCGCTCGGCCCTGGTCTGCGTCACCCACGACCGCTGGTTCCTCGATCAGGTCTGCACCCGCATGTGGGACGTGCAGCGCGGCGCCGTCTACGAGTACGAGGGCGGCTACTCCGACTACGTCTTCGCCCGCGCGGAGCGCGAGCGGATCGCGGCCACCGAGGAGACCAAGCGGCAGAACCTGGTCCGCAAGGAGCTGGCCTGGCTGCGCCGCGGCGCCCCCGCCCGTACCTCCAAGCCGCGCTTCCGGGTCGAGGCGGCCAACGATCTGATCAAGGACGTGCCGCCGCCGCGCGACACCTCCGAGCTGATGAAGTTCGCCTCCTCCCGGCTCGGCAAGACCGTCTTCGACCTGGAGGACGTGACCGTCCAGGCCGGGCCCAAGGTGCTGCTCAAGCACGTCACCTGGCAGCTCGGTCCCGGCGACCGCATCGGCCTGGTCGGCGTCAACGGCGCCGGCAAGACCTCGCTGCTGCGCGCCATGGCCGAGGCCGCCCGGTCGGAGGGCGAGGCACAGCCGGCGGGCGGCCGGATCGCCGTCGGCAGGACGGTGAAGCTGGCCTACCTCTCCCAGGAGGTCGCCGAACTGAACCCGAACACCCGGGTCCTGGAGGCGGTCCAGCAGGTGCGCGAGCGCGTCGACCTCGGCAAGGGGCGCGAGATGACGGCCGGGCAGCTGTGCGAGACGTTCGGCTTCAACAAGGAGAAGCAGTGGACGCCGGTCGGCGACCTGTCCGGCGGTGAGCGCCGCCGGCTCCAGCTGCTGCGCCTGCTCATGGACGAGCCGAACGTCCTCTTCCTCGACGAGCCCACCAACGACCTCGACATCGAGACCCTCACCCAGCTGGAGGACGTCCTCGACGGCTGGCCCGGCTCGATGATCGTGATCTCCCACGACCGGTTCTTCGTCGAGCGCACCACCGACCGCGTCTTCGCCCTCCTCGGTGACGCCACGCTGCGGATGCTGCCGCGCGGCATCGACGAGTACCTGGAGCGCCGGCAGCGCATGGAGGAGGCGGTCGCCACCACCGCCGCGGCCGCCGCCCCCAAGGCCGCCACGACCGAGCGGAGCGCCGCCGACCAGCGCGCCGCCAAGAAGGAACTCCAGAAGATCGAGCGGCAGCTGGACCGCATCTCCGAGAAGGAGACCAAGCTGCACGACCAGATCGCCGCGAACGCCACCGACTTCGCGAAGGTCGCCGAACTCGACGCGCAGCTGCGCGACCTGTCCGGTGAGCGGGAGGAACTGGAAATGCGCTGGCTGGAGTTGGCGGAGGACGCGTAACGGGCGCACCGACCGGCGTGAATCAGCCCTCTGCGGGCCCGCGCGCAACCCCCTTGCGGCGGCCCCGGTGAAGGGGGCGTGAAGGCGCGTAACGGCGCCATCACGGGCCGGTTCTCCCTTGGGAACAGCGGCCCATGAGGGTCCGTGGGCTGTCGGTGCCGGGTGGTAGAAAGGTCAGTCTGAGAACTGCCTGAGTGCGACCGCGGGGCCGTCACCGGCCTCGGGCAGTGGCTCGAAATCAGTGAACGAGGGGGAGAACGCTGATGACCCAGCCGCCCGGCCAGCCGCCGCAGGGCGCTTTCGGAGCGCCGCAACAGCCGCCGGCGCAGGGGGCTTTCGGCGCACCTCCGCCCCAGCCGGGTTACGGCTACCCGCAGCAGCCCGCCCCCGGCCCCTACGCGACACCGGGTCCGTACGGACCGCAGCCCGGGTACGGCTACGCCCAGCAGCAGCCGCAGTACCCCGGCGGGCCCGGGATGCCCCCGCCGCCCGGCGGCGGAGGCGGCCGCGGGCCGTTCAGGGGGAAGCCCGCGCTGATCGTCGCGGCGGCGGTGGCCGGGCTGCTGGTCGTCGGCGGCACGGTGTACGCCCTGACCGCCGACGGGGGCGGCGGCAGGAAGCCGGTCGCCCGGCAGTCCGACGACCCGAAGGCCTCCGGCACCCCGGTCGACCCCGGTGACGGCAGCGGCGGCGGTGCGGACCCGGACAACCTCAACGCCGGCCGCAAGTCGGGCGAGGCCAAGGTGCTCTGGTACAAGTCCGCGCCCGACGCACCCGCCTCCGGCGCCGACGCGCCCGGCATGTGGATCACCGGGAAGACCGCGGTGAAGGCGGCGTACAAGCAGGTCTTCGCCTACAAGGTGGGCAACGGCGACCCGGCCTGGGCCCCGATCACGTTCCCGCAGAAGATCTGCTCGGTCACCTCGCAGAAGTCGGCGGACGACAAGGTCGTCGTGGCCTACATGAACGGCACCAGCGACCGCGCCAAGTGCAACCAGCTGCAGGAGATCGACCTCGACACCGGCAGGAAGGGCTGGACCGCGACCGTCGCCGACGGCGGCCTGTTCGACAGCGCGCTCAGCATCGAGCTGACGATCAGCGGGAAGACGCTGATGGTGGGCCGTTCCGAGTCCGGTACGGCGTACGACCTCGGCAGCGGCGACAAGCTGTACGACAAGGAGAAGTACGGCGCGTCCTGCTTCCCGACGGCGTTCGCGGGCGGCACGGGCCGGCTGGTCGAGGTGGCCTCCTGCGGCGCCGGCGGCAGCGCCGAGCACGACGAGATCTCGCAGCTCGACCCGGCCACCGGCAAGGTCGAGTGGACCCGGCCGGTCAAGAAGGGCTGGCAGGTCGAGCGCACCTACTCCGTCGACCCGCTCGTGGTCTACATGACCAACGAGGCGAAGAAGGCCTGGAACATCTCGGTCCTGGATGCCAAGGGAGCGTTCCGTTCCGAGGTCAAGGTCGACGAGAAGTTCGCGCCCCAGTGCGGCTGGGCGCTCCTCGCCCGCGACCTGCAGGGCTGCCAGGGCGTGGCCGCCGACGCGGACACCCTCTACCTGCCGACGGACGTGAGCGGCAGCGCCAACGAGATCGTCGCGATCAGCCTCGCCGACGGCAGGGCGAAGTGGCGGGTGAAGTCCCCGACGGACGAGTCGATGTACCCGGTCAGGACCGAGGGCGGCAGACTCGTCGCCTACGTACGGCCGTCGTACGACGCGGGCGGCCAGGTCGTGTCGGTCCCGACCACCGGCTCCGCCCACCCCACCACCCGGCTGCTGCAGAACCCGCAGCACACCGCCGACATCGAGGGCGGCTTCTACGACGGCGCGGTCGACTGGGCCGACGGCCGCCTCTACCTCTCCTCCACCCGGCTGACCGGCAGCGACGACGCGAAGGAGAAGCTGATGATGGCCTTCGGCAACTGAGCGGGGCCCATCCCGAGCCGCCCCGAGCCGTCCCGCAGTCCGCGCCGTCCCAGCCGTCTCACGCGCCGTCCCCGAGGTACTTCCGCCATGACCCAGCCGCCCCCGCCCCCGCCCAACCAGCCTCCGAACCCGTACGCCCAGCAGCCGGGCTACGGCTACCCGCAACAGCCCCCGAACCCGTACGCCCAGCAGCCCGGCTACGGCTACCCGAACCAGCCGCCCCAGCCCGGTTACGGCTACCCGGGCGGCCAGCCGGGACAGCCGGGCGGTCCCGCCCCCGCTCCCGGCTCGGGCCCCGGCCGCAACAAGCCCGCGCTGCTCATCGTCTTCGCCGCGGTCGTCGCCATCGCGCTGATCGTCGGCGGCGGCATCTGGTACGCCAGGTCCTCCGGCCCAGACGCCCAGAAGGACGACACGGCGAACTCCAGCGGCGGCGGCACCGGCGGCCAGGACGCGGACGGCGGCAAGAACGGCAAGGGGACCGAGAAGGTACCCGCGGACACCACCTCCAAGATCCTCTTCCAGGTTCCGCTGCCCACGGCGAAGGACACCACCGTCACCGCCGGTTCCTGGCTCACCGACAAGGTGTACGCGAAGACCGGCATCGCCCAGATCACCGGCTACGACCCCGCTACGGGCGCCAAGCTGTGGACGGTCCCGCTGTCCGGCCCGGTCTGCCGCGCCACCGGACACGTCAGCGCCGACGGCCGGACCGCGGTCGTCTACCAGCCGAAGATGCCGGCGAAGGGCTCCACGGCCGGCTGCACCCAGGTCGCCGCGATCGACCTGAACACCGGCAGGAAGCTGTGGACCCAGACGGTCAAGTCCGGTGATGTCCCGATCGGCTTCGACAACGTGACGGTCGCTCAGCAGACGGTCGCGGTCGGCGGCTCCAGCGGTGGCGCCGCCTTCGACCTCGCCTCCGGCAAGATCCGCTGGCAGCCGAAGGCGGCCGACAGCTGCCACGACGCCGGCTACGGCGGCGGCCCCGAGCTGGTCGCGGTCCGCAGGTGCGGCGACGGCGACGCCGGCCAGCTGCACATCCAGACCCTCGACCCGGTCACCGGCAAGGTGCGCTCCGAGTACAGGATGACCTCGGGCATCGACTACGCGAGCGTCGTGTCGACCGACCCGCTGGTGGTGGCCGCCGACGTCAACGACAGCGCGGGCGACGGCAGCGGCTTCTCGGACGTCTTCTCCATCGACGGCAGCACCGGCGCGCTGCGCACCCGTATCTCCACGCCGGGCAGCTCCTACGCGGCCCGCTGCGACGGAATCTACGACCTGGAGAAGTGCACGGGAGTGGTGGTCGGCAACGACAGGCTGTACCTGGCGACCGAACAGCACGACGGCGACGGGGACTACACGAAGACCAACGAGATCGTCGCCTTCGACCTGGGCACCGGCAAGCAGACCGGCCAGCGCGCCGACGCCGGGAACAACTACACGATCACGCCGCTGCGCATGGACGGTCCCGATGTGATCGCGTACAAGAACGCGCCGTACGACAAGGGCGCTCAGGTCGTCAGCATCGACGGTGGTTCGTTCAAGGAGACCAAGCTCCTGGAGAACCCGGTGACCACGGCGGTCAAGGCCGTGGAGACCACCATGTCACCCGACTACGCCGAAGTCCGTTACTCCCAGGGCCGCCTCTACCTGTCCGCCGCGTACGCCCACGCGCCCGATCCGTCCTCGTCGCCCAGGCAGTACCTCGTCACCGCCTTCGGCGCGGGTGGCTGATACGCGCTCTTCACCCGCGAATACGAGAAAACCCAGAGATTCCTCCGATCCGGGGCACTTCTCATCAGTAGGGGCAGCGCAACGTCGAACAAGCGTGTAGCTTCCGGGGGCATGAAGGACGGGGTGCCGGGGGGCCCTCTGTCCATGCGGACCAGTGGGCATCCATAGTGGGGCATCCATTGGGGGGACTGGGGGGTTGCTCTATGGGAGTGCGGCTCATGGTGGTCGACGACCACCGGTTGCTCGCGGAGGCGCTGGCCTCGGCGCTGAAACTGCGCGGCCACCGGGTGCTCGCGGCAGCGGCACCGGCGGCCGGTGCGGCCGATCTGGTGATCACACGGGCACCCGAGGTGTGCCTGCTCGGTACCGCGACACCGGCCGAGCCGGGGATCTTCGACCCCGTGGTGAAGATCAAGCGGGAGCGGCCGCAGGTCGCCGTCCTGGTCCTGGGGCCGGTGCCGTCCCCGCGGGGCATCGCGGCCGCCTTCGCGGCGGGCGCCTCCGGGTACGTACGGCACGACGAGCGGATCGAGGGCGTCGAGCGGGCGATCATGAAGGCACGGGCCGGGGAGGCCGCCGTGGCACCCGCACTGCTCCAGGGCGCCTTCGGTGAACTCCTCAACCCGGCCGCCCAGCCCGACGACGAGGGCCAGCGCCTCCTCCAGATGCTCACCCCGAGGGAGGTGGAGGTCCTGGTCCGCGTCGCCGACGGCGAGGACACCCGCCTCATCGCCGCCGGCATGGGCATCGCCCCGAGCACGGCCCGCACCCATGTGCAGAGGGTTTTGATGAAGTTGGGCGTGGGGTCCCGCCTGGAAGCGGCCGCGCTCGCGGCCCGCACCGGGCTGCTGGACAGGGCGGGACCTCTCAACGGCGGCACTGAAGCGCCCCTTTAGGGGCGCGGGGAACTGCGCGACCAGCCCCCACGCACCCGCAGCCACAACCCAACCGAATCAGTCGTCGGCGTCTTCCGCCGGAGGCGCCGGCGGGGTCGGCCGAAGCCAAAGCCACACCAGAAAGAACACCCCCAGCAACAACATCCCGATCCCGGTCCACAGGTTGATGTTGATCCCCTGTGCCTTGTCGATCTCGGCCTGCGAGTCCGTGATCCCGGTGATCGTGACGATGATCCCGTACAGCACGAACAGCCCACCGATGATCCGCCGCAGGTCGAAGATCCGCGCGGCGGTCGCGGACCGCCCCTGCAACTCGGTGACCTCGCGCTGGACGTCCTGCTCGGAGTAGTGGAACCCGGAGTGCCCGGAGTCGTCGGTCATGGTGTCTCCTTTCTCCATTCTCCAGCGGCGGCGATCAGAACGAGAACGGGATGTAGCAGAGGGCCGCGAGGACCACCGCACCCCACCCCAGCAGCGCCGGCCGCCGGTACCAGGCCTCGTCACCGGGCGCGGGCGCCTCGGCCATGCCGGGCGAGCTGGTGCCGTAGACGAGCCCGGCCAGCTCCGCCTCCGGCTTCGGCGCGGTGAACAGGGACACGATCACCATCACCACCGCGCCCGCGACGAACCCGGCGATCGCCGACACGAAGTTGGCGCCCTGGTCGGAGGGGATGGCGATGATGTCCTTCTTGTAGAGGACGAAGTAGTTGACCATCGCGGTCACGGTGCCCGCGAGCAGCCCCCAGAAGCCGGATTTCGCCGAGGCCCGCTTCCAGAACATGCCGACGATGAAGACGACGAACATCGGCACGTTGAAGAAGGAGAACAGTGTCTGGAGGTAGCTCATGATGTTCGAGAAGGACGACGCGAGGAACGCCGTGCCGATGGACGCGCAGACGCCGATCGCGGTGATGAGCCGCCCGAAGCGAACGTAGTAGCCGTCCTCGCGGCCCTTCACCACGTACTTGGCCCAGATGTCGGTGGTGAACACCGTGTTGAAGGACGACACGTTGGCGGCCATGCCGGCCATGAAGGCGGCCAGCAGCCCGGTCACCGCGATGCCGAGCACGCCGTTGGGCAGCAGCTGTGACATCAGGTACGGGATCGCGTCGTTGTACTGGAGGCCGGACTTCGCGGTCCCGATGTTCGGTACCAGCGCGGCGGCGACCAGCCCCGGGATCATCACCAGGAAGACGATGAAGATCTTCGGGTAGGCGGCGATCAGCGGGGTGCGCTGGGCGGCGGACAGGTTCTTCGCCGACAGGGCCCGCTGCACCTCGGCGAAGTTCGTCGTCCAGTAGCCGAAGGAGAGCACGAAGCCGAGGCCGAGGACGATGGTCAGCCAGTTCGCGCCGAGCGGGTTGACGGAGCCGATGCCGGTGCCGCCCCAGGCGGTGGTGAAGTTGTGGCCGTGGGTGGCGGTGAGCTTGTCGACCAGTCCGTCCCAGCCGCCGACCTTCTTCAGGCCGAGCACGGAGAGCGGGATGAGGGCGGCCAGGATCACGAAGAACTGCAGCACCTCGTTGTAGATGGCCGAGGAGAGACCGCCGAGGGTGATGTACGCCAGCACGAACGCGCCGGCGACGACGATCGCCACCCACTGCGGCCAGCCCAGCAGCGCCTCCACGACGATCGCCAGGGCGTAGAGGTTCACACCGGCGATCAGAATGGCCGCGAAGGCGAACAGGATCGAACTGAGCAGGTGTGCGGCTCTGTCGAAGCGGAGGAGCAGCATCTCGGGGACCGAGCGGACCTTGCTGCCGTAGTAGAAGGGCATCATCACCAGGCCCAGGAAGACCATGGCGGGAACGGCGCCGATCCAGTACCAGTGCACGGTGTACGCGCCGTACTGCGCGCTGTTGGCGGCCATGCCGAGGATCTCGGTCGCCGCCAGGTTCGCCGAGATGAAGGCGAGACCGGTGATCCAGGCGGGCAGCGACCGTCCGGAGAGGAAGAAGTCGAGGCTGGTCTTCACCGAGCGGCGGGCCGCGAAGCCGATGCCCAGGACGACGGCGAAGTAGATCGCCAGGATCGTGTAGTCCAGGCCGTTGGTCGGGAGCCGCAGCCCCGCCGCGAGGTCCGTGGTGAGGTCCGTCGCGAGGGATGTGGGGGATACGGGGGCATCTGTGGGGTTCTGCACCCAGTAATTCAACACTTTCGTTGTCTCACCTTGATTGATTGCGATGTTGACTGGCGTGGTGAGTTGTGTTTTGGTGTGTTCGGTTCTGTTTGATGGTTGGCTGGCTCGATCAATGGGAGTCCGCAGTGAAGAAGACCTCGACCCGGCTGGCCGACGGTCGCGAACTCATCTACTACGACCTGCGCGACGACACCGTGCGGGACGCGGTGGACCGCCGTCCCCTGGAGCGGACGCACACCACCTCCGAGGTCCGCCGGGATCCGCTGCTCGGCGACCAGGTCGCGATCGCCTCGCACCGGCAGGGCCGCACCTACCACCCGCCGGCCGACCAGTGCCCGCTGTGCCCGACCCAGGGTGACCGGCTGAGCGAGATCCCGGACTCGTCGTACGACGTCGTCGTCTTCGAGAACCGTTTCCCCTCGCTGGCCGGCGACTCCGGGCGCTGCGAGGTGGTCTGCTTCACCTCGGACCACGACGCCTCCTTCGCGAGCCTCACCGAGGAGCAGGCCCGCCTGGTCCTCGACGCGTGGACCGACCGGACCTCGGAACTGTCGCATCTCCCCTCCGTCGAGCAGGTGTTCTGCTTCGAGAACCGCGGCGCGGAGATCGGCGTGACGCTCGGCCACCCGCACGGGCAGATCTACGCCTACCCCTTCACCACCCCGCGCACCGCGCTGATGTTGCGTTCGCTCGCGGCACACAAGGAGGCGACGGGCGGCGAGAACCTCTTCGACGCCGTCCTGGAACGTGAACTCGCCGACGAGCGGGTCGTCCTTGAGAGTGAACACTGGGTCGCCTTCGTGCCGTACGCGGCACACTGGCCCTACGAGGTCCACCTGTACCCGAAGCGCCGCGTCCCCGACCTGCTCGGGCTCGACGAGGCGGCGCGCTCAGAGTTCCCCCAGGTTTATCTGGAACTCTTGAGGCGCTTCGACCGTATCTTCGGTGAGGGTGAGCCTCCCACGCCCTACATCGCCGCCTGGCACCAGGCGCCGTTCGGGACGCTGGAGGAGTTCGAGGGTGTCTCGCGCGACGACTTCGCGCTGCACCTGGAGCTTTTCACCATCCGCCGAACGTCCGGCAAGCTGAAGTTCCTCGCGGGTTCCGAGTCGGGCATGAGCGTGTTCATCAACGACGTGCCGCCGGAGCGCGCGGCCGAGCGACTGCGAGAGGTAGCGAGTTGATGAAGTACCTGGTGACGGGCGGGGCGGGATACGTCGGCAGCGTGGTCGCCCAGCACCTGCTGGAGGCGGGCCACGAGGTCACCGTCCTCGACAACCTGTCCACGGGCTTCCGCGAGGGCGTCCCGGCGGGCGCCTCCTTCGTCGAGGGCGACATCCGCGACGCCGCCAAGTGGCTGGACCCCTCCTACGACGCGGTGCTGCACTTCGCCGCGTTCTCCCAGGTCGGCGAGTCGGTCGTGAAGCCCGAGAAGTACTGGGACAACAACGTCGGCGGCACCATGGCGCTGCTCTCCGCGATGCGCGAGGCCGGCGTCCGCAAGCTCGTCTTCTCCTCCACCGCGGCCACCTACGGGGAGCCGGTTCACACCCCGATCACCGAGACCGACCCGACCGCCCCCACCTCCCCCTACGGCGCCACCAAGCTCGCCGTCGACCACATGATCACCGGCGAGGCCGCCGCCCACGGCCTGGGCGCGGTCTCCCTGCGCTACTTCAACGTGGCCGGGGCGTACGGCGCGCAGGGCGAGCGCCACGACCCCGAGTCGCACCTGATCCCGCTGGTCCTCCAGGTCGCCCACGGCAGGCGCGAGGCCATCTCCGTCTTCGGCGACGACTACCCGACGCCCGACGGCACCTGCATCCGCGACTACATCCACGTCGCCGACCTCGCCGACGCCCACCTGCTGGCCCTGACGGCCGCGCAGCCCGGCGAGCACCTGATCTGCAACCTCGGCAACGGCGAGGGCTTCTCGGTCCGCCAGGTCATCGAGACCGTCCGGCAGGTCACCGGGCACCCGATCCCCGAGGTCGTGGCTCCGCGCCGGGGCGGCGACCCGGCCGTCCTGGTCGCCTCGGCGGCCACCGCCCGCGAGAAGCTGGGCTGGAACCCGACCCGCGCGGACCTCGCGGGGATCGTCGCGGACGCCTGGGAGTTCGCCCGGACCATCAGCGCAGCAAGGGAGCAGTAAGTGGGGGCAGCACAGCAGGTCAGAGACGCCTTCGAGGAGCTGTACGGCACGGTTCCCGACGGCGTCTGGGCGGCGCCCGGCCGGGTCAACCTGATCGGCGAGCACACCGACTACAACGACGGCTTCGTGATGCCGTTCGCGCTGCCGCACGCGTCGACGGCGGCCGTCGCCCGCCGCACCGACGGCGTGCTGCGGCTGCACTCCTCGGACGTCGAGGGCGGGGTCGTCGAGCTCTCCCTCGACGCCCTGGAACCCGGCACCGACCAGGAGTGGACGGCGTACCCGGCGGGCGTGGTCTGGGCGCTGCGGGAGGCCGGCCATCCGGTCACCGGCGCCGACGTGCACCTCGCGTCCACCGTGCCGACCGGCGCGGGCCTGTCCTCCTCCGCGGCCCTGGAGGTGGTGATCGCCCTCGCGCTCAACGACCTCTTCGAACTGGGCCTGCAGCGCTGGCAGCTGGCCCGCCTGTGCCAGCGCGCGGAGAACGTCTACGTCGGGGCGCCGACCGGAATCATGGACCAGACGGCGTCCGCCTGCTGCGAGCAGGGCCACGCCCTGTTCCTGGACACCCGCGACCTCTCGCAGAAGCAGATCCCCTTCGACCTCGCGGCCGAGGGCATGCGCCTGCTCGTCGTCGACACCCAGGTCAAGCACGCCCACAGCGGCGGCGAGTACGGCAAGCGCCGCGCGGGCTGCGAGAAGGGCGCGGCCCTGCTGGGCGTGGACGCGCTGCGGGACATCGCCTACGCCGACCTCGACGCGTCGCTCGACCGGCTCGGCGACGAGGCGGAGGTGCGGCGGCTGGTCCGGCACGTCGTCACCGAGGACCACCGGGTCGAGCGCGTCGTTGCCCTCCTCGAAGCGGGCGACACCCGTGCCATCGGCCCGGTCCTCACCGACGGCCACGCCTCGCTGCGCGACGACTTCCAGGTCTCCTGCCCCGAGCTGGACCTGGTCGTGGAGGCGGCGAACGCGGCCGGTGCGCTGGGCGCCCGGATGACCGGCGGCGGCTTCGGCGGCTCGGCGATCGTCCTCACCGAGGCGGCCGACGTGGACACGATCACCAAGGCGGTCGAGGAGGCCTTCGCCGCGGCCGGCTTCAAGGCCCCGCGGGTCTTCGAGGCGGTGCCGTCGGCGGGCGCCCGCCGGGAGAGCTGAGGCTCAGCCCAGGCGCTTCGTCAGCGTGTACTCCGTGATCCCCGGCGGGTAGTCGGGGATCACGCACACCACGTCGTACCCCTGCTTCCGGTAGAACTCCGGGGCCTGGAAGTCCCAGGTCTCCAGGCGTACGGCGGTGCAGCCGCGGTCCTCGCGGGCGATGCGCTCGGCCTCCGCGAGCAGGCCGCCGCCGAGGCCCGTGCCCCGGTGGCGGGCGTCCACCCAGAGGTAGGTGACGTGCAGCCAGGACGTCCAGGTGTGCCCGACCAGCCCGCCTGTCAGGTCGCCCGAACTCCCGTCCATCGCCCACAGGTGCAGTGGCGCTTCGCGTTCGGCCGGCGTGCCGCGCAAGGCGGCGAGGACCGGAGAGGCCGCCGTGTTGGTGGCCAGCAGCCGTGCGCGGAGCAGTTCGCGTCGTTCCTTGTCGACTTCCGCCTCAATACGAAACATGCGGCACACCATAAACGCGTCGGCCGGGCAGTTCTGCAAATTGCCTTCCGCTCACGGCGACCGGCCGTACTCTGATGAGCAGTGCCGGTGGGGGCCGGCGCTGATCAGGGGGCGAGGCAAGTCGGATACGGCGCCCGCGGTGGGGGTAGCAGTTCAGGCACGGCGGCGGCCGTGCGGTTCCGCCCTCCCGCGGGTGTCGTGTCCGCACGGTTCGTCGTTCTCCGGACCTTGGGTATCCCCGGCTCGTGAAGAGCACTGGGGAAGGGGGTTTCGTGGTTCGCATCCGAGTTCTGGTCGTCGACGACCACCGCATCTTCGCCGAGTCGCTGGCTGCCGCACTGGCCGCCGAGCCCGACGTCGACGTGTCCGCGGCCGGCAGCGGTCCGGCCGCGCTGCGCTGCCTGGAGCGCGCGGTCGCCGAGGGCCGCCGCTACGACGTGCTGCTCGTCGACGCCGACCTGGGCGGTCAACTGCCGGGCGGACGGGCGGCCGTACCGGTGCAGGAGGCCAACGCGGAGGGGCTGGTCGACGGCATATCGCTGGTCGCCGGTGTCCGCTCGGCCCACCCGGCCGTCCGGGTCGTCGTCCTCGCGGAGAAGGACGACCCGCGGCGCGCGGCCCTGGCCCTCCAGGCCGGCGCCTGCGGCTGGGTCGCCAAGGACTGCTCGCTGTCCCGGCTGCTCAACGTCATCCGGGGCGTGCTGCGCGACGAGACGCATCTGCCGCCCGCCCTGCTCACGGGCGTCCTGCGGGAGCTGACGGCGGCCCGCAAGCACCGCACCGAGAGCGAGCGCCTGGTGGAGTCCCTCACGCCGAGGGAGCGCGAAGTCCTCCGGTGCATGGTGGCGGGCCTGGGGCGCAAGGCCGTCGCCGAGCGCCTCTTCCTGTCCCCGCACACCGTCCGCACCCACATGCAGAACGTCCTCGGCAAGCTGGGCGTCCACTCCACCCTGGCCGCGGTGGCGCTGGCGCGGCGGGCCGGGGTGGGGCCGGTGGACCTGGGCCCTGCCGGACGGATCATGCCGGAGGAGAGCAGCAGCGCCTGAAGAGCGCCCCGTCAGGGGCGCTGGGGATGCCCCCGGCCGAAGGCTGGGGGAGGAACCGCGCGACCAGCCACGACGGCGCGGCAGCCGACTGGCACCGGAGTGCGGCACCTTCCAGCGGAGCGCTCAGCCGGGGATGTTGTCGAACGGGGCGGTCAACTGGCGCAGCAGTCCGGCGAGTTCGGATCGCTGGGCGTGGGAGAGTTCGCCGAGGATCGCTCGTTCCTGAGCGAGCAGGCCCGCCAGGGCCTGGTCCGCGCGGTCCTGGCCCTCGGTGGTCAGCCGGACCAGCACACCGCGCCGGTCGCTCGGGTCCGGCAGCCGCTCGACCAGGCCCTTCTTGGCCAGCCGGTCGATGCGGTTGGTCATCGTCCCCGAGGTGACCAGGGTCTGGGTCAGCAGCTGCCCGGGGGAGAGCTGGTACGGCGTGCCCGCGCGCCTGAGCGCGGTCAGCACGTCGAACTCCCAGGGCTCCAGGCTGTGCTCGGCGAAGGCCAGCCGACGTGCCCGGTCCAGGTGCCGCGCCAGCCGGCTCACCCGGCTGAGCACCTCGAGCGGTTCCACGTCGAGGTCCGGGCGCTCCCGGCGCCACGCAGCGACCAGCCGATCGACCTCGTCCTCCATGTCGATCAGTGTAGTGGTTGTGTCGACATGAAGTCTCTTGATGTCGAGTCTCTTGACATCGAGATATCTCCACGGGGAAGGTGGAGGACATGACGACTCCCGCCTGGGACCCCGCCCAGTACCTCCGTCACTCCGGCCCCCGCGCCCGTGCCTTCGCCGACCTCCTCGCCCACGTGCCCGCCCTCCCCGGCGACCCCCCGGCCATCGCCGACCTCGGCTGCGGCCCCGGCAATGTCACCGCCGTCCTCGCCGACCGCTGGCCCACCGCGCACATCACCGGCTACGACAACTCGGCCGCGATGCTCGACAAGGCCGAGGTCGACCACGCCGGCCCCACCCCCGGCGGCGGCCGCCTCGACTTCGCCCACGCCGACCTGCGCACCTGGGCACCCGAACGGCCGTACGACCTGATCGTGTCCAACGCGGCGCTCCAGTGGGTCCCCGGCCACCTGGACCGCTTCGCCGGCTGGCTCGACGCGCTCGCTCCCGGCGGCACCTTCGCCTTTCAGGTGCCCAACAACATCGACGCGCCCCTGCACGCCCTCATGCGCGAGCTCGCCGCCACACCCCGCTGGAAGGTCCGGCTCGCCGACGTGCTGCGCCACGAGGACTCCGTCCATCCGCCCGCCGCCTACCTCGACCGGCTCGACCGCCTCGGCTGCGCCACCGACGTCTGGGAGACCACCTACCTGCACGTCCTGACCGGCGAGGACCCCGTCCTGGACTGGGTCAAGGGCACCGGGCTGCGCCCCGTCCTCACCGCCCTCGGCGACGACCCCGAGGCCCGGGAGGCCTTCGTCGCCGACTACCGCGACCTGCTGCGGGAGGCCTACCCGAGCGCCCCCTACGGCACGGTCCTGCCCTTCCGCCGCCTGTTCGCCGTCGCCCGCAGGGAGAACGCCTGATGCTCACCGCCCTCGACCACGTCCAGCTCGCCGTACCGCCGGGCTCGGAGGACCTGCTGCGCGCCTACTACGTCGATCTCCTCGGCATGACCGAGATCCCCAAGCCGCCCGTGCTCGCGGCCCGCGGCGGCTGCTGGTTCCGGGCCGGGACCGTGCACCTGCACCTGGGGGTCGAGGCGGCCTTCCGCCCCGCCCTGAAGGCCCACCCGGGACTGCGGGTCACGGACATCGAGGCCTGCGCCGAACGGCTCGAAGCTGGCGGCGCCCCCGTCACCTGGGACGACGACCTCCCCGGACACCGCCGCTTCTACTCCCAGGACCCCGTCGGCAACCGCCTGGAGTTCCTGGAAGCGGTGCGCTGAGCCCGTTTGCCGCGGTCCGCTCCTGGTTACCCGGGGCAATGACCCCCCCGTACCTATCCGCTTCAGGAGGGATCGACGGTGTCAGGACACCAGAAGGCCAAGGGCAAGAAGGAACAGATCAAGGGCAAGGCCAAGGAGGCCGGCGGGCGCGCGACGCGTGACCTGCCCCTGGAGGCCGAAGGACGCCTGGAGCAGTCGAAGGGCGACGCCCGCCAGGCCAAGGAGAAGGCGAAGGACATCTTCAAGCACTGAGCACACCGGGCGCACCGGGCTCCGAGCGCACGGGCTCAGGCCTTGCGGTGCCCTATCAGCCGCGGCTTCTGCTCCAGGCCGTCCAGGCCGTGCCAGGACAGGTTCACCAGGTGGGCGGCGACCTCCGCCTTCTTCGGGCGGCGCACGTCCAGCCACCACTGGCCGGTCAGCGCGACCATCCCCACCAGCGCCTGCGCGTACAGCGGGGCCAGCTTGGGGTCGAAGCCGCGGCTCTTGAACTCACGGCCCAGGATGTCCTCCACCTGGGTCGCGATGTCCGAGATGAGGGACGCGAAGGAACCGGTCGACTGGGGGATGGGGGAGTCCCGGACCAGGATCCGGAAGCCGTCCGTGTACTCCTCGATGTAGTCGAGCAGGGCGAACGCGGCCTGCTCCAGCAGCTCCCTCGGATGTCCGGCGGTAAGGGAGCTGGTCACCATGTCCAGCAGGCGCCGCATCTCGCGGTCGACCACCACCGCGTACAGCCCCTCCTTGCCGCCGAAGTGCTCGTACACCACCGGCTTGGACACCCCGGCCTTCGCCGCGATCTCCTCCACCGACGTGCCCTCGAAGCCCTTCGCCGCGAAGAGGGTGCGACCGATCTCCAGCAGCTGCTGGCGGCGCTCCGCACCGGTCATACGGGTACGACGCGCCCGCCGCTGCTTCTCGGGACTGGGGGTGCTGGAGTCGGTCGCCACGGCGTCAATCATGCCGCCTTCGCGGCCTCCGCCCCCTGCGTGGAGCCGCCTTCCCCGGTGTTACGGCGTGAATCGATACGTGAGCGTGACGGCCAGCGCACGTCGTAGGCCCAGCCCAGCTGCTCGCACCAGCGGATGATCCGCGCCGACGAGTCGATCTGGCCGCGCTCCACCCCGTGCCGCGCGGAGGTCGGGTCGGCGTGGTGCAGGTTGTGCCAGGACTCGCCGCAGGACAGGACCGCCAGCCACCACACGTTGCCCGACCGGTCCCGCGACCGGAAGGGCCGCTTGCCCACCGCGTGGCAGATGGAGTTGATCGACCAGGTCACATGGTGGAGCAGCGCCACTCGGACGAGTGACCCCCAGAAGAACGCGGTGAACGCGCCCCACCAGGACATGGTGACCAGCCCGCCGATCAGCGGCGGCAGCGCCAGGGAGGCCACCGTCCAGTAGATGAAATGGCGGGAGATGGTCCGGATCGCCGGGTCCTTGACCAGATCCGGCGCGTACTTGTCCTGCGGGGTCCGCTCCTCGTCGAACATCCAGGCGATGTGTGCCCACCACAGGCCCTTGATCAGCGCCGGCACGGTCTCGCCGTACCGCCACGGCGAATGCGGGTCACCCTCCGCGTCGGAGAACTTGTGGTGCTTGCGGTGGTCGGCCACCCAGCGCACCAGCGGCCCCTCCACCGCCATCGACCCCGCGATCGCGAGCGCGATCCGCAGCGGCCGCTTCGCCTTGAAGGAACCGTGCGTGAAGTAACGGTGGTAACCGATCGTCACGCCGTGGCAGCCCAGGTAGTAGAAGAACACCATCAGGCCCAGGTCGAGCCAGCTCACGCCCCAGCCCCACGCCAGTGGCACCGCCGCCAGCAGCGCGAGGAACGGTACGACGATGAACAGCAGCAGGGTGACCTGCTCCAGCGAACCCTTCCGCTCACCGCCCAGGGTGGCGGACGGGGGCGCGGTGTCAGCCGCCTTCCTGGGGTCTTCCATCACATCCGAACTTGACGAGGTCATGCGCGTCCCCTGTGGGGTCGAGGGTTGAGAGATGCGCCGATCCGCGGCGACCGAACGGGACGGCAAAGGAGCTTCCCTACGGTTCCGTAACCTACGGCGACGTAAGTATGGCAGCGAGGCGTCTTACGGCAAGAGCCCCAGAACCTGCGCGTCCTCATGGACACCTATCCTTGGAGTCGGTCGGACAGCGCGGTCCGCTCTGTTTCCTTCCCTGATGTCCGGCCGCTATGCGGACAGGCGCCACCTGCCGCCCGGCCGACGGACGGGTTCCCTCCAGACGAGCTTCAACACTGCAAGGAGCCGCACCTGTGAGCAGTGCCGACGACCAGACCACCACGACCAGCAGTGAGCTGCGCGCCGACATCCGCCGGCTGGGTGACCTGCTGGGCGAGACCCTCGTCCGCCAGGAGGGCCCCGAGCTGCTGGAGCTCGTCGAGAAGGTCCGCCGCCTCACCCGCGAGGACGGCGAGGCCGCCGCCGAACTGCTGCGCGGCACCGAACTGGAGACCGCCGCCAAGCTGGTCCGTGCCTTCTCCACCTACTTCCACCTGGCCAACGTCACCGAGCAGGTGCACCGCGGCCGCGAGCTGCGCGCCCGCCGCGCCGCCGAGGGCGGCCTGCTCGCCCGCACCGCCGACCGGCTCAAGGACGCCGACCCCGAGCACCTGCGCGAGACCGTGCAGAACCTCAACGTCCGCCCGGTCTTCACGGCGCACCCCACCGAGGCGGCGCGCCGTTCGGTCCTCAACAAGCTCCGGCGCATCGCCGCGCTCCTGGACACGCCGGTCATCGAGTCCGACCGCCGCCGCACCGACATCCGCCTCGCCGAGAACATCGACCTGGTGTGGCAGACCGACGAGCTGCGCGTCGTACGCCCGGAGCCCGCCGACGAAGCACGCAACGCCATCTACTACCTCGACGAGCTGCACGCGGGCGCCGTCGGAGACGTCCTGGAGGACCTCACGGCCGAGCTGGAGCGCGTCGGCGTCAAGCTGCCCGACGACACCCG
>NZ_JAEKKT010000305.1 GCF_019510245.1 Streptomyces sp. | reverse complement strand
GTCGGCCGTGAAGCCTGTGTCGTCCGCATACTCGATGCGATTCCCCTTGACCCAGTAGCGGCCGGTATAGGCGCTTTCACGGTTGCCCCGCGCTTCGTCGTAGCGGCCGTTCGGGAGGAGCTCTTGTCGGATCTGATCGTCCGCGGTGACCCACATCCCGACGAACGTGTGGAGCTCACCCGAGTTACTCGTCTCGCTGCTGGCGGGTGACCGACTCGACGTCGTCGGGCCGGCGGAGGCAGGTTGTTCACCGGGCACCTGCTGACAGGCCACCGCCGCGGCCAGACTGAGCAGGGGTGCAACGATCCTTGAAGTGCTGTTGTTTTGGCGCATGCACGGATGATGACCCGCGAACCCCGTGGAGCGAGAGGCCGCGCTGCTCCTGGGTGCCGCGCACCCACCCGCCGGCACTGGCGAGTGGCTTGCGAGACACGTCGCGCTTGCCAGTCATGTGTGTTCGGCGGTCTTGCCGATGTCCGGCGAGCCGCCGTTCACCATCGGTTGGGACATCGCCGACACAGTCGATGCCGTCGGCCCGGGTGTGTCCGCCTTCGTTCCGGGACGAGGTCCTCGGCATGCTCGCCCTCCCGGGGGGCAGGCAACACCTACGCCGAGTACGCCCTCGCCTCCATCAGCGAGATCATCCACAAGCCCGCCCAGCTCACCACCGAGCAAGCGGCCGGCCTCCGATGGCCGACGTCACGGCCTGACACCGAGCTGCGGGCGGCGTCGGCCACCCGCGGTGCAGATCGCCAAGTCCCAGGGCGTCCACGTGCTCGGCACGGCGAGCGCAGGCAAGCATGCACTGCTGCGCCGCCTCTGCAAGCCCCATCGCCTCAGCTCAGAGGCAACTCTTCGCGCATTTGACCAGGCCTCGGACACTTACCTTCGCGAAAGCGCGCGGTCAGAGGCTCCGGCCCACGCCGGGGGCGTCTCACCCGGCATTGGAGCAATTGTTGGACAGGGAATGGCCTGGCTCTCATCAGTACGGCCGCGTGAGTCTGGATCGTATCTGTTTCGCCTTTCAGGAGAACGTCCATGACTCATGTGCTGGTCCTCGGCGCCGGTCCCACCGGGCTCACGACCGCGATGCTGCTCGCCGCCGACGGCCACCGCGTCAGCGTGGTGGAGCGGAATCCCGACGAGCCGCACGGCGACGCCGCCCAGCTGTGGGAAGGGTGGGAGCGGCGTGGGGTGAAGCAGTTCCGCATGCTGCACATGGTCATGCCTCGCTGGCGGATGGAGATGGACCATGAACTCCCGGAGGTGGTCGCCGAACTGGAGGCCCTCGGCGGCACCCGGATGAACCTGATCCAGTTCGCGGACTTGCCGGCGGAGGCTGCCGGGGCCCGCCCCGGGGATGAGCGGTTCGACAGCGTGGCGGCCCGCCGCCCGGTGTTGGAGGCGGCGGTCGCGCGCGTCGCGTCCCGGACGGAGGGGGTCACTGTCTTGCGGGGCGTGCACGTCACCGCGCTGGTCACCGCCTCGGCGACGCGGAGCGCGATCCCGCGGGTGGGCGGGGTGGTGACCGCCAACGGTCAGGTGCTCCACGCGGACCTGGTGGTCGACGCGAGCGGCCGGAACTCCGCCGTCCCACGCATGCTGGACGCCATCGGAGACCGCGCGCCCGTCGTGGAGAGCGAGCCGAACGGATTCGTCTACTACTCCCGCTACTTCCGGGTGCCCCAGAACAACCGGCCGTCGTACCGGGGTTGGGTGCTGGAACATCACGAAGGGCTGACGGTCGGCAAGTTCGCCTGCGACAACGACATCTGGGCCGTGGGGCTCTATGTCTCCTCGCGGGACCGGCAGTTGCGGGCCCTGCACGACACCGACACCTGGCAGCGGGCGGTCACGCTCTTCCCCGATGTCGCCGAGTGGGCGGCCCATGAGCCGGTGGGCGGTGTGCGAGCGATGGCGGGCACCCAAGGCGCCTACCGCCGCCACGTCGCCGAGGGTCGGCCGGTGGTCACCGGCTTCGTCGCGGTCGGGGATGCCTGGGCGACCAGCAACCCGGCGCGCGGAGCGGGCCTCAGCACGGGGGTGCTGCACGCCCAGGCACTGCGCGACACACTGCGCGAGGTCGGCCCCGCCGACGCCGAGAAGTTGGTGCTCCGGTTCGACGAGCTCACCGAGGCCCGCCTGACACCCCTCTACCGGAGCATTACAGGCTGGAGCCGCCACCGGCTGGCGGAGATCGACGGGGACATCACCGGCGAACCGTACGAGACAGCGGACCCGAGCTGGGTGATCGGCAAAGCCCTTGACGCGGCCAAGCTCCGCGACCCGGACGCGCTCCGCGCGTTGGCCGACCTGGCGATGCTCCACCTCCCAGCCCCAGAGGTACTGGCGGCCCCGGGCCTGACCGAAAAAATCACGACCCTCGGCGCCAATCAGCCGCGTTACCACGCTCCCGGCCCCTCACGCGCCGAACTCCTGGCCGCCATCGGCGCCTCGCGCGACTGAGCCGGACGCCTGCCCAGCCTCAGCCATAGCGCGCTCGAGGACGTCGCCGCGCAGCGGGTGGTGAAGGCCCTCGTCGGCCCCTCAACACCGGCCCGCGTCCGGGAACCCAGGCACGGGCCGCTGCTCCAAGGGAGCTGGTGCAGGAGCGGACTCAGGCAGGCAACACCACCTGGCCAAGGCAGCCAGTGCCGCCAGTGCCGCCGGCACGCGAGGCGCGTCAGCCAGACGGAGGGTGGACACCGACGGGGCGGAGGCGGCCCGCCGCGGCCTCGGCAGTGCCAGGTCAATCAGCGCCCGTACATGTGCGGTCACCTAACAGTGCGCGGTGATGATCCCGTCCCAGGGCACCGGTCGGCCGACCGCCATCGGAGCGGTCGAAGGCGTCTGCGCCCCACCTGATCGGCGCCCGCCGGGACTCACCGGAGCCGACCGCCCCGCTCGGCCTGATGAGCCTGCCATGCCGGATGCGAGCTTCAGTGCCGCTGCCCCCGCCTCTGACCACCACCGCTACCAGCTCACTACCCGATCAGGAACTTCCCTGCGGAGGAACTGCACCCGTGCGAGACAAGTCACCCATGGCCGCCATCGCTGAGATACCGGGCCCCAAAGGCCTTCCCCTGCTCGGCTCGGCACTCGACCTCCGGCGCGACTCACTGGACGCACTCCTGCGCGCGCGGCGAGAGTTTGGCGACGTGGTCCGTATCTCCGCCGGTCCACCAGGACTGCGTTCGGTGATGCACTGCGTCTTCTCCGCAGAGGGCGCACAGCAGGTCCTGGCCACACAGACGGCCAACTTCCGCAAGGACAACCGGCTTTACGAGGAGATCCGGCTGTCCATCGGTAATGGCCTGCTCACCAGCCAGGACGCCGACTATCTGCGCCAACGCCGCCTCATCCAACCGCTGTTCACCAAGCGGCAGGTGGACGGCTACGCCGCAGCGGTGACACTGGAGGCCGGCAGCATGGTGGAACGCTGGCGCACCGCCGGCGACACGGTCGTCGACGTGAACAGGGAGATGGACCGGTTCGCACTGCGCACAGTGGCGCGAATCCTCTTCGGCGCGGACATCGAGGCGGCCGCCGACGTCGTGCACGACCACTTTCCCGTGATCAATGCGTACGTGCTCCGGCGCGGCTTGTCCCCCGTCAACCCGCCGCGCTCATGGCCCCTCCCGACCAACCGCCGCGCCGGGGAGGCGACCCGCGCGGTGTACGCGGTCTGCGACCGGATCATCGCCGAGCGCCGGGCGGCCGGAACGACAGCGGCTGCCGACGACCTGCTCTCTCTCCTCTCCCGGGCGAGCAGCGAAGAGGACGGCAGCCTTGACGCAGCCGAACTACGCGACCAACTCCTCGTCTTCCTGATCGCGGGCCACGAAACGACCGGGACATCCATGACCTTCGCGCTGCACTTGCTGTCCCGGCACCCGGAGGTCCAGGCGCGGGCACAGGAGGAGGTCGACCGCCTGCCGGCCGGGCGTACGCCCTTGGCCGCCGCCCTTGACCGGCTGCCGTATCTGACGAGGGTGCTGAAGGAGGCCATGCGGCTGTACCCGCCAGCTCCGCTGATCGGTCGCCGGTCCGTCGAAGCCACCGAGGTCGACGGGCACCTCATTCCCGCCGGGGCCGACGTTCTGGTCCCGCCGTGGGTCATCCACCGCCACCCGGACCTGTGGGAGGACCCCGAGCGCTTCGACCCCGAACGCTTCACCCCCGAGCGCGAGGCTGCCCGGCACCGCTACGCCTGGTTCCCCTTCGGCGGCGGTCCACGCGCCTGCATCGGCCAGCACTTCGCGATGCTCGAGTCCGTGCTCGCTCTGGCGGTGTTGCTGCGCGCTTACGACCTGGAGGCGGTGGACAGGGAGATCTCCTTGATGGCGGGGATCACGCTTCAGGCGACGGGGACGGCGCGGGTGCGGCTTCGGGCCCGCGCTCAGGCCCGTTGATACGTAGGCGCTGCCCTGGCTTGAGGGGTGATGTCAACCTGTCGAGCGCGTTGCTGGTGGCGGGTGGGAGTTCTCGGCCTGGTTGTCGAGGGCGCTGCGACCGCCGGTGTCGCGCATATCGCATCCGCATCCGGCGCAGCCCGACGGCGTTCCCGGCGGCGGACTTCGTGCACCGCTGGGGCCGAGCGGGCCAGGAACCAACCCCGACGTCAGGAACCCGCGTCAGAGACACAGCGAGGATCGTGTCGATCTCGGCTCCCGTGCTCATGGCCGGCCTCACCGGTGACATCCCGGCCTGGAACCCGCTGGCGCATACTCCGCTCGCCGGCCGCCTCGATGTGCACGCCCCCGAGACCCGGAGCACCGGTGGCAGCCCTGGCACTCCCAGGCACGCCCGGCCCCTACACCGACACTCGGGTTACCGGCGGCGGAGTGAACCAAGTCATATCGACGCGCGGTCTCATCCCTTCGGTTGGTCCGGGGTGCGCGGCGTAAGGTGCTCGGCCATGCATGGTTCGGTTGGTGGGGGGCTCGTGGATTCGGGGAACGGTGGCTTGTTGGGTGACCTGGTGGTCGCCGCGCGCGACCAGGCGTTCGTGGGGCGGGTGGCGGAGCGGGCGGTCTTCCGGTCCGCGCTGGCGGGGGACTCCCACGCGCCGTCGGTTCTGTATCTGCATGGGCCGGGCGGCATCGGCAAGTCCGCGCTGCTGAGGCGGTTCGCTCTCGAGGCGCAGGAGGCGGGGCGGCCGGTGATCGAGGTGGACGGGCGTACGGTCGCCGCGACGCCGGAGGACTTCGAGCACGCGGCCGGGAAAGCGATCGGCGAGCCGAACACGGTGCTGTTGGTCGACACCTTCGAGCTCTGCCACGGCCTGGAGCACTGGTTGTGGGAGCAGTTCCTGCCGCGGTTGCCGCTGGGCACGGTCGTGGTGGTGGCCGGACGCGCGGCCCCGGATCCGCGCTGGGTCGCCGATCCGGGGTGGGCGGAGCTGCTGCGGGTGGTGCGGTTGCGGGATCTGGCCCGGGAGGATGCTGCCGCCTTCCTGCGGGTACGTGGTGTCCCGGCCGGTGCGCACCACGCGCTGATGTCCTTCACCAGTGGTAATCCGCTGGCCCTGTCGCTGGCGGTGGCGGTCGCCGTGCAGCGGGGCACGGACGGGGCCCGGGGTGCTGCAGACTGGTCACCGGGCCAGGACGTGATCGCGACGTTGCTGCCCCATCTCGTGGGCCATGCCCCGAGTGCGGCGCACCGCACGGCGCTGGAGGTGTGCGCGCAGGCCGACGTCACCTCCGAGGCCCTGCTGCGGGCGATGATGGGCGAAGACGCCGCTGAACTGTTCGCCTGGCTGCGCACCCAGCCGTTCATCGAAGCCACCGCCTCCGGGCTCTTTCCGCACGATGTCGTGCGCGAGGTGTTGGCCG
>NZ_JAEKKT010000525.1 GCF_019510245.1 Streptomyces sp. | reverse complement strand
TCAGGACGCGAAGGACTTCGAGGGCTTCTGCGATCTGGGCGCGGTACACGACGGCGCCGAGGACAGCAACTCCCACGCGAGCGGCGGCAGGACGGCCACCGTCGACGGGGTGCCGGCGATCACCCTGCACGAGAAGGACGGCAAGGACCGCTACACGCTGTATGTCGCCACCGAGGGCAAGCCGTATCTGCTGCGGATCGACAGCACGGCCGGAGCGGACCAGGGGTCGGTCACCTTCAGCGACTTCGACGAACCGGTTCCGGCGCGGAAGCCGGCCGGCGAGATCGTGGACCTCGACGCTCTCGGCGGCTGAGCCACGCCGGGACGCGGGGCCCCAGGATGCGGCACGCTCAAAGGGCGTGCCGCATCCACACGTTGGGCTCGACGTACACCGCGTACCCGCGCTCCGGCTCGCACCGCACCGGCACCAGCGCCCCGGGCACCTCGACGTCGCCCTGGGTGTCGAAGGGCAGTCCGGTCCAGCGGCGCCACTGCTCCAGCGAACCGGACACCGTCATGGAGGCCGGTGCCACCGCGTGGACGACGCCGCCGGCCCGGGCGTGGACGCGCAGCCAGGGGTCGTACGGCAGACCGTCGGGGCGCAGCCGGTGGGCGTACTCCTGGATCGGCGTGTGCGGTTCCAGGTGCTTGGCACTGGGGCGGACCGGCGCGACGACCTCGCTGAAGCCGTGGGCGCGGGCGTTGTCACGCATCGCCGCGAGCATCCGGGCGGACAGGCCGTGGCCCTGCAGGCGCGGGTCGACGACGACCGAGATCGCGCTGACCGTGTCGGGCCGTACGCCACGACGCAGATCGTCGAACGCCCACACCAGCACCTCGTCCCAGCCCCGGGCGGGCAGTTCGCCGCGGTCCTCGGCGTGCAGGGCGAAGGGGACGCTGTGGGCGTGCGCGACGATCTCGCCCCGCTCGTCCTCGGCGAACAGCACGTGCTCGGGGAGTTCGCCGGAGATCCGTCCGTAGTGGGCGTTGCCCACGGGGTCCTCGGTCACGAACTCCGGCCAGCTGTTGGCCATGCCGAGAACGCGCTCCCGCATCTCGGGACGCTCGGCGAGACTCGACACCTTCAGCTCCATGCGGTCACCGTAGGCGCGGGACCGCCCACCGGAAAGCGCATTTCCCGCCCGCCCCGGCCCACGACCGCTCGGCGCAAGCTCTGGGGGAGGGCCCGCGAACCCCGAGGCATACGGTCGGTGCGAGCCCTCAGTCCGCGTGGAACCGCGGCGGTGCCGCCGTCGGATTGCCGCCGGTCGGGAGCTTCTGGCCGGGGCAGCCCGAGAGGACCTTCTTCATCGCGGACTTCTCGGCGGCCGTGACCCACAGGTCGTACTTCTTCTTCACGGCGACCTGGGCGGCCACATACGTGCACCGGTACCCCTTGTTCGGCGGCAGCCAGGTCGCCGTGTCACCGTCCCCCTTGGAACGGTTG
>NZ_JAEKKT010000304.1 GCF_019510245.1 Streptomyces sp. | reverse complement strand
GGTTGGGGCAGAGCCTCCTCGCCTCCTCGCCTCCTCGCCTCCTCGCCTCCTCGCCTCCTCGCCTCCTCGCCTCCTCGCCTCCTGGAGCGGCCTACCGCGCGCCAGGTTGTTCAGCCCGGTGATCGCGGTCCCTGCGTGCGGTAGCTCACGCTTCCCCGTCGTTGGTGTCCCGGTCGCTGTGGGCGAGGCGCTCCCTCTGGTGGCCTGGCGGGTCGGCTCTGCAGGGTCGGAAGCGGGCGAGGTAGGCCGGGCTTGGGCCGTGGCGCTCGGTCAGGTGGAGGCCGGCGGCGTCGGCGAGCCGGTGCAGCCGGCCGAAGGGGATCCAGTGCCGGTCGAAGAACTCGCCGATCACCAGCCGCCCGCTTGGTGCCAGCACCCGTGCCGCCTCGCGCAGTACCCGATCCGGCTCGGGGATCTCGCCGAGCGCGGTCCCGGCGTATACGGCGCCGAATGTCCCGGCGGCGTAGGGCATCACGTGCGTCCGAGCGGGTGGGCGTAATCGTCGCCAGGCCGTCGCGCTCGGCGCGGCACATCACGTGGTCGAGCATCTCCTGCTGGATGTCGAGCACATCGAGCCGTCCCTCCGGCCCGAGCTGCGGGACGACATGCAGCGACTGCAGGCCCGTCCCCGGGCCGATCTCCAGCATCCGCTCCCCCGGCCGCGGCCGCAGTAGGGCGTCCATCCGGTCGGCTGTCAGGAACGGCAACGGCACGTCGAGGAGGCCGCGTTGGGCGTACGGATAGGGCGCCGTGTCGCCCAGCCACCAGGCGGCGGCCAACGCGGCGCCGACGCCGGCGGCGACCGCCCAGCGGGTCCGGGCCGGGATCGGGGCGACGGGGGCGGTGGTGATGCGGTGCATGGTGTTCTCCGGTGGATTGATTTGGTCCGTGGCAAGTGGCTGGGCGGTCGGCGTCACGCGTGCCGGCTCAGGGCCCGCAGCGCCAGCCGGCCGCACAGCGCGGCGAGCGGCAGCTCGGCGCCGAGCGCCATGGCGACCGCGGTGGCGAAGTCGCCGCCCGGGGCCGCGGTCGTGGTGTCGAACCAGGCGTCCACCACAAGCAGCGTCGCGGTCGCGGCGGCTGCCAGGGCGTGCCGCCGGTCGCCGCGGGCGGCGAGGAGGCCGGTGGCGATCAAGCCGAGCGCCTCCAGCGCGTCGAGCCCGACCCAGGCGACCGGCCAGTGCGCCGCGGTCGCGGTGGCCGGCAGGCCGGTGGCCAGCATGTACAGCCACGGCAGCAGGGCGAGCCCGCAGGCGACCAGCAGCCACCCGGCCCGCCGCATGCCCCGCGCCGGGCGCGGCTCCTCCGCCTCTTCGTGGAGCGGGATGACGTCGGCGCTGTCGCAGCCCTCGGCACCGACCAATTCGTCATCGCACAACACCAGGTGACGCATCGTCTTCCCCCGCTCCCCGCCGGCTCTCCCCTTCACGTGCTCCACCCTCCGCCGCACACCAGGGCGCCGTCAGTCACGCAGGGTTCCGACCCGGGGTGGAGATAAGTGCACCCCCGAACCGGGCGGGAGCGTCATGGCACGGGGATGGCCTGCGGCTTTACCGTTTGACGCATGCAACTCACGACGTGGCTGCAGCTGGTGCTGGGCCGGCCGTTCTGCAGGGCGGGACACCGGACCGCACTCGTCGCCGCCGGCCTGCCGCTCCACCTCGCCGTGGTGCCACTGTGGCTCTGGCTGCTCGGCACGATGGCGGCGTTGGTGCCGGCCGCGACTCCGCTGCCCGTGCTGCTCACGCTCGTGGCGCTGCCCGTGCTGCTCACGCTTGTGGTGACACCCCTGCTGACCGTCGGGCAGCGGCGGCGCTACCGGGCGCTCGTCGGCAAGGACCTCCCGCGCCCCGCCGTACCCGGGCCGGGACGCAACTGGAAGTCGGCGGTGCGCCGGCTGACCGGCCGGGCCTTGTGGCGGCAGGTCTGCTACCACGCCGTGGCGGGTCCGCTGCTCGCCGTCCTGGACCTCGCCGTCCTCGCCGTCTGGGCCGCCGCTCTTGTGGCCGCCTCCATCTACGTGTGGATCTGGGCGCTGCCCCCGCAGTGGCGGGTCACCGACCTCGGGTACACCACGCAGGCCGCGTACATCACCGCCGGCGGCCTCGCCCTGCTGTTCCTCGGGCCTCGGCTGACCGGCGCTCTGGTGCGGCTGGAGACCCGGGCGGCCGAGGTCCTGCTCGGCCCCAGCCGCACGGACAAGCTCGCCCGCCGGGTCGCCGACCTCGCCGAGAGCCGGGCCGGTGTGCTCGACGCCGCCGACGTCGAGCGGCGGCGGATCGAGCGCGACCTGCACGACGGCGCACAGCAGCGCCTCGTCTCACTCGCCGTCAACCTGGGCCTGGCCAGGGCCACCCTCGGCGATCTGCCGGAGGACGCCCGCAAGGTGATCGACGAGGCGCACCGCGAGGCGAAGGAGGCGATCGCCGAGCTGAACAACCTGGTGCGCGGCCTGCATCCGGCCGTCCTTGAGGACCGCGGCCTCGACGCCGCGCTGTCCGGGGTCGCCGCGCGCCTCCCGATCCCGGTGCGCGTGGCGGTGGACCTGCCGCAGCGCCCCTCACCCACGGTCGAGGCCGTCGCGTACTTCGTGGTCTCCGAAGCCCTGACGAATGTGGTCAAACACGCCCAGGCGACCCGGGCGGATGTGACCGTGGACCGGATCGGGGAGACACTGCTGGTGGTCGTCACGGACGACGGCGCGGGCGGCGCGGATCTCGCGGCGGCCGGCGGTGGCACCGGGCTCGCCGGGCTCGCCAAGCGCGTCGCGTCCGTCGACGGCACTTTCTCCTGCCGCAGCCCCGCCGGGGGCCCGACCGTCATCACCGTGGAGCTGCCGTGCGCGCCGTGATCGCCGAGGATTCCCTCTTGCTGCGCATCGGCGTGGTCAAGGTGCTGGAGGCGGCCGGCTTCGAGATGTGCGCGCAAGTCGCCGACGCAGAAGGGCTGCTGGCAGCCGTCGAGGAGCACCGGCCCGACATCGCCGTGGTCGACGTGCGCATGCCGCCCGGCTTCACCGACGAGGGAGTGCGCGCCGCGCTGGTGATCCGCCGCCAGTACCCGCGTACCGCCGTGCTCCTGCTGTCGCAGTACGTGGAGGAGCGGTACGCCGTCGATCTGCTCGCCGCCAACGCCTCGGGCGTCGGCTATCTGCTCAAGCAACGGGTCGCCGACGTCGAGGAGTTCGCCGAGGCGGTACGCCGGGTGGCGGCCGGCGGCACCGCGCTCGACGCGCAGGTCGTCTCGCAGCTGCTGGTGCGCCGGCACAGCGGTCCGCTCGACCGGCTGACACCGCGCGAGCGGGAGGTGCTGGAGCTGATGGCGGGCGGCCGGTCCAACTCCGGCGTCGCCGCCGAGCTGGTCGTGAGCGAGAGCGCGGTTGCCAAGCACATCAACAGCATCTTCACCAAGCTCGACCTGCCCAAGGCCGACGCCGACCACCGCCGCGTCCTAGCGGTGCTGCGCTTCCTGGGCGTTGCGACCGCATAGTGCGCGATCACGCACGCATGCCCAGTCGACAAGGGTGCTGAGCAACACTTAGTGGGGAATGAGGCGCCTTCGGACCGGTACTCTCCACCAGGCTTTGCCGCGCTGGGCGCCGAAGGCGGTGGCCGTCGTGCGCAGGGCCGTGACATGGCTGGGGCTGGTCATCACTGGTGTCCTCGCAGTCTTCAGGGTTGGGCGCGGTGGCTCGGGCTGCTCGGTCGGCTGTTGTCCGGAGCGGACGTGATGTCAGGGCGGTCGTCGCGTCAGCGCCTTCGTCCCGGGTCCGGCAGCGCCGGTGCGTGGGAGTCGGCCGGAGCCGGGGAGGACCGGCCGGGAGCGCGAAGGAACTCATGGCGGTCGAATACACAGCGCACCAGTATCAGGCGCCGAACCCGCCATACTCAAAGCCGTCGAGGAACCACTCATGTATGGGTTCCTGTGACTCCCCGGCCAGAAATCCGCGAACCCGCCTGCTTCGCCGGGCGGCACGGTGGAGCCCGGGGAGTCGCTGGCGGAGACCGTAGTGCGCGAACTCCGCGAGGAGACCGGCATCGAGGCCCGCCCCGCAGACGTCCGGCTGCTGGGCACGCTTCTCGACGACGTGGAGGGCGTGGTGCGGATGACAGTGGCCGCCCAGGTCACCGCCTGGCGGGGCGAGCCCTCGGACCAGCCCGACGAACGCGTCGGCGACTGGCGCTGGTTCGCCCTGGACCGGCTCCCGGAGAACCTGTTCGTGTGCAGCGCCCAGGGCCTGACCGCCTGGCGCCCGGACCTGCCGATCGACCACACTCCGGCCCACTTCACGCCGTACGCCGGATAGGGCCTGGCCGGCGGATCAGGCCCTGGCCCTGGAGCCGTGCAACCCCCTCGCAACCTTCGCCCTGCTGCACTCGACGACCATGGACGACGATTCCGTACGTGCCGTGTCCGACGAGGTGCCGCGCGTCGAGCTCACGCCCGCGGCCGCCGAGCTGCTGCGCCGGTTGCGCGAGGCGCACGGGCCGCTGATGTTCCATCAGTCCGGCGGCTGCTGCGACGGCAGCGCGCCGATGTGCTACCCGGCGGGCGAGTTCCGCACCGGCGGCTCGGACGTGCTGCTCGCCGAGCTGGACGTGCCGGGGGTCGGGGAGCCGGTCACGTTCTGGATGTCGAGGAGCCAGTACGCGGTGTGGAGCCACACCCGGCTGATCGTGGACGTCGTCGAGGGCCGGGGCAGTGGGTTCTCGCTGGAGGCACCCGAGGGGGTACGTTTCCTCATCCGTTCGCGTGTGGTCGGCGCCTAGCCGTCCCCTGTGCCATCGCTGTCTGATGCACTCTTCCTGAGTCCTGGGAACAGTTGACGAGACATCAGGGAGAGCTGTGACGCATCGTCGAAGACGTTTCGAAGCAGGCAGATCGGTACTGACGTTTCTCGCGGCACTCGGCACGCTGGCCGGTGCGGCCCTGGTGGGGGCGGCACCGGCCGGCGCCGCGCCGGGGTGGACACGGCTCGCGACCGGCGTGCAGTACGAGGAGTTCGACATCGACGCGGCCGCGGGCGTGGCGCATGCCCATGTGATCGACGTGGACCTCAGCGATCCGCGGGTGCGACTGGAGCTGCTGTATCCGGGGGCGGTGGCCGCGCGCGCCACGGTGTCCCGGCTGGCCACCGCACAGGGCGCGCTCGCGGGGGTGAACGGCGACTTCTTCAACATCACGGAGGGCCAGCACCCGGGCGTCGAGGCAACCGGCGCGAGTGTGGGCCCGGCGATCGCGCAGGGCCGCGTGCTCAAGGCGGCAGTGCCGAAAGGCCAGCGCTTCGGGCCCGCGCTGCCGTCCGGCGCGAGCACCAAGGACGTGTTCGGCGTGGGCACCGACGGTCAGGCCCGCCTCGACGACCTGGCGCTCGACGGGTCGGTGACCACGCCCGAGGGAAAGCTGGCGCTCGGCGGGCTGAACCAGTACGCGCTGCCCGTGGGCTCGGTCGGGGCGTTCACCTCGGACTGGGGCAGCGTCTCCCGGGTGCGGTCGACCTGCGGGACGGACACCGACCGGGCCGCCCCGTGCAGCACGGACACCTACGAGGTGACGGTCCGCGCCGGGAAGGTCGTGGCCACGGCCGACACCCCGGGCAGCGGACCGATCGCCGCCGGCACCACCGTGCTCGTGGGCCGGGAGGCGGGCGCACAGCACCTGCGGAAGCTGTCCGTCGGCGCGGCGGTGACGGTGCGGCACCGACTGGTCGCGGCCTCGGCGAAGCTGCCGTACCGCTTCGCGCTCGGCGGCTACCCGGTGCTCGACGACGGCCTCCCGCTGCCCGGCCTCGACGACACGACGTCGGCCGTGCGCACGGCCGTGGGTGTCGCGGACGGCGGACGGCGGCTGTATCT
>NZ_JAEKKT010000303.1 GCF_019510245.1 Streptomyces sp. | reverse complement strand
ATTCGGCGCACGCAACTGTTCATCGGTGAAGGTCCAGGCCTTCATTTCACATGACGACCAGGCACTGATCGACACGCAGGCGCCCGGCTCGTTCGACTGCCACGACGCCTTCGCCAGGTCGATAGCCGCATGCAGCAAGGCCGGTGGCGGCCGCGTGGTGATCCCGTCCGGCAACTGGTTCTGCGCCGGCCCGATCGTGCTGTTGTCCAACGTCCACGTTCACCTGATGGCCGGCGCCCGCATCTGGTTCAGCAACCAGCCGGCCGACTACGCCAGGTACGGTGACTTCGACTGCGGCACAAACGGCAAGCTGATGCTTACCCGGTGGCAGGGCAACGACTGCCTGAACTTCGCGTCGATGATCTATGCCTACTGCCAGGACAATATCGCGCTGACCGGCGAAGACTGGACCAGCGTTCTCGATGGCCAGGGCGGCGTGCCTTTCGAAGACGGCGGCCCCTGCTGGTGGACATGGAAGGGCCGCAACAAGACCGTCAACCCGGTCAGCCAGGGCACGACACCGGGCTACAGGGCCGGCGAGCCATCGGGCGCCACCTTCAACCCGGACAACCCCGAGTCGCTGGCCGCACTGGCGCCTGATCTCAGCCAGGCCGAGCGCGCCTTGATCCAGGGCGACGGCGAGGAGGGCGCGCAGCGGCGCCCACCGCGCGCCCCGGTAGTGCTCGGACAGGTAGGTGTAGAGCGCCCGGTGGTGCTCGCGCAGCATGGCGCGGGAGACCGCCCGGGTCGACGAGCCGCCGATGTGGGTGATGACGGCGCTCGGCACGTAGACGTTCTGCCAGCCCGCCTCGGCCAGCCGTCGGCACAGGTCCATGTCCTCGCAGTACATGAAGTACTTCGGGTCGAAGCCGGCCACCTGCTCCCAGGCCTCGCGCCGCAGCAGCAGGCAGGAGCCGGACAGCCAGCCGGTGGTGCCCTCCACCGGTGAGCCCTGCTCGGCGCGGTAGGCGCGGGTCCAGGGGTTGGACGGCCAGAACGGCCCGAGCAGCGCGTGCCCGATGCCGCGGCCCAGGGACGGGAAGGCCCGGGCGCTCGGGTACAGCTGCCCGTCCGGGGTCCGGATGGCGGGGCCGAGGCTGCCGGCCCGCGGCCACCGCCCGGCCGCCGCGAGCAGCTCGTCGAGGGCACCCGGCGACCACTCCACGTCGGGGTTGGCGACGACCAGCCAGTCACCGGCGAAGCCGGACGCGCCGAGGTTGGCGGCCTTGCCGTAGCCCAGGTTGCCGCCGCTCTCGACCAGCCGGAAGTCGCCCTTCGGCGGCCGGTCCGGGGAGGCGTTGTCGACGACCACAACCTCGTACGGCGAGGTCGTGGCCGCGGGCAGCGTGGCCAGGAACGACGGCAGCACGTCGGCGGAGTTCCAGGTCACGACGACGACCCGGACGGGAGCGGACACCGGCAGCTCAGGAGGAGAGGGCGCGCGCGTAGCTCGCGAGGTGGGCTTCGGCACTGGCGGCCCAGGTGAACTCGAGCGAGCGCTGGTGCCCGGCCTCGCCGAGCGAGGCGCGCCGGGCGGGGTCGTCGAGCAGCGACGTGAGGGCCACGGCGATCGCGTCGGGGTCCGGCTCGGTGTAGGCGACGGCGTCGCCACCGACCTCCGGCAGCGACAGTCGCTGGGTGGTGAGGACCGGCGCGCCGCAGGCCATCGCCTCGAGCACCGGCAGGCCGAAGCCCTCGCCGTGCGAGGGGTAGGCCACCATCAGCGCACCGCCGAGGAAGCCAGGCAGGTCGGTGAAGCGCAGGTAGCCGGGCCGCAGCACGCGCAGGTGCGAGGGCACCTCGCTGATGGCCTGGTCGATGGTGTCGTCCCAGCCGGTGCCGCCGGCCAGCACGAGCGCCGGCGCGTCCTCGCGGTTGTTGCAGGCCTTCACCCAGCCGCGGACGAGCCCGGGGACGTTCTTGCGCGGCTCGAGCATGCCGAGGAACGCGATGTAGGGCTGCCCTGCCAGCCCGAGGCGCGCCTGCACCCGCTGCTTCTCCTCGTCCGCAGGCACGTGGAAGGTGTGCTGGTCGACGCCGTGGTAGGCGACGTCGAGCAGCGTCGCGTCCGCCTCGAGGATGCGGATCAGCTCGTCCCGCGTCGCCTTCGAGGGGACCACGCAGCGCGCCGCCCGGCGCAGGGCCGTGCGGGTGGCGGAGCGGAAGAAGGTGCCCTTGACCGAGGTGTGCAGGTCGGGCTCGGTGAAGAACGTGGCGTCGTGGATGGTCACGACCACGGGACGCCCGGCGCGCAGCGGCATCGTGTAGTGCGGTGAGTGCACGACCTCGGCCCCGACCTGCTGGGCGACCAGCGGCAGGCCGGTCTGCTCCCAGGCGAGCCGGGCCGGGCGGTGCGCGATGGCGGCCGGTCCGGCCACCACCTTGGCCTCCGGAGCCATCCGGCTGTAGCGCTCGGCGTCGGCGCGCTGCGACGCGATCGCGAGGTCCGCACCGGCCTCGGCGAGAGCCGTGACCAGACCGTCGACGTAACGACCCACACCACCGCGGTCAGCCGGAACGGCGGTGGCGTCGACGAGGACGCGAGGTCCAACGTCGCTCACGCGCGTGCTCCTCCGGGTCGGTCTAGCGGGGCACGTTCACCCTACGCCTGTCTCAGGCCGTCCTCGCCGAGACGGGCGTAGGCGCGCCACAGGGTTTCCGCCGCTCCGTCCCAGGTGTAGGTCGCGGCTCGCCGCGGCCCGGCTTCGCGCAGCCGGCTGCGGAGCGACTCGTCGCTCGTGATCCTCCGCAGGCCTTCGCCCAGCTCGGCCAGCGGCACGGCGAGAGCGGCGCCTCCGGCGACCTCGACGAGGGCCGGCGCGTCGGAGGTGAGCACCGGGGTGCCGAGGCTCATCCCCTCCAGAAGCGGCAGCCCGAAGCCCTCGTCGAGCGACGGCACGACCAGCGCGGTGGCCCGGCGCAGCAGGACGGCGAGGTCGGCGTCCGGCACCCGGCCGAGCAGCCGCACCCGGTCGGGTGCCACCCCCGTGTCACCCCAGCCGGCCTGACCGACGCAGAGCAGCGGCAGGTCCTCGTCGAGGGCGTCGAGCGCCTCCACGAGCCGGCGCAGGCCCTTGCGCGGCTCCAGCGTCGAGACGGTCAGCAGGAACCGCTCCGGCAGCCCGAGCGCGGCCGCCCGGCGGTCGGCGTCGGAGGGCAGAGCGAGATCGGCCGAGACGCCCTCCCCCACGACGAGCACCTCCCGGAGAGCGACGTGCCGGGCGAGCTCGTCCGCGACCGCCTGCGTGGGCACGACCAGCAGGTCCGCGGTGGTGGCGGCCCGGCCGACCATCCGGCGGTGCCACTCCGCGCCCCGCGGCGTGAGGGTCTCGGGGTGCGTCCACGGAACGGCGTCGTGCACGGTGACGACGAGCGGCGTGCCGCTCCGCTGCGGGTGCAGCGGGGTGAGCGCGTGCAGCACGTCGACCCGGGCCGACGGGCGGTGGCCGCGCTCCCAGGCCACGACCAGCGCGCGCCGGGGCAGCGGCAGCTGACGCACCGGGAAGGGCAGCGCCGGCAGCCGTGCCCTGCGGTGCAGCGCGGTCATGCCGAGCAGCTCCCAGCCGGGCGGCGCCGTGCGGTGCAGGGCGAGGGCGAGCTCGAGGCTGTAGCGCCCGGTGCCGCCCGGGACGGGGGCGAGGCACTGCTCGAGGACGACCCCCAGCCGCACCGCTAGACGACCGAGTACGCGAGGCGCGCGCGGCTGCCGGGCAGCAGGGACCAGGTCTCCCAACCGGCCTGGAACAGCTCGCTCGTGGTCTGCGGCGCGCGACCGTTGCCGGCCAGCACCACCACGAAGCGCGCCGTCTCGCCGGGCCGCACGGTGGTCGCGCCCGGCCGGCTGCGGTTCGAGGTCAGCGCCCCCGGCCGCATCGCGTTGATCCAGCTGCTGGCGTGCGAGGGCGAGCCGCTGGAGGCGACCACCGCGGACCGGATCGGTCCGCCGACCGGCCAGGCGATGTTGCCGGTGTTCTTCACGTCGAACCAGGCCGACGCGGTGCCGTTGCGGGGCACCCGGACGCCGCTGCTGGTGCCGACCAGCGAGCCGGTGAACGACGCTGCCGTCACCGAGACCGACAGCGACTGCCGGGGCCCGTACGCCTTGCCGTCCGGCCCGAACAGCTGCAGCGCGAGCGGGTAGGTGCCTGGCGTGTGCCGGTAGCCCGAGAGCGGGATCTGCCACTCGCCGACCTCACCGGGGTAGACCGCGGCCACGGACGGGCGGGTGACGTTGCGGGTCAGCGGCGGCGGCCGGGTGCTGGAGGACCAGGCGGAGGTCCGCAGCGACGTCTGGCTGGTGCCGAGCACCTCGGAGCCCACCGGCCAGCTCGACCCACCGACGTTGCGCATCCGCACGACGAGCACGGCGGTGCCGTTCGGAGCGTTGCTGATCGACACCTTCGCCGGCGGTGCGGTGTCGACGGTGGCCAGGCGCGACACCGCCGGGTCGACCCGGACCACGTTGAGGGAGCTGAGGGCGCCGTCGACCCAGTGCTTCCCCTCCCAGACCGGCTCGAAGGCCTCCGATGTGAGGCCCAGCGGCCGGCCGTTGCCGTAGAGCGTCAGGTCGAAGACGCCGTTGCCGCCGGGGGCGACCGGTGACGAGCCGGACAGCGTGCTGGCGCGGTGCGCCGCGACCCACGAGGGGCCGACCGACGCGCTGTCGCGGTCCCGGGGACCGGAGGTGCCGAGCCGCACCAGCGAGCCTGACCCGGCCGGCCAGCTCAGGTTGCCGGTGTTGCGCACGGTGAGCTGCACCGGGGTGCTGCCGGTCACCGGCACGACCACGCTGCGGCCGTCGGCGAGCACCGGACCAGGAGCGTTCGCGTCCGGGGAGGTCTTGGTGCCGGTCGGGCCGCCCACCGGGACGCCGGTGAAGACCGGTGCGTCGACGTAGACGTTGAAGGCGGCGGAGGCGCCGAAGACCTGACCGGTGCCCAGTCGGACCTTGTAGCTGCGCTGGTAGAAGCCCGGGCTCACGCCGTCGCCGGTCAGCGAGAACGTGAAGGTCGCGGTCTGGCCAGGAGCGATGGAGGTGGCCGAGCCGCTGTAGACCCCGGGACGGGTGCTGCCGCCGACGAGCGGGTCGGCCGCGCCCGCCGGCGAGGCGACGACCATCGACAGGCCCGACACCGGCCACGAGCTCGTGCCGGTGTTCTTCACGGTGGCCGTCATGGTCCCGGTGCTGACGCCGGGGCTGCGTACGAGGCGCGGCGCCGCGGTCCTGCTGATGACGGCGGTGCTGTAGGCGGGGATGACGTGCCACCAGCTGGAGCGCAGGCCGTCGGTGGCCCCGGGCCACGGGTGCGCGTGGTAGACGCCGGCGCCGGTGGTGGTGACGGAGGTGGCCTGACCGCTCGCGTTGACGCCCTCGAGCACGACCGTCTGGACGCGGCCACCCCAGTCGCCGTTGCCGTCCCGGGCGGTGATCCGCATCCGCTTCAGGGTGCCGACCGCCGGGAAAGCCGTCTGCAGCTGCGCGGTCGTGAGGGTGGCCTTCCAGTAGTGCACGGAGCTGCCCGTGACGCCGTCCCAGTCGTCGCGCTGCGCGATCAGGTACGGCAGGCCGCCGTCGGTGCTCCAGCCGCCGTTGCTCGCCGAGAACTCCGCGAAGATCGGCTTGCCGCCGTAGCTGCGGATCACGCCGGCGGTCGCCTGCACGGCACTGGTGGTGCTGGTGGCCTCGAGCGGGGTCTTGGTGCCGCCCGACGAGTACTGGTTGGTGCCCCCGAAGACCTGGCACATCGTCGTGTCGCAGATGTCGTAGGGCTGCGTGCTCGGCGCGTTGGCGCGCTTCCAGGCGGCGTAGGAGCGGGCCGCGATCGCCTGCGCCTGCAGCGCCGAGGCGCCCCAGGAGGAGGA
>NZ_JAEKKT010000532.1 GCF_019510245.1 Streptomyces sp. | reverse complement strand
GCGTGCCCTGCCAGGAGGTCGACCGGGCCGCCCGCGCGGTCATCGCCGACGCCGGGTACGGCGAGTACTTCATCCACCGCACCGGGCACGGCATCGGTGTCACCACACACGAGCCGCCGTACATGATCGAGGGTGAGGAACAGCCCCTCGTCCCGGGCATGTGCTTCTCCGTGGAGCCAGGCGTCTATCTGCCGGGCCGCTTCGGGGTACGCATCGAGGACATCGTCACCGTCACCGAGGACGGCGGCCGCAGGCTCAACGACACCACCCGCGAGATGGTCATAGTGGACTGACCGAGCCCCAGGAGCCCCTCCACCCCCGAGCGACTACGGCGCGACCATGACCCAGGCACCGACACCCACCGCGGACACGGTCCGCCGGCTGGTCCGTTCCCTGCTCAAGGACAGCACGTCCGGCGCGGGCGAGGCCGGCGGGCCCGAGGTCCGGTCCGTCGCCGAGGGCGGCGGGCACTCCACCTGGTGGGTCGGCACCCGCCATGTGCTGCGCCTGGCGGGCGACCGCGCGGCGTCCACCCGCGGACGCCGCGAACTGCGCGTGCGCGACCTGGTCCGCCCGCATGTTCCGGTCGCGGTGCCGACCAGCGTGGCGCAGGGCGAGTGGGCGCCCGGTCTTGCCTACACGCTCGACATCAAGGTGCCCGGCGGTTCGGCCGAGGAGCACGACGTCTCCGCCGTCGGCGAGGCCGACCTCGCCGCGCTGCTCACCGGGCTGCGCGAGGTGCCGGTACGGCAGGCCGAGGCGCTCGGCGTGCCACGCGTCGCCCCGCGCTCCCTGGAGGCACTGCGCCGGGAGGCCGGCCGGGCCGCCGAACTCCTGCGCGCGGCCGACGAGTTCGATCCGGCCCGGCTCCAGCAGCTCACCTCGCCGGCCGCGGTGCAGCTCGCCGCGCAGCCCGGCAGCGCGGTCCTCGTGCACCACGCCCTGACCGGCGAACACCTCGTGATCAGCGCCGACGGCCGGGTGCGCGGTGTCCTCGACTGGACCGCCACGGTGGTCGGCGACCCCGCCGAGGACATCGCGGGCCTCGCCCTCGCCGTCGGCTCGCCCGCCGCCGTGCGCGCCGCCACCCTCGCCGGCTACGGCGCCCGGCCCTGCCTGCGCGGCCTCTGGCTCGCCCGCTGCGACACCGTGATCAGCCTCGCCGCGGGCGTGCAGGGCCGCGATGCCGTCGCTCTGCCGCTCCTGCGCACCCGGCTGCTGCGCGCCTGGGAGGCGATCCTGCTGGAGCGCGTCACGGAACTGCGGGACGAGGAGACGGACGACGCGGAGTTGTAGGCGTCTCCACCTGGTCTTTTCCACCCTCCTTCCACCCCTGGGTCGAGGCGCGCGACCGTGCCGGAGCCGGATAGTCGAGGCATGACGATCTCCGACTGGCTCATCGACGTGGCGCTTCTCCTCGTGGTCTTCCGGCAGCTGCGCGAGGAGAGGCTGACGCT
>NZ_JAEKKT010000531.1 GCF_019510245.1 Streptomyces sp. | reverse complement strand
CCGGCCCTGTACCTGCCACATGCGGTGACCGGCCTCGGACAGCTCGGGCAGCGGGCGCAGGATGCGGGCCGTCTCCTGGTCCTCCGTGCCCGCGGCCCGGATGGTGCGGTGTCCGCCGACGGCCTCCGAGAGCGCCTGCGCGATCCGGCCCTGCTCCTCCTGGTAGCGCGTCACGCACTCCCGGGTGTCACGGGAGAAGGCGCGCAGCAGCAGGGCGAGCGCCGGCGCTCCGGCCAGGAACACGGCCGCGAGCCAGGGGGAGACGAGGCCGAGGGCCACCACGGCCCCGACCGGTCCGGCGAGTGCGGCGAACAGTGCCGCGCGGGCGGTCGGTGCCGTGCCGGCCTGCGCGGCGTTGCCGACGAGGCGGGCGACGAGGTCTCCGGGCCCGAAGCGGGCGCTGGCGCGCGGGCCGACGGCCAGGACGTGTCCGGTGAGGCGACGGCGCAGCCAGGCGGTGGTGCGCGCGTCGAGGGTGCCGCCGAGGACGGTCTCCGCCGCGTCGAGCACGGCGATGAGGAGGACCAGTGCGGCGCAGCAGAGGATCCAGCGGGTCGCCGGCGCGTGCGCCAGCAGCATGTCCAGGGTGCGGCCGAGGGCCGCGGGCAGCAACAGTCCGGCGCCGGTCGCCGCCGTGCTCACCAGGCACAGCACCAGACAGCGGGCGGGGGCCGGACCCAGGAGGCCGTGCCTGGCCGGCGGCGAGGTGCGAGTCGTCATACGGCGGCCTTCCCAAGGTGTGCAGAACCCCGGGCGGTCCCTCCCTCGCGGGAGTGGACCGCCCGGAGTCATGGGCGCACGATGGCGGTCAGAGACAGAGCGTGACGCTTGCCGCGCTGACGCAGGACAGCAGGCTCAGGGTGCTGTTGCCGCCGCCGCCGGTGTGCTCGTCGGACTCCATCGTCTGCAGGTCGAGAAGTGCCATCTCGGTTTCCTTTCTTCGGTGTCGTCCACCCGTGGGGACGGGGTTGGGTCACGGCTCCGTCAGGTCGCGGAACCGCGTATGGGGGGCCGCCCGAGCGGCGGCAGGAACGGCAGGTGCGCGGTGACCGGATCGCCGGGGGCCGCGTGGGCCGCGCCGAGCGCGAGCAGGCACCCTGCCGTTCCGGTGCCCAGGTCCATCGACAGGCGCATCATCTGGTGGCCGGGGAAGGCCAGTTGGCCCTGGTAGTCCATCGAGAACCAGCCGAGCCCGTCGATCTGTTCGGCCAGCCGCTCGCGGGTCGCGCCGGGGGTGTCCGTGCGCGCCAGGTGCAGGATCATCCCGGCGCGGCCCTGGAAGAGACCGGGCTGTACGTAGAAGCGGCTGGTGGCGGCGGTCAGTACCCCGGCCCGCGCCCGCTCGAACTCGCCCTCGGTGTCGACGCCTTGGGCGAGGTAGTCGTCCAGGACCATCCCGATGCCGGCGCTTCCCTCTCCGAGGTAGGGCAGGGTCCGCCAGCCCTCGTCGACCTCCAGTG
>NZ_JAEKKT010000530.1 GCF_019510245.1 Streptomyces sp. | reverse complement strand
CGCACCAGACCGTGACCCACCTGGTCCGCGTTGCCGGTCACGGACCGGGCGCCGCCTCCCACATGGCACGCCCCACGGCTGTCAGGGCGCTGTCCCGGCTTTCGGAGGAGCAACGCGTGAGCCGCAACTGGCCGTCCCCGGAGCACCGCCTGCTGCTGCACATCGATCGCCTCGACACGACCCTGACCGCGCTCGTACGAGCCTTGGACCCACTCGCCTCGGACCCCGACCGCACCACCGTGGTCCCCTCCGCGAGAGTGGACATCCCGTTGCCGCACGGCCCGGCCCAGGCTGCCGCCGTGAGCTGCGCCGTCCTCTCCGACCGGTGCGAACGCGCCTAGCCGGATGGACCAAGTGGTGGTCAGGCGCCGGTGACCGTGACCGTGACGGTGAGTCCGCCGCCCTGTCTCGGGCGGGCGGTGACGCGGGCCGCGTGCGCCTGTTTCGACTTCGCCGAACTCGTCGCCCGGGTCAGGGCGTTGAGCCGCGGCGCCCCAACCGCCACCGGTCGTCCTGCAGTTGGGCGGCAACGTCCTGGACCGTGCCAGGCACGAGGGTTTGGCCAGGCAGTCGTCGGTGGCGAGCTGTTCCAGGCCGTAGACCTCGTCCCTGATGTCCCCGGCCGCCGTCAGCATGAGAACGCATGGCGGGTCCGTCCGCTCGTTGAGTCTGCTGCACACCTCGTTGCCCGTGATCACCGGCAGGCCCGGTCGAGGATCAGCACGTCGTAGTCAATCGAGGGGGCGGCCGTCGGCGCCGCCGGTGAGGGCGATCTCCCGGACGCCGGTCTGCAGGGCGACGCGCACGTCCTTGCCGTAGACAGCCTCCCGCGCGGACCGCTCGAAGCCGTCGACGAGGAGGGTGGCGGTGGCGAGGACGCCGAGCACGGCGTGAATGTGCACATCCGCTCGGCCTCGTCGCCCAAAGCCAAGGTGAAAACGGTGAGAAGGCGGTGACCGCTGGCCGGCACCCCGGCTGAAGCCTCTTCAACGGGCACATGGCGACCGCTCTGCGGTCACGAGCTGCCCGGAAGTGCGTAGGGGAAAGACCCTTCCTCGGAGCTGTACACACAGGTGCAGTCACGTGACGGATACCGTGCCCACCGGGGTCGCTCGTACGGTTGAGTAAATCCCCCGAATTCCAAGGAAATCCCATGGAACAGATCACCCTCGGCAATGTCTCCATCACCCGCGTATGGGAATACTACGGTTCCGTCGAAATGACGCCCGACGCCTTCTTCCCGGAAAGCTCGAAGGAAGTCTGGGAGAGCGGCACCGACTGGCTGGCCCCGCATTTCCTGGATTCCGAGACCAACATCGTCAATTCCGCGATCCAGACCTGGCTGCTGCGCAGCGAGGGCAGGACGATCCTGGTCGACACCGGCGTGGGCAACCACAAGGAGCGTCCCTACGCCCCGGTCTGGAGCCACCGCGAAACGGACTTCCTGGCCAACCTCGCCCGGG
>NZ_JAEKKT010000055.1 GCF_019510245.1 Streptomyces sp. | reverse complement strand
GGCGTCCGGGCCCGCGAGATGAACGAGTTCACATGGCGCGCCGTTCTCTACGACCTCGCTGACGACGAAGTGTCGCCGGGGACGAGGACACTGACCGGAGAGGGCGGTCCGAGAGATGCGAACGGTCTCGACCTGCTGACGCCGGGCAGATCTCGGGCCCAAGGGCTCACAGCCCGTAGGTACACGGAGGCGGACCAGGAGAATGCCTCGGCAACGGCGAACTCGCCACCCTCAGCAACAAGTTCCTCGGCTGCGGATAGGGGCGGGGACCAACCGGAGCTGGTTGGCCGTTCATCCATACGTGGCTGGTGGAGGGGCACGCCGGCTGAGCCGATGCTCCCCCATGCCGATGTCCTGCCACCGCGCGTGGTCCGGCTTCGTCGACCGGCAGGTCGCCGCGCCCTCCCCGCCGCGGGTGCGTCCGCGGCGGGGTCACCGGTCTTGCCGGGGCGCCTCTCCCCCTGTCGACAGGGCCCGTACGGACCGCGCGACCTCGTCGCGGAGGTCGTCGAGGCTGTGGTCGGAGCCGAGGACCATGCGCCGCAACTGGGGCATGCCGATGCTCCAGCCGGCCAGGGCGAGGGTGAAGAACACGCGGGTCCGTGCGTCGCCGTCCGCCCCACCGGATTCGGCGGCGTCGATCTTGTCCTGGTAGTGGCGGGTGCGGGCTTCCTCCGCCGGGACGGGCTCCTCGCCGATCTCCAGGGCCTCCCACATGACCAGTCGCAGGGCCTCGGGGTGGGCGCGGTGGTAGTCGAAGAGGCGCTCGGCGTAGCCGGGCAGGTCGTCGCTCGGCGGGACGGCCTCGGCGAGGTCGGCCAGGGTGCGTTCGACGACGAGGGCGAAAAGCTTGCTCTTGTCGCCGAAGTAGTCGTAGATCGCGCGCTTGTTCGCCTTGGCCGCGGCGGCGATACGGTCCACCCGGGCGCCGGCGACGCCATGTCCGGCGAACTCCGTGGTCGCCGCAGCGAGGATGCGTTCTTTGGTCGCCGTGGAGTCGTATGCCATGCATCCGATGGTAACGAACTGGTTCGTTTGACGAATCCAAGGTGTGAGTGTCACGCTCCATAACCGAACCATCCAGTTCGTTCGGTTGGAGCTGAGTGATGACCCGCAAGCTGCCTCTTCTGATGGCGCTGGCCTGTGGCGTCGGCGTGGCGAACGTCTACTTCCCGCAGGCCCTCACCCGCCTCATCGCCGACGGTCTCGGCGTCCCACCGGCCACAGCGGCGATCGCGGCGACGGTGACCCAGCTCGGTTACGCCGTCGGCATCTTTCTGCTGGTGCCCCTCGGCGACCGCCTCCCCCGCCGCCCGCTGATCACCGGCCTGCTCGCGACAACCGGTGTCGCCCTCCTCGTCGCCGGTCTCGCCCCGGCCACCGGCCTCCTCCTTGCGGCGGGTGCCGTGGTGGGTGTGGCGACCGTGGTTCCGCAGCTCCTGCTGCCCATGGCCGCGGGTCTGGTCGAGCCCGATCGGCGCGGCAGTGTGATCGGCACCCTCCAGGCGGGCCTGATCGGCGGCATCCTGCTGGCCCGCACCTTCGGCGGCGTCCTGGGCGAGCACCTGGGCTGGCGCGCCCCGTATCTCGTCGCCGCCGTGCTGACCGGGCTGCTGGCCGTCGTCCTCGGCCTCGCCCTGCCGGGCAACGCCCCGGCCGTGCACGACCGCTACCCGACCCTGCTCGCCGACACCCTGCGGATGCTGCGCGACGAGCGGGAACTACGGCGCTCCGTGCTCTTCCAGGTCACCCTCTTCGGCGGGTTCAGCGCGGCCTGGACCGCGCTGGCCCTGCTCATCACCGGGCCCCGCTACGGCATGGGTACCCAGGCCGTGGGGCTGCTGGCCCTGATCGGGGCCGGCAGCATGTTCTGCGCCCCGGCGGCCGGCCGCTGGGTGGACCGGCTCGGCGCCGACCGGGTGAACCTGTGGTGCATCCTCGCCGCCCTCGCCGCGGCGGCGGTGCTCACTGCGGGCTCGCTGGGCGGAGTGGCGGGGCTGGTGGCGCTCGCGGTCGGACTGCTCCTGCTGGACGTGGCGGTGCAGTGCGGTCAGGTCGCCAACCAGGCCCGGATCTTCGCGCTGCGCCCCGAGGCCCGCAGCCGCCTGAACACCGGCTACATGACCTGCGCGTTCCTCGGCGGCAGCGCCGGATCATGGCTCGGCACCCGCGCCTACGTCCAGCTGGGCTGGGGTGCCGTCTGCACTCTCATCGCCGTTGCCGCTGTCCTCGCCCTCGCCGCGTACCTGACCGGTCGCCGCGGGCAGCCCAGCGGCCGGGAGACCCCGCCGCGGTTGGCCGACCTGCCGCGGTGAGGCGTCCCCGTCAGGCGCCGAAGCGGTACACCGTCCCGGTCGAGCGAGCCGCACCGTGCCGAGATCGCCGATTCGGCACGGTGCGGCGGTCGGTGCGGTCGGGTCATGCGGCGTTGAATCGGTAGGACCCCGCAAAAGGCCCGGTAGACCTTGTACGGCGCACCGCCCGAGGTGTCGTCACGTACGTGGGTGACACCCCGGGGCGCGGTAAGGGGCTTGTCCTGGGTGGGGACCCGGATCTCGGCCTCGGTGTTGTACGGGACGGTGACCGCGAGGTCGATCCTGCCGTCGTCGCGACGCCGCCACTGGGAGGACACCTCGCCGCGCACGGTGTCGATCGAGGCGCCACGTTCACCGCCGTCGGCGTGGACGTAGGCCGGCTGGTACGTGGCGCCGACACCCTCGCCCAGGCTTTCCGGCCACCAGGCCCCGACGGCTGCCGCGCCTGCTGCCGCGAGCGGGTCCTCGGAGGTCTCATGAGGGTGGTGGAGTCGTAGGGCCTGCCACCGCAGGGGGGTGCGCTTCGACATCGTGGACCGGCGCTTCGCGTCGCCCGGGGCCCGCACGCCGTCCCGCACCGGTCCGGCCTGCGACACCGCAGGTAGTTGACCTGTCCGACAAGGCCGCCGGTAAGGTCGTCCATGTGACAGAGGGCGAGACGACATCAGGAAAGTCGGGAACGGCGTCCGGCAGGCAGCAGCGCCGGAGGCACCCCGATGATCCCGGTCGTCAGCGGGACCCGGTGGGCACCCGGCGGGCCATCCTGTCCGCCGCCGCGACGGAGTTCGGCACCCATGGGTTCGACGGGGCCCGGGTCGTACGGATCGCCGAGGCGGCCGGCGTCAGCCATCAGCTGATCACCTATTACTTCGGGGGCAAAGGCGGGCTGTACGAGGCGCTGAGCGAGCAGTGGCTCGAGGAGTCCATGCGCGTCAGTCACGCCCGCACCTTCGCGGACGCCGTGCGGCGCTACGTCCACTGGGCCCATGAGGACACGCGATGGGTGCACACACTGACGCGTGAGGAACCCGGCACCCGCCCGCCCGCCGAGGACGAGCGGGCCGCCGAGCTGTTCAAGCACGTCGAGGAACTCCGCGAGCGGCAGGCGCGCGGTGAGTTGCGCAGTGACCTCGACGTGGGGGTCGTGGCCCTCGTCTTCTTCGCCGCCTCGATCGCTCCGGCGGCGATCCCGTGGATCGCCCGGGAACTGGGCCAACAGGACCCTGCCTCACCGGAGTTCATCGACCACTACGCGGACCAGTTGGGCCGGATCGTCTCCGCGCTCGCCGAAGCGGCACCGGCGGCACCGGACGAGGGCTCGCCGGTGAACGGCGAGCCCCAGGACTGACGGTGGCCGGCTTCCCAGGAGCCGGACATCCGGATGCCGTCAGCCGGGCGGCAGCCGCCGGGCCATCTGCAGATGCGCCAACTGCCAGCCACCCGACGGGGATCGCACCCAGACCCTGGTGACGGCGGCCTGGATGACGAAGGGAGTCAGCTCGGGCATGAAGGCGACCCGCATCTCCTGCAGGCAGCTGACCACGACCGTGGCGGCGAACCGCTGGACGGTCACGTCGATGGTGTCCACCTGGCTGGTGCGGCCCAGGCGTCCCGCGTACACCAGCCAGTCGTCCGCGCCGTGGATGTGGCCGACCGCCGAGTGCACGATCACGCAGTCGGGATGCAGCAGGGCACGGATCGCCGGCTCCGGGTCCGGGAGCATCTGCGCGGCGAGCCAGGCGGCCTCGGCGTCCTCGACCGTGGCGGGAGCGGAGGCGGCGACGGGGGCGGAGGCGTCGTCGGGACGGCTTGTCGCCGCGGTCGCCTCGGTCGATGGGCTGGTCACAGTTCGAGCTCCAGGATCGGGGACTTCGACCGGGACGAGCACGGGGTGAACAGCCCCTCCCCGCGCTCCTCGTCGGTCAGGACGTCGTCCCGGTGGTCGGGCTCGCCGGCGCGCACCCGCACGATGCATTCGCCGCAGATGCCCTGCCCACAGGAGTTGGGCGCATCGACGCCGTTCGCGAGCAGGACGTCCAGGACGCTCTGGTCCTCGGGGACGAGGTACTCCGCTCCCGTGGAGGACAGGCGCACGGTGAATCCGCCCTCCCCTCCCCCGCCGGGCTGGGGCGCGGCCGGGGGCGAGGCGCTGAAGCGCTCCTTGTGCAGGGCGGACGCGGGCCAGCCGAGTTCGGCCGCCCGCCCCAGCGCGTAGTCCATGAACCCGCCGGGACCGCAGACGTAGACCGCGGTGTCCGAGGCCGGCTCCCCCAGGTCGCGCCCCAGGTCAAGGAGTTGTTCCGGTGCCTGGTCGTCGAAGTAGAGGGTGACCCGCGGATGGTTCTCCAGCTCGGCGAGGAAGGCGGCCTCGCTCCGGCTGCGGGCGCAGTAGTGCAGGTGGTAGTCGCCCCCGGTGGCGTCGAGGCTCTGGGCCATCGACAGCAGCGGGGTGATGCCGATGCCGCCCGCCAGGAGCACGTGCCGACGCGCGGACGTGAGACGGAAGCGGTTGCGCGGCGCGGCGATGCGCAGCGTGTCGCCCTCGGCGAGGGCATGCATGGCGCGTGAGCCGCCGCGCGAGGCGGGCTCGTCGAGGACCGCGAGCCGGTACTGCTTGCGGATGCCCGGTGGCCCGCACAGGGAGTACTGCCGGATCAGTTCCGCCGTACCGACAGTCACGTCGATGTGGGCGCCGGGCTCGTACTCCCACAGCTCGTCGCCGTCGGCCCGGGCGAGGTCGAAGACCGCGATTCTCGGCGTGGCGTCGTACCGGGCCACGACGACCGCGTCCGTCCAGGTGGTGCTCACGCTTCGGTCACCCCCTTGCCGCCGTGGGCGCTGCCGCCCGGTCCGTCTCCGTGGGCGCCTCGGGTCGGGTGACAAGGCCGGCCTCCACGTGGCGGAGCGGCTCGCCGGGGGTGGCGACGCCGAGGGGGGTGCGTCCGGCCTCGATGTCGTCCAGCATCGTGCGGAGCATGCGCCGGAGCATGACGACGCCCTTGTCGGACGGTGCCAGGGTCTCCTCGGAGTGCTGGGTGATGGGGCCCTGCGACCACTGCGCCTCGTAGTCGCCGGGGAAGCGCTGCTTCTCCTCCTCGCTCAGCAGCCAGCCGTCCTTGCTGTTCTGCTTGATGCCGAACATGAAGGACGTGGCCCGCTCGGGGTCGGCGGAGCGGATGGAGAAGACCAGCCGGTGGTGGGTGTCGTCGGCGGGGACGACCCAGATCAGCATGTCGTTGCGGACGTCGGGGGTCGAGCGGATGAAGTCGGGCAGGGCGATGATGTTGGGCAGCATGCACTCCACGGACCACTCCAGGTCGACGGGTGCGCCACCGTCGCCCTCGGTGTCCTGGTAGCGCCAGATGTACCGCATGCCGTTGTCGGTGCGGTGGTAGCTGGTGCGCTCGGCGGCCGTGCGGTGGTCGTAGTAGCTCTCGGGGAAGCCGGTCGTGCCGGTGCCCTGGAACTGGAACCCGCTGTGGTGGGAGTGCAGCCACGCCGCGTGCACGGGGTCGACGGCGTTCTCGAACACCTGGAGCCAGTTGAAGTCCTGCTCCAGGCCTACGACCTCGGCACCGGGCACCATCCAGCTGGTGTGGTAGCTCTCGCCCTCCCCCAGGGGTTCGAGGCTGTCGTAGCGCGGCAGCGGGGGCTTGAGCTCGGGCGGCCCCATGTAGACGAAGACCAGGCCGTAGGCCTCCTCCACCGGGTACCACGGCTGACGTGCGAGGTTGCGGCGCTTGCCGCCGTCGAGTTCGCAGGCCTGGTCCAGGCAGTGGCCCCGCACGTCGAACTTCCAGCCGTGGTAGCAGCAGCGGATGCCGTCCTCCTCGATGCGGCCGTAGAAGAGGCTGCTGCCGCGATGCGCGCACCGCTCGAAGACGACGCCGGGGCGGCCCTGACCGTCCCTGAAGACGACCAGGTTCTCGCCCAGCAGGCGCACGCGGTGCGGCACTTCGCTGGTCAGGGCAGTGGAGCTGGCGATCGGCTGCCAGTGGCGGCGCAGCGCCTCGCCCATCGGGGTGCCGGGGCCGACCTCGGTCAGGCGGGCGTCGTGGGAGGAGGGCTTGCGGCCGTAGCCGGTTCCCGTGTCGGGCACGGTCGTGTCGGTCATGTGGACCATCTCCTCGGCGTTGAGGCAGTGGGGACGCGGGTACGAGGGCCGTTCGAGTGGTGGGACAGCCCGCGGTCGAGGCTTCTTCGCGCTGTCGCGAGGCGACACGGCACGAGCGTGCGGCGGCTCTTCCGGCACGCTCGGAAAGTGACGGACAGGCGCGGCGAGCGGTGTGCGCCCATGAGGCGTTCATGCCGTTGTACGGCTCTGATGAAAAACTGTCAATGGCTCCGACCTGGTTTGATGAATTACTTGCAGACCTCTGTCAGAACGCCGGACGCCCTTGTTACGGTGACCCGGCACCGAGGTGACGACCCGTTCGCGGGCTCCGCCGCACCTCGCGACAACCCTTGAGAACGTGCCGAGCCGGCGACCGCCTCCCCGCGACTTCCGCAGCTCCTCCAGCGCGCGTTCGCTCCAGAGCCGAAGGAGACGAGATGTCCGCACCCTCCGAAGGACCCTCCATATGAGCGCCGGGCACGGCGCCGAGTACGACTACGTCGTCGTCGGCGCGGGTACGGCCGGCTGCGTCCTCGCCGCGCGCCTGTCCGCGGACACCGGGACACGGGTGCTGCTGATCGAGGCCGGCCCGCCCGCGGACCGCGGCCTGCTCGTTCAACTGCCCCTCGGGGTCGGGCTGCTGTCGGGACGCAAGGGCATCGGCTGGGGTTACGAGTCGGAGCCCGAGCCGGGCCTCGACGGCAGGCGTATCCCCGTTCCGCGAGGCCGGCTGGTCGGCGGCACCGGGTCGATCAACGGCTCGACCCATGTCCGCGCGCACCGCCTCGACTACGACGACTGGGTCAAGTCCGGTGCGACGGGCTGGGGCTGGGACGACCTGCTGCCGTACTTCCGCCGCTCGGAGAGCAGTTGGCGCGGCGACACCGAGCACCACGGCGGGTACGGGCCGGTCACCGTGTCGACCACGGTCCGGCGAGGTCCTTTCGGCCGGCGTCTGGACAGCGCCGCCCGGTCGCTGGGCATCGAGTTCCCCGACGACACCCAGAGCGGGGACCCCACCGGAGCGGGCCAGATCGAGAACGCCATCCACCGCGGGCGACGGCACAGCACCGCCGCCGCGTATCTGCGCCCGGCACTGCGGCGACGCCAAAACCTCGCCCTGCTCACCGGGGTGCTGGTGGACACGCTCGTGCTCGGCCAGGGACGCGTGACGGGCGTCCGTGTCGTGAAGGGCGGACAGAGCCGGGTGATCCGGGCGGCCCGCGAGGTCGTGGTCTGCGCGGGTGTCTACAACTCGCCGCAGCTGCTGATGCGTTCGGGCATCGGTCCGGCGGATCACCTGCGCGAGCACGGCATCGAACCGGTGGCGGACCTGGCCGGCGTCGGCGCCAACCTCCAGGACCACCCGGCGGCTCCCGTGCTCTTCGACGTCAAGGATCCGGTGACCTTCCACGAACACCTGCGTGTCGACCGCGCGGCCGTGGGCGCGCTCCGCTGGTTCCTCACGGGGAATGGTCCGCTGGCCGGAATGCCGGAGTTCCTCTCCGCGTACATTCGCACCCGCCCCGACCTGGACCGTCCCGACGGGTTCCTCGGCATCCTGGGCGGCGGTTTCGACGCCCGGCCGTGGTTCCCCGGTATACGGCCGCTCAAGGACCGGCACTGCGTGGCACTCAACGCCGTCGCGACCCCCCGCAGCCGGGGCGAGGTCAGGCTGGGCTCCGCCGACCCGGCTGCCGCGCCGCGGATCACGTTCAACCTGCTCACCGAGCCGGAGGACGTCGCCGCGCTGCGGGAGACCGTGCGCACGACGCTGGCCGTCCTGCGCAGCCCTGAGGTCTCCCCGATGATCCGGGCGGAGCTCGCGCCGGGCCCCGACGTGCGCACCGACGCCGGCCTCGAGCGCTATCTGCGCGAGACCGGTTACTCCGCCAACCACGCCTGCGGCACATGCGCCATCGGAACCTCCGAGACCGCGGTCGTCGACCCCGAACTGCGGGTGCGCGGCATCGACGGGCTGCGTGTCGTCGACGCGTCGGTGCTGCCGACCGTGCCCGGGGCGAACATCAACGCCACCGTCATCGCCGTGGCGGAGAAGGCCTCGGACCTGATCCGCGAGATCCCGGCAGCCTCCGGTGCCCCGCTCCACGAGAGGACCGCGGGATGAGGGAACCGCTGTCGTACGCCATCGCGTACCGGGCGGCCGAGGCCGCGCTGGAGGCAGCCCGGGCCGAGGGGGCGCGGATCTGCGTGGCGGTCGTGGGCCGCAGCGGCGTCACCAAGGTGCTGCTCAGCGACGACGGAGTCGGCCCCATCGGGATCGAGACCGCGCGCCGCAAGGCCTGCACCGCAGCCGTCACCGGCGTCTCGACCTCGCAGTTCGCCGCTTTCGCCGCGTCACCCGCGATGGCCGTCGCGCCCGTGCACCTCGTCGACGCGCACCTCCTGCCGGTGCCGGGCGGGGTGCCCATCACCGTGGACGACAGCGAGGTCATCGGCGGCGTCGGCGTCGGCGGAGCCGACGGCGAGACCGACGAACGACTCGCCTCCCGCGCCCTGGAAGGCCTCAAGGACCTGATCGCGTGAGTGCCTCTGCCACCCGTGACACCGAAGGAGAACGACCGTGATCGAGGACTTCCTCGTCGTCGAGGGCGTGGCCCACAACTACAACTTCCGGCCCGAGAACTGCGTCAACCCGCATATCGGGGCGGCCATCGGCGAGCACCTCTACGGCCTGCACAAGCGGGTCAGCGGCCCCGCGTACACTCTCGAACGCTCCGCCTACATGCAGGGTGCGGGCGCCGACATCATCGGCCGGGCCCTGCTCGCGGAGAGCCAGACCGATGTGATCGCCTACCACGAGACCCCCATCTACGGCCACTTCCGGGACGGGGGCTCGGCGCTGAGCTTCGGGCTGGAGATGCGCGAGAAGTGGCCGCAGCGCGTGCTGATCTACGGCGCGGTGTCCCCGCTGCGCCCCGGCGCCCTGGACCGGGTGGACGAGCTGGTGGAGAAGCACCGGGTCAACGCCCTCAAGCTCTATCCGATCGACGTCGTCGAGGGCCGGGTGACAGCGCTGGACATGGGTGACCCGGAGATCTGCTTCCCGCTGTTCGAGCGGGCCCGGCAGCACGGTCTGAAGGTCGTGGCCATCCACAAGGCCCTCCCGGTCGGGCCCGGGCCGACCTCCGCCCTCGGGTTGAGCGACGTGGAAGCCGCCGCGTTGGCCTTTCCCGACCTCACCTTCGAGGTCGTCCACGGAGGCATGGCCTTCGTCGAGGAGACGGCCCTCCAGCTGGAGTCCTTCCGCAACATATGGGTCAACCTGGAGGCCACGTCGTTCATGGCGGTCTACGCGCCCCGCCGCTTCGCCCAGGCGATGGGTGCCTTCCTGCAGGCCGGCGCCGCCGGGCGGATCATCTGGGCGACCGGCTGCGACGCCGTCCACCCCCGGCCGGCGATCGAGGCGTTCTGGAACTTCGAGATGCCCCGTGACCTGATCGAGGAGTACGGACTGCCCGAGCTCACCAAGGAGATCAAGGCCGACATCCTCGGTCGCAACTTCCTGCGGATGCACGGCATCGACGAGAAGGACCTCCGCGAGCGCATCCGCGGCGACGAGTTCGACACCACCGAACTCCAGGAGCCGTGGGGCGGACGGGTCGCCCCGGTCGACGACGCGTTGGCCGGTGCCCGATGACGGTCACGGAAACCCAGGTCCGCGCGACGCTCAACGAGATCCTCGATCCGTGCAGCATCACCGCGGGAGTCCCCGCCGGACTCGACGACATGGGACTCGTCGGTGACATTCGCGTCCAGGACGACGGCGCCGGCGGTCAGCGCATCACGGTCACTGTCGGCGTGACCGAGCCGAGCTGCGTGCTCATCGGCTCGTTCGCGACCGAGGCCCAGGTCCGGCTCACGGCTCTGACCGGAGTGTCCGCGGTGGACGTGCGGCTGGCGGACGACTTCGACTGGACCCCGGACAGGCTCGCACCGCACTACCGGCGACGGCTCGACGAACACCGTGAACACAAGCGTCGTGCCCTCCCCCTTCTCGCCATGACCAGGACAGGACCAGCAGGTGACCAGTGAGCCCCCGCAGCAGACGCAGGCCTTGGGCCTGACGGCCGTAACGGCGAACAACGCCGCCGTCATGGGCCGCTTCATGGAAGGGCTCAGCCGGGCACCGCTCCCGTCCGAGAGGGTCGACCCGACTCCAGTCCGGGTGGTGCGCGACATCGCATACGGCGCGGCACCGGGCGCGGACCTGCGGATGGATCTGTACCTGCCTACGTTCGCGACGGCCCCCACTCCCGTGATCGTGTGGCTTCCGGGTGGCGGCTGGCGGCATCAACGCCGGGGCTACGGGCCCCGCTTGACCCGGCTCTTCGCCGAACGCGGATACGCCATGGCGGACATCGAGTATCGCTCCTCCGAGGTCGCCGTCTGGCCCGCGCAACTGCACGACGTGCAGGCCGCGTTGGGCCGCCTGCACGACCTCGCGGACACCAACGGCCTGGACCCGGCGTCGATCGGCCTGTGGGGCAGCTCGTCCGGCGCGCACCTCGCACTGCTCACGGCCTTCGCCACCGACGCCGACGGCTCCCCCGCGGTGCCCGGCGTACGCGCGGTGGTGGCGGGCTATCCCCCGAGCGATCTGCTCCGGCTCAATGAGGACGCGCTGCCCGGGGGAATGCTGGGCGTGGATCCCTCCGATCCGGCATGGGGTCTGCTGGGCGGCCCGCCGGCGGACCGGGCCGCCGCCGCGGTCGAGGCCAGCCCGGCCCGGCAGGTCCACCCGCGGGTGCCGCCCGTGCTCCTCCTGCACGGTGACGCCGACCTGCTCATCGGCCCGGGCCAGAGCCGCCGCCTCCACGACACCCTGGTCGCCGCGGGCGCAGAGTCCCATATGCTGCTGGTGCACGGCGCCGACCACGGCCTCCTCAACACCGGCGCCTGGGAACTGAACCCCATGACGGCCACGGTGCGGTCCTCCCGCTTCCCGGACGCCGTGGGCTCCGTGCGGCTGACCCCCCAGCTGATCGAGCGCTTCTTCGACCGCCACCTGCGGAACGACCCCTGGAACACCTGACACACCACGGCGCTACGACCGCATCGGCCGCGCCGTGTCGCGTCACGCTCCGTGTCCCGACGCACCGTGTCCCGTCACGCTCCGTGGACGCGCACGGGCAGGGATGCCCATGAGCGCAAGGTGTTGTTGGGGTGGCGGTGCGGTGTGCCGATGAGTTCGATGCGCTCGACGCGGCGGGCCAGGGCGGTCAGCAGTGCTTCGGCCTCCAGGCGGGCCACGTGCTGGCCGATGCACTGATGGACGCCCATGCCGAAGCCGACATGCCCGGAAGGGTCACGGGTGAGGTCGAAGCAGTCGGGCTCGTGCCAGCGGTCAGGGTCCCGGTTCGCCGCGCCCAGGAACATGAGGATCTTCGTGCCCGCCGGGACGACGGTACCGGCGAGGGTGACGTCGGTGGTGGCGGTGCGGAAGAAGGTCTGCACCGGGGACTGCCAGCGGACCGCCTCGTCGAACGCGGAGCGCGCCGACTCCGGCCGCTGCCGCAGCCGTTGCCACTCGCCGGGATGGGTGGCGAAGGCGTACAGGCAGGCCGCCAGTCCGTGCACGGTGGTGTCGACGCCGGCGGTGAGCAGGGAACGCACCACCAGCGGTGCCTGTTCGTACGTCAGGTCGCCACGGTCCGCGGCGGCCCAGATCCGCGCGCCGAAGCCGTCCTCGCTCAACGCCTCCCGTGCGCACTGGGCGTTCACCCATGCCGACAGTTCGGCCACTCGGTGCGCGTCCGCCGCGACGAGGTCGTTGCGCGGGCCGAAGGCGTTGAAGGCCATGTTGCCGTACGGCAGGAGGTGCTCCCGGCCGTCCGGGCCCAGGCCGACCGCGTCCGGAAACGCCCGCAGCGGAAACGCCTGCGCCAGCGCGGTGAAGGCGTCGAACTCGGTTCCCTCGGCGAGGACTTGGTCGACAAGCTCCTCGGCCACCCCTGCCCACGCCGTGCGTAGCCGCACCAGGGCGGGCGGGGCGAGGATCTCGCGCAGCACCCGGCGCGGGGCGTCATGCCGGGGCGGGTCGGCCTCCAGCAGCAGGCTCGGCGGACGCCATGGCTTCTCGTGCCGGAAGTTGGCCAGGCCCACGCCCGAACCCGACTCGAAACGCTGCCAGTCCACCAGGGCCGCGTGCACCTGTTCGTAGCGGGCCAGCGCGTGGACGTCGTAGCGCGACAGATACACGACAGGACCGGCCTCGCGCAGGGCCTGGTGCAGCGGTTCGGGGTCCAGGAGGACCTCGTGGGCGAACGGGTCGGCGTCACTGACGGGCGGCAGGACGGCACGCTCCAGTGCCTCGGTCATCGCGGCTCCTTGGGACAAGGGGGAAGACAGGTGATCTCAGAGATCGAGGACGAGACGGTCGCCGCAGGAGCGCGACACGCACAGGAACATGCAGTCGTTCGCGGCCCGTTCGTGGTCGGACAGCACCGAGTCCCGGTGGTCCGGCCGGCCTTCGAGCACGGGTGTCAGGCACGTTCCGCAGGTGCCCTGTTCGCAGGAGGACAGCACGTCCGCACCGGCGCGGCGCACCGCCTCCAGCACGGACATCTCCTGGGTGACGGTCACGGTCCGTCCGGTGCGGCGCAGTTCGACCTCGAAGGGCTCCTCCCGCACCGGCGCGGACTGCGCGGCGGCGGTGAAGCGCTCGGTGCGCAGGGCGTACGGCGGCCAGTCGGCGCAGACCGCTGCGACAGCGGCGAGCAACGGGGCGGGGCCGCAGCAGTACACCTTGGTGTCGCTGCGCGGTGTGCCCAGCCAGGCCACCAGGTCCAGCAGCCCGAGCTCGTCCTGCGGGACGACGTGCACCCGCTCGCCGTAGGCCGCAGTGAGCTCCTCACGAAAGGCCATCGACGCCCGCGTATGCCCGCCGTACAGCAACTGCCAGTCAGCGCCGAGCAGTTCGGCCTGTCGCACCATGGGCAGCAGCGGGGTGATGCCGATGCCGCCCGCGATGAAGAGGTACTTCTCCGACGGCACGAGGGGGAAGTGATTGCGCGGACCGCCGACACCGACCCGGTCACCCGGACGCAGCCGGTCGTGCACCTGGGCGGATCCTCCCCGGCCCGCGGCCTCCCTCAGCACGGCGATCCGGTAGGTGTGCGCGTCCCATCGGTCGCCGCACAGCGAGTACTGCCGGGTCGTCCCTCCCCCACTCTCGGCTGCGCTCGAGCGGGGGGACCCCCATGGCAGCACCAGGTCGATGTGCGAACCCGGCGTCCAGTCGGGCAGCCGGGCGCCGCCCGGGTGGGTGAGGGTGAGTGACACGACGCCCTCGGCGACGTGCTCCTTCGCGGAGACCATCAGTCCCGGACCGACACCGGGCCCGGCGTCCGCCACCGCACTGGTTCCGACCACGTTGTCGCCTCCCGTCGTTGGGGTTGCCCGCAGGATGCGCGGCGACGGGAGACGGCCGCGACGGCATTCTCAATCAGTGAGAGACGAATCCTTGAGAGACGCACTTCCGCCGGCTCCCAGCGCGCGGGAGACACCTCGTGCCGCCGTCCGCACCACGGGCACGACGGACGAGCCCCCCGCCTCGTTGGGCACGATCACCGCCAGCGCGGCCACCACGTCACCCCGCGCGTCCCGCACCGGCGCCGCGACCCCCAGGGCGTCCGGGTGGACGTAACCCGGGCAGTACGCGTACCCCTGGCGGCGGACCTCGGCCAGTACGGCCCGTAGCCGCGCGGGGGTGACGGGGGTGTCCGGGGTGTAACGGTCCAGGGGCCCGTCGAGCACCCGTTCCCGGAGGTCGGCGGGGCCGTGGGCGAGCAGGACCAGGCCGCTCGAGGAGGCGTGCAGGGGGAGGCGGCCCGCTATGCGGGTGTAGTTGATCACGGCCTCCGGTGCGGTCAGCCGTTCCAGGAACAGCACCTCGTCGCCGTCCAGCACGCCGAGCTGCACGTGGTGACCGACGACGTCGTGGACGCCCTCCATGAACGGCATGGCCGCGTTGCGCAGCGACAGGGAGGGTGAGGCCCGGGTGGCCAGCTCCCACAGGCGGACGCCGATCCTCACCCGGCGGTCGTCGTCCCGGGTCAGGAAGCCGTACGACACCAGCTCGGCCACCAGGCGCGACGCGGTCGCCACGTGCAGCCCCGTGCGCCGGGAGATCTCCGAGACGGTCAGGGCCGACTCCTCCGGCGTGAACGCCTCGAAGATGCGGACGGCCCTCGCCAGCACCGACTCGCCGTTCTGTGTCCTCACCCCGCCATCATCAGATCCCTTTCCGACACGTCAAGCCCGCGATGCGACGTGACGGCGGGTGGGGGCCGTGGGGACCAGGGCCGGTGATCTCGGGTCGTCGGGATTTCAGAGGAAGTCGGGCAACGCCTGGTCCATTCCGAGCAGGCTGAGTGCGTATTCGCCCCGGCTCATCAATGCGTTGTTCAGGCCGTGGCGGCTGGCGACCTCGAGGTCGCGCCACACTCGCTGCAGCGGGTTGGACAGCGCGGAGCTGCGGGTGCCCCCGAGCCCGGCCTGTACCAGTTCGCCAACGGTGCCGCCGTCACACCGGGGTGGCAACGGCGGCAGCGGCCCTCAGCGCAGCCGCTGTACCGACCAGCCTGCAGCCCCGCGCAACAACGACCTACGCGACGACCTTCGCGACGGAATCGCGGGCCTGCTGCGCGATGCGGTCGTCCGTGGTGTCGTCGGCCCCGCCCACGCCGATGGCGCCGATGACCTCGCCGTCGGCCGTCACGATCGGCACGCCGCCGGCGACCGGCAGAAGGTTGGCATCGACCAGGTGGGGAGGTGCCAGCTGCATCTGGGGGGACGCCGCGAAGGCCGCGAACTGGGCTGTCGGGACACCGCTCACGGCCGACGTGTAGGCCTTGCGTCGCGCGGTCTCCACACCGAGCAGGCCCACGCCGTCGTCACTGAGGAGAACCTTCGTGACACCACTTCGGTTGACCACGACGGCACACACCTTGTGACCCTCGGCCCGTCCTGCTTCCAGAGCGGCGAGTGCGGCACCGTGCGCGATCTCGTAGCTGAGCGGCTCTCGCATGGAGCGGTTCCTTCCCTTGCCGGCCTCTCGTCGACCGAAAGGTCGAGGGGCCGTCTTCCGTGGAGTCCGCTCAGTATGTCGCCACCGGACGCGAATGTGAAGCGTGGATCACATTCACATCTGGTACGGCGAGCTCACCGCACCGCCGTTCCGAGCAGGTACAGGCAGGCGACGTTCACCAGCTCATCAGTGAGCTGACGCCACGTCAGGGGTCGGTCGGACTCGAAGGGTTCGCCGTACAGCACACGGTTCTGGCAGGTCCCGTAGATCAAGCGATAGACGACATCCACGCGCGCCTCCGGCTCCGGCGCGTCGATCAACGGCACGATCGGCTCGAGGAACTGTCGGAAGACACGGACGGCGTCGATGGCGGCCTCGGAGCCGACCCGGGCCACCGATGGATCGGTGGCGCCTGCGGCCAGGAAGACGCGCATCAGGCGCTCGTGCGCCTGATACGTCTCGGTGAGTCCGGAGACCGCCGAGGCGATCAGCGCGGCCGGATCCGTGCGCAGTGGAGTGAAGCGGCGGATGATGTCGGCGCGGAACTGGTCGATCATGTCGTGCTGCAAGGCCGCGATCAGGCGGTCCTTGTCACCGAACCGGCGATAGACGCTGCCCACCGAGACACCCGCCCGGGCGGCGACGGCCGCGACGGTGAGCGCCTCGGTGCCGCCCTCTTCGAGCAGGGCCGTGCCCGCCTCCAGGATGCGCTGCTGGGTCAGCCGACTGCGCGCCTGCTGCGCCGGCGGCAGGTCGAGGGACGGTTCGATACTCACCGCACCAGCGTATACGCCGCCAACGTCCCCTCCGGCAGCCCCTGTAGCGGCGCCGCCGGACAGCCATCAGCGGTGCACCTCATCGCCTCCCGTCCCCCACCATGCCTTCTGCCGAGCGACCACTTCCCCGGCCGACGGGCACCTGAGCATGACCCTTGACGCACTCGCGGGTTAAATGCGAATGTGAATCAACAATCCTATTCGAGGTCGCACACGACGGTGCCCTCGCAGGTGTTCCCATTGCCCTGCATGCTCCATCTGCTGTGCACCCGAGCCGCACGGGAGACAGAACGATGACCACCACTTCAGAGGTCGACACCGGCACGGCCTACGGCCGCCCGAAGCCTTCGTACAACGCCCGCCTCCGCGAGGTCGGCCCCGGTACGCCCATGGGCGAGGCACTGCGTCGCTACTGGCACCCGATCGCAAGCTCGGAAACGCTCATCGCCGGCGCCCTGCCGCAGAAGACCCGCGTACTGGGCGAGGACCTGGTCGTGTTCCGGGACGGGCAGGGCAACCCCGGTGTCGTGATCGAGCGCTGCACCCACCGCGGCGCCAGTCTCTTCTACGGCCGCGTCGAGGACGACGGTATCCGCTGCTGCTACCACGGCTGGAAGTTCGACGTCCAGGGCCGCTGCATCGAGCAGGCGTGCGAGCCGGGCCTGGGGCGCAAGCGCGACGCCGCCCGTCAGCCGTGGTACCCCGTCGGGGAGCGCTACGGCCTGGTCTTCGTCTACATGGGCCCGCCCGAGCTCAAGCCCGAACTCCCCCGCTACGACGCGCTGGAGAACCCCGCGGAGGACGAGAAGTACTTCGCCAGCTGGCCGGTTCCGCACGCCGCGGTCACCGGCATGCCGGCGGACTTCAGCTGGCTCAACCTCTACGAGAACTCCGCCGACCCGTCGCACGTCACCTGGCTCCACTCCGCGCACAGTGGATATCAGATGAAGGGAACCGGCACCTTCGGCTACCCCGAGAACTTCTTCGACCCGGCCACCATCGCCGAGCGTCTGACGTACGAGCGCACGGACCACGGCCTGAAGCAGACCCAGCGACTCGAGGTCGAGGGCGAGAACGGCGAGGTCGTCGAGCTCGGCTTCACGATGGAGCAGCTCCTTCCCAACGTCTTCGGCCTGCCGGACTTCGTGACCGTCGCCCCCGACAAACGGCAGGACCAGTTGCTGTGGGTCGTGCCCTCCGACGACACCAGCCACCGGCTCTTCTTCTCGATCCGCACGAACAATCCCCAGCGCATGGTCGACTTCGCCATCGGCATCACGCAGAACGGCAAGCAGAACCACGAGCTGACCGACGAGGAGCGCCAGAGGTTCCCCGGTGACGCGGAGGCCCAAGGCTCACAGGGAGCGATCACCCTGGACTCCGAGGAGACTCTGGCCACCCAGGACCGCGGTGTCGTCGCGCTGCGTCGCATGCTGCTCACGATCGTCGACGACGTCGAAGCCGGGCGCGACCCGATCAACATCATCCGCGACGCGTCGGAGGTCCACCACACCCACGCCGGCCTCTTCACCCTCGGCAGGCGCCCCGCGGGCGACGACGCCGGCGCCCCGGCCGCGGCTGGTGTCTGAGCAAGAATGATGAGCATTGAGTGGCTCGACACCATCGTGGCCGCCCGGCGCGACGCGACCGCCCGGGTCGTGGTGCTCGAACTGGTCAGTCCCGACGGCGTCGAGCTCCCGGAGTTCGCCGCCGGTGCCCACGTGGACGTACTGGTGGACGATGCCGCCGGCCTGGTCCGCCAGTACTCCCTGTGCGGGCCGCCGCACGACCGCACCCGGTACCGGCTGGCAGTGCTGGCCGAGACGGCGTCGCGCGGCGGCTCGCTGGGGATGCACCGGCTCCGCGAGGGCGACCGGCTGCGGATCTCCATGCCGCGGAACAGGTTCGGGGTCTCGGACGAGGCACGTCGCCATGTGCTGGTGGCCGGCGGTATCGGCGTGACTCCCCTGTTGGCCATGGCGCACGAGCTCGAAGCCAGGGGCGCGGAGTACGAGTTGCACTACTGCGCCCGGAGCCGGGCGGACTCGGCGTTCGCCGACGAGCTGGAGCACAACCCCCGCGTCCGGCTCCACTTCGACGACGGCCCGGACGACCAGCGGTTCAGCACCGCCACCGACATCGGCCCGCCCGACCCCGACACGGTGGTCTACGTCTGTGGTCCCGGCGGCTTCATGGACTTCGTGATCTCGTCCTCACTCGGAGCGGGATGGCCCGCCGAAGCGATTCACAAGGAGCGCTTCGCCCCCGTGGAGGACGCCGCCGCCCACACGGCCGGCGGGGCTTTCACGGTGCGGCTCGCCAAGACCGGCGGCGAGTTCGAGATCAAGGACGGCGAGAGCGTCCTCGATGTCCTGCTCGCGGCCGGCGTCGACGCCCCCTACTCCTGCCAGCAGGGAATCTGCGGCGACTGCATCGTGCGCGTGATCGCCGGAGAGCCCGATCACCGCGACGACGTCCTGACCGACCGTGAGCGCGCCGACGGCATGTTCACCACGTGCTCGTCACGAGCACTCTCACCGATCCTGGAGCTGGACCTATGACGACAACGACGTCCACCGCGAACCCCGAAGCCGTCGAGGCGATCAAGCAGGCAGAGGCCGCATGGCTCGCCGCTCTCGTCGAGGGCGAGAAAGCGTTGATCCCCCTCATGCTCGAGGACAGCCGCGTCGTCCATGGCCCGGTCGGGATGGTCGACGACCGGGAGACCTGGGCCCATTTCCATGTGACCCGCCGCCGCTCCGTTGCCGCGAAGGCCACGGAGCTCGAGATCACGGTGCGTGGCAACACCGCGATCACCACGTGTTTCCACGAGATGTACACCGTCCTCGACGAGAACCTCGCGCCGTTCCCGATGCAGGAGGTGGTGACGAAGGTCTGGGAGGAGACCGCGGAGGGCTGGCTCCTGGCCCACATGGTCATGGGCAGGCGTTTCCCGCCGGTCTGACATCCAGGAAGGCCGACGGCCACAATCCTCACGCCGCTGTTCGATGAATGGACAACGGCGTTCAGATTCTGCCGCCGGACATGGAGTGTTCGACTACGTGGTTCGTGCGGCGATCGCCCTGCATGGTTCATGCGGCGATCGCCGCTGTCGTGGAAGTGAGGCAACACATGTCAGCCACTGAGACCGAGGCACCCGCATCCGGTGCGGTCCGGACCAGCGACCTCCTCATCGCGGGCGAGCACATCGCGGCCAGGAACGGCCGCTACTTCCATACGACCGAGGCCCTCACCGGTTAGCCGATCGCGCGGGTCGCGGCGGCCTCCGTCGAGGACGTCAACCTTGCGGTGGACGCGGCGGCGGCCGCCCTACCGGAGTGGTCGAGCCTCCCGCCGGCCGCGCGCCGGTCGATCCTGGAGCGGGCCGCCGTGCTGCTCGGCGAGCGCACCGACGAGATCGTGGCCACGATGAGCCGCGAGATGGGTGCCACCCTCCCCTGGTGCGGCTTCAACGTGCACGTCGCGAAGGGCATGCTCGTCGAGGCAGCAGCCCAGGCCTACGCGGCCGTCGGCGAGGTCATCCCCTCGGACGTGCCCGGCCTGACCGCCCTCGGCGTGCGTCAGCCGGTCGGCGTCGTCGTCGGCATCGCACCCTGGAACGCGCCGCTGATCCTCGGCGTGCGCTCCATCGTGTGGCCGCTGGTGTGGGGCAACACCGTGGTGCTGAAGT
>NZ_JAEKKT010000302.1 GCF_019510245.1 Streptomyces sp. | reverse complement strand
GTGGCGTACACCCACATCCGGTGCACTCCGCCGCTGTAGCTGTGACGCTCGCTCAGATCGAGGTTCCAGGGCTTCTGCCAGCTGTAGGCGAACGACGTCTGCTGCCAGCCGTCGGTCGGGTCGGCGGCCACCGCCGCGCCCGCGGGCCGGGAGAGGGCGAGTGCGGGGCCGCCGACCAGCAGTCCGGCCGCTGTCCGTAAGACGGATCTCCTGTTCATCGGGTGTCCTTCCGTTGTGGGAGTGGGGGTCCATCCGGTCGGGAGGCAACACCAATACATCGGAGGAGTCAATGACTTCGACCGTACTCGATAGCCGTGGAGGCGACTCTGGAGTGATTTAGAGGGTGAATAGCCCCTGATACACCCGATGTATCGATGATCCGGGATCAGGCCGGGCAACCGGAGTCCGCGACGAGGTAGTAGCCGGGCGCGGTCTGCTCGAGGGTGTGCGCGGTGAACGTGTTCCACAGCCCCATGGGCTCGTCGGAGCCGTTGGCGTAGGTCTGACCGCCACTCTGATGGGCCCGGCCGGCGACCGTGTGGTCGTAGTTGCTCGCGGTATGACACGTGGGTGTGAACCCGGTGGTGGATGCGGTCACCACGGCGGAGGCCGCGCCCGCCGCGCCTGCCGCGTCCACGGCCGCCACGGTGTAGCCGTACGTCGTGCCTTCGGTCAGGCCGGTGTCGGTGTAGGCGGTCGACCCGGTGGTGCCCACCTTCGTGCCGTCTCGGCGCACGGTGTACGAGACCGCATCGGGCACCGCGTTCCAGCTCAGGGCCGTGGTGGTGTCGGTGGTCCCGGTGACCGTCAGTCCCGAGGGCGCGGGCAGGGCACCGGTGTCCTGGTCGGGGCCGTCGAGGCCCCAGAAGCGGACGGTGTGGTAGCTGGAGCAGATGGCGTCGAGGTAGTACGTGCCGGTGGCGCCGCACTGCTCGGTACCGCTGCCCGGGTCGACCGCGAGCCCGTGCGCCATGCCGGCGACCGAGTAGACCTCGACCGCGGGCCGGCCGGAGGCGTCGTCGTAGGCGGTCATCGTGGTGCCCCCGCTCAGGCTTTCCGTGCGCGAAGGCGTCTGGCCGATGCCCCACACGTCGGTCCACTGGTCGCGCAACTCGGTGGCGTTGGCGGGCCGGACGGTGGTGTCGGCGGAGCCCTGCCAGATCGCGACGCGTGGCCAGGACGTGGTGCCGGCGGGAGCGGCGGAGCGTACCAGGTCGCCCCATTGGGCGGGGGTCCTGTCCGGAGGGCTGTACATGCAGGTGTACGCCGCGGACACGGTGGTCGCGCAGTACGCGGGCAGACCGGAGTCGATGGCTCCGCCCGCGAAGACGTCGGGGTACGCCGCCAGCAGGTTCGCGGTCATGCCGCCGCCGGCGGACAGGCCGGTGACGTAGACCTGCCGGCTGTCGCTGCCGTACTGCGAGACGGCCTTGTCGACCATCTGCCTGATCGACAGTGCCTCGCCCCGCCCGCGTGAACTGTCCTCCGGCTCGAACCAGTTGAAGCAGGAGTTGGCGTTGTTGGTGCTGCCCGTCTGGGGGAGGACCAGCGCGAAGCCGTAGCGGTCGGCGAACTCCGGCCAGCCGGAGTGGGCGTAGTAGTCGCTCGCGCTCTGTGTGCATCCGTGCAGGGCGATCACGAGCGGGGCGCCGGGCGGCAGGGTGTCCGGTGCGTAGGCGTACATGGACAGGTTGCCGGGGTTGGTGCCGAAGCCGGTGATCTGCGTCAGGCCCGCGGCGGACGCCTGCGGGCTCATGGCGACCAGGCCTGCTGTGAGGGCCAGAGTGCCCGCGGCTGCGGCGACCCGGCGGCGGATGCCTCTGACGAGGCTGCGGCTCTTCGTGAAGCGGAACGGAGGATGCGACGGTCCCATGACGAAATGCCTCCTGATGTCGGGCGGGGCCCGATGGTCGGTGTGCCGTGCATCATCGGGGCGCGCCCTCCGGCCCTGGCATGGGCTGAGCAGCCAGAACCGAGGCAGGTGCTGTGTGAGGGCCGCCCATAGTCGCTCTCGCGCTCGGCCGGGCAGGACCCTGCCTCCCGGTCCGGAGTGGTGTCCCGCACCATTGCCGGAAGGCTGACGGTGGTTGGCCGACCTATGTCTGAGGCGGGTGGGGCGCCCTAGTCTCCCGCGCATCCCTGCAGCGTCCTCGGAGGCACACTGATGCGTCTGTCCCTCAGCTCTCCGTCAGGCTCCTGGCAACACCGCGTTCCCACGGCCCTCGCCGTGGCTGCTCTCGTGCTCACTCCCACGTCCGCCACCGCCGCATCGGGAGATCCGGGCGGGCACTGCGCGCACCGTACGCAGTTGCGCGTACCGGGTGCCGAGCGTCAACAGGCGGCGTGTCTGGCCGAGTTGACCACGGCGGGCACGGTCGCATCGGGGCACACCGACCCGGCCGACTGGGCCGGGCTGACACCGAAGGACCTGACCGTCCCCAGCGGAGTCCCCGGCATCCAGATCGACGGCTACTTCCCCGACACCTCCACCACGAACACCAACCATGGCTGGAGACACGACTCCCAGTTCGTCATCCGGCTGCCCGACCGGTGGAACGGCGGCCTGGTGGTCGCCGGCACCCCCGGCAACCGTGAGCAGTACGCCAACGACCGGGCCATCGCCGACTCGGTGCTGTCCCGCGGCTATGCCTACGCCGCCACTGACAAGGGCAACACCGGTCTCGCCTTCTACCGGGACGGGAAGGCGCCGGGTGACGCCATCGCCGAGTGGAACGCCCGGCTCACCCAGCTCACCCGAGCCGCCCGGGTCACGGTCGCCCGGCGCTACCACCGTCCGCCCGCGCGCACTCTGGTGACGGGCATGTCCAACGGCGGATACCTGGTGCGCTGGCAGTTGGAGAACCGTCCCGAGCTCTACGACGGCGGAGTCGACTGGGAAGGCACCTTGTGGCGCCCCGACGGGCCCACCCTGCTGGACTTCCTGCCCGCGGCGCTGCGCCACTACCCGGTGTACGCAGCCGGGGGCGGACGCGCCCGGGAGGCGCAGGAGGCCCTGCACGCCGCGGGGTTCCCGGCCGGGTCGGAGTTTCTCTGGCCGTATCACCACCAGGTCTACTGGGACCTGACCCAGCGGATCTACCGTGAGGAACTCGACCCCGGTTTCGACGGGGCGACAGAGGCGGGTACGCCGTACTGCGCGGCGGGGACACCGGCCTGCGACACCGACTACGACTACGCGACGCGTCCCGACGAGGTGCGGCGGGCCGTGGCGAGGATCGCCCTGACCGGTCGGATCGGCAAGCCGCTGATCACCCTGCACGGCACCCTGGACGTCCTGCTGCCCATCAGCCAGGACTCGGATGTCTACGCCCGTATGGTGCGCCACGCCGGACGAGACGGTCTGTACCGCTACTACCGCATCGAGGGCGGCACCCACACCGATTCCCTGGCCGACGTGTTCCCGGACCGGCTGCGTCCCCTCGCGCCCTGCTACCGCACGGCGTTCACGGCCCTCGAACGCTGGCTCGGCACCGGCAGGCGGCCGCCCGTCTCCCGGACCGTGGGCCTGCCCACCGGTGCGGAATCCGCGACCCTGGTGAACAACTGCCCCCTGGGGGCTTGAGGGTATGGCGGCCGTCTCTCACCTGCCGATTCTCCGGTGTCCAACACCTCGTCAGTACACGGACAGCCCGTACGCGTTCAGCACCTCCTGGATCGGCTGGTAATAGGTGGTCCCTCCCGTGGCACAGTTCCCGGAGCCGCCGGAGAGGATGCCGACGACCTTGTCGCCTGCGTAGAGCGGGCCGCCGCTGTCGCCGGGCTCGGCGCAGATGTTGGTCTGGATCAACCCCGTGACGACGGCTCCGTCCCCGTAGTTGACGGTGGCGTTCAGCGCGGTGACCCTGCCGCAGTGGACGCCGGTGGTCGCTCCCCGGCGGCAGACGCTCTGGCCGACGTAGGCGGTCGCGGTCCCGGTGACGTCGACGGTTCCGATGGTGCCGGGGTGCGGTACTGCCGGGTTGGAGTACCGGACGACACCGAAGTCGTCGCCGGGGAAACTGGTGCCGGCGGTGGGGCCGATTGTCGTGGTCATGGCGGAGCTGGTGTACCAGGTGGGCATGCCGTCGGTGCAGTGACCGGCCGTGACGAGGTAGTACGTGGAGCCGCTGTGCACGTTGACCCCCGCCGAGCAGCGCCGGCCGGACGTGTGGATGCCGTCGCCGCCGGACAGGAGGGTGCGGAGCCGACCGTCGAGCCTTTCGAGGGTCGCGGCACCCGCGAAACGCCCGGTGGCCCGGCGGATTCTGGTCAGGTCCGTGTCGGCGACCGTGGAGTCGGCGCGTACCCGCAGCTTCCCGGTGCGCTCGTCGACGGCCCAGGTCGTTCCGGCGATTCCCAGGGACTCGACGGCCGAGACCGCGCCGGACACCGAGGCGGCGGCTGGTGTGGCGTCGGCCTCGGGCGCCGCGGCCGCGCCGGTGCCGGACATCGCGAGAGCGGTCACCACGAGCAGGCTCACCACCGAGGCGATCAGCCGTGGACGTCTGGCGCCGGTACGGCGTGCTCTGATCACTGAAGCCTCCCGAGTGCGGTAGGACCGGTGAGGGGGACACGTGAGGGCGCAAGGCCGCGGCCGACGCTTCAGTGTGCCCGGTCGCGCCCGGCGCGGGTAGACGGCCTTCGGCCGACGAACAGGCCGTCGACTCGGGACAGTTGCTGCTCTCGCATTGCTCGGCATGCGTGGTTCGCGTCGTCGCCGCCCGGACCTTCCGGGTACCGATCCGAGCCGGGCCGTCAGCCCCTACGATGGCAACTCGCAGTGCCTGTACGTGTGCACAGTCGAGTTTCACCGCAGGGAGAAATGCCCATGGGTGCCCATAAGTCCGCAGGAACACCGATCGACAGCGGGATCCTGGGCGGGCGGTCGGCCGGGCCCATGGTGCCGCGGCTGCTGCTGGGCGCGCGGCTGCGCAGGCTGCGGGAGGAGCGGGGGGTCTCGCGTGAGGACGCGGGGCATGCCATCCGCGGCTCACGGTCGAAGATCAGTCGTATGGAGGCAGGCCGTCACGGCTTCAAGCTGCGGGACGTGGAGGATCTGCTCACTCTCTACGGCGTCACGGGCGAGGCCGAACGCGCCACCCTGCTGACGCTGGTCGAGGAGTCCAACACCCCTGCCTGGTGGCAGTACTTCAACGATGTGGTGCCCGCCTGGACGCAGACCTACCTCGCGGCCGAACAGGCGGCGAGTCTCGTCCGCTGCTTCGAGGTCCAGCGTGTTCCGGTCCTGCTGCAGACCCCCGACTACGCCCGTGCCTCCCTCCGGCTCGCCCACCCGGACGCGTCCCCGCAGGAGATCGAACGACGTGTCGCGTTACGGATCTCACGGCAGCGGATCCTGCACAGACAGCCGGCGACCAGGCTCTGGGCCGTGCTCGACGAGGCGGCGCTGCGGCGGCCCGTGGGCGGCGGCTCCACGATGCGCGGCCAGCTCAGGCATCTCATCGAGATCTGCCGGCTCCCGCAGGTCTCCCTCCAGATCCTGCCGTTCCTCTCCGGCGGCCACTCGGCGGAGGGCGGCCCGTTCACCATCGTGCGGCTGCCCGGCAGCGAGTTGCCCGACGTCGTCTACCTCGAACAACTCGCCACCGGCCTCTATCCCGACCGTCCCGCCGACATCGAGTCCTACTGGGACGCCATGAACCGCCTGGCCGTCGAGGCCGCGTCACCGGACGAGACGCCCACGATCCTGCACCGCGTCCTCCAGGAGACCTGACCCCACGCCGGGAGCGTTCTCAGCTCTTGCGGGCCACACCACCGTACTGGTGCACCTCCGCGGGAAGGCCCAACGCCTCGGTGTCGGGGCGCCAGCGCGAGCACGACGCCACGCCCGGTTCGAGCAGCTCCAGTCCGTCGAAGTAGCGCGCGAGCTGCTCGGGGGTGCGGAGGATGTAGGGGATCGAACCGCCCTCGT
>NZ_JAEKKT010000054.1 GCF_019510245.1 Streptomyces sp. | reverse complement strand
GACCTGGCCCGGGTGCAGCACCCACTTGCCGTCGAAGCCGAGCGCCGCGGCACGCCGGGCGACCTCGCGGTAGCCGTCGATGTTGCGGATCTGGAGGTAGGGGCCGTCGATCGCCTGGAGGTTGTTGGCGCGGGCCGCCATCAGGATCTTCATCAGGATGTAGTGGTAGGCGTCCGCCGGGTAGCCGGGCGGCTGCTCGCCCACGACCAGCGACTTCATGTTGATGGACGCCATGAAGTCGGCCGGGCCGAAGATGATCGTCTCGACGCGCTGGGACGCGGTGGCGATCTCGTTGACGTTGTTGAGGCCCTGGGCGTTCTCGATCTGCGCCTCGATGCCGATCTTGCCGACCTCGAAGCCCATGGTCTTCTCGATCTGGGTCAGCAGCAGGTCCAGCGCGACGACCTGCTGGGCCGTCTGCACCTTCGGCAGCATGATGCAGTCAAGGTTCTGCCCGGCGCCCTCGACCACGGTCACGACGTCACGGTACGTCCACTCGGTCGTCCAGTCGTTGACCCGCACCACGCGCGTCTTGCCGGTCCAGTCGCCCTCGTTGAGGAACTTGACGATGGTGTGCCGCGCCCCGGGCTTGGCGAGCGGCGCGCACGCGTCCTCCAGGTCGAGGAAGACCTGGTCCGCCGGGAGGCCCTGCGCCTTCTCCAGGAAGCGGGGGTTCGAACCGGGTACGGCCAGGCAGGAACGCCGCGGGCGGAGCCGGTTGACAGCAGGAAGGTGTGCGGCGGAGCCGCTCGTTGGAGGGGTGGTGGCGGGCGACGGGCGGGCGGTCATGCGGGGACCTCCAGGGGGTCGAGCTTGTTCGCTTTCCGGATCTCGTCGACGATGCGGCCGATGATTCCGGTGATGTCGAAGTCCTTCGGGGTGAAGACCGCGGCCACTCCGGCTTCCCGCAGTTGCTCGGCATCCCCGTTCGGGATGATGCCACCGGCGATCACCGGTATATCTGTGGCACCGGCCACACGGAGTCGTTCCAGGACGTCCGGGACCAGCTGGGCGTGCGACCCGGAGAGGATCGACAGGCCGACCGCGTGCACGTCCTCGGCCAGGGCCGCGTCCACGATCTGCTCGGGGGTGAGCCGGATGCCCTGGTAGACCACCTCGAAGCCGGCGTCCCGGGCGCGCACCGCGATCTGCTCGGCGCCGTTGGAGTGACCGTCGAGGCCCGGCTTGCCGACCAGGAAGCGGAGCTTGCCGCTGCCCAGGTCGCGCGCGGTCGCGTCCACCCGGGCCCGCACCTCGGCCAGCGCCGAGCCCGGCTCGACGGGGACCGCGATCGGAGCCGAGGAGACCCCGGTGGGTGCCCGGAACTCGCCGAACACCTCCCGGAGCGCGCCCGCCCACTCGCCGGTCGTGACCCCGGCGCGGGCGCACTCCAGGGTGGCCTCCATGAGGTTGTCGGTGCCCTTGGCGGCCTCCTTCAGCCGCTCCAGGGCCTTGCAGGGCCGCGGGTGGTTGAACGGCGGCTGGTAGCGGGTGTCGCGCCAGTGCCCGATCGCCTCGACGACCCGGGCCTCGACCGCCGGGTCGACCGTCTGGATCGCGGTGTCCAGGTCGGCCGTGAGCGGGTTCGGCTCGGTGGTCTCGAAGATGTTGACGCCGACGATCTTCTCCTGGCCGGACTCGATCCGGCCCCGCCGCTCGGCGTGCGAGGCCACCAGCTGCGACTTCAGATAGCCGGACTCGACGGCGGCCATCGCGCCGCCCATCTCCTGGATCCGCTCCATCTCCGCGAGCGAGTCCTCGACCAGCTGGGCGACCTTCGCCTCGATGACGTGCGAGCCCTCGAAGATGTCGTCGTACTCCAGCAGGTCGCTCTCATGGGCGAGCACCTGCTGGATGCGCAGCGACCACTGCTGGTCCCAGGGCCGCGGCAGGCCGAGGGCCTCGTTCCAGGCGGGAAGCTGCACGGCACGCGCGCGTGCGTCCTTGGAGAGCGTCACCGCGAGCATCTCCAGCACGATCCGCTGGACGTTGTTCTCCGGCTGCGCCTCGGTCAGCCCGAGGGAGTTGACCTGCACGCCGTACCGGAACCGCCGCTGCTTGGGGTCCTCGATGCCGTACCGCTCGCGGGTGACCTGGTCCCAGATGCGGCCGAACGCGCGCATCTTGCACATCTCCTCGACGAACCGGACGCCGGCGTTCACGAAGAAGGAGATGCGGGCGACGACGTCGCCCATGCGCTCCTGCGGCACCTGGCCGGAGTCGCGCACCGCGTCGAGGACGGCGATCGCGGTGGACATCGCGTACGCGATCTCCTGGACCGGCGTGGCGCCCGCCTCCTGCAGGTGGTAGCTGCAGATGTTGATCGGGTTCCACTTCGGGAGGTGGGAGACCGTGTACGCGATCATGTCCGTCGTCAGGCGGAGCGAGGGCCCGGGCGGGAAGACGTGCGTCCCCCGGGACAGGTACTCCTTGACGATGTCGTTCTGGGTCGTCCCCTGGAGCTTGGTGACGTCCGCGCCCTGCTCCTCCGCGACGACCTGGTAGAGCGCCAGCAGCCACATGGCGGTGGCGTTGATCGTCATCGAGGTGTTCATCTGCTCCAGGGGGATGTCCTGGAACAGCCGGCGCATGTCACCGAGGTGCGAGACGGGCACGCCCACCCGGCCGACCTCGCCGCGGGCGAGGATGTGGTCGGGGTCGTAGCCGGTCTGCGTCGGCAGGTCGAACGCCACCGACAGACCCGTCTGGCCCTTGGCGAGGTTGCGCCGGTACAGCTCGTTGGACGCCTCGGCCGTGGAGTGCCCGGCATACGTGCGCATGAGCCACGGCCGGTCCTTCACACGTGCCCCGTCGGCGATCTGACGCTCAGTCATCTATGACCTCGGGTGTCTCAGATGTTGCGGAAGCGGTTGATGGCGTCGAGGTGCTCGGCCCGCATCTCCCCGTCGCGCACGCCGAGGCCCTCCTCGGGAGCGAGGCAGAGGACGCCGACCTTGCCCTGGTGCAGGTTGCGGTGCACGTCGTAGGCGGCCTGGCCGGTCTCCTCCAGGGAGTAGACCTTCGACAGGGTGGGGTGGATCCTGCCCTTCGCGATCAGCCGGTTGGCCTCCCAGGCCTCGCGGTAGTTGGCGAAGTGCGAGCCGATGATCCGCTTCAGGGACATCCACAGGTAGCGGTTGTCGTACTCGTGCATGTAGCCCGAGGTGGAGGCGCAGGTGGTGATGGTGCCGCCCTTGCGGGTGACGTAGACGGAGGCGCCGAAGGTCTCGCGGCCGGGGTGCTCGAAGACGATGTCGATGTCCTCGCCGCCGGTGAGTTCGCGGATGCGCTTGCCGAAGCGCTTCCACTCGCGCGGGTCCTGCTCCTGCTCGTTCTTCCAGAACTTGTAGCCCTCGGCGTTGCGGTCGATGATCGCGTCGGCGCCCATGGCCCGGCAGATGTCGGCCTTCTGCGGCGAGGACACGACGCAGATCGGGTTGGCGCCGCCGGCCAGCGCGAACTGCGTGGCGTACGAGCCGAGCCCGCCGCTCGCGCCCCAGATCAGGACGTTGTCGCCCTGCTTCATGCCGGCGCCGTTGCGGGAGACCAGCTGCCGGTAGGCGGTGGAGTTGACCAGGCCCGGGGCGGCGGCCTCCTCCCAGCTGAGGTGGTCCGGCTTCGGCATCAGCTGGTTGGACTTGACCAGCGCGATCTCGGCGAGGCCGCCGAAGTTGGTCTCGAAGCCCCAGATGCGCTGCTCGGGGTCGAGCATCGTGTCGTTGTGGCCGTCGCTGGACTCCAGCTCCACGCTCAGGCAGTGCGCGACGACCTCGTCACCGGGCTTCCAGGCGTTGACGCCGGGGCCGGTGCGCAGGACGACGCCCGCGAGGTCGGAGCCGATGATGTGGTAGGGCAGGTCGTGCCGCTTGGCCAGCTCGCTGACGCGGCCGTAGCGCTCCAGGAAGCCGAACGTGGACAGCGGCTCGAAGATCGAGGTCCACACCGAGTTGTAGTTGACACTCGATGCCATGACGGCGACCAGGGCCTCGCCCGGGCCCAGCTCGGGCAGCGGGACCTCGTCGAGGTGGATCGACTTGCGCGGGTCCTTGTCGCGGGTCTCCAGGCCCGCGAACATGTCCGTCTCGTCCTTGTGCACGGTGATCGCGCGGTACGACTCGGGGAGCGGCAGGGCGGCGAAGTCGGCCGGCGTAGATTCCGGCGACTGGATCGCGTCCAGAATGGCCTGAGTGGTCACGGTGTTGCCTCCGGCGATGCTTGCGCCCCTCGAGGGAAGGGGCGCTGAGGGTTACGTCGGTGCTGCTGAGGGTTTTGGGAAAGATGCCGTCGGTTCGGCGGGGTGGTGCTCCGGCAGCGCTTTGTGGCGCGGGAGGTTGCCTGTGACGCAGGCGTCCGGCGGGGGAGCTGGTGGGCTCTCCGGGACAGGCCGGACACCCTCAACGTATGACACCGCGTGTCAGGCGGCAAGGCACTGAGTGCCAGAAATCGCTCTCAGATGAAATCTTTACGTAACAAATGAGCGATGATCGATCAAACCTACCGACGAGTAGGGGAAAATGGCCCGTCTTGCGGGAGACGTCCGAATGTCGGGGCCGGACTGTGAGGCGTCGATCACGCGAACGGTGTGACGCATGCGTCAGCGCGTGCCGACGTCGGCGTCGGCGGCCGGGTTGCCGGGCGCTGGGGCCCGTGAGGGGGGAGACGCACGGCGGCCTGGCAGCACTTTTCGGCCCGGGCCGCGGTCACCCACTCAGCCCGTCCGGCGTTTGAGGACGAGCGGCGGAGCCGCGGTTCTGTGACCGCGACCCACCCCTACCGTCTCTTTACGACCGCTCCTTCAGCGCCTGCTCGATCGTGCGCATCACCTCGTCCAGAGGCGCGTCCGTGCGAGCGACCGTCACCAGCACCTCACCCTGCGACGCGACGGAAGCCGGCGCGGCCGGGCGAGGCGCGGCCTCTCTGCCCGCCCCGATCCCGTTCCCGAACGTCTTCCGTACGATCGCGAAGGCATGGTCCAGCTGGAGCTCGACGTCCCCCTGGCCACCGGCCCGCAGCCAGCGCCGCAGCACGTGGTTGTGGGCGGTGACCACCGCCGACGCCGCGACCTCGGCCAGCAGCGGGTCGTCGTTCGCGTCGTCCGCGTGGGCGTGCTCGTCGAAGTGGCCGAGGAGATAGCGGGTGAAGAGACGCTCGTAGCGGGCCACCGACGCGATCTCCGCCTCGCGCAGGGTGGGTACCTCGCGGGTGAGCTTGTAGCGGGCGACCGAGATGTCCGGCCGGGCCGCGTACATCTTCATGACTTCCTTGATGCCGCGGCACACCGTGTCGAGCGGGTGCTCGTGGGCCGGAGCCGCGTTCAGCACGGCCTCGGCGCGGATCAGCGTGTCGTCGTGGTCCGGGAAGATCGCCTCTTCCTTGGAGCGGAAGTGGCGGAAGAAGGTGCGGCGGGCGACCCCGGCCGCGGCCGCGATCTCGTCGACGGTGGTCGCCTCGTACCCCTTCGTCGCGAAGAGCTCCATCGCGGCGGCCGCCAGCTCCCGGCGCATCTTGAGCCGCTGGGCCGCCGCGCGGCTGCCCGCGGCGCTCTCCGGCGCGTCGGGCGTGGCGGGGGTACGTGAGGACTTGGCGGGCTGGGACATGACCCGAACGTACTGCATGTGCGCAGCTCGATGCGCAGGTCCGGGGTTTCCCCCGCCCGCGAAGGGCGGGGGACCGTCAGTGGGGTCGAGCAGTCCGCCCCAGTCCTTCTCGTCCCGGAACCAGTCGCCGACGCCGTCAGCGGCGGGCATATTCGCGGAAGCCACGGCCGGTCTTGCGGCCGAGGCAGCCCGCGGCCACCAGGTGCTCCAGGAGCGGCGCGGGCGCGAGGCCCGGGTCGCGGAACTCCCGGTGCAGCACCTTCTCGATGGCGAGGGAGACGTCCAGGCCGACCACGTCCAGGAGCTCGAACGGGCCCATCGGGTAGCCGCCGCCGAGCTTCATCGCCGCGTCGATGTCGTCGAGGGACGCGTAGTGCTCCTCGACCATCTTGATCGCGTTGTTGAGATACGGGAACAGCAGCGCGTTCACGATGAAGCCGGCCCGGTCGCCGCAGTCGACCGGGTGCTTCCGGATGCGGCCGCAGACCTCGCGGACGGTCGCGTGGACGTCCTCGCCGGTCAGCACGGTACGGACCACCTCGACCAGCTTCATGGCCGGCGCGGGGTTGAAGAAGTGCATCCCGATCACGTCCTGCGGACGCGAGGTGGCGCGGGCGCAGGCGACGACCGGCAGCGAGGAGGTGGTGGTGGCCAGGACCGCGCCCGGCTTGCAGACCTTGTCCAGGGTCTGGAACAGCTGCCGCTTGACCTCCAGGTCCTCGGCGACCGCCTCGACGGCCAGGTCGACGTCCGCGAAGGCGTCGTACGAGCCCGCCGGGGTGATCAGGTCCAGGGTCTGCGCGGCCGCCTCGGCGGTCATCCGGCCCTTGCCGACGGAGCGGTCCAGGGACTTGCCGATGCGGGCCTTGGCCGCCTGCGCCTTCTCCTCGCTGCGGGCGGCGAGGACGACCTCGTACCCGGCCTTGGCGAAGACCTCGGCGATCCCGGAGGCCATGGTGCCGGAGCCGGCGACGCCGACCGAGCGGACCGTACGGCCCGGGGTGAGCGCGGCGCCGTCCAGCGGCGTGAGCGCGTCCCGGACGACGGTGGCGCTGCCCGGGGCCTCGTAGGAGTAGAAGCCGCGGCCCGACTTGCGGCCGGTCAGGCCCGCCTCGCTGAGCTGCTTGAGGATGGGTGCCGGGGCGTGCAGGCGGTCGCGGGACTCGGCGTACATGGCCTCCAGGACCGTACGCGCCGTGTCGATGCCGATCAGGTCCAGCAGGGCCAGCGGGCCCATCGGCAGGCCGCAGCCGAGCCGCATGGCCGCGTCGATGTCCTCGCGGGAGGCGTACTTCGCCTCGTACATCGCGGCGGCCTGGTTGAGGTAGCCGAACAGCAGCCCGTCCGCGACGAACCCGGGGCGGTCGCCCACCGCGACCGGCTCCTTGCCCAGCTCGATCGCCAGGTCGGTGACGGCGGCGACGGCGCCCGGCGCGGTGAGGACCGAGGAGACCACCTCGACCAGCTTCATCGCCGGGGCAGGGTTGAAGAAGTGCAGGCCGAGGACGCGCTCGGGGCGGGCCGAGTCGGCGGCCAGCCGGGTCACGGAGAGCGCGTTGGTGCCGGTGGCGAGGATGGTCTCGGGGCGGACGATGCCGTCCAGCTCCCGCAGGACCTGGTGCTTGATGTCGTACGACTCCGGGACCACCTCGATGACCAGGTCGGCGTCGGCGGCGGCCGACAGGTCGGTGCCGGTGCGGACCCGGCCGAGGATGCCGGCGCGCTCCTGCTCGGTCAGCTTGCCGCGGGCCACGGCCCGGGCGGTGGAGGCCTCCAGCGCGGCGACGGACCGGGCGGCCTGGGCCTCGCCGACGTCGATGCCGATCACCTGGCGGCCGGCCCTCGCGAGGACCTCGGTGATACCGGCACCCATGGTGCCGAGGCCGACGACGGCGATCGTCTGGAGCGGGGACAGGGAAGGGTCGGACTGGGGAGTGGCCATCGCGGGACTCCAGGAATGAGGGTGACGACTGGAAACGCGCCCGGGTGCGCCGAGCGGCGCACCGGGTGCGGAGAGAGCTGCGTGAATGCGGGTGGTGCCGGGCTGCGAGCGCACACGCCCGGTGCTGCCGCCACGGGCGCGCACACGCCCGGCGGCGGATTCCGACCGGCCCTGTCCCGGAGCCGGGCCGGACCTGCGGTACCGAAGTACCGAACCGACCTTCGTACTCACGGCGGCTGCGTCACCAAACCGGCGTGAGCGGTAGTGCGAGTGGGTGACACTCGCTCGATTGAGCTTAACCGGCGGGTAACGAGCGCGCCAGCCCCCCGACTTTGTGATGTACGTCCCTCGCCTGCCGCAGCCCCTCTACGCTGGGCTTCGTGGACGAAGAGTTGCGATCACTCACGGAGCGTCTGCGGCGGGAGTCGCAGGGGACGGCCGCCTTCGACCGGCTCCTGGCCACCGAGGACGAGGACGCACTGGCGGAGGTGCTCACCGCGACCGGACAGCCCTTGTGGGCCAGGGAGCTGGCGGCGTTCCGGCTGGGGACGGCCGGCGACCGGCGGGCCTTCGAGACCCTGGTCCTCCTCCTCAACCACCGCGACCCACCCCGCTGCGCCTCCGCCGCCTACGCCCTCGCCCGCCTCCAGGACCCGCGCACCGCCCGAGCGGCCGCCGCCCTCGCCACCAACGAACTCCGCGTCGCCTACGCCCTGCACCCCGTCCGTCTCCTGGCCGAACTCCGTGCCCCGGAGTCCGTCCCCGCCCTGATCACCACCCTGGAGCGCCGGCTGCGCCCGCACGATCCCTACCGCAAGGTCGCCCTCGCCTGCGTGGACGGCCTCGGCGCCCTCGGCGACACCCGCGCCCGCCGGGTCCTGACCGAGGCCCTGGCCCACCCCGCCCTCGCCGAGGCGGCGGTCCAGGCCCTCGCCCGCATCCCTAGGCAGAGGTGACGCCGAGCTCCCTGACGTACCGCACCTCGGGCACCGGCACCCCGTCGACCTCGTACGGCTCCTCGACGCCGTCGGCCGCGAAGCCGGCGATCTCGTAGAACCGCCGGGCGCGCGCGTTCTCCCTCAGCACCCACAGGTACAGGCACGGGTGCCCGGCGCACTGCTCGAGGACCGCCGCGAGCAGCGCCCGCCCGGCGCCCGTGCCGAGGTGTGCCGCGTCCACGTAGAGGGCGTACAACTCGGCGTCGGCGGTGCGCACTTCACCGTCCCGGTACGGTCCGTGCGCCGCCCACCCCACGATGGTGCCGCCCCGCTCGGCGACCAGCTCCGTCACGGCGTCCCCGCGGTCCCGGAACCGGGACCGCCGCCGCTCGGCGTCCCGCTCGACACTGAGTCCGTCCAGGAAGGACTGCGGCATGAGGCCCCGGTACGCGTACTGCCAGCCCCGGACGCGGATCTCCGAGACCCGCTCGCAGTCGGCGAGCGCCATCGGCCGGACGCGCAGGGCAGGCGGGAGCGAGGTGTCGTCCATGACGGCACCCTAAGGAGCGGACGGCTCCGCCCGCCCGTGATTCGGCGTCAGCCGGCCACCACCGACCACGGGTCCGACAACGCCCCCGACGGTACGTCGGGACCTGCTCAGCGACGGAATCCCAGCAGCCCGTGCAGGGTCGAGCCGCGGGACGACGTCGAGGCCGCCTTGGTGGTGAGGGGTTTCGGGTCGGGGGTCTTCCTGCAGACCGCGTCGACGGTGCCGGTGCCGTGCGGGACCGTGCCGTCGGTCAGGTAGGCGGCGAGGCGGGTGTCCAGGCAGGTGTTGCCGCTGAGCGTGATGCCGTGGTTGCCGCCGCCCTGCTCGACGACCAGGCTGGAGCCGGCCAGCAGGCGGTGGACCGTGACGCCGCCCTGGTAGGGAGTGGCCGCGTCGTCCGTCGCCTGGAAGAGGAGGACCGGCGGGAGCTTCGCGTTGGCGATGTTCGGCGGCTTGAGCGCCTTCGTCGGCCAGGACGCGCACGCCGCGTTGTACCAGGCGTTGTTCCAGACCATGAACGGCGCCTTCGCGTACGCCGCCCAGTTGTCCTTGCGCCACTGGTTCCAGTCCCGCGGCCAGGAGGAGTCCCGGCACTGTACGGCGGCGTAGACGCTGTAGCCGTTGTCGCCGGAGGCGTCGACGGCGGCGAAGTTCTGGTACGCCTCCACCAGGGCCGCCGTCTTCCTGCCGTTGACGTAGGCGGAGAACGCGTCGGCCAGGTAGGGCCAGTAGCCGTTGTAGTAGCCGCCGGGGATGAAGGTGTCCTCCAGTTCGGAGGCGCCGACCTTTCCGCCGGCCGGCTTCTTCGCCAGCGCGGCCCGCATGGCGTACCACTTGGCCTCGACCTTCTTGGGGTCGGTGCCGAGCCGGTACGTCGAGTCGTACTTCGCGATCCAGGCCATCAGGGCGCGCTGGCGGTCGTCGAACGCGTAGTCCTGGCTCAGGTTGTCGTCGTACCAGACGCCCGTGGGGTCGACGATCGAGTCCAGGACCAGGCGGTGGATCCGGTCCGGGTGCAGCTTCGCGTAGACCGCGCCCAGATAGGTGCCGTACGAGTAGCCGAAGTAGCTGATCCGCCGGGCGCCGAGGGCCTGGCGGATCGAGTCGAGGTCCTGTGCGGCGTCGACCGTGTCGAGGTACGGCAGCAGGTTCGCGTACTTCCTTCCGCAGGCCGCCGCGAACGACCGCACCCGCTTGAGGTTCGCCTGTTCGAGGGCGGGGGTGGCCGGGACCGAGTCGGGGCGCACCGGCTTGAAGTAGCCGGGCGCGCAGTCGATCGACGGGCTGCTCCTGCCGACGCCGCGCGGGTCGAAGCCGATGACGTCGTACTGGGCGGCCACCTTCTTGGGCAGCGTGGACGCCACGAAGCCCGCGAGGGCCAGCCCGCTGCCGCCGGGACCGCCGGGGTTGACCAGCAACGGCCCCTGAGAGGCCGACGCGGTGTGCGGGACGCGCGAGAGGGCCAGCGTGATCTGCCGCCCGCGCGGGTTGCGGTGGTCGAGGGGCACCCTGACCGAACCGCACTGGAGTGTCGGGTAGTCGGTGGTGCCGCACTTCTTCCAGGTCACCGGGGAGGCCTGGACGGGGGCTCGGGCGGCGGCGGTCGCGGGCAGGGCGGTGAACGAACCGGCCACGACGGCGGCGACGGCGCACAGCACGGCTGCGCGTGTTCGCATGGGTCCTCCCAGGACGGAGGGGAGCGGACCGCACGTGCCACGGTCCTCGCCGCATCGTCCCGGAAACGGGAGCCCAAAGAACACTTTCTGACGATTAATGACCCAATTGGTCCGAGGGTTGCGCCCGAACGCCACCCGGCCCGCAGGTCGGTCAGAGCAGGGTGAGCTGGGTCGGCTCCGTCGGCACCGGCTCCTCCTCCGCCGCCGGTACCGGGATCCGGCGGGCGGTGCCGGTGCGGTTCGGCCCGATGCCGTACTCCTCGGCCGGCTCGTGCACCTGACGGGTGACCCGGCGCTGGTACCACTTGGGCGCGTAGGCGCCCTCCGCGTAAAGCCGCTCGTAGCGCCGCACCAGGTGCGGGTGGTGCGCCCCGAGCCAGCTCATGAACCACTCGCGGGCACCGGGCCGCATATGCAGCACCAGGGGCGTCACCGAGGTGGCCCCGGCCGCCGCGATCGCGCGCACGGTGGCCCGGAGCTGGGCCGGCTGGTCGCCTGCCGAACAGGCCGAGCGGCCTGTTGAAGGGGTCGTAGGAGACGTGGCGGAGGCCAGCTGGGATGTTGGTGTGGCCGTTCTTCCGGAGCACGTTCTTCCTTTTCCGAGTGACAGGCGACCAGCGTGGAGTAGAGGTCCAGGACCAGGCCGGGAAGTTCTTGTCCGCCGGCCCGAGCGGCAGGTATGCCCTCGCCGGTCTCGGCGGCCCGCATCCAGGCGACTCCCCGGGCCGAAGCGCGGGCCGCTCGCAGCGAAGGGAGTGCGGCCTCGTCGGTGTCGGCGAGCAATCGCCAAGCCGTGGGCGTGGGGCGACCGGGCCGAACACCTCGCCCTGGTCCTGCAGCACGGGCAGATCCGCGATCGCCTCACCGCCGTCGGCGAGCATCACCACGAGATCGGTGGCGACCCGGCCCGGGTCGTGCCCGGTCCCGCGCGGCCGAAGCGGCCTGAGAGCGGGCGGAGTACGCGGCGGTCAGCGCGGTGGCATCAGCAAGATCCGCCAGCAACCGTGCCCCGGCATGCCCGACCGCCCCCGAACCATCGGCGCTGACACGAACCTTGGGACGCAACCCGATGGCCTGCACGTAGAAGGTGCCCTCCGCCCGGACCGACAGAGCCCCTCAGAAAGGTTCATCGTCCAGGTCAGGAAGGCACTTTCGTGTTTCCGCCTCAAAGCCGGCCGTACCCGAGTGAAACGGCGAGGTAAGGGGGCCGCAGATATATCCCAGGTACCGCCCGCCGTGCGGCGTGGCCGGTGCGTGGGGACGGTGGGGCAGGGAGGCCGTCGCCCCCTGCCCCACCGTCTGCCGACCTGCGTCGGTCACCCTGTCACTGGATCGTCCAAGCCTGGTTGGACTGATTCAGGGGCATGTACTGATCGATGGTGGCCCCGTTCCCGGTCGAGCCGTTGCTCACCTCCAGGACCTGCTTGCTCTCGAAGTTGCGGATCAGGTATCCACCGCTGGTCGGTTCGAAATACCACAGCTGGTTGTTGCTGCCGTTGTAGGTGCTCTGCTGCAGCGCGGTGCCCCTCCAGTGGCTGGCCCAGCCAAGGTCGAGGACCTTGCCGCTGTTCCTGTTCACGATCTTGTCGAGCTGCCCGCTGACCGGAACGATGGTCCACTGCTGGTTGGCGTTGCCCGAGTTCGGCCACTGGATGACGCTCGCGCCGTCGGCGGTGGATGCACCGTTGACGTCCATCACCAGGCCGCTGTTGACGTTCTTGATCGAGTAGTAGGTCGACGGGTTGGTGTTCGGCGTGCCGGTCGAGTCCTCCAGCGCCCCGCCCGCCCGCTGCACAGCGAAGTCCGTGATGAAGAAGTACGCCCCGTCGGTCTTGGCGACGCGGACGTAGCGGAAGGCCTGGCGGACGTTGATGTCACCGGTGAGGGTGGCCGCGAGCGGCAGGGTGCTGGTCTGGCGTCCCACGACGGTGTACGTGGCGAAGGACGGGTCGTTGGACACCCGGACCTCGAAGTTGCCCCGGGTCGAGGACTGGTCCAGGTCCTGGCGGGTGGTCAGGGAGAACTGTCCGAGCTGGTAGGCCTGCCCCAGGTCGACCTGCCACCAGGCCGAGGTGTCGCTGCCGGTCGGCGACCAGCCGGTCGTACCGTCGTTGTCGACGGCCTTGGAGGCCGGCGTGTTCGAACCGTAGACCGACGACGCGGACGCCGGCTTGTTGTAGGCGAGGTTGAGCTTCGCCGTCAGCCCCTGGTAGGCGGACTCGAGACCGGAGGCCTTGATGACCGAGTCGCCGGACGTCGTGTTGTTGGTGAGGGTGACGTTGGAGCCGTTGGCGTTCTGGTTGATGAAACCGTCCGTCTGCGACAGCACGTTGTTCGAAAGGGTCATGTTGTTCGACCCCTCGTCCGTGTAGAGGCCGGCCACGGCATTGCCGCAGGCGGTCGGCGTTCTCAGCACGTCGTGGATGTAGTTGCCGTTGATGACGGTGCCCGGGTCGTTGGAGAGGTGATAGATGGCGGCGGAGTCGCAGAGCCGGTTCATCACGTTGCCGATCCGGTTGTAGCTGATGCTGTTGTTGCCTTCGGCGTTGGCCGCCGACTGCCAGCCCCAGCCCAGCGAGATCCCGGCCCACGGAGCGTCGGAGATGTCGTTGTGGTCGATGGTGGTGCTGTTGACGAAGCCCGCGTCGATGCCCGCGGTTCCGGGGTAGTCCTCACCGATCTGGGTGATCAGATTGTCCTTCACCGTGACGTTCTTGACCACCTCCCGGGCGTCCTCACCTGCCGGTGAGGTGGGCGGGTTGTAGATGGTGTGCATCTCCACGGTCGGGTCGGAGAACTTGCCGACCATGATTCCGTTGCCGGCGATGTCGTAGACGAGGTTGCCCGTCACGGTGCTGTCGTGTACGCCGTGGGACAGGTCGAGGGCCGTGGCCCCCATCTGTGTGAAGGTGTTTCCGGTGAAGGAGACACGGTCGGCGTCCGCCGCCTGGACCCCGGCCGGAGGGCGGCCCACGTACTGGTGGTTGGACGTGTCGGCGGAGAGGTTGTAGTTGCCGCCCTGGCCGTTGAGGTAGCCGTTGTCGGTCGCTTCCATCCAGGTGGTCCCGGTGAAGGTGATCCCGGAGAAGCGCAGGTCATGGACGGGACTGTCGAGGCTGGTGCCCTTGATGTCGAAGAGTGTCCTGATCGTGGGCGCCTGCACGGAGGCCGTGGACATGTCCTCGCCGGGGCGGGGCTTGTAGTAGACGGTCTGCGCGGCCGTGTCGACGTAGAACTCGCCCGGTTCGTTGAGGAACTCGTGGGCGTTCTCGAAGTGCAGGGGGGAGCCGTCGGAGAGCTGGGGCCAGGGGCGCGGGAAGAGGATGCCCGCCTCGTGGTCCTGGACCGACACGTTGGCGATGCCGTTGGCGGAGGTGAAGGACTTCAGCCGCAGGTAGCTCTCGCCCCACTGCGTCTCCAGCATCATCTCGACCTGGCTGAGGTGGTCCCAGTTGGAGACCTGCGAGCTGAGCACCTTCAGCAGCTTGTTGGGCTTGTCGCTGCCCTGGAGCTGGAAGTCCGTGCCGACGTCGGGGAAGCGGGCCCGCGTGGCGCGGACCCCGTTGACGTACAGCTGCCGGAAGTTGAGGCTGCCCACGGACGCCTTGTACTCGCCGTTGGCCGACGCGGTCCACCCGGTGATCGCCTTGCCACCGGTGATGACGGGCGTCTCCCCGTTGTAGGCCTGGTAGACGACCGTGTGGCCGTTCGTGCCCGAGTCGCTGGTGCCGAAGGCGATGGGGGCCGTGAGGGAGTAGGTGCCGCCACGCAGGTTCACGACGATGTCGTCGGACATGTTCGCGTTGACGGCCCGGACCGCGGCCTGGGCGGCCTGTACGGTCCTGAACGCTGCGGCTGTGCTGGTTCCCGAGTTGCTGTCGCTGCCGTTGACCGGGTCGACGTAGAAGTTCGTCGTCGCCGCGTAGGCAGGTTGGGCAGGCAGTACGGCTGCGAAGACGACAGCCGCCGCTGCGAGCGCCTTCACTGCTCCCGCTCCGATGCGTAGGGGTCTCATCTGTGGTGTTCCTCCTCCGAACCCCGCTACTTATAAGTGGCATTTATCGATGCAGGAGGGCGGACACGTCAAGGTGATAGGCATACTTATTTTTCTCGGCCGCAACACTGTCGACACAAGGAGTCGCCAGGTCTCGCCACGCAGAGCCAGATCGCTGCAGCTAGAGCGATTACTCGCCTTCGATCAACGATCACTGAACGGTGTGCGATCCGCCAAGTCTGGCGAGCCAACCTCAGTAAATGAGTAGTACTTATCGCTCGATCCTGTACCCGTGGCCCGTCGCCCGGACCGACGCCGGCGCCGTCTCTTAGAATTCGTAACAGGATGTGACAAAGGGTGAGCAGCCGCCGTGGATCGTGCCGGATGGGCTGTGGGCGGGCATCGAGCCGTTGCTGCCGGTTGTGCCGCGCCGAAACGATCACGCTGGCCGCAAGCGTCTGGACGACCGGAAGGTGCTGTCAGGCATCCTGTTCGTGCGAGGGCAGGCGGCCGTCACCGCTCGGGATGGGCACATCGGCCCTGATCAGGCCCCGCGTTCGCAGTTCGTCCCACAGGCCGTCGGGGATACGCCGGGCGTGGAGCTCCACGTTGCGGCGGCCCTGCTCGGGGTCGCGCTGGCGGTCCTGGGAGAGGAGGCCGGAGTTGAAGACGCCGACGGCGATGACGCTCTTGCGGTGTTCCTGGGCGGTGGGCAGGACGTCGTCGACTTCGACCTGCCTAAGTACCACCTGCGCGGCAAGATCGTCACGCGTACCGAGGGCCGCTACGAGTACCGGACCGTCGTGCCCGGGGTGGAGGCCTCGGCGGTGCCGGGCAGCCTGCTCGACGACCTCCTGCTCATGCTGGGACGGGCCAACGCGCGCGCGGCACATCCACGCGCACATCACCCACGACGACCATCACATGCTCACCCACCAGATCCACTTCGACGGCGATCCGCTCGTCGACACGGTCACCGAGGGTGCCATCGCACGGGAGCTGATCCACGAGACCGAGCCGCGCGAGGACGCCGCCGTGTGGGAAGCACGCGGTCTGAGCTGCAGGGCGCCGGGGGAGTCGATGCCGATGAAGTCCAGGTGCTGGCAGATGTGTTGGTGGCCGTTGCGGCAGGCCGGGCAGGTGTTGTCCCAGCGCAGCGGCATCACGGTGACCGCGTCGCCGGGGTGCCAGTCCTCGACGCCGGGTCCGACGCGGACGATCCGCCCGGCCATCTCGTGCCCCAGGACGGCCGGTGCGGCGACTCGGGCGTCCATGTCGCCGTGGAAGATGTGCAGGTCGGTACCGCAGATGCCGACATAGGCGGGGGCCAGTTCCACCTCTCGGGGGCCCGGTGGTGCGCTGTGGAACGCAGCGGTGTCGAGGGTGCGGGCGGAGAGGTATCGGGCGGCTAGTGCCAGGGGGCGGGGTCCCTTCGGTGCGGACCGGTGCCGACGGATGGCGAGTGGCTCGGCATCCATGGCGGTGAGCCCGGCGTGGGTTCGTACGGGTTCGTGCGGTGGGTGTGGCCTGCGGTGGTGGCCCTCGCCGCGGCAGGGGGGGGGCGGGTCAGGTCGTCGGGGCGGAGGTGTGACCGTCTCCGGCGACGGGGGCAAGGCCGTAGAACGCGCCGGCGGTGCCGGCCAGGAGGGCGTGGGCATCGCCCTCGCTCCAGCCGGTGAGCAGTTCGTCCACGGTGGCGGCCCACCGGTTCCAGCCGCCCGCCAGGTTGGCGACCGGCCAGTCGGAGCCGAACATCAGCCGGTCGGGGCCGAAGGCGGAGAGCAGCACGTCCCACACGGGACGGATGTCGGCGGTGGTCCAGCGGGTGTGGTCGGCCTCGGTGATCAGACCCGAGACCTTGCACATCACCTGCGGGTGCCCGGCCAGTTGCCGTATCCGGCGTTCCCAGTCGGCGATGTCCTGTCGGGCGACGTCCGGCTTGCCCGCGTGGTCGAGCACCTGGGGCAGGTCGGGGAAGCGTTCCGCGAGCCGGATCGCCTGATCGAGCTGATGGTCGCGCACCAGCACGTCGTAGCGCAGTCCGCGGTTCCGGGCCGCCCCCAATCCGCGTTCCACGTCGGTGCGTTGCAGCCAGTCGGGGTCCGTCTCGCCCTGGACGAGGTGCCGCAGAGAGCGCAAGTACACGCCGCCCGGCCCGCCGATCAGCCTGTCGAGCACGTCCCCGATCGCCGGGGACGTCAGATCCGCCCAGCCGACCACGGCCCGGATCAGCGGCTCCTGTTCGGCGAGTGCCAGCAGGTCCTCGGTCTCGGCGACCTCCGCGACGCACTGGACGACCACCGTGGCGTGCAGCCGCCGTCCCGCGATGGGGTGGGTGGCGGTGGAGCGCAGGTCCTCGGGGGTGAAGGTGCGGCGGATCGACGCCACGTCGGGGTCGTCGAGCCAGGGTTGCGGACGGCGGGAGAGGTCCCACAGGTGGTGGTGGGCGTCGACGAGCACGGATGCGTTCACTGGCTGATCCAAATCGGGTCGGTCGGGAGCGGGCCGGGTCAGGCGGTGGCGTCGTCGCCGGGCGGGTCGAGGTGCCAGACCTCGGGGAGTTCGCTCCACTGGCGGCCCTCGCCCCGGTCCGGCCAGGGCTCCTGGCACGGGTCGGTGAGCTTCCACCAGCGCTGGGTCTCGGGGTCGGCCTCGATGGACGCCATGTCCGCCTCGAAGTCCTCGCCGTGGTACTCCATGTAGGCGAAGAGCACGTCGCCGTGGAGGAAGATGCTGTAGTTGCGGATGTTCGCCCCGTGCAGGGCGGCTTCGACACCGGGCCACACGGCGGAGTGGAGCCTGAGGTACTCCTCGCGGTGCTCGGGGCGGAGCCTGATGGTCTGGGCGATGCGCTTCATGCCGATTCCCCTGTCGTGTCGGTGGAGTTGGGACCGTCGGCCACCATGTCGAACGGCGTGCGGTAGCTGGGAGTACGGGTGCGCAGCCCCAGCCGCAGCGTGAGCCGGACGCGCGTGGAGGCAGGCAGATGGACCGTCAAGAAAGATTCGTCACAAGGGAGTTGTTCTTCGGAGACCACCGGCTCGGTGTGGCCGTAGTCGTACATGTCCCCGATCCAGCCGTCGTCCGCGCAGGTCGTGTACCGGACGCCGGTGATGGTGTGCTCGGCGAACGCGCCCGCCTGGACGATGACGGTCCGGTCGGTGCCGGGGGAGAGGTTGACCAGTTCGACGGTGGTCGCCTCGGGGTCGATGGAGGTGACCAGGGCGGCGACGTCCGCCGGCAGGCCGGCCCGGTGGGCGTCGGCGTCGTGGTAGCGCAGCCGTGCCTGCTGCAGACCGCCTTGGTACATCACCTGAGGGCCACCCCAGGTCAGCTGCACCAGGGCCTCGGTGGCCACGGGGTTGCACTGTTGCCAGACGTGGATGTCGGCTTCGGGCACGTCCAGGTCGCGGAAACGGTCGATGCGCCGCAACCGGTGGCGGACCTGGGCCTGGGCGGTCGCGAGGATCCGTTCCGGGTAGCCGGGGTCGTCGCCGGCGAGGAAGGCGAACCACGCCTTCTCGTGACCGGACTCCTCCTTGGCCCGGAACGGCCGCACGGTGCGCCAGTCGATGCCGTCGGCCTCGCGCAGCCGTTCCAGCCGGGCGCGGTCGGCCTGAGAGGAGGTGTGGTGCCAGAGGGCCACCGGCACCGGGGGTGTTGCCGGGTTGTAGTCGAACCAGCCGGAGTCGTTGTGGCGGAACGGAAGGTGCACCGTGGGCGTGTGACGGTCCGGACCGAGTTCCACCGCCCACTTGGAGGGCAGGCTGGAGTCGGCCTCCGTGTGGGGCATGACCTTGCCGCGGTCGATGAGGGCGTCGAGTGAGGTCGCGACCATGGACAGGTAGTCGTCGTCCCCGGTGGCCGTCGCCGCCGCCAGTGCCGCCACGCAGGCCGCGTGACCCACGCTGTGCCAGCCGTGCGGCCAGGACCAGCCGTAGTGGCCGCCGTACCAGCGCCCCTCAAGCAGGCTGCCGACGACCCCGTCCGGGCCGACGTTGTCCGGGATCAGGCCGCCCTGTTCCCGGGTGCGCTCGCGCCAGGCGCCCACGTACTCGACGATCCAGTCCCGGTAGCGCTCCTCGCCCGACAGGATCCAGGCGTTGAGGACGAGGCCGGCCGCGGCGAGGTTGACCGCGGTGTCACCGACGCCCATCCGGTCCCGCATCTGGTCGCCCAGCCGCGGGTCCCTCGACAGCGGGAAGGAACCGTCGGCGGCTTCGGGCAACCAGTCGAGGGGGAAACCGTAGGTCTCCGCCTCCTTCAGCAGCCAGGGATACACGTCGCCGTCGAACAGACCGGTGCGCCCGGGGTCGCTGCCGTTGTGCGGGCGGGTGATGATGCGGTGCTCGGGGTCGTAGTTGCCCTTGGCGGGGTCGACGTACAACTCGGCGAAACGCAGGGCGCGCTCACGCCAGCGGTCGGGGGCGGCCATGCACAGGAAGTAGAGCAGGAGCAGGCTCTCGCCCTGGTGGAACCAGTCGTAGCCACGCTCGAACTCGTCGCGCAGCATGTCCAGTTCGGTCAACTGCCTGGTCACGCCCTCCCAGTGCCGCTCGCCGGCGGGCAGCAGGTCGTCGGCGCCGCCGAGGAGGTAGAGCTGGGGCCAGTTGAAGAAGACCTCGTAGAAGTCGTCCACACCGTCGCGGCTGGTGAGTGGGCCGTGGTAGTTCAGCCGGCCGTCGGGCCCGGTGAAGGCGTCTTCGAAGCGGCGCCAGGCGTGGTCGAGCAGGTCGAAGAGCGCGCGCTGGGCCACGGCCCAGCCGGGGGGATCGAGCAATGGCACCGCGGCCTGGATCTCGGGGAGCTCGGCAGCGGTGGGTCTGTCGTCGCCGGAGGCGTGGGGGTGGGGGTGGGGGTGGGGGCTGAAGGGCATGAGAGCGGTCACTCCTTGGTGGCGCCGGCGAGCATTCCGCTGACCAGGAAGCGCTGGGCGAAGAGAAACACGACGAGCACCGGTGTGATGGCCACCAGCGTCGCCAGTGCCAGTTGCGGGCGTTGGATCGCGAGGTCGCCGACGGTCGGGTTGAACGACGGCACATTGCTGAGCAGACTGCCGACGCCCACCTGGATGGGCATCTGGTCGCTCTCGGGGAGCATCACGTAGGGCAGGAAGTAGTTCGTCCAGTTGGCGACGAAACTGAAGAACCCGACGAGCGCGATGACGGGGGTCGCCAGTGGCAGGGCCACATGGCGGAAGACGCCGAACTCGGAGCAGCCGTCCATGCGTGCCGCGGCCAGAAGGTCCCTGGGCACGGCGGTGGTGAAGTAGATGTACGTCAGGTACACCCCGA
>NZ_JAEKKT010000301.1 GCF_019510245.1 Streptomyces sp. | reverse complement strand
GAGGTGGGCCGGGACGATCGCCTGCCGGAGGGAGGGCCCGAGCACCATCGTGGCGCCCATGCCGGCCCCGCAGACGGCGAGCGCAAGCCCGGCCAGGTACGGGTTCGGGGCAGCGGCGAGTCCCAGGATGGCGAGTCCCTCGACGGCGGCCGTGCAGGTCAGTGCGGTGCCGGTGCCGAGGCGTCGGCCAAGGTAGGAGGCGATGCCCGCACCGAGCAGACCGCCGGTGGCCTCCGCCGTCAGGAGCAGACCGAAGCCGTAGGTGTCGATGCCGAGGCGGTCGTGCGCGAAGAGGGCGAGGACGGTCTCGACAGCGAGGAAGGCGACGTTCCCGACCGCCGGGCGGAGCGCGAGCCCGAGCAGCAGCCGGTCCCGGAAGACGTACGAGGCCCCGGCCCGTGCCTGCAGAAGCAGCGACTCGCGGACCTCGGGCACGGGCCGGGGCATGGCGGGCAGCGTACGTACGAGCAGTGCGGAGAGCATGAACGACACCGCGTCGGCGAGCAGCGGAACCGCCCGCCCCAGTGCGAGCAGCGCACTGCCCGCAGGCGGCCCCGCGAAGCCGGACATGGCGGTCTGGGCGCCGCGCAATCGAGAGTTGGCTCGCTCCAGGAGTGCGGGATCGCGGCCGAGAAGATCCGGCAGGTAGGCCGTGGCGGCCGTGTCGAAGAAGAGTCCGCCGAGGCCGAGCAGGAAGGCGACGGCCGCGAGCAGCGGAATGCTCAGCACGTCGAGCGCCGCCGCTGCCGCCGGTATCGCGAGCAGCACCGCACGCGCCGCGTCCATGACCCACATCGTGCGCCGGCGGTCCCAGCGGTCCACCAGCGCACCGCCGAGCACCCCGAAGAGCAGCCACGGCAGCGTACCGGCAGCCGTGACGACGGCGAGCGCCATCGGATCCCGCGTCAACGTCAACGCGATCAGCGGCAGCGCGGCATGCGACACCCCGTCACCGAACGAGGACACCGTCTGCGCGGTCCACAGGCGCCCGAACCCGGTCGGCAACTTCCGTACCTCTGAGGTCACTTGGCGTTCCCCCCGGCCTGCGCGCGCGGTGCCGGGTGGAACAGAGCGAAGACGAGTGACGCGTCCGGCAGGGACGGATCGGACAGCTCCCGGTACTCGTCCGCCAGAGCCTGCAACCGTGCCCCCAGATCCGCGAACTGCTCCTCCGTGAGCCGCAGATGCGCCATCCGCACGTGCCGCTCGCCGTCCACCGGCGACGCCTCCAGGTCCGCCACCGCATGCCGCATCAGCACATCCGGGCCCCCCTCGCCGGGGTCCGGCAGCTCGATCGACCGTGCGGCCATCGCGTAGTAACGCTCGGTGACACCCCGCACCTTCCGCGTCCGCACCACCTTCACCAGGCCGGCCCGCTCCAACAGCCGCACGTGATAGCTGGAACTCCCCTTCGCAAGGCCGACCCGCTCGGCGATCTGCGTAATCGTCGCCGGCTCGAAGCGGAGCATGGCCATGATCCGGTGGCGCGTGAGATTGGAGACGGCGCGCAGTTGCTCGTCCGTGGTGACGTGAAACGTCTCGGGGAGATCGTCGGTAGGCATGCGAGCAATGGTCAATGACTCTTGACCATTGGGCAAGGGGATATCGCGCGGAACTTCAGAAACTGCCGCCCGGCGCGCGAGACCTTCCGTCAAAGACCGTCGTGGGGAGGGCTGTTGGGCGGGGCGCAGGCGCTTCGCATCCGCAGAAGCCGGTCCGGCCGCTGTCCGCCCATCGGCGAACGGAACATCAGCAGCAGTCGGCCCAGGTCGTGCAGAGCCGGTCCCCGACTTCGGCGAGGCTTCCGGGCAGCGATGCAGCCAGTTCAAGGCCCCCTTTGTCAGTGGGGCGTGCGAGGCTCTGGTCGTGATCAAGGAACAGAACGAAGACCTGCTGGCCGGGCTGGATGACCTCGACTGGGCCGGCCTTCACCACGCCTACGGGAGTGCCGAAGACGTACCCGGGTAGCTGCGCCAGGTGTGCGGGGCCGACGACCAAGCCCGAGAGGATGCCTGGCGCCGACTCTTTTCGAACATCTTCCACCAGGGCACCCGCGACACCGCTTCTCCCCATGCCGTGCCCTTCCTCGCCCGCATCGCGATAGCCGGGCCCCTGCCTGCACGCCCCACCGCACTGCTCATGCTGACCCGGCTGGCGATCGACTGGCACGACGAGTACGACCTGCCCGACGGTATCGACACCGTCGCCTGGCGCGCGGTGGCTGCGGACTTCACACCGGAGAAGATGGTGGCCTGGTACGACGGCGAGCTCGCCGCCGCCGAAGACCCCGAAAGACGCCGATCCCTCCGGGAAGCACGAGCCTACTGCGCGGCGGGAGGAACCCCCGACAGCCGGGCAAGCGCCCTGGCCTCATACGACGCCGTCCGGGCCGAACTGCCCGCACTGTGCTGCCTCCTGGAGGATCCGGACCCCGTCATCCGTACCCGGACCGCCTACCTACTGGCCTGGTTCCCCGAGGAAGGCGCTCGCACCGTCCTCGCGCTCCTGGCGTGTCTGGAGCGCGAGGACGATTCCCGTGCCGCGGCCACTGTCCTGGTCGCGGCCGGGCTCGTGGGCGACCAGGCCTTGGTGGGCCGCCTCCGGCCGTGGCTCACCGCCCCGGATCCGCTCGTGCAGTGGGGGGCTGCCACCGCGCTGGCCCGTCTGGTCACAACCCGTCCGGACAGCGGCCCCGTCGACGAAAACCTGGTTTCCCAGATCCTCGGGAAACTGACGAGGGCCGCCGCGGCTCCGATGTCCGTGCCGGGGGTCGACTTCAACGACGGCAACCTCCAGGGGTACGCCGCTCGCTCACTCGCCCCGCTCGCCGTTCACGCGCCGGGTGACGTCCTGCCTGCGATCGTCAACGCCCTCGGCCCCACCGGCGCCCTCGTCGCAGAGGCCCTCACAGCCGCGCTCACGGGCGCGTTCCCCAGTCCAGAAGGGCATACGGGCGTTCCCTTCATCAGCCTCAGTAAATGCCGCCAGGACATCCTGCGGTTCGTCGTGGAGCACGGGCCGTGGGGCCAGTACGGCGCACCGATCGAACAGTGCCTCCGCGAGCTGAACCTGCCGGACAGCCAGCCGGAGCTGTGCGCGTACACCCAGTCCACGACCGACGATCCTTCGTCGTGCAGCCCGCGAACCGACCGCCGGTCGTGATGTTCACTGGCACAGAGCCGGGGGCACCTGGAGCCGATACTCCGCCGGACCCGCGGAGAACTGACGACACGAGATCGGCGGCACGGGTGTCCGTGCCGCCGCCCTCCCGCGGTATGTCCGGCGTCAGTTGGTGAAGTAGAAGTACTGTCAGGCGCCGTAGATCGTGGTGTTCACGCGCGCCCGAGGCGGGATTCACGTATGCGCGTCACCTTCGGACCGAGATTGCGATGTGTCGGTCGGATTCGACGTCACCCGCAGGCGGTCCAACACCTCGGCCAAGGTGAGCAGGAGGGGCGGTTCCGCGGGCAAGCGCGGCAGCCCCGGCCCCTGCTCATGAAGTGAAGTCGGCGAGGTATGCCAGCCCTGCCAGTAGTCCCGCGTAGGCCAGGACCAGCAGCAGACTGAAGACGATCAGGACCCAACCGGTCACGATGCCGAGCAGCGCGACGCCGCGGTCGCGTCCGCCCAGGCGCTTTGCCCGCCGGCGGCCGAGGTGTCCGGCGGGGATCGCGACAACGCCGAACACGAACACCAGGAACGTGTACCACCCGCCGTACAGCAGCCACAACATCGGCGTCATGAAGACGCCCACGATCAGACCGGCACCCAGAAAGGCGGCCCAGATGCTGACCCGAGCAGGTGTGTTGCGCGTCGCGCCCGCCGCATCGGTGTCCTTGACGGCTTCGGTCACGTCGATTCCCCCTGGCTGGTACCTGCGAGCCACCCTACGAGAGCGGCCTGCCCGAGCGGCACGGGGCATATGCATGCGCGCCGCTCTACTCGGTGGTCCTGTGTTGCCAAGGGCCCGCACCTGCCGGCCGACCGTCGCTGACGTCAGTGAGCCAAGCCTGGCCTCGGGATCGTTCCTTCCGTTGACGCCGACTAGATACTGAGTGTAGATACTGAGGTATGACTGTCCCTCTGGCGCTCCTCGGACTCCTTGAACGGGAGTCGAGCCACGGCTACGACCTCAAGCGCGACTACGACACCTATTTCGGCCGGGGCAAACCGCTGCCCGCCGGGCAGGTCTACTCGACCCTGGGACGCCTCGCCCGCGACGGGAAGGTCGAGATCGGCGAGACCGGGCCGGGTTCGGGGCCTGACCGCAAGCGTTACGTGATCACCGAACTGGGGGTCACACAGGTCGAGAGCTGGCTGACCGAGCCGGTCGCGGGTGAACCACACCTGCAGACGGTGCTGTTCACCAAGGTCGTACTGGCGGTGCTGCTCGAGCGTGACCCCCGCGTGTACCTCGACATCCAGCGCGCCGCCCACATGGAGCGGATGCGGGAGCTGACCGAACTGCGCCGGACCGGCAGCACGATCGACTCGCTGCTGGCCGATCACGGCGTATTCCACCTGGAGGCCGATCTGCGGTGGATGGACCAGACCGTGGCACGGCTCGCCGCTCTGACAGCGGAGGTGCGCTCATGAGTTCGGACGACGGTTTCCTCGTGGAAGCGCGGGATGCTGTCCTGTCGTTCGGGAAGACGCCCGCGCTGCAGGGTGCGAACCTCTGCGCCCGTGCCGGGGAGATCCTCGCCGTCACCGGCCCGAGCGGCTCCGGCAAGTCCACGCTGCTGCACTGCCTGGCCGGGATCCTCGTACCCGACTCCGGCGAGATCTGGTTCGACGGCCGCCGCATCGACACCCTGGACGAGCCCGAACGCAGCACACTGCGCCGGGACCGGTTCGGCTTCGTCTTCCAGTTCGGTCAGCTCGTCCCCGAGCTGACCGCCGAGGAGAACGTCGCCCTGCCGCTGCTGCTCGCCAAGTCCCGCAGGGCGAGCGCGCTGGCCGAGGCTCGATCGTGGTTCGGGCGGCTCGGCCTGGACGGCCTCGAGGGGCGCCGGTCCGGCGAACTCTCCGGCGGACAGGCGCAGCGTGTCGCATTGGCGCGCGCCCTGGTCTCCCGGCCCCAGGTGCTCTTCGCCGACGAGCCGACCGGATCGCTCGACTCGCTCACCGGCGAGCACGTGATGGACCTGCTGGTCGCCTCTGTAAAGGAGGAGGGCACCACCGTCGTCCTTGTCACCCACGAGCCGCGGGTGGCCGCCTACGCGAAGCGCGAAGTCATCGTCCGCGACGGCAAGGTGACGCCGCTGTTCGTCGAACGGCTCACCTCGTGATCCGCCTCGGCCTGCGCCTCACCGTGAGCGGCGGCAGGGAGGCCGCCGCCCGCCTGGCCGTCATCGTGGCCGCCGTCGCCCTCGGCGTCGGATTGCTGCTGAGCATCCTCGCGGCCATCAACGCCACGGCCACCCAAAACAGCCGCAACGCCTGGCTCAACACCGGCTCCGGCACGAGCACCTCGAGCCAGTCGGCGGCGAAGGCGAACACCGACCCGCTGTGGTGGTTGCTCAGGGCGGACCACTTCGACGGTAAAACCATCGGCCGCGTCGATGTCGCCGCCACCGGCCCGAACTCCCCGGTCCCACCGGGCCTTTCACGCCTCCCCGGACCGGGCGAGTTCTACGCCTCACCGGCCCTCAGCAGGCTCCTGCACTCCACCCCGGCCGCCGAACTCGCCGACCGCTATCCCGGCCGCCAGATCGGCACGGTCGGCAACGCGGCGCTCCCCGGCCCCGACTCCCTGCTCGTCGTCGTCGGCCACCGCCCCGACCAGCTCGCGAAGCAGCACGACGCCACCCGGGTCACGTCGATCACCACCGTCGCCCCCAGCAGCTGCAACGGCACGAACTGCACGGTCAGAGCGGGCATCGACGACAGAGGCATCAAGCTCATCCTCTCTGTCGCGGGCACCGCCCTGATCTTCCCCGTCCTCATCCTCATCGGCACGGCCACCCGGCTGGCAGCCGCCCGCCGCGAGCAGCGCTTCGCCGCCATGCGCCTGGTGGGCGCCACTCCGCGGCAGATCTCCATGATTTCGGCCGTCGAATCCACGGTCGCCGCGGTCATCGGCACGGCCGTCGGCTTCGGCCTCTTCTACTTATTGCGTACGCAGTTGGCGGCGGTCGACCTCACGAGTACGCCGTACTTCGCCGACGACCTCACGCTGCGGACCGGCGACATCCTGCTCGTCGCCGTCGCCGTCCCGGTGGGAGCCGCCGTCGCCGCCCGGATCGCCCTGCGCCGCGTGCAGGTCTCCCCGCTCGGCGTAACCCGGCGCATCACGCCACGCCCGCCGCGGGCCTACCGGCTGATTCCCCTGGCCGCCGGCATCGCCGAACTCTCGTACACCATCGGCCGGGTGCCCAGGAGCACCAACGGCCAGATCTTGGTTTTCGTCCCGGGAATCCTGCTGGTCCTGACCGGACTCGTCATCGCCGGCCCCTGGCTGACCATGGCCGGCGCCCGCTTCCTGGCCCGGCAGACCAGCCGCCCAGCGCTGCTCGTCGCGGGCCGACGACTCGCGGACGACCCGAAGGCCGGCTTCCGCGCGGTCAGCGGGCTGGTCCTCGCGCTGTGCGTCACCAGCGCCGCCGTCGGCATCATCGGCTCGCTGAACGCCGAGCGCAGCATCCCGCAGGCCGACCGGACGGTCGCCGGCGCCCTGGACGCCAACTACGCCCAAGGCTTCGACTCCGCCACCGGGCGCCGGATCGGCAGCGTGGCCCCGCTCTCGAAGGCCGCGCTCGGCGACCTGAACTCGGTACCGGGCGTCACAGGCGTACTGATGATCCACTCGAACCCGCTCGGCACCACGGACCCGGCCTATCAAGGCTCCGTGACCCCGCCGGTGGCCGGCCTGGCCTCGTGCACCGAGCTCGCGAAGATGCCCGCCCACGCCGCGTGCGCCGCCGGGGCCCGAGCGGCGTCGGTCACCCAGAACTACGGCAGCTTCGGCACGTACTCCTGGCAGCACTGGCCCACGGCATGGCCCGCCGCCGACATCTCAGGGGAGCGCCTCGCGCGCCTCCCGGTCCAGGAGATCGTCGTGGCCACCAACGGCTCGACCTCGGCAATCGAACGCGCGCGCACCATCCTCACGAACACCTATCCCGACCGCGACATCCCTTTGACCGTCCGCGAGGACCATGCCCAAAGCGGCGCACAGCTCGCCGGATACCAGCAACTGGCCAACGTCGTCATCCTGGTCAGCTTCCCCATCGCCGGCTGCAGCCTGGCGGTGAGCGTGGCCGGTGGGCTGCGCGACCGCAAGCGCCCCTTCAGCCTGCTGCGGCTGACGGGCACACAGCTAGGCGTGCTGCGCCGGGTGGTGCTTCTGGAAAGCGCGGTCCCGCTCCTTGTGGTCGCCGTGGTCGCCATCGGAATGGGCTTCCTGGCTGCCCAACTGTTCGTACAGGCACAGTTCAGCTACTCGATCCGGGCACCGGGAATCCAGTACTACGCCACCGTGCTCACCGGGCTCGTCGCCTCACTCGGCGTCATCGCATCCACGATGCCGCTGCTCAGGCGGATCACGGGACCGGAAACGGCACGCAACGAATAGCAGGGACGACGACGGCTCGGACCGGCCGACCGCAGCCGGCTCGAGCCGTTCGTCGTTCAGGGTCAGCTGGATCGTGGTGCGGGCGGCCCGTCTCGGACGCCGTCCGCCTGTCGACGTGGCCGACCACGGCTTCTCGAGCCCGCCCGGGCTCCTGC
>NZ_JAEKKT010000139.1 GCF_019510245.1 Streptomyces sp. | reverse complement strand
CCGGCTTGGCGATCTCGCCGGACTGGACCTCGTCGACGGCCTTGCGGCCCTCCGCGGGGGCCAGGTCGAAGAGGTAGGGCGGGTTGGCCGTGGCCTCGACGAAAGCCTGCGCGGCGGGTTCGAGCACCGGCGTGACGGGGCGGACGGGCGTGGCGTCGGTCATGACGGCCCCTCGGTTCGGGTGCCGCGGACGGTTCGGCCGGCGGGTTCGCCGGGGCGGCGGCACGAGAAAGAGAGTAGCGTACGATTTAGTCGCGCGCTACTTGTTTTTGATCGACCTGTTGGTGTCCGACATCATCGGGTGCGAAGAGTTCGGGCTCCATGGGGTCGAGGGGACCGGAAAGCTAAGGTGGTGAACGGCCATGAAACGCCGCAGGAACCAGGAGCCGCCCGTGGACCGCACCGCCGCCGAGCAGGCCGAGGGCTCGCTGCTCCTCGACGACCAGCTCTGCTTCGCGCTGTACGCCGCCTCCCGTGCGGTGACCGCGCGCTACCGGCCGCTCCTGGACGAGCTGGGGCTGACCTATCCGCAGTACCTGGTGATGCTCGTCCTCTGGGACCAGGACTCGGTGTCCGTGCGCGAGCTCGGCGCCGCGCTGCAGCTGGAGTCGAGCACGCTCTCCCCGCTGCTGAAGCGCCTGGAGGCGAACGGCCTGGTCACCCGGGAACGGCGCCCCGACGACGAGCGGTCGGTGGCGATCCGGCTGACCGAGGACGGCGCCCGGCTCCGGGACCGCGCCGGCTCCGTCCCGGTCGCCATCGGTGACGCCATGGGCCTGACGACCGAGCAGGACGCGACGGCCAAGCTGCTGCTGCGCCTGCTCACCGCGAACGTCTCCGGCCACGCCGCCGACCGCTGACGGCGCCGGTCACCGGGCGCCGTACGGTGCCGGTGATCCGCATCCACCGCACGACGACCAGGAGGTGCGACAGTGACGCAAGCGACCGGCGGCGCCGGTGCCCCGATGTACGGCTTCGTCGGGCTCGGCGTGATGGGGCAGCCCATGGCGCTCAACCTCGCCCGGGCCGGCACGCCCCTCGTCGTGTGGAACCGGACGCCCGAGCGGGCGGAGGCGCTGCGGGCGGCCGGGGCGCGGGTGGCCGCGATCGTCGAGGAGGTCTTCGCCCGCGCCCGTGTCGTGTTCGTCATGCTCGTCGACGAGACGGTGACGGACACCGTCCTCGGCCGGGGCGGCCCGGAGTTCGCGAAGCTGGTCGCCGACCGGCTCCTCGTGTCCATGGGCTCGACGGCACCGGAGTACGCGCGGCGACTCGCCGCCGACGTCGAGGCCGCCGGCGGCCGTTTCGTCGAGGCGCCGGTCTCCGGATCGCGCAGGCCGGCCGAGGCGGGCGAACTGGTCGCGATGCTCGGCGGCGACCCGGACACGGTGGCGGAGGTACGGCCGCTGCTCGCCCCCATGTGCCGGGAGGCCGTCCACTGCGGTCCGGCCGGGTCCGGCGTCCTCATGAAACTGGCCGTCAACCTGTACCTGGACACGACGCTCGCGGCACTGGCCGAGTCCGTCCACTTCGCCCAGCGGCAGGGCCTGGACCTGGAGACCTTCCGCGCCGTCGTCGACTCCGGCCAGCTGGGCAGCGGCATCACCCGGGTCAAGGTCCCGATGCTCGCGGCCCGCGACTTCACGGTGCAGGCCGCCACCGCCGACGCCTACGCCAACACCCGGCTCATCGCCGACGCGGCCCGCGCGGCCGGCATCGCCACCCCCCTGCTGGACCTCAGCAGCGAGCTCTACGGCGAGAGCGTTCGGCTGGGCAACGCCCGCCTCGATATGTCCTCGGTCCTCACCGCGATCGAGGCCCGCACGGACGCCGCGGCGCCGCCGCCGGTCAGCGGCTAGGCTCCGGGCATGCGGATCTCCGTCTCCTCCGACATGGACGAACCAGTCGCCCGTCTCCTCGTCGAGGAGCTGCGCAGCCGCGGCCACGACGTGCGGACGTACGGCGCGCTGCAACCCGGGGCCGACCCGCAGTGGGCCGTCTGCTCGGAGGCGGCCGCCCGTGACGTCGCCGCCGGCACCGCCGACCAGGCCGTGGTGTGCTGCTGGACCGGCACCGGTGCCTCGATCGCCGCCAACAAGGTGCCCGGCGTGCGCGCCGCCCTGTGCGCCGACGCCTACACCGCCGACGGCGCCCGCCGCTGGAACGACGCCAACGTGCTCGCCATCGGCCTGCGGCTGACCTCGCAGCCGGTGCTCAAGGAGATCCTCGACGCCTGGTTCGCGGGCACGCCGAGCCAGGACGCCGAGGACCTCGGGAACGTGGCCCACGTCGGTCGCCTCGACGCGGGCCACGGGACTGCCTAGGGAGTGTCCGGGGTCAGTGGGCGCCGAGCCCGCCGCCGCCGAACGAGCCGCTGGAGCCCTTGCTCCAGCGTGGCCGGTCCTTCGACGTGCTCGGCCTGGTCTGCTGGTTGCTGAGTTCGTACGGGGTGAGCGGACGGCCGCCCTTCGGCATCAGCGGGATCTCCTCCGATTCGCGGTTCTCCCGGATCTCGTGCACGGCACCCTCCGGTGGCAGCTTCGGCTGCTCGTCGGGGCGCGGCCGGGGCGACTCCCGGTACTTGACCCGGTTGCCCAGCCAGAAGCCCCCGGCGAGCAGCGCCAGCACGGCCACGGCCACCACGAAGAGCGCGAGACTCAGTAGGCCGCTGGGAGCGGCCAGCTGCATCGGTTCCGTACTCATAGCCAAGGGATACCCCTCTCATAACGGTGTGAACCGGACGCAATCGGTGGCTGGTCGTGCACAGACCGCGACACGAGGTCAGTGCGGATCGTCGCGCGCCGAGACCGGACAGAGGTGGCAGTGGACGTCGACCACGCCCTCCACGGCGCGGGCCAGCCGCTCGGCGACCGGTGCCGGTTCCGGGCTGTCGATCCAGCCCGTCAGGGTGACGACCCCCTCGTCCACCTCGACCCGGATGTGGTCGGCGTAGAGCGGGAACAGGCGGTCGACGACCTCCCGGCGCACCTCCTCGGTCAGCTCCTCGTCGGCACGCAGGAACACCTTCAGCAGGTCCGCCCGGCTGACGATGCCTCTGAGGGCACCCGCACCGTCGACGACGGGCAGCCGCTTGACCCCGCGCCGGGCCATGACCCGCGCCGCCTCCGCCACGGTGGCGTCGGCGTGCACGGTCACCGCGGGCGCGTTCATCAGCTCCCCGGCGGTCAGCCCGCCGGGCCTGGCCAGGTCGGCCTCGGACACGACGCCGATCACCCTGCCCTCGCCCCCCTCGCCCTCCAGCACGGGCAGGGCACCGACCTTCCACCGGTCCATCAGCGTGACGACGTCCTTGAACGGGGCGTCGCGGCCCACCGCCACGGGGTTGCGGGTCATCACGTCGCGGACGGTGTGCGGGCTGTCGTGCATGGTCGCCTCCTCGGACTCGCCGGTCACGAGAGGGCGGGAAGGACGCCATCCGCTTCTCGCGGATCCTGATTGCGCGGTGCGCGGCCGTGGCCGACCGCTTCCCCGCGTCACTGCGGGCCCTTCCCGTCACCTCCAGCACACCACGGGAACGCCCAGGCCACCAGGGGTCACCGGCCCGGAATTCACCGCCTGCCGCAGGTGCGGCGGGCGGCGGACCGCGTCATGCCCCCGGCCGCACTTCTCTGGCGGTGCGGCCGCTCGTCGCGCAGCGTGGAGGAGGGAGCCTGCCGAACGCCCGAGGAGAGGTGGACCGGATGGACAGCGACGTCACCGAGCGGCGGGTCGTGGTCGGCATCGACGGATCGTCCTCCTCGTACGCGGCCCTGCGCTGGGCCCTGCGGTACGCCGGCCTCGTCGGCGGAGTCGTGGAGGCGGTTGCGGTGTGGGAACTGCCGGGCCTCTACGGCTGGTCGGGACCCGCCGTGGACATGGACGTCGACGTGGAGGAGGCCCGGGACAGGATGCGGCAGGAGCTGACCGACGTCCTCGGCGCGGACGCGGCGGGCTCGGTCCGCTCCCACCTGGTGCACGGCAACACCACCGACGTCCTGCTGCGAGCCGCGGAGGGCGCCGAGGCCCTCGTCGTCGGCAGCCGCGGCCGCGGCGGGTTCGCCCGCGCCCTGCTCGGTTCGGTCAGCCAGCAGGTGTCCCAGCACGCCACCTGCCCGGTCGTGATCGTCCGCACGGCACAGGACTGAGCGACGGCCGGCGGCCCGCGGCGTTTGCCCGCGCCGCGGGCTGGTTACCCGGGCCGCATGACTTGGACGTCTTCTCAGCAGGAGCTGTACCGGTTCCTGGAAGACCGGTTCACGTGCGCGCAGGCGTGCACGGAGTGTGCCCGGATGTGCGTGCTGCGTGCGGGGGTGCTGGATCCGGGCGGGACCGCCGACGCGGAGACCGAACGGCTGCGCCGTACGGGCATCATGTGCGCCGAGGTGTGCGACACCACCTGCAGGGCGCTGACCGAGGAGACCGACCGGGACGCGGAGGGCCTGCGCGTCCAGCTGGAGTGGTGCCGCACGGTCTGCCTCGACTGCGCGCAGGCCTTCGACGCCCGCCCGGGCGCCGAGCCGAGCGCGGCCGCCTGCCGGGCGTGCGCCACGGCCTGCACGGACTTCATGGCGGCACTCGGCTGAGAGCGGGGCTCCCACGACAGCCCGTGGCGGTGATCCATGGCCTTCGCGCCGGGCACCGCGTCCAGGATGCCGCGCATCCGGTGCCCCCGGCCGCCGCCGACGTCGGCGATGACGCCGAACAGCGTGAAGTCGTAAGCGCCGACGACCGCCCGGACGTCGGCCGCCGCCACGGAGGTCACGGCGCGGTTGAAGATCTCGGAGTCGTCGGGCCGGTCCTGCCGGAGCCCCGCGCGGAGCCGGGCCGGGGCGGTGCGGCCCGGCGACCCGATGGCTGGCATCGCCGATACGCGTTTCCGCCGCACCGCCCGGCTGCCTAGCGTGGCCTGGGTACCGCCCCACTTCCCGGCCCCGTGTGTGCCACCAGAGGAGCGCCGCCATGAGCCAGCCGCCCCGCCGGATCGTCACCGGTCACGACGAGACGGGCACCTCCGTGTTCCTCTCCGACGGCGAACCGCCCGTCGTCCGCACCGCGCCCGACGGGGCCGCCTTCTACGAGATGTGGAACACCGACTCCGTGCCGGCACCCGTCGCGGCGGACGAACCCGAGCCCACGCAGCGCGACCTGACCGTGCCGCCGGCCCCCGGGGGCACCAAGATCCGCGTCAACGAGTTCCCGCCGGGCTGCGTCTCCCCGACCCACCGCACCCAGACCGTGGACTACGGCATCGTCCTCGACGGCGAGGTCGTCCTCGTCCTCGACGACTCCGAGCGGGTGCTGCGCGCCGGGGACGTGGTGATCCAGCGCGGTACCGACCACCGCTGGGAGAACCGCACGGACACGGCGGCCCGGATGGCGTTCGTCCTCGTGGACGGCGCCTTCACGGAGCCGCTGCTGAAGGTCCTGGGCCCCGAGGTGCTCGGCACCCTGCACGGCAGCCCGCTGGCGCCCGGCCAGTCCTGACCCCGGTCGCGGCGGCCGCCGCCATTCCCAATTTCTGGAACACGTTCTACGGTGTGCGCCGTCAGGACCGCCCTTGGGGAGCCTGGAGGCGCCGTGCACCTCGACCACACGCCCGAGCAGCAGCGGCTGCGCACCGAACTGCGCGCCTACTTCGCCGGCCTGGTGCCGGACAACGCCTACGCCCGCTACGCCGACCCGGCCGCGCAGAAACGCTTCTACCGGGAGACCGTCCGCCGCCTGGGCACCGACGGCTGGCTCGGTGTGGGCTGGCCCGAGGAGTACGGCGGCCGCGGCCTGACCGCGATGGAGCAGTTCATCTTCTTCGACGAGGCCGCCCAGGCCGGCGTACCGCTCCCGCTGATGGCTCTGAACACCGTCGGCCCGACGATCATGCAGTACGGCACCGACGAGCAGAAGTCGTACTTCCTGCCCCGCATCCTCTCCGGCGAGATCGACTTCGCCATCGGCTACAGCGAGCCCGACGCCGGCACCGACCTCGCCGCCCTGAAGACCCGGGCCGTCCGCGACGGCGACGAGTACGTCGTCAACGGCCAGAAGATCTGGACGACGAACGGCGACACCGCCGACTGGGTCTGGCTCGCCACCCGCACCGACCCCGAGGCCCCGCCGCACAAGGGCATCACCATGCTCCTGGTGCCGACCACCGACCCCGGCTACTCCTGCACCGTCATCAACACCCTCGCCTCGCACGACACCACGGCCAGCTACTACGAGAACATCCGCGTCCCCGTCGCCCGCCGGGTGGGCGAGGAGAACCGCGGCTGGCGGCTCATCACCAACCAGCTCAACCACGAGCGCGTCACCCTCGCCGCCCACGGGACCATGGCCATCCGCGCGCTGCACGACGTGCAGCGCTGGGCCGTGGAGACCAAGCTCGCCGACGGCCGCCGCGTCATCGACCTGCCCTGGGTGCGCCGCCACCTCGCCCGGACCCACACCCGCCTGGACGCCATGAAGCTCCTCAACTGGCAGATGGTGAGCGCCGTCCAGGAAGGCACCCTCACCCCGCAGGACGCCTCGGCGGTCAAGGTCTACGGCTCCGAGGCCCGCCGCGACGCCTACGCCTGGCTGATGGAGGTCGCCGGCGCGGCCGGGCCGCTCAAGGAGGGCTCGGCGGGCGCGGTCCTCCACGGCGACCTGGAACGCGGCTACCGCTCTGCGGTCATCTTCACCTTCGGCGGCGGCAACAACGAGATCCAGCGGGAGATCATCTCCTGGATCGGGCTCGGGATGCCACGGGTACGGCGTTAGCCCGCTGTGACCACCGACGCTAGTTGTCACATACCGTCGATAGTTGGCACTCGGACCGGTTCGCGAGTTCTCCGCTGGTGCCGCGTCCGAGGTTGCCCGTGCACGTACACCAGCGGCAGCGGGCATTCTGACGGGGATCTTGGAGATGCCCTTCGCGGGTTCGTGGGCGATGGATGACATCGGCAGTGGGCGTGGCGGGCCGTCGACGTCTGTCGGTCACGGGCGAGCCGCGCCTCCGCATTCGGGCCCGCTGTGTTCCACCAGTGTCCAGTGCAGATTTCCCGTCGATGAGTGCACGTTCCAGGAGTCGATGTGTCCTGCGGCCGTCAATTGGTCAAGCGCATCCGTGAACTCCGATGTGACCAGTCCGCATTCGTGGGCCAGGCGATCCACTTCCGCACTTCCGTAAATACTGTCCGGGGCGGTATGCGCTGTGAGGCACATGTCAGCACCATGCGGCGGATGCCCTGTTCGGTCATGACGGTGAGTGTGTTGCGGGTGGCGTCGGTCATGAACATGGGCGGGCTGACGGGCTTGGCCCAGGGGTTGTCGGAGGTGCGGGCGTTGGACAGCGCGCTGATCACCCCTTCGGTGCCTTCGGCGGCCTTGCGGAGGTCGTCGATGTTGGCGGGTGTGCCCTTGATCAGTTCGACGCCGGCCGGTGCCTGCACTGTGTCGGGGTTGCGGACGAGGGCGCGGACGTGGTGGCCGCGCCGGGCGGCGTGCTCCAGGACGTGGGCGCCGGTGCGGCCGTTGCCGCCGAGGACCAGGAGGTTGCTCATGGTGATCAGACGCCTTTCGGGCAGTTCAGGGGTGGATCAGGCGGTCGGCCGGCCGGTCAGGGTCGAGCCCAGGCGGCGGGCCTCGTCGTGCGCCTTGGTCATGGACGCCTCGTGGAGGGGGAGGAGAGGGGCCAGCATCGGCACGTAGGGGGCCATGGTCAGTTCGGGCAGGACCGTCGTCAGGTCGAGGCCGAGGTTGTCCGGGTGGCCCAGGACGGTTTCCAGCGTGGGGACCAGGTGGTCCATGCCGTGCTTGGGGGCGCCGGGGCCGTAGCCGCCGCCGCGCGCGGAGATCACCGTGGCGGGGCGGCCGAGGGTGGGAGGGGGTCCGTCGAAGCTCAGGGTGCGGCCGGCGACCATGATCTGGTCCAGCCATGCCTTGAACACGGACGGCATCGTGAGGTTGTACATCGGCACGGTGAAGAGGTAGGCGTCGGCGCCGAGGAATTCCTCGATCAGTTCGTCCTGGACCGCCATCGCCTTCGCCTGCTCGGGGGTGCGGGCGGCGGGGTCGGTGGTGCGGGCGGTGATGCCGGCCGCACTGAGGTGCGGTGCGGGGGCGACGGCCAGGTCGCGGTGGACGACCGGGCCCTGCCACTCGTCACGGAAGGACTGGGCGACCTGACGGGAGACGGATGCCTCGCCGAGCGAGGACGCGTCGATGTGCAGCAGGTACGACATGAGAAATTCTGCGCCATTCCGGAATTGCTTGGGGTGGTGGGTGTCGTGGTGCTGAGCCGCTGGGCTCAGGCGCGCTCGGGGACGGCGCAGCCGTCCGGTCCGCAGACCGGGGCGTCGCCCGCGTCGTCGGCGAGGGTGAGGGGGTGGCTGTCGTCCCAGGCCTTGCGCAGCACCTCAAGGAGGCTGTCGCTGTCCTGGGCGCCGGGGATCCCGTAGCGGTCGTCGACGACGATGAACGGCGCGCCGCTCGCGCCGAGACGCTGGGCGCGGCCCGCGTCGTCGCGGACCTGCCGACGGTAGCGGCGCTCGGTGAGGGCCTGGCGGGTCTGCTCGCGGTCGAGGCCGAGCTCGTCGGAGAGCCCCAGGAGGTCGTCCAGGGAGAACACCGGTTCGGCCTTGCCGAAGTAGGCCCGGAAGATCGCGTCCCAGGCCTCGCGGTTCTTGCCCTGGGCGGAGGCGTGGGCCAGGAACTCGTGCGCCAGGTCCGTGTTGCCGACCTTGTTGTCCAGCACCTGGTACGGGCTGAGGCCCTCGCTGGCGGCGAGCTGCTCGATCCGCCGGGTCGAGGTCTCGGCCTGGCTGCCGCCCATACCGTGCCGGCGGAGCAGGGCCTCGCGGACGGAGAAGGTGTCCCCCTCGGGGAAGCTGCTGCTGAGCGGGAACGAGTGGTGGACCAGTTCCACCTCGTCCGCGTGCTCGAACCGCTCGATGGCCTTGGCCACCCGGTGGTTCCCCAGACCGCACCAGGGGCAGGTCACCTCGGACCAAATATCCACCCTCATTCACGCACCTCCATTTCCTACGACTTGTGCGTAACGCCATGATGGGCCAGCATGGAATGCGGTACAAAACGCACACCGGTGTGCGTTCCGGAGATGGGTGTGAGTCATGCGAGCAGTGGATGCGACAGAGACGGTGGGGATCGGGCCCTGCGCGGCCATTCCGGTCGAGCACATGGCGTTCATCCGGCAGACCCTGGACCGGGTGGGCGACAAGTGGAGCCTGCTGCTGATCGCGGTCCTGGAATCCGGCCCGCTGCGCTACACCGATCTGCAGCGGCAGATCCCCGGCATCTCCCAGCGCATGCTCAGCCTCACCCTGCGCCAGCTCCAGCAGGACGGCCTCGTCGACCGCAAGGCGTACCCGGAGGTGCCTCCGCGCGTCGAGTACACCCTCACCCCGCTGGGTCGTGGCCTCCACGACATTGTCACGTCCCTGATCGCCTGGGCTGCCGACAACCATGATGAGATCCGCGCCAATCGCGAGCGCGCAGAGGCGGAGGCGGCCCGAGGGTGAAGGGAGGCGGGCGAGGCCGCAGGTGCCGCTGTGTGAGGGGTCCGGGATACCGATCCTGGAGCCCTCGCACGTTCATGCGGGTCGGGTGCGTGAGTACCCCTCGCAGTCTGCGATCAGAAGGAGTAAGGGCCGAACCGGTCCCAGGCCACTACGACGGCGAGTGCCAGCACCACGTTCAGGCCGATGGCGCTGTACTCACCGCGGCGCACGTGAAAGGCGCCGGCCAGCACCATCACCACTGCCAGGCCGACGGCAGCCAGCGGTGTCAGCGCCAAGGCGATCCCGGTGGTCGCGGGCAGGATCAGCCCCAGCGCGGCCGCCAGTTCGACGCCGCCGATGAGGCGCGCCACCCATCGCCCGCCTCCTGGGCGATCATCTGGCGAGCCTTCCCCTGTGTGGGTAGACGGCTGGCAGTCCGGACAACGACTTGCCCTGGGTGCGGTCGCCGAGGTCACCCGATCGGTCTCGACGGGGCGGGAAGGCTGCCCCATGCGGTACGGGTGGAGATGGCCTGCTGCCAGGGGCGCAGTCTCCGTGGCGGCATGTTCACGGACAGCACGCCGGTGAGGCGGTCGTCGGTGCGGTAGGCGGCGATGAAGGTTCGCTCCTGAAGGGACCCTTCGACGATGCGCAGCTCGTCGTGGCCACGCAGGTAACCGTAGGCGCGTACCTTCATGTCGTACTGGTCGGACCAGAAGTAGGGCACGGGGGCGAATGGCCGACGCGCGCCGAGCAAATTCCGGGCCGCGGCCATGCCCTGCTCGGCCGCGTTGGTGCGGTGCTCGACGCGCATGGAGGTGCCGAAGAGCGGGTTGTGCCAGCGGGCGACGTCGCCCGCTCCGTAGATTCCGGAGGCGGTCGCGGAGAACTCGTCGCACACGAGACCGTCGTCGACCGAGAGCCCGCTGCCTTCCAGCCACTCGGTGTTGGGCCGGGACCCGATGGCCACCAGAACGGTATCCGCCTCCACCACGCTGTCGTTCTCCAAGCGCACTCCTTCAGGGACCACTTCGGACACCGAGGTCCCGGTCCGCAGCTCCACGCCGTGATCACGGTGAGCCTGCGCGAGGATGCTGCCGACTTCGTCGCCGACCGCGTGGGCCAGTGGGACCCGAGCCGGTTCGAGCAGCGTCACCTGTGTGCCCAGACCGGCCGCGACGGACGCTGCCTCGGCTCCGAGGAAACCGGCACCGACCACGACGAGCCTGCGGCCCGGCCCGAGGCGTTCCTTGAGGGCCAGCGCGTCACTCGCGGTGCGCAGAACGTGGGCGGGTGTACCGGGAAGGTTCCGGGGGCGGACTCCCGTCGCGATGATCAACCCGTCGTACGCGACCTTCGTGCCGTCCGACAGGAGCACCGTGCGGGTGGCGACGTCCAGCCGGCCACGCATGTGTGGACCGCCGTGCATGGCCAGCTGGTCCTGTGGCGTACTCTTCCGAGCCCTGTGGCCGGCAGCGAAGCCGTCCTGGTCGAGCTGGAGCAGTCCCTCCTGGATCGCCTTCTTCCCGTAGTGGGCCGTTCGGAGCCGCGAGGCCGATGCGCGGCAGCACGCACTCCTCAGGGCACTCCCTCACCGCTGCAGCTGTATGCGGGCCGAAGACGGCCTTGGCTCATGCCGAAGGGGCGGGCGCGTAGGCCACACCGGTCAGCTCCTCGGACAGCACCCACATGCGGCGTGCGGTGTCAGGGTCCTGCGCCGCAGGGTCGGGGCGGACGACCGTGGGATGTCCGCGCAACTCCTTCCATCCGTCGGGGCCGAAGAACTGCCCGCCCTCGACGTCCGGTGCCGTCGCGGCGCGCAGCTGGGGAAGCGTGCCGATCTCGACGTCCTGGGCGAACAGCCGGTTGACGAGGGCGCCTCCCACCCGGAACAGGCCGGTCGGGCCGGTGCGCTGGAGGTTGGTGGCTGTGATCCCGGGGTGGGCGAGCAGGCTGCGCACCGGACTGCCGGCCGCGCGGAGCCTGCGGTCGAGTTCCAGGCCGAAGAGGACGTTGGCGAACTTCGACTGGTCGTAGTACTTCACGCGCTGGTACTTCCGGGTGCCGGAGAGGTCGTCGAAGTGGATCTGCCCGCCGTGATGCCCGATCGAGCTGACGGTCACCACGCGCGGGTCGCGCCCCTGCTGCAGCAGGTCCATGAGCAGGCCGGTGAGGGCGAAGTGGCCGAGGTGGTTACCGGCGAACTGTGACTCGTGGCCCTGGGGGCTCAGCGTTCGGGGTGGCGTCATGACACCCGCGTTGTTGATCAGGACGTCGACCTGCAGGGCGTCGTCGTGCGCGCGGGCGGCGAACGCCTTGACCGAGTCCAGATCGGCGAGGTCGAGATGGCGCGTCTCAAGGCTTGCGTCGGGATCGGCGGCGCGGATGTCGGCGACGGCCCACCGGCCCTTGGCCTCGTTGCGTACGGCCATGACGACGTGCGCACCGTGCCGCGCCAGGTGGCGGGTGGTGGCCAGGCCGAGGCCGCTGTTGGCTCCGGTGACGACGAAGGTCCGGCCCGTCAGGTCGGGGATGCGGGATGCGGTCCATTTGCTGTCTGACATGAGACCCAGACTGCCTCGAATGGCACAGTGAGTCAACTAGGTCCTGGTAGGACTCGCCTGGCTCGGACTAGCATTGGTGTCGTGGGAGATGCGAAGACGGCCCCGGTGGCCAACATGGCGGAGCGCAAGCGCCTGCTCGTGCGCAGCGAACTGGCGGAGGCCGCGGTCAAGCTGCTGGCCGACCAGGGATTCGAAGAGACGACGGTCGACCAGATCGTGGCCGCCGTGGGAATGTCACGCCGTACGTTCTCGCGCTACTTCGATTCCAAGGAAGACGTGATCGTGCACATGCTGGCGGAAGCCGGCGTGAGGCTGTGCGCGGAGCTGAACGCCCGGCCCGCCGACGAGCCGCCCGCGGTGGCGTTGCGTCGTGCCCTGTCGGTGTTCACCTCGATGAGTGTCGGCAATCCGGCCAAGATGCTGAGCGTGAGCAGGCTGATCCTCGACACCCCGGCCCTTCTGGCCCGCTTCCTGGAGCGGCAGTCCCAGTGGCAGGCCGAGATGACCGGCATCCTCGCCCTGCGTGCCGGACTGGACCCGGACGTCGACCTGCGTCCTGCCGTCGCTGCCGGCGTCGCCCTGACGGCCTTCCAAGCCGCCCTGCGCCGCTGGGTGGACAGCGACGGCAGCGAAAGCCTGGACGAGGTCGTCGATCAGGCTCTTGCCCTGGTCGGACCGGTGATCCAACTCGGAGTCGATGCGGGCTGACCGACTCCCCAACGTGGGGCGACAACTCTCCGCTGCGCTTGGCTACTCGCACTCCGCCGCTAGCGCGGTGGGCATCTTCGGGGCCTCACTCGCCGGTGTGCTCTATGCCGTTGGCCGGGCCGTGCCATTCGCCGTCAACGCGGTTTCCTTTGCCGTGTCCGCGGCGTCGCTGCGTCTGATGTGTGCTCGATTCCAAGTAGACCGGCAGGACGTGCGGACGACGTCCCGCCTCACCATCGAGATCCGAGAGGGGCTCGGCTGGCTCTGGCGCCAGCCAGTCATCCGCTTCCTCACTCTGGTCCGGCCGCTGACAAGGTGCGTTACGGCGCCGGCTACTTGTTGATCATCACCCGCGCCCGGCAGGTGGGCGCCTCACCGCTGCGGATCGGCGTCATCTTCAGCGGCGCGGCGGTCGGTGCCATGGCGGGGGCGCTGGTCTCGGACAGGGCCACGCGCCGCTTTCCGCTGGGCCGGATCGCCGTAGTGATGCTGTGGTTGGAGGCGTTGATGTTCCCGCAGTACGCTCTCGCGCCCAACCGGGGCTGACACAGGTCCGGGTGACAGGTGCGGTCACGCGGCCTGGAGGGCCGGTGTGGTCATGACGGTCTCGAATTCGATGGGGGTCAGCCGGCCGAGTGAGGCTTGAGCCGTAGCTCCGGCAGATCAGCGGGCTGGAATCCCTGAGCGCCAGGTCCCGCAGAAACGCCGTGACCGGCTCGACCTCGGCTCCCATCGGGTCGAGCACCGCGTACGGCGGATGTGCCCGGCTCACCTCGACGACTCGTCCGAGGCGGGGAATGACCCGCTGCCCCTCCATCAACTCATCCTGTACATCCGTCACTTGTTCCTTGATCGCGGACTGACTGTTACGCCGTGACCAACGAGGTGGGGCTGGTGCAGTTGACAGAGCGGTGTTGTCCGGCCCGCCGGACACATCGGGGAGAACCCGCGAGATCGAGCAATCGGTGATCGAGCTGATTCCCGGGCGCGTCCCGCTGGAGCAGAACCTGCGAGCGTTCCGCGCCGGTAACGAGCTGCTCGCGGAGGCGTATCTCGGCGATTGCCGCCGTCTCGTGCCCCCGGACGAGCAGGCCGAGCAGCTGGCGGTCGTGTTCTCGGTCCTCTTCGAGTTCGCGAACGCGTTCCATGCGTCGATCAGCGGGGAGACCCCGCGCGTGCTGCGCGAGACGTTGCGGGCGTACTTGAAGGCCATGGCCGGCCCCAGGACGCGGCCCGGTCCCAGTTCGTGGTGAAGAACACCGTCATCTACCGCGTCAAGCGCGCGGAGGAGCTCCTCGGCCATGCCATCAGGACCCGACAGCTGGGACCGGGTACCGCGTTGCGGCTCGCGGCCGTCATCGGCCCGGACGCGGATTCTCCCGCCCCCACCACGTGACCGGTGCCTCGGCGAGGCGTTGGTTCGTCGGCGCAGTCGCGCACGAGCGATGTGGTGACATCGGGCAAGAGGCCAGGTCGGCACCTCCGGTTCCAGGAACACATCGTCTCGTCGATGTTCGCTGGAGACGCCGCCGATGTCCGAAACCACGGATCGCGACCCGCAACTTCCGCGACGCCGTCGACATGCTCCCCGACATCGGCGGCACCCGCAGCTTCGCGCTGTCGAACCCGCTGCAGCGGGTGTGGCGCGACCTCGAGGTCGCCGGCCGCCACGGCTTGAACAACGCCCTCATCAACCGTGAGGAATACGCGCTCAGCCTGCTGGACACGGATCAGGCCTTCCCCGAAGTCCTCTGCACCACCGCGTCGCCGGCCTCACCGTCGGTGAGTGGTGGGAAAGCCGTGCCAGGGGGAACCCAGCGGATTCGACGAGATCGAGCTGGTGGACCTGGCCGGCGGGCAGCGCAGATGATCAGGGATGTGGCTGCTGCGTTCACATCACGGCTGTCGCCGCCGCGGCCGCCGAAGCCGTGCGGCATCAGAGCAGGTCGTGAACATGGCCTGGTGCCGGCCGGCGAGTCCGGTCACACTGCCGGTATGGACGGCGATGCCGGGCTCTTCACCCCTGACTCCGTGACCTGGCAGGTGCACGGCGACCCCATGATGTGGGTGGCCGGCATCCGGGCGCTCTATCTCCAGGCCCTGCATCCCCGCGCGGTGCGCGGTGTCATGGAGAACTCCGACTTCCGCCGCGACGCCTGGGGCCGGCTGATGCGGACCGCGAACTTCGTCGGTACGACGACCTACGGCACCACCGATGCCGCCGAGCGGGCCGGAGCGCGGATCCGGAAGATCCACGGCATGCTGGGCGCGACGGACCCGGACACCGGCGAACGCTACCGCGTGGACGACCCCGACCTGCTGCTGTGGGTGCACTGCGCCGAGATCGACTCCTATCTGCACGTCGTCCGCCGCTCCGGCTTCCCGCTCACCGACGCCCAGGCCGACCGCTACATCGCCGAACACCGGGTCAGCGGCCGCCTGGTCGGCCTCGACCCCACTGCCGTGCCGGGCGACCAGGAGGAGATGACCGCCTACTTCGAGAAGGTACGACCGCAGCTCACCGCGGGTGCCGACGCCCGCGCGGTGGACGACTTCCTGCTCCGCCCGCCGACGCACCCGCTCCTGATACCGGCGCGCGAAGTACTGTGGCGGCGCGTGGCCCGGCTGGCGTACGCCTCCCTGCCGCCGTACGCCCACGAGCTGTACGGCAGACCGGCCCCCCGACCCGCCGTCGTCACCCGCCGACTGCGCGCCACCGGCACCCTGTTGCGCTGTGTTCCCGCACGTCTGCGGTGGCAACTCCCGCCCAAACACATCCTGCGCGCCATGGCGAGGCTCGGTCCGGGCGCGCGCCCGGCACCGTACAAAGCCGGGCGATAAGGCGCCATACTGGGCGAGTCGGGGTCTACGGCACCGCGCGGCCACGTCGTGCCGGTGACCCCTGGGGAGGGCGGGGCTGGAGGCGACGGGGGGCGACGGCGCGCGATGGCTGACAGCAGGCTGGTCCAGGGGCGGTACCGGCTGCTCGACCTGATCGGGCGGGGCGGCATGGGCGAGGTGTGGCGGGCCCGCGACGAGTCACTCGGCCGGCAGGTCGCCGTCAAGTGCCTCAAACCGCTGGGCCCGCACCACGACCAGGCGTTCACCCGCGTCCTGCGTGAACGGTTCCGCCGTGAGGCGAGAGTGGCCGCCGCCCTCTCCCACCGCGGAGTCACCGTCGTCCACGACTTCGGCGAGTACGACGGCATCCTCTACCTGGTGATGGAGCTGCTGAACGGCCGCAACCTCAGCCAGCTCATGGAGGACGACAAGCACCATCCGCTGCCCGTCGGCGACGTCGTCGACATCGCCGAGCAGGTCGCCGCCGCCCTCGCCTACACCCACCAGCAGGGCATCGTGCACCGGGATCTGAAGCCGGCGAACATCATGCGGCTCACCGACGGCACGGTGAAGATCTGCGACTTCGGTATCGCCCGCCTCGGCCACGACATCGGCTTCACCTCCCGGCTGACCGGCACCGGCATCGCCATGGGCACCCCGCACTACATGTCCCCGGAGCAGATCGGCGGCACCGAGGTCGACCAGCGCAGCGACCTGTACTCACTGGGCTGCGTCCTCTACGAGATCGCCACCGGGGCACCGCCGTTCGACCTCGACGACGCCTGGGCGATCCTCGTCGGCCACCGCGACACCCCGCCCGCCCCGCCGCGCAGCCACCGCCCCGAACTGCCCGGCTGGTTCGAGAAGGTCGTCCTCGACCTGCTGGCCAAGCGGCCCGAGCAACGGCCCTGTGACGCCAGGGAGCTGGGCCGCCGGATCACCTCCGGGCGGACGACACCCACCTACGTGCCCACCGTCGTCACCGCGCAGCCCCGGCTCCGGCCTGCGGAACCGGCCGCACGGGAGCCCCGGCTGCCGTCCTGGACCCGCGGTATGACCACCGGCCACAAGGCGATCGGCGCCGCCCTGGGCAGCACCCCGCCCGACCCCGGCGCCGGACTCACCGGCGAGTGGACCGCCCGCCCGGCCACCGGCGAAGCGGCACCGCTCCCGGCGGCGCCCGCCCCCTCCCCGGAGACCCTCGCCGCCCTCGCCGGCCGGCACAACGCCGGGCTCAGCCTGGGACGCCTCGGCCGCTGGGCCGAGGCCGGCGAGGTGCACCGCTCCGTCGCCGAGGAACGCACCCGCCTCCTCGGTCCCGGCCACCCCGACACCCTCGCCAGCCGCTACGAGATCGCCTTCACCCTCAGCCGCACCGGCCGCGCCGCCGACGCGCTGCGCGAGTACACCGAGGTCGCCGCCGCCCGGGAGCGCGCACTGGGCGCCGACCATCCCGACACCCTCGCCACCCGTCAGGAGACGGCGTACGTGCTGGGCCAGTTGGGCCGCCACTTCGACGCCCACCAGGTGTACACGTCCGTCCTCGCCGCCCGGCAGCGGCTGACCGGCCCCGACCATCCGGACACCCTGCGCTGCCGCCACAACCTCGCCTTCAACCTCAGCAGGCTGGGCCGCCTGGAGGACTCGTACCGCATGGCCCACGACGTGGCCGCGGCCCGCGCCCGGGTGCTCGGCCCGCTCCACCCCGACACCCTGGTCACCCGCTACGAAGTCGCCTACGCCCAGGGCCAGTTGGGCCGCTGGGAGGAGGCCCTGCAGACCTACCGCGAGGTCGCCGAGGCCCGCGGCCGCGCCCTCGGCGCCGACCACCCCGACACCCTCGCCGCCCGCTACGAGGTCGGCATCAGCCTGGGCCGCCTGGGCCGCAGCGCCGAGGCGCTCACCGTCTACCGGGCCCTGATCGACGACCGCACCCGCGTCCAGGGCCCCGCCCACCCCGAGACCCTGCGCGCCCGGCACGGCCTCGGCGTCAACCTCGGCCGCCTCGGCCGTTGGGAGGAGGCGCTCGCGGAGTCCCGCGACGTGTGCGCGATCCGCGACCGGGTCCTGGGCCCGGACCACCTCGACACCCTGGTCAGCCGCCGCGAGGTCGCGGTGAGCCTCGGCTGGCTGGGCCGCTGGCCCGACGCCCTGACGGAGTACCGGCGGGTGGCCGGCGCACGGGAGAGAGTCCTCGGCCCGGACCACCCGGACACCCTCGCCAGCCGCAACGACGAGGCACACTGCCTGGAGCAGCTGGGGCGAGGACCCGAGGCGGTGGAGCTCTACCGACGCGTGGCGGTACTACGCCAACAGCGCGCTTCCGGCGGACGGCTCTGAAAGCGCCCGGCCAGGGCGCGGGGCTGTGACATATACGCGGCTCCGCCGTGTGGGCGCGACCAGCCACCCACGCCCCGCAGGTCGAAACCGGCCCATCCCGCGGAGCGAACCGGCATGCCTCTTACCCGCCTAGATCATCATGTGTTACGAAGAACCATGCCCCCTGCCACCGAAGCAACCCGGAGCTACGACGCCATCATCGTCGGCGGCGGCCACAACGGCCTCGTCGCGGCGGCCTACCTGGCCCGGGCCGGCCGCACCGTCCTGGTGCTGGAGCGGCTGGGCCGCACCGGCGGCGCCGCGGTCTCCACCCGCCCCTTCACCGGTGTCGACGCGCGGCTGTCACGCTACTCCTACCTGGTCAGCCTGCTGCCGAGGAAGATCGTCCGCGACCTCGGCCTGGACTTCCGGGTCCGCGGCCGCACCATCTCCTCGTACACGCCCGTGGAACGCGACGGGCGGCCGACCGGGCTGCTGGTCGGCGGCGGCGAGCGGCGGATCCGCGAGGCGTTCGAACGGCTGACCGGGGGCAAGGCGGAGTACCAGGCCTGGCAGCGGTTCTACGGCATGACCGGCCGGGTCGCCGAGCGCGTCTTCCCGACGCTCACCGAACCGCTGCCCGCGCGTGCGGAGCTGCGCCGCCGGATCGACGACGAGGCGGCCTGGCGGGCCCTGTTCGAGGAGCCGATCGGGCTCGCGATCGAGGAGAACTTCACGGACGACCTGGTGCGCGGGGTCGTCCTCACGGACGCACTGATCGGTACCTTCGCCGACGCCCACGACACCTCGCTGCGCCAGAACCGCTGCTTCCTGTACCACGTCATCGGCGGCGGTACCGGCGCCTGGGACGTACCGGTCGGCGGCATGGGCGCCCTCACCGACGCGCTGGCCGCCGCCGCGCGCTCGGCGGGCGCGGTGCTCGCCACCGGGCACGAGGTGGTACGGATCGACACCGACGGGCGGGCCGCCGAGGTCGCCTACCGCACCGCGGACGGAGAGGGCGTCGCCGCCGCCCGGCACGTCCTGGTGGGCGCCTCCCCGCAAGAACTCGCCGCCCTCACCGGCGACCCGGCCCCGGAGCCCGCCGAGGGCGCCCAGCTCAAGGTGAACATGCTGCTCAAGCGGCTGCCCAGGCTGCGCGACACCGCCGTCGACCCGCGGGAGGCGTTCTCCGGCACCTTCCACATCGCCGAGGGCTACGGGCAACTGGCCACCGCCCACGCCCAGGCGGCGGCCGGCCGGCTGCCCGACGCCCCGCCGTCGGAGATCTACTGCCACTCCCTGACCGACCCCACGATCCTCGGCCGTGACCTGGCCGAACGCGGCTACCAGACGCTCACCCTCTTCGGCCTGCACACCCCGGCCCGGCTCTTCGCCGCCGACAACGACGCCGTTCGCGACGAACTCCTCAAGTCCACCCTCGCCCAGCTCGACGCCCACCTCGCCGAGCCGATCGCCGACTGCCTGGCCCTGGACGCCGACGGCCGCCCCTGCATCGAGGCGAAGACCCCCCTGGACCTCGAACGCGACCTCCGCCTCCCCGGGGGCAACATCTTCCATCGCGACCTCTCCTGGCCCTACGCCCAGGACGGCACCGGCCGCTGGGGCGTGGAGACCCGGCACGCCAACGTCCTGCTGTGCGGGGCGGGCGCGGTGCGCGGGGGAGGGGTGAGCGGGGTGCCGGGGCACAACGCGGCGATGGCGGTACTGGAACAGGGTGACGGCTGACCCCCGACCGGGACGCCGTCAAAGAATCTGACGGAGCATCAGAAAACCTCTTCCGTCGGCCGGGTGACTGCGGCATCCTGCGCCCATGCAGACGGAGCTGAGCAAGACCCTGGGAGTCGAGCACGCCGTCTTCGGCTTCACGCCGTTTCCCGCCGTGGCCGCGGCCATCAGCCGGGCCGGCGGCTTCGGAGTGCTCGGTGCGGTCCGCTACACCGCCCCCGACGACCTCAAACGCGACCTCGACTGGATCGAGGCGCACGTCGACGGCAAGCCGTACGGACTCGATGTCGTCATGCCCGCCAAGAAGGTGGAAGGCGTCACCGAGGCCGACGTCGAAGCGATGATCCCGCAGGGGCACCGGCAGTTCGTCCGGGACACCCTCGCCAAGTACGGCGTGCCCGAGCTGGCCGACGGCGAGGCGTCCGGCTGGCGCATCACCGGGTGGATGGAGCAGGTCGCCCGCACCCAGCTCGACGTCGCCTTCGACTACCCGATCCGGCTGCTCGCCAACGCCCTCGGCTCGCCGCCCGCCGACGTCGTCGACCGCGCCCACGACCAGGACGTCCTCGTCGCCGCGCTCGCCGGCAGCGCCCGGCACGCGATCAAGCACAAGGACGCGGGCATCGACATCGTCGTGGCCCAGGGCTACGAGGCCGGCGGCCACACCGGCGAGATCGCCACCATGGTCCTCACCCCGGAGGTCGTCGACGCCGTGGCACCGCTTCCCGTCCTCGCGGCCGGCGGAATCGGCAGCGGGCGGCAGGTGGCCGCCGCGCTCAGCCTAGGCGCCCAGGGAGTGTGGCTGGGCTCCATGTGGCTGACCGTCACCGAAGCGGACCTCTCCTCGCCCGCCGTGACCCGCAAACTGCTCGCCGCCGGTTCCGGCGACACCGTCCGCTCCCGCGCCCTGACCGGCAAACCGGCCCGCCAGTTGCGCACCGAGTGGACCGACGCCTGGGACGACGCGAACGGCCCCGGCACCCTCCCCATGCCCCTCCAGGGACTCCTCGTCGCCGAGGCGCTGACCCGCATCCAGAAGTACGAGGTCGAGCCCCTGCTCGGCACCCCCGTCGGCCAGATCGTCGGCCGCATGACCACCGAACGCAGCGTCCAGGCCGTCTTCGACGACCTCACCCGGGGCTTCGAACAGGCCGTCGACCGCATCAACCGCATCGCGGGAAGGAGCGGCAAGTGACCAGCACGCCCCCCACCGGATTCTGGGCCCAGGCCACGAGCGACCCCGACCGCAAGGTGCTCGTCGCACCCGACGGCGAGGAATGGACCGCCGGCCGCCTGCACGCGGCCGTCAACCAGCTCGTCCACGGACTCCGGGCCGCGGGCCTGGAGCGCGGCGACGCCTTCGCGGTCGTCCTGCCCAACGGCCCCGAGTTCCTCACCGCCTACCTCGCCGCCACCCAGGCCGGCCTGTACCTCGTCCCGGTCAACCACCACTTCGTCGGCCCGGAGATCGCCTGGATCGTCGCCGACTCCGGCGCCAAGGTGCTCCTCGCCCACGAGCGGTTCGCCGGCCCGGCCCGCCACGCCGCCGACGAGGCCGGCCTGCCGGCCACCCACCGGTACGCGGTCGGCGAGGTCGAGGGCTTCCGGCCGTACGCCGAACTCCTCGACGGACAGCCTGAGTCGGCGCCCGCGGACCGCGAGCTCGGCTGGGTCATGAACTACACGTCGGGCACGACGGGCCGCCCCCGCGGCATCCGCCGCCCGCTGCCCGGCAAACTCCCCGAGGAGGCCTACCTCGGCGGCTTCCTCGGCATCTTCGGCATCCGCCCCTTCGACGGCAACGTCCACCTGGTCTGCTCGCCGCTCTACCACACGGCCGTACTCCAGTTCGCGGGCGCGTCCCTCCACATAGGCCACCGCCTGGTCCTGATGGACAAGTGGTTTCCCGAGGAGATGCTCCGCCTGATCGACACACACAAGTGCACCCACACCCATATGGTCCCGACCCAGTTCCACCGCCTGCTCGCCCTCCCCGAGGATGTACGCGCACGCCATGACGTCTCCTCCATGCGGCACGCCATCCACGGCGCCGCGCCCTGCCCGGACCACGTCAAGCGGGCCATGCTCGACTGGTGGGGCCCGAGCGTCGAGGAGTACTACGCGGCCAGCGAGGGCGGCGGCGCCTTCGCCACCGCCGAGGACTGGCTGAAGAAGCCCGGTACGGTCGGCAAGGCCTGGCCCATCAGCGAACTCGCGGTCTTCGACGACGACGGCAACCGGCTGCCGCCCGGCGAACTCGGCACCGTCTACATGAAGATGAACACCGGTGGCTTCGCCTACCACAAGGACCGGGCCAAGACGGAGAAGAACCGCATCGGCGACTTCTTCACCGTCGGCGACCTCGGCTACCTCGACGAGGACGGCTACCTGTTCCTCCGCGACCGCAAGATCGACATGATCATCTCGGGCGGGGTCAACATCTACCCCGCCGAGATCGAGTCCGTGCTCCTCTCCCACCCCGCCGTCGCCGACGCCGCCGCCTTCGGCATCCCGCACGACGACTGGGGCGAGGAGGTCAAGGCCGTCGTCGAACCCGCCCCCGGACACGAGCCCGGCCCGGACCTCGCCGCCGCCCTCCTCGCCCACTGTGCCGGACAACTCGCCGGCTACAAGTGCCCCAAGACCGTCGACTTCATCGCCGAGATGCCCCGCGACCCCAACGGCAAGCTGTACAAGCGGCGCCTGCGGGACCCGTACTGGGAGGGCCGCACCCGGCCGGTGTGACGGGCCGGGGCCCCGCGCCTCAGGAGTGCGGCCGGTGCCGGGCCTTGAGGAACCCGGCGAGGCCGGCGGCATCGGTGCCGAGCTTGCGGTAGACGCTGGACAGCAGCTGCCGCACGCCCTGCTCGGTGAGGTGCAGCTCCTTGGCGACCACGCCCACCGCGTGTCCCTGGACGGTCAGTTCGGCGGTCCGCAGTTCCTGCGCGGTGAGCGTGTCGACCTGCGCGTAGCGCAACGGCAACGGCCGCAGCCCGGCCGCCGACAGCTCCGCCCTGGCCCGGGCGGCGAGCGCCTCGGCCCCGCAGTGCACGGCGCCCTCCAGCCCCTGGTAGAGCCGGTCGGCGGCGTCCTGGAGCCGGCCGCCCAGGGACAGCGCGGCACCGTGACCGATCTGCGCGCGGGCGAGTTCGTAGGCGGCCGGCGACTGCTCCAGCTGCTCGACGGCCTGCGCGTACAGGTCGACCGCGGCCGGCCCGCCGGTCACCTCGGCGAGTGTCTGCAGGGCCTGCCCCACGGCCGATGCGGCACCGAACTCCCGTGCCCTGCGCACGGCTTCCTCGGCGTGACCGAGCGCCTCCTCGGGAGCCGTGGGGGCGAGCGCGGTCGCGAGCCGCAGCTGCCACGGGCACCAGGCCGGGTTCCGCCAGCCGCGCGCGTCCAGCCACTCCCCGACGGCCGTCAACAGCCGCGCCGCCTCGGCGTGCCTGCCCTCGGCGAGGAGGAGTTCGGCGTAGACGGTGCGGGGGTCGGGGTAGATGACGGCGTTGACCGGTGCCGCGCCGAAGCGGTGATCGTCGGCGAATGCGCGTGCCTCGGTGACGCGCCCGCGGGCCAGCAGGGTCTTGATGAGAATGCTCACGCCGAACCACTGGGCGGCCACCACCCCGTCCACCTTGTCGGCGATCCGCAGTCCCTCCCGTACGGCCTCCTCGGCCTCTGCCAGGCTCCCACGGCGGTAGCGGATATACCCGGCGATGGTCTGGCCGAACGCCAGGTGGGACCCGTGCCAGCCCTTGGCCACGCATTCGGCGATCCCCTCGCTGAACAGCTCCTCGGCCCGTCGCGGCTGGTCGCCGTACATGTACACCAGGGCGACGGAAAGCGGGACCTCGAACCCCCGGTTCTCGTCGGTCCAGCTCATGCCGCCGTCCAGGGCCTTGTCGGCGTACGCGAGGGAGGTCTCTCTCGGTTCGCCGCGCATGGCCGCGTCCCAGGCCCGAAGTCCGAGGATGTACCGTTCCTCCAGGCTGCGGCCGGGCAGTTTGCCGGCCAGGCGCGCCAGCGTCCGGGAGCGGGTGGGCGAGTCGTGGTCGTCCGGCCGCACCATGCTCCAGACGAACTGATCGGCCTGCATCCGCAGTTTGACGCGGGGATTCGTGGCCTGCCGGGCCTCTTCGGCCGCCACGTTCACGGCCTCGGCGAGCTGATCGGTATGGGCCATGGCCGTGGTCAGCCGGTAGACGATGGAGGCGCGCAGATCCGGGTCGACGTGCGGCTGAGCCAGCGCCTGGCGCAGATGCCGCACCGTGGCCGTGGGTTCGATCAGGAAGGTGGCGCACGCGAGCTCGTGAAGGACCGCGGCACGGTCCTCGGGCAGGGGCGGTTCCTGCAGCGCGCGGGTCAGCAGGCGCCGTGCCGCCTCGGTGGCTCCGGCGCGAAGGTATTCGCGAGCGGCTTCGCGCAGGCACGCGACGGTCTCGGGCCGGTCCTCGCAGGGGACTTCCAGGAGGTGCCGGGCGGCCTTGGTGGGTCCGTAGCCCGCGGCGAGGACGGCCTGCGCCGCGGCGTTGTGCAGACCGGTCCGGAAGCCCGTGCGGATGGACCGGTAGATCGTCGTGGCGATCAGCGGGTGCACGAACTCCAACTCGCCCTCGTGGCCGTGCCCCTGTGCCAGGATCCGCGCCGCGCGCAACTTCTCGGTCGCCTCGGCGACGGCCTCGTCACCGAGCACGGCGATGGCTGCGGCGAGCTCCGGCGGGAACGGCGAACCCAGTACGGCCGCGGTCTGCGCGAAGCGTACGGTCGTGGTGCCGAGCCGTTCCAGGCGCTCGATCAGCCCCGGGCCCTTGATCGCGGCGGCCAGCTCGCGCATCGCGGGCAGGTCGTCGTCGGTGCCGCCCAGTTTCCGCTCCGCGAGTCCGATGGCCAGTTCCACCGCCTCGAAAGGGCTCCCGCCGGTGGCCGACCAGCATTCCTTGCAGAACCGGTCCCCGGCGGCCTCCCCGATCTCGTTCCTGACGATCTGCGCGACGCCCTCCGGGGTGAGCGTGGCCAGGTTGTGGGGGCGGCCCCAGTGGACTCCGGCGAGCGTGCGGAGCTCGCCCGCCTCGGGGGGCAGTTCGTCGGGCCGGTAGGTGACGACGATCAGCAGGGGGAGATCCTCGACCCGTGGCGCGAAGGATGTGAGCCAGCTCAGTGACTCGGGATCGGTCCAGTGGAGGTCGTCCAGGAGCAGGACGATGGGGGCCTTCTTCACCGTGAGGCGCGTCATGACCCAGTCGAGACCCTCGCGGACTCCGGTCGGGTCCGGGGCAGGGGCGGGCCCGGTGGCTTCGAGTCCGAGGACGGCGGCAACGGTGTCGTACCAGCTGCCCAGGAAGACGCGGAGTTCCGCCTCGTCCATCCGTGCCAGCGAGGGTTGCATCAACTGGCGTACCACGTGGAACGCCGAGCCCTGCTCCGTCTCGCTGCCCCTGCCCGACAGCACGGTGAACTTGTGTGCGGCGGCTCGGGCGCGTGCTTCCGTGACGAGTGCCGTCTTGCCCAGTCCGGCCGGCCCGGAGAAGGCGAGCAGCCCCTTGTTTCGTGTGCGCGGGACACCGTCCGTGGTGCGCCGCAATTCCCGGAATGCCGCGTCGAGGGCCTGAAGTTCCCGTCGGCGCTCGATCAAGGTCTCCTGGTCCGTGATCGGTTGCCGCGGCTCCGTCGCCATATGCCGTACCGCTTTCTTTCGTTCGGCCCGGGGAAAGCCGAGCGTACGCCTTGTTGCGGTGTGAGCAGGCCGGACTGAGTACTATCGGGTGAATCATGAACTGCAGAAGGGATAATGTCCGCCTATTGGGTAAGGGATGCTGAACGCCCCTCCCTCGGGTGCTATCGCGGGAGCCGCTACGTCGCGGCGGGCACCGACGCCACGTCCGCATACCGGGGTACGGATCGGCACCAGTGGTAACACCCGCGGATCCAGCCGATCATGCTCTCCACGTAGTGGGCGCCCGCGGGGCTCAACTCCGGTTCGACCACGGCATGGAGCCTCTCGAACTCGCGGATCGTGCCGTTGATCTGCCGGATGGCCAGGATGACGGCGGTCTGCAGGGAGCAGTGGTGTTCGCGCTGGTGGGCCAGGGCCAGGTTGATCATTTCGCCCGCGCGCTGTTCTTTCACCGCGGAGAACAGATCGGCTGTCCAGACCGCGGCGTCGGCCGAGAGCCGGCTGAGTTGCTCCACGGCTGGATGGTGGAGTTCCGCGGGGGACATCTCGTCCGACGCCGCTGCCTCGTACAGCGGGTAGAACGGCTCGACACCCGCGGTCAGCGACCGTATGGAGGTGCAGTCTCCCGTGCGCAGGCCGACGGGGTGGTCCTGGGCCACCGCTTCGTACAGCAGACCGTGCACGTATTCCCGGCTCTTCCAGGCCCATCGCGCGGCCTGGCCGGGTGTGCACCGTTCCCGGACCTGCCGGTACAGGTCGGTCAGTGCCGCTCCGAGCGGTGTGCTGGGCGCCCGGCCGTCCCGCAGAACCGCGATGCTCTCGCACAGCATGGGCACGAGCCTCGCCGGGGAGCGCCGGCCGATGTCCTCCGCCCGGTCGTCGAAGACGAACTGATAGGCGATCTGGTGGGCCACGATGCGCAGGAGTCCGGAATCCACGGAGGGGCTGGTGAAGGACGCGAGCTGGGCGGGGCGAGTTCGGGCGATCATCGCCGCCACGCCCGGTTCGGCGGTCAGCCCCCACGTACGCAGCCACGCATCCACACTGGCCGCGGCCTCCGGTTCATGGACGTTGCACCGGAACGGGAAAGGCATGTGCAGGCGGCTGTCGATGAGGTCCCTGAGACTGGCCTCCGCCGGTCCGTCCGCCACGCCGACCGCCACTTCCTCATGCGTTGCCGACACTGTGGTCACCTCCCGACCGGGAGCCCGGTACCTGTCGGGTGCAGACCGCGCGGCGCGGCAGCGGGGCGTGGGTCGACGACGTCGCCGGCGGCGGCCTGTGCGGACGTGTCTCGCGGATCATGACCAGTGAGCGCGGCCCCAGCGTGATCGCGGGGCGCGGTGGGCGTGGGACGTACCCGGGGAGATGGCGCAGGCGCACCCGGCCGGCGATGGTCGCGAGTGCCACGGTGACCTCCACCATGGCGAACTCGTCGCCGAGGCATTTGCGGTTGCCCGCGGCGAACGGCATCATCGCGCGCCGTTGCCCGGCGGTGGGCCGCCCCGGCAGCCAGCGGTCGGGGTCGAAGCGTTCGGGGTCGGGGAACGACGACGGGTCGTGGTGGAGGAGGTAGGGGCTGTAGAGCACGGTGGCTCCGGCGGGCAGCCGGCGTCCGGCGAGTTGCGTCTCCCGGGTGGCGACGCGGGTGAAGAGCCAGCCGGGGGACGAGTGCCGCAGCGTCTCGGAGACCACGCACCGGGTCCGGACGAGGTCCGGCAGGTCGTCGGGGCCGGGCCTGCGGCCGCCGGGCAGGACGGTGTCGAGTTCGGCGTGCAGGCGCTCTTCGGCCTCGGGATGGCGGGCCAGCAGGCTGAAGGCCGCGGCCAGGGTCAGGGCCGAGGTCTCGGCGCCCGTGAGCAGCAGGGTCATCAGGTGGTCGTGGATCTCACGGTCGGTGCGGGCGGCGGCTTCGCCGTCGCCGTGGGCGGCCGACAGCAGGGTTCCCAGGACGTCGTCACGCGCGGGGCCCCGGCGGCGCTCCGTGATCACCGCGTCGATGATCGCGTGCAGGCGGGCCAGCGCCCGCCGGTAGCGGCGGTTGGCGGGGGTCGGCAGCCGGAACAGCGCGTCGACCGGGACGACCGTGCGGACGAAGAGGCCGCGGACGACGTCGGCGAGACAGTCCCGGACCTGGGCGGCGGTCGTGTCGTCCAGCGAGTCGGAGAGCAGCACCCGGCTGATCACGCGGGTCGTGAGGGTCGTCATCGCCTCGGTGACCGGAACCGCCCGGCCCGCCTGCCAGCCCTCGCACACCGACTCGGCCTCCTCGGCGACGAGTTCCGCGTACGCGGCGGCGTGGGACGGACGGAAAGCCGGCTGCAACAGCCTGCGTTTGTCCCGGTGCGCGGGCTGACGGCAGGTGACCAGTCCGTCCCCCATCAGCTTGCCCAGCCTGTCGTACAGAGGGCCCCCCTTGTCGAAGGTGTGCGGGTCCATGAGCACCTCGTGGGCCAGCTCCGGGTGGCACACCATCCAGGCGCGCTGGGGGCCCAGCCGTATCTCGACCAGATCCCCGTGCGCGGGCAAAGAATTGAGAAACGCAAGCGGGCGACGGTATAAGGCGATACCGTGACCGAGGAGTGGGAATATGCCGGGAGCAGTACCTGCCGTCCACGTTCGTTTCTGTTCGGGCACAACACCCTTCATGGAAACCTCCTGCCCAGTACGACATGTGAAATGAGCGGACCTGCTTCGAGGCTGACAGCCCGAGACAAGTCCTGCCCAGTTCAATCATGTGCAGGTTTCCAGAAACCTCTCTTCAAAGGGGGCGCACGGGGGCACGCGGAAGCAGAAAGCCCGTGGGGTGAAGGCCTCTTGGTGCATGGCGCGTCGAATGTGATTCCTTTCGGCACTCCAGTGCGGTCTCGTCCCGTCCGGTCGTCCGGCCGCGATCGGCGGGAAAGGGGAAGCGGCCGGGGGGACCCACGGGATTTCGGCGTCGGCCTTCGCGGTCGCTTGACCTGTCCGGGCGACAGGCCGAGGATCATGAGTCATGACGCAGGGACAGGGCAGCACGGTGGACGGGGTACTGCGGCGCAGCGCCCGCCGCACCCCCGCACGGGTGGCGGTGCGGTACGGCGAGCGACGCTGGACGTACCAGGAACTCGACGACGCCGTCTCACGTGCGGCGGCCGTCCTGCTCGGCCAGGGCCTCGGCCGCGGTGACCGGGTCGGCACGTACGGACACAACTCCGACGCCTACCTGATCGCCTTCCTCGCCTGCGCCCGCGCCGGCCTGGTGCACGTCCCGGTCAACCAGAACCTGACCGGCGACGACCTCGCCTACATCGTCGGCCAGTCGGGCAGCTCCCTGGTCCTCGCCGACCCCGACCTCACCGGCTGGCTCCCCGACGGCGTGCCGGCGCTGCCGCTGCGGGACGCCGACGGCTCGCTGCTGGCCCGGCTCGCGGACGCGCCGCCGTACGACGGGCCCGAACCGCGCACCGAGGACCTGGTGCAGCTGCTCTACACCTCGGGGACCACGGCGCTGCCCAAGGGCGCGATGATGACCCACCGGGCACTGGTGCACGAGTACCTGAGCGCCATTGCCGCCCTCGACCTGAGCGCCGGGGACCGGCCCGCCCATGCGTTGCCGCTCTACCACTCCGCCCAGATGCACGTGTTCCTGCTGCCCTACCTCGCGGTGGGCGCCACCAACATCATCCTCGACGGGCCCGACGGCGACACCCTCCTCGACCTCGTCGAGGCCGGGGACGTGGACAGCCTCTTCGCGCCGCCCACGGTGTGGATCGGACTCTCCAACCGGCCCGACTTCGCCACCCGCGACCTCGGCGGGCTGCGCAAGGCCTACTACGGGGCGTCGATCATGCCGGTGCCCGTCCTGGAGCGACTGCGCGAACGGCTGCCGCAACTCGCCCTGTTCAACTGCTTCGGGCAGAGCGAGATCGGACCGCTCGCCACCGTGCTCGCCCCCGAGGAGCACAAGGGGCGGCTGGACTCCTGCGGCCGCACCGTCCTGTTCGTCGAGGCCCGGGTGGTCGGCGAGGACGGCGCGGACGTCCCCGACGGCACCCCCGGCGAGATCGTCTACCGCTCACCGCAGCTGTGCGAGGGCTACTGGGACAAACCCGAGGAGACCGAAGCGGCCTTCCGGGACGGCTGGTTCCACTCCGGCGACCTCGCGGTGCGCGACGGCGACGGCTACTACACGATCGTCGACCGGGTGAAGGACGTCATCAACTCCGGTGGCGTGCTGGTCGCTTCACGGCAGGTCGAGGACGCCCTCTACACCCACGAGGCGGTCGCCGAGGCCGCCGTGATCGGCCTGCCGGACGAGCGGTGGATCGAGGCGGTCACCGCGGTCGTCGTACCGCGCGGCGAGATCGACGAGGCCGGGCTGATCGCCCACGTGAAGGAGCAGCTGCCCGCCTTCAAGGCACCCAAGCGGGTCCTGTTCGTGGACGCGCTGCCCCGCAACGCCAGCGGGAAGATCCTGAAGCGGGAGCTGCGGGAGCGGTTCGGCTCCGCCTCGTGACGACGCGGGACGCCGTACCCGTGAGGACCCAAGAAGTCTGGTTCCATACCGTGCGCGGCTTCCGGCACCACGTCCGCCGTTCACCGGTGGCGTGCACATAGCAGGCATGCGCTGCTGCCTCCCCGTCCCCCTCGGCGCACTCGCGGGCATCCCCGGCCCCTGCGAGATGCTGCGCTCCGGCTTCCTCCTCGCCCCCGCCCTGCTCCGTTCCGCCACCGCTCCGCGCCCCCGCCACCACCGTTCGCCCGCCGCCGTCCACCTGGAACTGGTCACCCTCACCGAGGACCGCGCCGTCATCACCTGGCACACCACCCTGCCCGGCACCGACGACGGCACCGGCCGGATGCTGCCCGCCGTCACCGAGGGCGAGATCGTCTACGGCACCCACCCGGCCCGTCTCAACCGCACCGCGGGCGAGGACCGGCCGACCGCGTACCACCACGTCGAACTGACCGGCCTGGAACCGGGCCAGACGTACTACTATCAGGCCCGCTCCCGCGGCGTGCCCGCCACTCCCACCGCTCTCCACCTGGTGCGCGGCAACGCGGCCGGGACCTCCCGCCACGGTCTCGACACGCCCGGCGGCCCCTACTCCTTCACCACCCCGCAGCCCCCGCCCGGCCGCCACCTGTTCTCCGTCGCCCTCTGCAACGACCTGCACATCGGCGAGACCGCCGCCGGCCTCGTGGCCGGCGTCCCGTTCCTGCGCGGCGTGGCGCAGCGGACCGGACAGACCCCCTATCCCGAACTGATGAGCCGGGCCGTGGTGGACGAGGCCCGCCACCGCGGCGCCCGATTGCTGCTGGCCGCCGGTGACATCTCCGCCGGCGGCGGACTGCGCGACCTGGCGGAGGCCAGACGGATCCTCGACGGCTTCGGTACCCACCGGCGGGACTACTTCGTCGTCCGGGGCAACCACGACCGCGCCGCGGGCGAGGGCGACGCCTTCCGCCACGTGTTCGGCACGCCGGACGGGCCCGGCTGGTTCGAGCACGACGTGGCCGGACTGCGGATCATCGGCCTCGACACCTACGACAAGAGCGGCAACGGCGGTGACGCGGGCGGCCTCGGCGCCGAGCAGCTCTCCTGGTTCCGGCGCCGGCTGCGGGCCCACCGGGAACAGCCCACCGTCGTCTTCGGCCACCATCCGCTGACCGTCCGGGAGGCCCTCTTCCCGGTGAGCCCGGCACAGCGCCTCGGCCGCCGCCAGGCCCCCGCGCTCCTCCGGGCCTACGCTACTGCCCCGGGTGTGTTCCTCCACCATGTGGGCCACACCCACCGCAACAAGCGCACTCCTGTGCCCATTGCCCCACAGGTCATCCAGCAGGAGGTGGGCGCCGCCAAGGAGTATCCCGGCGGCTTCTTCCTGCTTCGGATCCACAGCGGCGGCTACGCGCTCAACTTCTTCCGGGCGCGGGCCGCCGACGCCCTGGAGTGGAACGAGCGCAGCCGCCGGCAGGCCGGGGGACTGTGGCCCTACCACGCACTCGGCCGTACGGTCGCCGACCGCAACAGCGTGGCCGCCCGCGACCTGTCCGGCATCGGCCGCCTCGTGCCGCCGTCCGCCCCGGCCCGTTCGTCCCAAGGGATGACGGCCGTTCCGAACCCCCGCCTGGATGTGGCCTAGCCAAGGGCACCTCCGTAGCGTGAGGACATGTCGACCCTGTGGGAACTCATGCACGACTGCATCCCCGACGACCACGCCCGTCAGGTCACCTCCCGCTACTACCTCGACGAAGCCATGAGGTCGCCGCGGGCACCGGACCGGGTGGTCGACCTCGGCTGCGGGCGGGGCACGTCGGCCGAGCTCTTCCGCAAGCACGACTCCGGCGTCCGCTGGGTGGGGGTCGACATCCGCGACTCCCCGGAGGCCGCCCAGCGCACGGCCCGGGGCGAGAGCGTGGTGTACTTCGACGGCGTCCACCTGCCGTTCCGCTCCGACGCGGTACCGCTCGTCTACTCCCACCAGGTCTTCGAGCACGTGGCCCGGCCGAGAGAACTGCTCGCGGAGGTGAGCCGGGTGCTGAGTCCGGGCGGCCTGTTCATCGGCAGCACCTCCCAGTTCGAGCCGTACCACTCCTTCAGCCTGTGGAACTACACGCCCTACGGGTTCCGGGTGCTGGTGGAGGACGCAGGGCTCGCCCTGGAGGAGATCCGGCCCTCGCTCGACGGCGTGACACTGATCATGCGCACCTACCACGGCTCGCGGATGAGGGAGTACGGCCGCTTCTGGCGGACGGAGTCGCCGCTCAACACGGAGATCGACGCCTGGGCCCGCAAGAGCAAGCGGGACACGGCCCTGGTGAACCTCCGCAAGCTCACGTTCTGCGGGCAGTTCGCGTTCCGGGTGAGCAAGCCGGCTCCGCCTGCCTGACATCGGGGCCGTCCGCCGAAATCCATTGCGACACCGCGCCGCCGTCCCCGAGGATCGGCGTCATGCCCACCTTCACCGCAGCCGACGGGACCCGCCTCGCCTACCACGTCAGAGGGGAGGGCGAACCGCTCGTGGTGCTGCCGGGCGGCCCCATGCGGGCCTCCGCCTACCTGGGGGACCTCGGCGGGCTGACCGCCCACCGCCGGCTGGTCCTCCTCGACCTGCGGGGGACCGGTGACTCCGCGGTGCCCGCCGACCTGGCGTCGTACCGCTGCGACCGGCTGGTCGAGGACGTGGAGATGTTGCGCGCCCACATGGGGCTCGACCACATGGACGTGCTGGCGCACTCGGCCGGCGCGAGCCTGGCCGTCCTCTACGCGGCGGCCCATCCGCAGCGGGTGCGGCGGCTCGTGCTGATCACCGGCAACCCCTCGGCCCTGGGCCTGCGCGCCACCCCCGAGGACCGGCTGGCGGCGGCCCGGCTGCGGGCGGGGGAGCCCTGGTTCGAGGACGCCTTCCCCGCGCTGGAGGCGTGGCTGAGCGGCTCCGGGGAGTTCGACGAGGTGTTCATGCCCTTCTTCCACGGCCGCTGGGACGACGCCGCCCGGGCTCATGTCGCGGCCACGGAGAAGCAGAGCAACTTCGAGGCGGGCGACCGCTACTTCGCCGAGGGCGCCTTCACCCCCGACGCCACCCGGGCCGCGCTGCGCGCCCTCGCCGCTCCCGTCCTGGTGTACGCCGGGGAACTCGACGGCGGCCCCAGCCCCGCCCTGGCGCGCAGGGCCGCCGAAGCCTTCCCGGACGCCGAGGTCGCCGTGCAGCCCGGCGCCGGTCACTACCCCTGGCTCGACGACCCCGAGTGGTTCGTCCGCCGTACCGCCGCCTTCCTGGACGCCTGAGCCGCACCCGCCTCCCGTGGCCCGAACGCCGTGAGGAAGCGGTCGCGGAACTTGTCCATCGCCCAGATCGGCGCGTCGGCGGCGGGCCGCAGACCCGGTGTCCAGCCCCAGCCGGCGACCCGGTCGAGGACGGCGGGGTCGTGGGCGACGATCGTGACGGGGACGTCCCGGCGCGGGCTGCCCGCGACGACCTCAGGGCGGGGCTGGTGGTCCCCGAGGAAGACCAGGACCGTGTTCCGGCGGGCGTGGCGCCCCATGAACCCGAACAGGCTGCGCAGCGAGTACGCGATCGACTCCCGGTACTCGGTGCGCACGCTCTCCGTGTCCTTCCAGACCTCCGCCGGGTCCTTGCCCGCGTTCCGGATCGGCCCGAAGACCGAGCCGTCGCCGAGGTCGTGCCAGTCGACCATGCGGGGGAGGGGCGCCCAGGGCTGGTGGCTGGAGGCGAGGATGATCTCCGCCATCACCGGGCGCCGGTCGCGCTTCCCGTACTCCAGGCGGTCGAAGGCCTCGAGCGTGAACTGGTCGGGGACGGGCGTCCAGCTGAAGTACGGGCCGTGGTACCCGAGGTGCGTGGAGTCGTAGAAGCGGTCGAGGCCGAAGAACCGGGCCTCCGGCCAGGCCCTGCGGACACCCGGGACGACGCCGACCGTGCGCCACCCGCCCGTCCTGCGGAAGTACTTGCCGAGGGTCGTCCGCTCGCCCGAGACGAGATCGCGGTAGCGCTGCTGGTTGTTGATCCACAGCCCGGACAGCAGCGTGGCGTGGCACATCCAGCTGCCCGCCCCGAGCACCGGGGACCGCAGCCAGCCGCTGCGCGCCCGGAAACCGGCCGCCCCGAGCGAGGCGGTGCCCTCCTGGAGGACCGCGCCGACCTGCCGCGCCATCGCCGGGTCCTCGATCGCCGCACGGCCGTAGCTCTCGACGAACGTGAACAGCACGTCCTTGCCGCGCAGGCCCGTCAGCAGGCGATCGGGCGGGGTGTTCTGGAAGGCGTCGACGGCGGCCTCCGCCGCGAAGACCCGGGCGTCCGCAAGACCGGCGCGGACCGCCTGCACACGGTCCTCCAGCAGCTGGGCGTCGAGCGTCGAGGCGACGGGCGCGCCGCCTGCCTGGCATCCGAAGGTGGCACAGGTGACCCAGGCGACGGCCAGGACAAGGGTCGCGCGAACCGCTCGCGGGCGCCGGCGGGCCATCCGCTCGGCGACCCGCACCAGGGCCAGGACGGTCGCGGCCGGCACGGTCGCCGCGAGGAGCAGGGCCCCGGCGATCGCGAGCACCTCGCTGGTGCGGCCGTAGGACTCCCGCAGGTAGTCCGCCGCGTCGTCCAGCAGGGTCCAGTCGAGCACCAGGTCGAACGGCCGTTGCAGCACCGCGTAGAAGCCCATGTCCAGGCACTTGAGCAGCGTCAGCACCCCCACCACCGCGCCCGCCGGTACCGCCGTGACGCGCCGCGCCCGCCCGGGGAGGATCAGCAGCACGGCCGCGAGCACGATCCCCTCGGCCGGGAGACGGAGGAACGCCGGCGGCGTGAGCAGGTCCAGCCGGTTCGGCAGCAGCAGTGCGGCCACGAGCAGGAGGGCGGAGACGGCGGTCGTTCCCGCGGCGATGATGCCGCGGGCGGTGCGTGGGTGCCTCCGCCGCCGGCCCTCGTCCGTGCCGGGGTCCGCCGGTGCGGGCGCGGTTTCCGGCGGCCGGGCGGGCGTGGGATGCGACACCGGAGGTCCTTCCGTGCGGCGGCCGTGACGCTGTGCGCGTGATCGACTGCAGATCGTGCGCACAGGGTACGGCCCGCGGAGCGCCCCACGGCGGTGGCACACCCGCACGGGCTACCGGTCGGCGGCCACCGCCACCTCCCGCGCCCACCGGTAGTCCGCCTTGCCGCTCGGCGACCGCTGGATCGCCTCGGCGATCACCAGCTGACGGGGCACCTTGTACCCGGCCAGCCGGCTGCGGCAGTGGGTCTGGATGTCCGTGAGGGAGGGCGGCTCGGCGCCCGCGCGCACCTGCACCACGGCCGCCACGTGGTTGCCCCAGGTGGCGTCGGGCACCCCGGCGACGAGCGCGTCGTAGACGTCGGGGTGCGACTTCAGCGCCTGTTCGACCTCCTCCGGGTACACCTTCTCGCCCCCGGTGTTGATGCACTGCGAGCCCCGGCCGAGCACGGTGACGACACCGTCCTCGTCGACCGTCGCCATGTCGCCGAGGAGAACCCACCTGCGGCCGTCCTTCTCGAAGAACGTCTCGGCGGTTTTCACCGGGTCGTTGTAGTAGCCGAGCGGGACGTGCCCGCTCTGTGCGACCCGGCCGATCTCGCCCACCGCGACCGGCTCGTGGGTCGCCGGATCGACCACCTGCGTACGGGAGTTGACGCGCACGCGGAAGCCGCTGCCGGCGCCGGAGTCGTCGGTCGCGGTGCCGTTGAAGCCGGACTCGGAGGACCCGAAGTTGTTCAGCAGCATGGCGTTCGGGACGAGTTCGCCGAACTGCCGGCGCACGGTCTCGGAGAGGATCGCACCGGAGGAGGAGACGCTGAACAGAGCGGAGCAGTCGGTGCCCTTCATGGGCCCGTTGAGGGCGTCGACCAGCGGGCGCAGCATCGCGTCGCCGACCAGGGACATGCTGGTGACCTTCTCCTTCTCGATGGTGCGCAGCACCTCCTCGGGCACGAACTTGCGGTGGATCACCACCCGTTGCCCGAAGTTGAAGCCGATGAAGCTGGTGAGCGTGGAGGTGCCGTGCATCAGCGGGGGAGTGGGGAAGAAGGTGATCCCGCTGCCGCCCGCCGCGACCCGCTCGGCCAGTTCCTCCGGCCGCTTCACCGGCTCACCCGTCGGCGCGCCGCCGCCCAGCCCGGCGAAGAACAAATCCTCCTGGCGCCACATCACGCCCTTGGGCATCCCGGTCGTGCCGCCGGTGTAGATGATGAACTGGTCGTCCGCGGCCCGCGCGGGGAATCCCCGCCCGGGCGACCCGGCGGCCTCGGCCTCCGTGAAGGCGAGGGCCTCGGGTCCCGCCTCCGCCGACTCCCCGACCCGCACCAGGTGCCGCAGCCTCGGCGCCTGGGGAAGGGCGGCCGCCACCCGGTCGTCGAACTCCGCGTCGAACACCAGCGCGACGAGATCCGCGTCGCGGTAGAGGTACACCAACTCCTCTTCGACGTACCGGTAGTTGACGTTGACCGGTACGACCCGCGCCTTCAGGCAACCGAGCACCGTCTGCAGGTACTCGACCCCGTTGTAGAGGTGCAGGCCGAGATGCTCGCCGGGCTTGATCCCGCTGTCGATCAGATGGTGGCCGATGCGGTTGGCGGCGGCGTCCAGCTCCGCGTAGGTCAGCCGGCGTTCCGCACCCGTGCCGGGGTGGTCGACGTACACGAGAGCCTCGCGGTCGGCGGCCACGTCGACGACCGACTCGAACAGATCGGCAAGGTTGTACTCCACCGCTCCTCCTGACCCCGGCAACCGTGACGAAGAAAGGCGCACCCGTCCGTTCGCCGGTCATCAGAGCAAAGGGCGCGGCAAGTGTGAAGGGTTCGCGCGAAGAAATCTGACTGACTGTCAGAAAACCCTTGAAGTGCCTCTCCGGCTACTGCAACCTGTTCTCGTTCTGGTGGAGGGGGGACGATCCCTTCCGGAGGGGAGACGGTCCATGGGCGGGACGGAACACCTCACCGTGCGGCGCGAGGGCGCCACACTCGTGCTCACGCTCAACAGGCCCGAGGCGAAGAACGCGCTGTCGATCTCCATGCTCGTCGGCCTGTACGACGGCTGGATCGAGGCCGACGAGGACGACGGCGTCCGCTCGATCGTGCTCACCGGGGCCGGGGGCGCCTTCTGCGCCGGGATGGACCTCAAGGCGCTGGCCGGCCAGGAGATGGCGGGCGAGCACCTGCGGGACCGGCTGAAAGCCGACCCCGACCTGCACTGGAAGGCGATGCTCCGCCACCATCGCCCGCGCAAACCGGTGATCGCCGCCGTCGAGGGGTACTGCGTCGCGGGCGGCACGGAGATCCTTCAGGGGACCGACATCCGGGTGGCGGGCGAGTCCGCGACGTTCGGACTCTTCGAGGTCCGGCGGGGGCTGTTTCCCATCGGGGGTTCCACGGTGCGGCTCCAGCGGCAGATCCCCCGCACGCACGCTCTGGAGATGCTGCTGACAGGGCGGCCGTACAGCGCCCGGGAGGCGGCGGACATCGGGCTCGTCGGGCACGTCGTCCCGGACGGCGGCGCGCTCGACAAGGCGCTGGAGATCGCCGAACAGATCAACGCGTGCGGGCCGCTGGCGGTCGAGGCGGTCAAGGCGTCGGTGTACGAGACGGCCGAGATGACGGAGACGGACGGGCTGGCCGCCGAGCTGGAGCGCGGGTGGCCGATCTTCGACACGGCGGACGCGAAGGAAGGTGCCCGGGCCTTCGCGGAGAAGCGGGTGCCTGATTACAAGCGCGCGTAAGCGCTGCGCAGGCCTCGGCCGGTCCGCAGTCCGCGGGCCGGTGGGGGCTTGTCGCGCAGTTCCCCGCGCCCCTGAAGGGGCGCGATCATCGACCTTCTCAAGGAGGCAAGGCCCCCAATGCCTGAAGTCCTCAAAGCCCCCCTCGTCGTCGAGTTCCCCTTCACCCGGTCCCTCGGTCCCGTCCAGAGCGCCTTTCTCACCGGACTGCGTGAGCGGGTGGTCCTCGGGGTGCGGACCGGTGACGGCCGCGTCCTCGTGCCACCCGTCGAGTACGACCCCGTGACCGCCGAGGAGATCCGGGACCTGGTCGAGGTCGCGCCCACCGGCACCGTCACCACCTGGGCCTGGAACCACGAACCCCGCCGCGGCCAGCCCCTCGACACCCCCTTCGCCTGGGTCCTGGTCCGGCTCGACGGGGCCGACACCGCCCTGCTGCACGCACTCGACGTCCCCGGCCCCGACGCCGTCCGTACCGGGATGCGGGTCCGCGTCCGATGGGCGGGCGAGCGGTCCGGAGCCATCACCGACATCTCCTGCTTCGAGCCGTACGACGGTGAACCGGCCGACGTGACGGGGCACAGCGGTGAGTTCGAGGACGCGGTGCAGGGCATCGTGGCGCACGCCCGCCTCGACTACACCTATTCGCCCGGCCGCGCCCAGTCCGCCTACATCAACGCCCTCTCGTCCCGCCGGACGTTCGGTGAGCGCTGCCCCTCCTGCCGGAAGGTGTACGTCCCGCCCAGGGGTGCCTGTCCCACCTGTGGGGTGGCCACATCGGAACAGGTCGAAGTGGGTCCCGGCGGCACGGTCACCACCTTCTGCATCGTCAACATCAAGGCGAAGAACCTCGACATCGAGGTGCCGTACGTCTACGCCCACATCGCGCTCGACGGCGCCGGCCTCGCCCTGCACGGCCGGATCGGCGGGATCCCCTACGACCAGGTGCGGATGGGGCTCAGGGTCGAGCCGGTGTGGACCGACGGAGCCCGCTATCCCGACCACTACCGGCCCACCGGCGAACCCGACGCGGACTACGAGACGTACAAGGAGCTGCTGTGATGCGTGACATAGCACTGGTCGCCTTCGCACAGACCGACCACCGCCGCACCAGCGAGGACCTCTCCGAGGTCGAGATGCTCATGCCGGTCCTGCACGACGTACTCGGACAGACCGGCCTGAAGACCGCCGACATCGACTTCACCTGCTCCGGCTCCAGCGACTACCTGGCCGGCCGCGCCTTCTCCTTCACCCTCGCCCTCGACGGGGTGGGCGCCTGGCCGCCCATCTCGGAGTCGCACGTCGAGATGGACGGGGCCTGGGCCCTGTACGAGGCCTGGACCAAGCTGCTCACCGGGGACGCGGACACCGCGCTCGTCTACTCGTACGGCAAGTCCTCACCCGGCTCCGTGCGCGACGTGCTGACCCGCCAGCTCGACCCCTACTACGTGGCCCCCCTCTGGCCGGACTCCGTCGCCCTCGCCGCCCTCCAGGCGCAGGCCCTCCTCGACGCGGGCGAGACCGACGAGCCCGCGCTGGCCGCCGTCGGCGCCCGGAGCAGGGCGGACGCCCAGACCAACTCCCACGCACAGCTGAGGGGTTCGGTGCCGCAGGGCGACTACGTCGTACGGCCGCTGCGCACCGGCGACTGCCCGCCCATCGGCGACGGCGCCGCCGCCGTGATCCTCGCGGCGGGGGAGCGGGCCCGGGAGCTGTGCGCGCGGCCCGCCTGGATCCGGGGCATCGACCACCGCATCGAGGCCCACGGCCTGGGCGTCCGCGACCTGACCGACTCGCCCTCCGCCCGGCTCGCCGCCGAGCGGGCCGGCGCCTTCGAACGGCCCGTGGACACCGCCGAGTTGCATGCGCCGTTCAGCTCGCAGGAGGTCGTGCTGCGCAAGGCGCTGCGGCTCGGCGACGACGTGCGCGTGAACCCGTCCGGCGGCGCCCTCGCGGCCAACCCGATCATGGCCGCCGGGCTGATCCGCATCGGCGAGGCAGCCGCCCGCATCCACCGCGGCGAGTCCGACCGCGCGCTCGCCCACGCCACCTCCGGGCCCTGCCTGCAGCAGAACCTGGTCGCCGTACTCGAAGGGGATCCGCGATGAGCAAGGAACCCGTGGCCGTCGTAGGGATCGGCCAGACCAAGCACGTGGCGGCCCGGCGGGACGTGTCGATCGCCGGGCTCGTCCGCGAGGCCGCACAACGTGCCCTCGACGACGCCGAGCTGGGCTGGGCCGACATCGACGCCGTCGTCATCGGAAAGGCGCCCGACTTCTTCGAGGGCGTGATGATGCCGGAGCTGTACCTGGCGGACGCGCTGGGGGCGGTCGGCAAACCCATGTTGCGCGTCCACACCGCGGGGTCGGTGGGCGGCTCGACCGCGCTCGTCGCGGCCAACCTGGTCGCCGCCCGCGTCCACCCCACCGTGCTGACCCTCGCCTTCGAAAAGCAGTCCGAGTCCAACGCCATGTGGGGGCTCTCCCTGCCGATCCCCTTCCAGCAGCCGCTGCTGGCCGGCGCGGGCGGCTTCTTCGCCCCCCACGTGCGGGCCTACATGCGGCGCAGCGGCGCCCCGGAAACCGTCGGCTCGCTGGTCGCCTACAAGGACCGGCGCAACGCGCTGAAGAACCCCTACGCCCACCTGCACGAGCACGACATCACCCTGGAGAAGGTCCAGGCGTCCCCCATGCTGTGGGACCCCATCCGCTACTCGGAGACCTGCCCCTCCTCCGACGGCGCCTGCGCCATGGTCCTCACCGACCGCGCCGGAGCCGCCCGTTCCGCGAAGCCGCCCGCCTGGATGCTCGGCGGAGCCATGCGCAGCGAACCGACCCTGTTCGCGGGCAAGGACGCGGTGTCGCCGCAGGCCGGGAAGGACTGCGCCGCCGACGTCTACCGGCAGGCGGGGATCGCCGACCCGCGCCGGGACATCGACGCCGTCGAGATGTACGTGCCGTTCTCCTGGTACGAGCCCATGTGGCTGGAGAACCTCGGCTTCGCCGAGGAGGGCGAGGGCTGGAAACTCACCGAATCGGGGGTCACCGAGCTCGACGGTGACCTCCCCGTCAACATGTCGGGCGGGGTCCTCTCCACCAATCCGATCGGCGCCTCCGGCATGATCCGGTTCGCCGAAGCCGCCCTCCAGGTGCGCGGCCAGGCCGGAGAACACCAGGTGGACGGCGCCCGGAAGGTGCTCGGCCACGCCTACGGCGGCGGCTCCCAGTTCTTCTCCATGTGGCTCGTCGGCGCCGCCGTCCCGGACAACTGAAAGGACCCGTTCAGGTGGCCTGTCGAGTGCCGGAGCCGAAAGCTAGGCTGGCCGCGGACGACGAATCGGGAGGAGCACGGACGTGGCCGAGAGCACCATCCAGCAGCAGCGGGCAGTGGGCTGGGACAAGCCGGAGCTGGACCTCAGCAGGGCCGACTGGCAGTCCAGCAGCCGAGGCCTGGGGGATGTCCAGATCGCCTTTGTCGAGGGGTTCATCGCGATGCGCAACAGCCGCCGCCCGGAGAGCCCTTCCCTGATCTTCACCCCCGCCGAATGGGGTGCCTTCGTGTCGGGCGCCCGGGAGGGCGAGTTCGACCTCACCTGAGCGCCTGCCCCTGGCTCTGCCGCTGCGGCAGAGAGGTGAACCAGGGGGTGTTCCGTAAGGATTTCCGGACACGTGACCAGCAGCGCCCTTCCTGGGCCGCCGCCTGAGACAGGCTGGCCCGGGACGGGGGGAAGGTCGCATTCCGGAGGTGAGGAACGATGAGCACTGCGCCCGTCATCGCCGCGGTGGACGGTTCGGACGACAGCCTGCGCGCCCTGGACTGGGCCGTGCAGGCGGCCCGGCAGCGGGACGCACCGCTGCGGGTGGTGCACGTCCGCCAGTACGCCGCCTGGGGGCAGCCCGACGTCCTGGTCGCCGGGGAACCGGACGAGGGGGGCGACCCCGTGCTCGACGAGGTCCGGGAGCGGCTGCGCACCGGTGCCGCCGGGCTGACCGCCGAGTACGTCGCCCTGGAGGGCGCCCCGAGCGCGCTGCTGCCCGAACTGGGCTCCGATGCCCAGCTGTTGGTGCTCGGCTCGCGGGGCCGCGGCGGCTTCGCCGGACTGGTGCTCGGCTCCAACGGAATGGCCGCCGCCCGCGACGCCGGGTGCCCGGTGGTGGTCGTACCCCGGCCCGGGCGGCAGGTGGCCGAGGAGCAGCTGCCCGCCGAGCCCGGGCCCCGGGTCGTCGTCGGCCTGGACGTGGACAGCCCCGACGACGCCACCCTCGCCTTCGCGTTCGCGGAGGCCGACCGGCGCGGCGCCCGGCTCCAGGTGATCGCCGCCTACCCCTGGCCGGTGCACAGCTGGTTCGCGGCCGGTGAACTCGTCCCGCCGGCCGTCGACCAGGACGAGGTCGCGCAGGAGACCCGCACCCTCGCCGAGGGCTTCCTCGCCCCGCACCTCAAGGACCGCCCGAACCTGCGCGCCGACGTCCTCGCACTGCCCGGCGACGCGGCCGGCCTGCTGGTGTCCGCCTCGAAGGACGCCGCGCTGGTCGTCGTCGGCCGGCACCGCCGACGGCTGCTCGCCCCGGCCCGCATGATGGGCTCCGTCACCCACGCCGTACTGCTGCACGCGGCCGCCCCGATCGCGGTGGTCCCGCCGTCGCCGCCGCAGGAGTGATGTCAAGTGCCTTCGCTCGGTTACCGTCAGTAGGGAGCGGATCACCGCCGCGAAGCGTACGCTGAGCTGCCTGCAAGCCACGGTGCGCGCCCGCCCCCCGCGCTCGCGTACCACCGTGGCGGGGGGTGGTCATGGGACAGCGGGTCCTGCGGAACCGACGGACGCTCTACGAGCGTGACAGCGAACTCGCCGCCGTCGACGAGGCGCTGGCCGAGCTCACCGGCCTGGGTGCGGACGGCGCGGCACCGGGCGACCGGCAACTCGGCGCGCTGCTCGCCTTCGCCGGCCGGGCCGGCATCGGCAAGACCACCCTGCTCGCCGAAGTCCGCCGCCGCGCCGCCGCCCAGGGCTGCACCGTGCTCTCCGCACGCGGCGGCGACCAGGAACAGCGCGTCGCCTTCCACGTCGCCCGCCAGCTCCTGCAGCCCCGGCTCGCCGGCGCACCGGAGGCCGAACTCCGCGCCTCACTGGGCAGTTGGTACGACATCGTCGGCCCCGCCCTCGGCCTGTGCGCCCCGACCGAGGGCGCCCCGCCCGACCAGCAGGGCCTGCGCGACGGCCTCGACTGGGTGCTCACCCACCTCGCCGTGCGCCAGGCCCCGATGGTCCTCGTCCTCGACGACGCCCACTGGGCCGACCCGGAATCCCTCGGCTGGCTGGCCGCGTTCGCACCTCGTGCCGAGCAACTCCCGCTGCTCGTCGTCGTCGCCTACCGGCCCGACGAACTCCCCGAGCACGCCGACGCCTTCCGCGGCCTGCCCGGACGGGCCGGCGGCCGCCCGCACGGCCTCGAGCCGCTCAGCGCCGACGCCGTCGCCGGCCTGGTCCGCGAAAGCCTCGGCGAACACGCCGACGACGCCTTCTGCCACGAGTGCTGGGCCGTCACCGCAGGCAACCCCTTCGAGGCCGTCGAGCTGACCGCCAAGGTCCACGACCGGGGCCTCGACCCCACCGAGGCCGGCGCACCCCTGCTGCGCGACCTCGCCGCCGCCGTCAAGGGCAGCGGCCTGATCGCCCGCCTCGAACGCCTGGGCCCCTCCGCCGTCCGGTTCTCCTGGGCCTGCGCCGTCCTCGGCACCGAGATCCATCCCGCGCTCGCCGCCGCCGTCGCAGGCCTCGGCCACGAGGAGGCCGCCGACGCCGCCGACGCCCTGCGCGGCGCCCGCGTCCTCACCGGGGCCGAGACCCTGGAGTTCGTCCACCCGCTGATCGCCACCGCCGTCTACCGGGCCATCCCGCCCGCCACCCGGGTCGCCCTGCACGGCCAGGCCGCCTGGTGCGTGACCGACGACGGCCAGGGCGCCACCGCCGCTGCCCGCCACCTCCTGGAGACCCACCCCGAAGGCGACACCTGGGTGGTACGGCAGCTGCGCGCCGCCGCCGGCGAGACGCTGCGGGCCGGCGCCCCCGACACGGCCTGCGCCTACCTCGCCCGCGCCCTGCGCGAACCCCCGCCCGCCAAGGAGCGCGCGGCCGTCCTCCACGAACTGGGCAGCGCCTCCCTCCTCACCGAACCCGCCACCACCGTCAACCACCTGCGCGCGGCACTCCAGGAGCCCATCGCCGAGCCCGCGCTGCGCCACCACATCGTCTACCGCCTCTCCCAGGTCCTCGCCCACAGCGACCGCCTCGCCGAGGCCTCCGAGACCCTTGCCCGCGAGATCCACGTGACCGGCGACGCCCGGGTACGGCTGCGCATGCTCTCCGAACAGTTCATGTGGGACGCCTTCCGCGCCGACGAACCCGACCACCCCTCCCGCTCCCGCCGCCTGGCCCGGCTCGCCGACCGGCTCCGGGGCCGCGACCTCACCGAGCGGTACGTCATCGGACTGCGCACCTGGGACGCGATCCAGCGCGGCGAACCCGCCGAGGTCGCCCTCCACCACGCCGAGCGCGCCCTGGCCGGCGGACTCGGGTGGGCCGAGGCCGACCGCGGGTTCGAGGTCCCCGTCCTCGTCGCCCTCGCCTTCATGTACGCCGACCGGCCGGACCGCACGGAGGAACTCTTCGCCGCCGGGATCGCCGACTTCGAACGCCAGGGCTGGCGCGGCGCCCACCTCTCCTTCGCCTACACGCTCCTCGGCTACGTCCGCTACCGGCGCGGCCGCCTCGCCGAGGCCGAGGAGCACGCCCGCTCCGGCCTGCGCCTCGCCGAACGCGTCGGCCCCGGGACCCCGGCCCACTGGTACGCCGTCGGCATTCTGATCCAGACCCTGCTGGCCCGCGGCTGCACCGACGAGGCCACCCGGCTCGCCGAGGACCACGCCTTCCGGGAGCCCTTCCCGGCGGCCGTGGTCTTCCCCGACGCCCAGACGGTCTACGGCGAACTGCTCCTCGCCCGCGGCCTCACCAAGGACGCGGCGGCGGAGCTCTCCGCGGCCGGCCGCCGCCTCGAACCACGCGGTATCCGCAACCCCTCCTGGTGCCCCTGGCAGCTCCACCTGGCCCGCGCAGAGAGCCACGACGCCCCGGAACGCGCCCTCACCACGGCCCTGGCCGCGCTGACCCGCGCCCGCCGCTTCGGCGCCCCCTCCGCGATCGGCCAGGCCCTGCGCACGGCGGCGGAGGTCTCTTCGGGCGAAGCCCGCCTGGCATACCTGCGCGAATCGGTGACCTACCTCGACCGCTCCCCGGCCGCCTACGAGCTCGCCTGCGCCCTGGTGGCGCTGGGCACGGAACTCCACGACCCCACCCACCTGCACCGAGGCCTCGAAACCGCCCGCCAGTGCGGCGCCGACGGCTTGGCGGCCGCGGCACGGTCAGAGTTGGCGACGGCAGAAGGGGCCACTTTGTAGCGGGCGCCGACACCGACCCACCCGGGGCGCGTGGCGGGCGCCGACACCGACCCACCCAGGGGCGCGGGGAACTGCGCGACAAGCCACGACGGCGCCGCACCCGCCGAACGACCGCCACCCACCACGGCGGACACCGCCGCCCGGCACGGCACCGCCGAACACCACCGTCGTGGCTGACCACCGCTGCGGCGGATCAGGAGACCCGGCGGGTCGAGGGGGCCAGCGGGTCGAGGGGCGGCGGCTCAAGCGCGGCAGCGCTCAAGCGCGCCGCACAGACGTCGGCCGACCCGCACCCCGCACTGAGCCGCATCCCGCAACCCCGGCCCCGTACCATGGACCGCATGTCGTTCCTCCGTCGCCGCAGCGCCACTCCCGCCGGCCCCGACTTCGACGTTCTGGCCATGGACCCGGGTGACTGGCCCGGCAACCTCGGTGCCGGGCTGCTGCCCGCCCCCGACGGCACCTGCCAGGGCGTCTTCCTGCGCTACGACCTCTTCGGCGGCCGCGGCCCCGCGATGATCATCGGCAACCTCCCCGAGGGCTCCCCGGCCCGCGAGGTGGAGGAGGGCGAGATCCCCTTCGAGGTCGGCCAGCTCCTCCTCGCACTGGAGAACGACGAGGACGTCACCGTCGTCGGTACCGAGGACATGCCGGTCCTGCAGGGCGACAACCTGCTGATCGTGCGCCGCCTCAAGCTCTCCGAGAGCAGGATCTCCTGCGTCCAGTTCGACCGCAGCGACGGCGTCCTGGTGACCATCGCGGCCTGGGACCGTCCGATCACCGACGACCTGTACGCCCTGCTGAAGCCGCTCCCGGCGGAGCTTTTCCAGCAGGGCTGAGGCCGGCTACCTTCCGTGGCCGTGGTGCCGCCCGGTCTTCGCGGCCGGCACCACGTCGACGTCGGCCGCTCGGACGAACCCGACCCGGTGGCCGTACTGGATCTCGAAGTACAGGTCCTTGCCGACCACGACCTTGTGCGAGTCGGTGCTGAAGGTGACGGCGTAGTAGTACTCGCCCGGCACCTCGTCACCGGCCACGTATTTCTGGCCCGCCGGGATCGTGTACGGCAACGGGGAGACCGACTGCGCCGGCACCCCGGAGGGGTACGCGGACGCCTCCGGATACGCGCGGCCGTACACCGGGATGCTGGTCAGGCCCGCCTTCGGCGTGATCACCACCCCGGTCGAGCCGACCGCCGTCGGTGCGCTCGCCGGGTTCTCGAACCAGGCCTTCTGCCCGAGGTACCAGATCGCCGTCCAGTCCCCCCAGGTGTCCGCCACCGTGTACTGCTGACCGGTGGAGGCCCGGGAGGAGAGGTCGTTCACGTCGGTCGTCGGCGTGGTGCCCATGCCGATGTCCTTGATCAGGGCCGAGTTCTCGTCGTGGTCGGAGTACAGCCGCACCTCGCCGGACCCGTGCGCGGCGCAGGGCTGGCCCTTGGTGACGCAGCCGGTGTACGTCGGCTGGTTCGTGGCGTAGTCCGGCAGGATCGTGACCACACCGCCCGTCACCACCCGGTGCTTCCTGCCCGCCTTGTGCTTGAAGGGGTGGTCCAGCAGCTCGAAGTAGTGCCGCCAGTCCCAGTACGGGCCGGGGTCGGTGTGCATCCCGGGGATCGAGGACGTGGTCGGGCCCGGCACGGTGTCGTGGCCGAGGATGTGCTGCCGGTCCAGCGGGACGCCGTACTTCTCGGAGAGGTACTTCACCAGCCGGGCCGAGGAGCGGTACATCGCCTCCGTGTACCAGGCGTCCGGCGAGGCGAGGAAGCCCTCGTGCTCGATGCCGATGGACTTCGCGTTGATGTACCAGTTGCCTGCGTGCCAGGCCACGTCCTTCGCCTTGACGTGCTGGGCGATCAGACCGTCGGTGGAGCGGATGGTGTAGTTCCAGGACACATAGGTGGGGTCCTGGACCAGTTTGAGGGTGGTGTCCCAGGAGCCCTCGGTGTCGTGGACGACGATGTACTTGATGCTCTGCGAGGCCGGCCGGTCGGCGAGGTCGTGGTTGCCGTAGTCGTTGTCCCCGAACTGCGCGTAGGGCGCCGGGACCCACTCGCACGACACCGTTGTCGGGCACTCCGTCTCGTCGTCCGCCGCCGTCGTGCGCAGCCCGGTCAGCTCCAGCTGCGCGGTGTCGCCCCGCAGCTCCGGCTGGGCGGCGAGGGCGACGAACTGTCCGGCGTCGGTGGTGCGTTCCTCGCCCGTGTGGAGGACGTCGAACACGTCGTTGGCGTATGCCGCCGCGGTCGCCGTGTCGTCGGCGCCGGAGAAGCGGGCGATCGCGCCGTACCAGTGCGCCGGATCTGCGCTGAGCGGCTGGTGCAGGTCCCGTTGGGCGGCCGCGAGCAGGGCGGCACCGCCGGCCACGTTCGCCGCCGCGTCGGTGCGCAGTCGCTCCGCCGGGATGCCGGTCAGCGCGGCGGCCTTCGGCAGGGTCTTGAGGCGGGCCGGGAGCGCGGAGTTCCGCGGAACCTGCACGCCGGGGGCGCTGGGGCGCAGGGCGGGGCGGGCGCTGTCGCCGCGGGCGTCCTCGGTGCCGTCGGCGAAGTGCTCGGTGGCGGCCGCCAGCGCGGTGCGCGCGTCGGTGAGGTGCATCGGGCCGTAGCCGCCGGTCACGCTGGGCGCGCCGTCGTGCGTGTCCCAGCGGGACTGGAGGTAGGAGACGGCGAGCAGCACGCTCTGCGGTACGTGGTACTCGGTGGCGGCGGACGCGAACGCCCGCTGGAGCTGCCCGGCAGCGGACTCGCCGGTGTCCGGGGGCGGTGCCGCGCCCAGCAACGGCAGCAGCAGAGCCGCGGCGGCGACGGCCCCGGCCGTCCTGCGCGTGCGTCTGCCGCTGTGCGGGGGTGCGGGCTCGGTGACGGATCCTCGCAATGCAGCCTCCTGGGGCGATGGGGCGCGACGGGGCGTGCGGGGCTGAGCGTGGCTCAGTGGTACCGGCTGGCCGACGATCCGTCAATCATGCCCAGAGAGGCCGGAATTCCCATGTCATACGGTGATCGTGGGAGTTTCGCGGTGGTGGCCCGCAGGCCTGCGAGGCGTCAGTGGCATACACCAGTGGGGCGCCCCTGACCCCTGCGGACACCCCCGGACATGCGAGGATCCGCGGTGCGCAGCTGCCCTGAGCGCACCGCGGATCCTCCTCCCCGTCAGCGAGTGCCGACCGCCGCGCGTACGGCCCGGCGGGCCAGCTGGCAGTCGTCGTGCAGCCGCCGGAGCAGCAGCCGCTGTTCCTCGCCGGTCGGCGCGGCGCCCGGGTGGGCCGTACCCGGTGCCGCCGGGGTCGCGTCGTGCATCGAACGCTGCACGGCGGTCTCGTAGGTCCGGATCTCCCGGGTGAGGACCAGCATCAGGTTCACCAGGAAGGCGTCCCGGGACGCGGGCCCCGCCGACTGGGCGATCTGGCTGATCTGACGGCGCGCCACCGGGGCGTCGCCGAGCACCGACCAGAGCGTGGCCAGGTCGTACCCCGGCAGATACCAGCCCGCGTGCTCCCAGTCCACCAGCACTGGACCGGCCGGGGACAGCAGGATGTTCGAGAGCAGGGCGTCGCCGTGGCAGAACTGGCCCATCCCCTGGCGGCCCGCCGCGACCGCGATGCCGTGCAGCAGCTTCTGCAGGTCACCCATGTCCCGGTCGGTGAGCAGACCCAGTTCGTGGTAGCGGGCGATACGGGCCGGGTAGTCGACCGGGGCGTCGAAGGTACCCGCCGGGGGCCGCCACGCGTTCAGCCGGCAGATCGCGCCCAGCGCGGCCCGGATGTCCGCCCGGGGCGGAGCCTCCACCGGGTGGCGCTGGACCGCCGCCACCCGGCCGGGCATCCGCTCGATCACCAGCGTGCAGTTGTCCGGGTCCGCCGCGATCAGTCTCGGCACCCGGATCGGCGGCCGGTGCCGGACGAACGAGCGGTATGCGGCTATTTCGTGGCGGGTCCGCTCCGCCCAGGCGGGGGAGTGGTCCAGTAGACACTTCGCCACGGCCGTGCTGCGCCCCGTCGTCCCGACGAGGATCACTGACCGCCCGGTGCGGCGCAGCACCTGCACCGGAGCGAACTCCGGGCAGATCCGGTGCACCGACGCGATCGCGGTGCGCAGCTGCGCGCCCTGGGGGCCGGAGAGGTCGAGTCTCCCGCTGAGCGGCTGGGTGCCGAGACCCGCGGTGCGCCGTTGCCGGCCCACCACCGGTACGGCGGTCCCCGGACGGGCGGGGTCGAGATAGGGTCCGCTCCCCGCCGGGCGGGGGCGCAGCGACCGGGGGGGAGCGGACACGGAGGACGATGCTGCGTACATGGGAGATACAGATCCCTTCGTGTGCCTGCGGTGCCTGCCTGAGAAGTCCTGTGAGGGGTTCTCGTGCCCAGCCCGTCCCGGCCGCCCGGGCACACCCTGGGGAGTGTGCCCGTCGAGTGGCGACCGGGTCGGGGTGGCGCGTTCCTACCTGACACCCGTTCCCCAGTGGCACACCATCTGGCGCACCCTGGCGAACCGTGGCGAATAGTCGCCCGGCAACCGGCACCCGGCTACTGTCAACTCAGCCGAGAACCTGGGGGCTTGACGTGACCGGAGAACCCAACACCCGCCTCTCGGACCTGTTCGGCCTGGCCGGCTGGTCCAAGGGCGAACTCGCGAGGCTGGTCAACCGGCAGGCGGCGGCCATGGGCCACCCCCAGCTGGCGACCGACACCTCCCGGGTGCGGCGGTGGATCGACACGGGAGAGATCCCGCGCGATCCCGTGCCGCGGGTGCTGGCGGCTCTGTTCACCGAGCGTCTCGGCCGTGTCGTGACCATCGAGGACCTCGGTCTGGTACGGCACGGGCGTACGGGAAAACGGCCGGACGACGGGAACGTGGAACATCCCGACGGAATGCCGTGGGCGCCCGAACGAACCGCCGCGGTCCTCACCGAATTCACGGGAATGGACCTCATGCTCAACCGACGCGGCTTGGTGGGTGCGGGTGCCGCGCTCACCGCGGGATCCGTACTCAGCAGCGCCATGTACGAGTGGCTGCACACCGACCCCACACTCAAGGCCGACGCCCCCGTCCTCGACGACCCTCTGCACGCCGACCCCACTGGGTTCGACCGCTACGAGGCCGCCCCCATCGGGTCAGAGGAGATGGAGGAACTGGAGCGCTCCGTCGAGGTGTTCCGTGCCTGGGACGCGGCCCGCGGCGGCGGACTGCAGCGCAAGGCAGTGGTGGGACAGCTCAACGAGGTGGGCGGCATGCTCGCCTACCGCCACCCCGAGCATCTCCAGCGGCGCCTGTGGGGCGTCGCCGCCAACCTCGCCGTCCTCGCGGGCTGGATGTCGCACGACGTCGGCCTGGAGCCCACGGCCCAGAAGTACTTCGTCATCGCCGCCCACGCGGCCCGTGAGGGCGGCGACCGGCCGCGCGCGGGGGAGGCGCTCTCCAGAGCGGCTCGCCAGATGGTGCACCTCGGCCGGCCCGACGACGCACTCGACCTGATGAAGCTCGCCAAGTCCGGTTCGGGCGACGAGGTGCTGCCGCGCACCCGGGCGATGCTCTACACCATCGAGGCCTGGGCGCAGGCGTCGATGGGCAAGGGCCAGGCGATGCGCCGCACCCTCGGCCAGGCGGAGGACCTCTTCGTCTCCGACCGGGGCGACGTGCCGCCGCCGAGCTGGATGCAGATGTTCAGGGAGGAGGACCTGTACGGCATGCAGGCCCTCGCCTACCGCACGCTGGCCGAGCACGACCCGGCCGCGGCCGTGCACGCCCAGCACTACGCGGAGAAGGCCCTGGCCCTGCGGGTCGACGGCCGCCAGCGGTCGAAGATCTTCGACTTCCTGTCCATGGCCTCCGCCTGCTTCATCGCGGACGACCCCGAGCAGGCGGACCGTTACGCCCGGCTGGCCCTGGTGTCGATGGGATCGAACTCCTCCCACCGCACCTGGGACCGGCTGCGCCAGATGTACCGGCTCACCGCCGAGTACTCCAGCTACCCGAGGATCCAGGAACTGCGGGAGGAGATCAAGCTGGCCCTGCCCAAGGCCAGGAGCAAGGGGAACCACAACAGCGCACAGGCATAGGAGGCCTGCGCGCGCGGCACGAACCGGCTGGTCTCGGCAGGGCGGCAGCCGCTGCCCCTCCCTGTGTTCTCCCTATTCACCCACCTTGGCGACGAGCACGCAGGCCTCGTCCTCGCGCTCGCTCTCGCCGAACTCCTCGACCACGGTCCTGACACAGTCCTGGGCGGTGCGCGCCGACCCGAACCGGGGGGCCAGTCCGAGGAGCGCGTCCAGAGAGTCCGCTCCGCTGTGCCCGGGCACCACTCCGTCGGTGTGCAGCAGGAGCAGATCGCCCGGTTCCAGGGTCACTTCGGCCTGCCCGTAATCGGCTCCCGAGGTGACACCGAGCAGCACGCCGTCCGGCGCGCTGAGCGCACACCCCGTCCCGCCGCGGAACAGCAGCGGGGCGGGGTGTCCTGCCTGTGCCCAGGTCAGGGTGCGGGTGGCGGCCCGGTAGCGGCAGCAGACGGCGCTGCCCAGCGCGGGTTGCACGGTGGCGTCGAGTAACTGGTTCAGCAGGGACATGAGCTGTCCCGGCTGGGTGCCGGCCATCGCCATGCCGCGGACGGCGCCCAGCAGCATCGTCATGCCCGAGGCGACGGCGACGCCGTGCCCGGTGAGGTCGCCGACGCTCAGCAGGGTGTCGCCGTCGGACAGCTCCAGCGCGTCGTACCAGTCGCCGCCCAGCAGGCTTCCGGCCCCGGACGTCAGGTGGCGGGCGGCGACGTCGAGCGTGCCCGGCCCCCGCCGCGGCAGCCGCAGGGCATCACGCCCGGGCGGCAGCACGGCCTCCTGGAGTTCGACGGCGAGCCGCTGTTCGGTCTCGGCCCGCCGACGGTGCCGCTGCATCGTGTCCCGGCTCTCGCGCACCGTCCGCTGGCTGCGCCGCAGTTCGCTGACGTCCCGCAGCACGGCCCACATCGAGGCGGTGCTGCCGTCACCGTCCAGCACGGGCTCGCCCATCATGTGGACGGTCCGCACGTTCCCGTCGGAACGCAGGACACGGAACTCGCCGTCGATCGGCTTGGCGTCGACCAGGCAGTCGGTGACCATCGCGGTCAGCCGGGGCCGGTCCTCGTCCATGACCAGGGACGGCAGTTCGTCGAGGGTGAGGGCGGGCGCGTCCGGGTCACGGCCGAGGATCAGGTAGAGCTCACCGGACCAACTGGCCTCGTCCGTCAGGAGGTTCCACTCCGCGCTGCCGACCCGGCTGAGCAGCGAGCCCGGAGCGGGCGTGGAGGCGTGGGCGGGCGCCGCCGCACCGGCCGGCAGGGGCGCCGGTCCGTCCCGCAGCTGGGCCAGGTGCTCGTCCAGGTCGTTGAGCTGATGCAGCGCCAGGTCGTACAGGGCCCGCTGCCAGCGCTCCTCGGGGTCCGAATCCGAACCCCGGGTGTCCCGCCGCACCGCGTCCACGTCGCCCTTGAGCCGCCGCGTCTGCGATATCAACGCCTCGACCGAGCCGCGCCCGGGCGGCTGCGCTGCGGGGCGGTCCGCGGAGACATGGGACGGCATGACGCACTCCGATGCGGATGGGGGTCCCCCCGCTCGAGCGAAGTCGAGAGTGGGGGAGTTCGGCCAAGGCGGACGGTGGGACCGGTTACGACTGTTGCACAGCCTGCGACGCCCTGTAAGGGATTTGGCAACACACGATACGGTGGTGCTTCTGGCATGTGCCAGAGTCTTCATGGGCTGGTCGACCGCCATGAAAGATGTACGCGACCGGTGGCGCAAGTCGTACTGGTGCTACGTGATTTGACGGGCCGTGTGAGGTCTGCGCGTCGCGCTCGGGCGGTTGTTCGACGGCCCTGTGTTCACAGTGTCGTTGTCTCGGCCAACCGCGGCAACTCTGTCCGGATTTCGCGTCATGCGAGCGGCCCTCCCGGAGTCCTACAGGCATGGACATCACTTTCGAGCAACCCGCCCGTGCCCGGCTGATCACCGCCGAGGACGAGGAGGTCCCGGTGCCCGCCACGCTCCGGTACACCTCCGGTGATCCGCTGGCCGTCTTCGTCGACTTCCCGGCCGAGGTCACCCTCGGCGGCGAGGAGGTCACCTGGACCTTCGCCCGCTCGCTCCTTGACCAGGGGATCAGCGCCCCGGCCGGGCGCGGGGACGTCCACATCTGGCCCTGCGGCCCGGGCCGTACGGCTGTCGAGTTCCACTCGCCGCACGGCCTCGCCCTGCTCCAGTTCGACACCCAGGCACTCTTCCGGTTCCTGCAGCGCACCCACGAGGTGGTGGCCCCGGGGCAGGAGGACGTCGAGGCCGTCGTGGAACGCGGGCTGAGCACCCTGTTCGGGGGCGTGTGAGGCGCACGGGGCGCCACCGACCGGACTTTGACTCTTGTTCACTCCCGCCTCACCGATCCGGTCCGGAGCCTGCCGACCGCCCCGTGCACCCTGGCGCGCGGTGTGCCGCACGGGCGCACCGGTGACGAGGACGGGGCGAATGACACCGATCAGCCGAAGAGGCTTCGTGGGACTGGGCGCTTCCGTTGCGGCGGGCATGACGGTGGGCGCCGCCGGCCCACGGACCGCGGCCGTGGCCCAGAGCACGGCGACCGGCACGATCTCGGACGTCAAGCACGTGGTGATCCTCATGCAGGAGAACCGCAGCTTCGACCACTACTTCGGGCGCCTCAGGGGCGTCCGCGGCTTCGCGGACCGCAGCGGCATCACCCTCAGCGGCGGCCACACGGTCTTCGACCAGCCGAACGGCACGGGCCGTCAGTACCCGTGGAAGCTCAGCGCCACCCCGGACGCCGGCGGCAAGGACGGCGAGACCCTCGCCCAGTGCAACGGCGACCTCCCGCACTCCTGGTCCTCCCAGCACTCCGCCTGGAACAAGAGCCGCCTCGACAACTGGGTCGCGGGCGTCGGCAACGTGCGGTCCCTCGGCTACCTGGACCGCGCCGACATCCCCTTCCACTACGCGCTCGCCGACAACTACACGATCTGCGACGCCTACTTCTGCTCCACCCTCAGCGCCACCGGCCCCAACCGCACCTACCTGTGGAGCGGCAAGGTCGACGCCTCCAGCTACGACGGCGGCGACGAGTCCGGCCTGACCTGGCAGAACTACGCCGAGGCCCTGCAGAGCGCCGGAGTGACCTGGAAGGTCTACCAGAACGCCCAGGACAACTACGGTGACAACGGCTGCGCCTACTTCTGGAACTTCGCGAACGCCACAGCGGGCAACCCGCTCCACGACCGGGGCATGTCCTCCGTCCCCGCGGTGAGCGGCTCCACCCCCGACGACATCGCCGCGGCGATCAAGGCCGACGTCGTCGCCGGCACCCTCCCGCAGGTCTCCTGGGTGGTCGCCAACCAGGCCTTCTCCGAGCACCCCTACGCCCCGCCCGGCGACGGCGCCCACTTCGTCAGCCTGGTCTACCAGGCCCTCGCCGCCGACCCGGACGTCTTCGACTCCACCGTCCTGTTCCTCAACTACGACGAGAACGACGGCTACTTCGACCACGTCCCGCCCCCGGCCCCGCCCGCCGGCACGGCCGGGGAGTTCCTGAACGGCGTGCCCTACGGCTTCGGCTTCCGGGTCCCGATGATCGTCATCTCGCCCTGGACCCGCGGCGGCTGGGTCTCCTCCGAGGTCTTCGAGCACACCTCGGTGCTGCGCTTCCTGGAGACCTGGACGGCGGCCCTCGGCACACCCGCGAAATGCCCCAACATCAGCGTGTGGCGGCGCGCCGTGAGCGGCGACCTGACCGGCGTCTTCGACTTCGCCAACCCGGTCCACGGCGCCGTCCCCCTGCCCGCGACCGGCGTCATCGGCTACTCCACCTGCGGACCGCTGCCCAACCCGGTGCCCACCACCAACGCCTTGCCCGCCCAGGAGACCGGCATCCGCCCGGCCCGCGCGCTGCCCTACCAGCCGAACGGCTACCTGGACCACCTGGAGTTCGGGACCGGCGGCACCGTCCGCGCCTTCTTCACCATGGCCAACCAGGGCACCCAGGCCACCCGGGCGGCCCACTTCTCCGTCCACCCGAACGCCTACCGGGACACCACCCCCTGGCAGTACACGGTGGACGCGGGCTCCACGGCCTCCGACTACTTCAACATCGGCACCGGGTACGGCGCCGGCAGGTACGACATCACCATGGTCGGCCCCAACCGCTTCCTGCGCCGCTTCCAGGGCGACGCCGCCAAGGCCGGCAAGTCGGCCGAGGTGAGCACCCGTTACGCCGTGGAGCCCGGCACCGGCAAGCTCGCCGTCTGGTTCAGGATGGCCAACTCCGCAAGCTCGCCGGCGAAGTTCACCATCACCTCGAACAACTACCGCACCGACGGCCCCTGGACGTACACGGTCGCGGCGGCCGCCACTGCCGAGGACTACTTCAACGCCGTCGCCTACCAGGGCGGCTGGTACGACTTCACGATCACGGTGGACTCCGACGCGACCTGGTCGCGCCGGTTCACCGGCCATCTGGAGACGGGCGCCGCCTCCGTCAGCGGCTGAGGTCCGCGTACAGGTCCGGGCGCGGGGCGAGCTCGACTGTCGTACGGCCGCCGGTCTCCAGCGCCCGGACCCCGGCCTCGGCGACCACGGAGGAGGCGTAGCCGTCCCAGGCGCCCGGCCCGGTGACCCGGCCCTGCCGGGTGGCGTCCACCCAGGCCTGCACCTCGCGGTCGTAGGCGTCGGCGAACCGCACCAGGTAGTCCTGGGCCACCTCCTCGCGGGCGCCGCCGCCCGCGGTGACCAGCATGGTGTGGTCCTCGCCGATCCGGGCGCTGCCTCGCTCGCACACGGCCTCGCAGCGCACCTGGTAGCCGAAACCGCAGTTCACGAAGACCTCGACGTCGACGACGGCGCCCCCGTCGGTCTCGAACAGCACCAGCTGCGGGTCGAGCAGCCCCTCGGGGGCGTCCGCGGAGGGCCGCGGCCGCAGCACCGTCACCGCGGTCAGCTCCTGGCCGAGCAGCCAGCGGGCCGCGTCGATCTCGTGCGACACCGAGCTGTTGATCAGCATCGCGCTGGTGAAGCCGGGCGGCGAGGACACGTTGCGGTGGGTGCAGTGCAGCATCAGCGGGCGGCCCAGGCTTCCGGAGTCCAGCAGCGACTTCAGGCGCCCGTACTCGGCGTCGTAACGGCGCATGAACCCGATCTGCGCCAGCCTGCGCCCGAGCCTCGCCTCGGCCTCCACCACCCGCAGCGCCCCGGTGGAGTCCGGCACCATGGGCTTCTCGCACAGCACCGGGAGCCCGTGCTCGAAGGAGGCGAGCAGCGGCTCCTCGTGCGCCGGGCCCGGAGAGGCGATCAGCACGGCCTCGACGCCCGGCGCGGCCAGGGCTGGCAGCGGATCCGCGTGCACGGTGACCCCGTCCAGACCGGCCGCCGCCTCCTTGGCGCGGTCGAGGTCGGGGTCGGCCACCGCGGCCACCCTCGCGCCGCTGATCACCCGGTCCAGCCGTCGTATGTGGTCGGCACCCATGTGTCCGGCACCCAGCACCGCGACGCCCAGCAACTCAGCCACGCCCACACACTCCGTCTCGGCCGACGATCACGATCCTGAGCCTACGTCGGCCGGATGAGGGGTTCGTCAGTAGCGCAGCACGCCGGCGATGCCGTTCTCGTCGCCCAGAGTGCCGTCGGGGACGAAGCGGACGTCGGCGCCGGTCTCCAGGCACTGCTCCACGATCTCGTCCACGATGTCGTCGCGGGCGTCCAGGTCACCGCTCACGGCCGGGATCAGGTGGTCGCCGTCGTCGCGGACCGTGGTGCGGTAGTTCTCCTCCACGGCGAGCAGCCGGACACGGCCCTCGCGGGCGTTCTGCCAGACCTCGTCGACACCGGCCGCGAACGTCTTGTGACCGCGCGCGGACTCGAGTTCCCGGGTCACCGACGCGGCGCTCCGGCGGTTCTCCGCCTGGAGGAGCGGAGTGATCGCCTGCCACACGGCCTCCGGGCCGGCGTGCGAGAGACCGCCGTGCCGCACGGGGATGCTGTGCCTGGCGACGTTTCCGAGCTCCTCCCACAGGGAGAGCGCGGCCTGCTCACCGGTGACGTACAGCGGCCGCGGCTCGTCGCGCAGCAGTGCCGCCATCGCGGTGTTCGCGTCCCGCAGGAAGTGCTTGGTGTCCTCGTCGCGGAAGGTGCTGGGCGTGTCGCCGATCTGCTCCTGTCGCTCGGCGTCGAAGTTCCGCTGCGGGCGGTCCATCGGGAAACCGCCGGACCGGCTCTCGGTGACGCGGTCGACGCCGCCGTTCCACAGCGTGACGCGGTCGGCCGAGAGCGAGAGCACCCAGAAGGGGCGCTCGGCCGCCTGCGCCGAGACCAGGTTGCGGGTCAGGAAGGTGTCCGAGAGCACCACGCGCTCGGGCACGCTGCGGGCCAGCGACCACACCTGGTGCTCACCCGGCGCGGCGAAGATCACCAGGCCGTCCTCGGTGTACGTCAGGTCGACCTCGGCGAGCGCCTGTTCGAGCTGGCTGACCACGTCGGAGCGCCGGTCCCGGGTGACCGCGGGATCCGCCTCCAGCTGCTTCTTCGCCTCGGCCACGACATTGCGCAGCCGGACGGGGTCCTGGGCGCTGTCGGGCTCGCGGCGGTGCGTCGGAGTCAGCACCGACACGGCGGGGTAGGGGCGCGGGCGGCGCAGCTCGGCAAGGGTCGAAGGACTGAGTGCGTGCTCCATATCAGCACCATAAGACCGATTCGCCATTGCGGCATTTGGGGTAATTCGCCGGTGTCGTGAGATCCGGCGTGCGCCGTAACCGTGTTGAGGCCCGGCGGCCGGTGACGGCGGGCCGGACGGCCGGTTACCGTACCCGGCAGTAACCGGATCACGCCCCAGGAGGCCCTCATGCCGCAGTTCGAAGTCGACGGAGCGGCACTGACGTACGACGACGAGGGCCCCCGCGACGGCGGCGCGGCGCCCCTGGTGTTCATCCACGGCTGGACCGCGAACCGGCACCGCTGGGACCACCAGGTGGCGCACTTCGCCACAGGGCGCCGGGTGATCCGGCTCGACCTGCGCGGGCACGGCGAGAGCACCGGGGCCGGTGTGAAGACGGTCGCCGAACTGGCCCAGGACGTGGTCGCGCTCCTCGACCACCTGGAGGTGGACCGCTTCGTCCCCGTCGGCCATTCCATGGGCGGCATGATCTCCCAGACCCTCGCGCTCGCCCACCCCGAGCGCGTCGAGCGGATGGTGCTGGTCAACTCCATCGCGCGGATGACGTACAGCCGCGGCCGCGGGCTGCTGATGGCGGCCTCGACCCTCGTGCCGTTCAAGCTGTTCGTCGCCGCCAACATCCAGCGTGCCTTCGCCCCCGGCTACCCGCGCGAGCAGATCCGGGAGTACGTGCGCGCCTCCGCCGGCACCCCGCGTGAGGTCGTCATGACGCTGTACGGCGCCATGCGGGCCTTCGACGTCCTCGACCGGGCCGGCGAGATCACCGCGCCCACCCTGATGGTGCACGGCTACCACGACATCCAGTTGCCGTTGGGACAGATGCTGCGGATGGCCAAGGCCTACCCCGACGCCGAGGTCCGGATCATCGACGCGGGCCACGAGCTTCCGGTGGAGCGGCCGGCCGAGCTGACGGCGGTGCTGGACCGGTTCCTGACGCCGGCCGCTTAGCGCGCACCCGCGACAGCACCACGTGACCGGCGCCCGGCGAAAGCCGCGGCGCCGACCCGTTTGGGGAACTTTTTGCGCTTGGCCTGTTCGGGGCGGACGGAGCCCGGTGCGAGGCGGGTTCGCGGACCTCGCGCGGGCAAAGCGCGTCCGAAAGGGGGGGTGTGGTACTCCGTTCGTGTTACGGCCAAGTTGACCGGCCGAGGTCCCGGGCGCACGCTCGTCATATAGGTGCTGAATACAAGTGGTTCGCTTGGGCAATTGTCTGCGCCGCAGAACCGCAGGTGGCGCGCATGACCCGGCTGACCGGCAGCAGGAGGTAACGCATGTGTGGCATCACCGGCTGGGTCTCCTTCGACCGTGACCTCACCACCGAGAAGCGCGCATTGGATGCAATGACGGAGACCATGGCCTGCCGCGGCCCGGACGACCGGGGCACCTGGAGCGAGGGCCCGGCCGCCCTGGGCCACCGCCGGCTCGCGATCATCGACCTGCCCGGTGGCCGCCAGCCGATGACCGTCCGCACCCCGGACGGCACGGTCGCGATGGTCTACTCCGGCGAGGCCTACAACTTCACCGAGCTGCGCCGCGAACTCGCCGCCCGCGGTCACCGGTTCACCACCGACTCCGACACCGAGGTGGTGCTCCGCGGCTATGTGGAGTGGGGCGACGCCGTCGCCGAGCGGCTCAACGGCATGTACGCCTTCGCCGTCTGGGACGGCCGCCACGACAAGCTCGTGATGATCCGCGACCGCATGGGCATCAAGCCCTTCTACATGTACCCGACCCCGGACGGCGTCCTGTTCGGCTCCGAACCCAAGGCGATCCTGGCCAACCCGCTGGTCCGTCCCCGCGTCGGCCTGGACGGCCTGCGTGAACTGTTCACCATGGTGAAGAGCCCCGGGCGCGCCGTGTGGGAGGGCATGCACGAGGTGGAGCCCGGCACGGTCGTCACCGTCGACCGCCACGGCCTGCACACCCGGGTCTACTGGCGGCTGGAGACCCGCCCCCACCCCGACGACCGGGCCACCACCGTCGCCACCGTCCGCGAACTCCTCGACGACATCGTGCGCCGCCAGCTGGTCGCCGACGTGCCCCGCTGCACCCTGCTCTCCGGCGGCCTCGACTCCTCCGCCATGACCGCCCTCGCCGCCCGGCAGCTCGCCGTGCAGGGGGAGAAGGTCCGCAGCTTCGCCGTCGACTTCGTCGGCCGGACGGACAACTTCGTCGCGGACGAGCTGCGCACCACCCCCGACACGCCCTTCGTGCACGACGTGGCCCGCCTGGCCCGCACCGACCACCAGGACATCGTCCTCGACGTGGCCAGCCTCGCCGACCTCGCGGTCCGCGAGCGGGTGATCCGGGCCCGCGACCTGCCGGCCGGGTTCGGTGACATGGACACCTCGCTCCTGCTGCTGTTCCGGGCCGTCCGTGACCAGTCCACCGTCGCGCTGTCCGGCGAGTCCGCCGACGAGGTGTTCGGCGGCTACCTGCAGTTCTTCGACGAGGGGGCCCGCACCGCCGACACCTTCCCCTGGCTCCACCAGTTCGCCCGGCACTTCGGCGACGACGCCGGCGTCCTGCGCACGGACCTCGCCAAGTCCCTCGACCTGGAGAACTACGTCGCCGACGCCTACCACTCCGCCGTCGCCGGCATCCAGCGCCTGGACGGCGAGAGCGACTTCGAGTACCGGATGCGGCGCATGAGTCACCTGCACCTCACCCGCTTCGTCCGTATCCTGCTCGACCGCAAGGACCGGATGAGCATGGCCGTCGGCCTGGAGGTCCGGGTCCCGTTCTGCGACCACCGGCTCGTCGAGTACGTCTACAACGCGCCCTGGGCCCTCAAGTCCTTCGACGGCCGCGAGAAGACCCTGCTCCGGGAGGCCACCCGGGACGTCCTCCCGCAGTCCGTGTACGACCGGGTCAAGAGCCCCTACCCGTCCACCCAGGACCCGGAGTACGGCCGCGCCCTCCAGGACCAGGTCAAGGACCTGGTGGCCCGGCCCGACCACCGGGTGTTCGAGCTCGTCGACCGGGAGAAGGCCGACCGGGCCGCGCACCGGGCCGAGCTGAGCACCCAGGCCGACCGGCGCGGCCTGGAACGCACCCTCGACATGGCCCAGTGGATCGACCTCTACGACCCGGAGCTCACCCTCGCCTGAGCCCTATGCCCCCGGGCCTCAGTCCGACGAGTCGGTGACGGCGCCGCCGTCACCGTCCGCCGGGCAGGAACTGCCGTCGGGCGGCAGCGTGCCGTAGAGCAGGAAGTCGTCGACCTTGGCATGCACGCACGTGGACGACGTGTACCCGGTGTGGCCGTCGCCCCTGTTGTCCAGCACCACGGCCGCCGGGCCGAGCCGCTTCGCCGTCTCCACCGTCCAGCTGTACGGCGTCGCCGGGTCACCACGGGTGCCCACGAGCAGCATCGGGGCGGAGGGCACGTTCTTCACCTCGTCGCGGATGAAGTCGGTGCCGCGCGGCCGGCCATAGCACAGCAGCACCTGGGTCAGCCGGAACCGGCCGAACACCGGGGACGCCTGCTGGTACTCCTTGTCGAGCCGGGCGAGATCCCGGGTGAGTCGCCCGGCGCTCGGCCGGTCCGGGTCGTCGGCGCAGTTGATCGCCATCAGCGCGGCCGACAGGTTGTCCACGGGGATGTCCGCGCTGCCCACGAGCCCGCCGCCCGGCCTGTGCTGCCCGTGCGGAAGCGCGTAGCCGCCGGATGAGAGGTTCTGCAGCCCCCGGGTGTCGCCGTCGTCGGTCAGTGCGGCCAGCGCCCGTTCCAGCAGCGGCCACAGGTCCTTGCCGTAGAGCCCCTGCCCGACGGCGTCCACCAGGTCCTGCCCGGTGAACGGGCCGCCGAAGTCGGAGGGCACCGGGTCCTCGTCGAGGGAGCGCACCAGCTTCACGACCGCGTCGCCGGCCTTGCGCCGGTCCTGCCCGAACGGGCACCCGCGGTCGGTGACGCACCAGTCCAGGAAGTCGTCCAGCGCCGTCTGCTGCCCCCGGGCCCCGGCGACCCCCTGCTCGGCCAGCGACTCGGTCAGCGTGTCCACCCCGTCCAGTGCGATCCGGCCCACGTTGTACGGGAACTGCGCCGCGTACACCGCGCCGAGCCGGGTGCCGTAGGAGAAGCCCAGGTAGTTCAGCTTCCTGTCGCCGAGCGCCTGGCGGATGACGTCCAGGTCCCGGGAGGCGTTCACGGTGCCTATGTGGGACAGCACGGGACCCGAGTTCCTGGTGCAGCGGAGCGTGAGCTGCTTCAGCGCCTTCATCAGGGCCTGCGGACGCGCGACGTCGGGAGGCTCGTCGTCGCCCGCGTCCGCCGAGGGGTCGCCGGTGCCGTCACCGCAGCTGACGGGGGAGGAGCGGCCGACCCCGCGCGGGTCGAAGCCGACCAGGTCGTAGCCGTTGGTCAGGCCCATGAACTCCTTGGCGTCCTGCCCGAGCTGGCTGACCCCCGAGCCGCCCGGGCCGCCGAAGTTCAGCAGCACCGAGCCCCGCGACTTCCCGGTCGCCCGATAGCGGGACAGCGCAAGGTCGAGGGTGCCCGCGGCCGGCCGTGCGTAGTCGAGGGGGACGGTGACCTTGGCGCACTGCATGTCCTTGGGCAGCTCCACGTCCTTGCACGCCGTCCACCTGACCTGCTGCCGGTAGAACGGGGTCAGGTCCGGCTGTTCCGCACCCGCGGCCGCCGGGGTCGCGGGCAGCCCGGCGCCGAGCAGGGCCAGCGCGACAGCGCCGGCGCCGGCGCAGCGCCGCAGGGCGGCCCGGTGACGGGGCACGGCAGGCATCGAGGGCCTCCAGGGACGCTCCGTGGCGGACCGGGTACAGGACTTTCGCTCACCATAAGCGGGCTCCGCGGGGCCCGCCTCCCGGCGGGCGGTGCGGGCCGGGGTGCCCTACCCTGCGCGCGGTCACGACCTTTCGGATGCCTTGCATACTTTTGCCGCCGGTTCGATATCGCTGTCCCTCGATGGGGTGAAATGTGGATAAGCCATAACTCACATGGTTCGTCTGCGTTTTAACCGTTGCGGGCGAGCGCCTGCAATCATGTCTGGAAGGCAGGGAACCTATGAAACGGGTTACCCGAAACGGTGTTGTCGCCGTCGCTGCCGCCTCCGGTGCGATGGCCGTGGCGGTTCCGGCCTGGGCCGACGCGGGCGCGTCCGGTACCGCGGCCGGTTCGCCCGGGGTGGTCTCCGGCAACGGCATCCAGTTGCCGGTCGACCTCCCGGTCAACGTGTGCGGGAACACCGTGAACGTGGTGGGGCTGCTGAACCCGGCAGCCGGCAACGTCTGCGCGAACGAGGGCCGCGGCGCCACCGGCGGCGCGCCCGGTGGCTCGGCCACGTCCGGTGGCGCGACCGCGCAGGGCGCCGAGGAGGACTCGCCCGGGGTGGTCTCCGGCAACGGCATCCAGTTGCCGGTCGACCTCCCGGTCAACGTCAGCGGCAACAGCGTGGACGTGGTCGGCGTCCTGAATCCGGTCACCGGCAACACCTCGGTGAACACCTCCGGCGACCACCCCAGCCCGCCGAAGACCCCGGAGCCGCCCACCGTCAAGCCGCCGGCCCCGCCCAAGGCCCACCACGAGCCGAAGGCGCACCACCCCGCCGTGCCACTGGCCCAGGCGACCCTCGCCCACACCGGTACGGACCTCACCGGCGCCACCGTGGCGGGCAGCGCTGCGCTGCTGCTCGCCGGGACCGCCCTGCACCGGCGCTTCCGTCCGGGCCGGACGCGCTGACCGGCCGGCGTGATACCGGAGCGGGCTGACGCACCGCACATCGGCAGGCCCCACCGGACCCCGACCGGTGGGGCCTGCGCCGTGAGCGCGGGCCGCCCGGAACCGAGCGGCCGGCCGGTGGACCGGAGCGGCATGCAGCACGTCAACGGCTTGATCCCGTCGTGGCACGGTGCCCTGTGATCGGGAAGGATGCTGCGGGCGCGCGGCGCCGGTCGCCGCGCGATCGGACCCCGTCACGAAATGGAGCGCTTCGATGACCTCTCCGGCCCCCCAGGACCTCGTCGTCACCCGGGCCACGCCCGACGACTGGCCGGTGGTCGTCGGCTGGGCGGCGGACGAGGGCTGGAACCCCGGACTGTCGGACACCGCCGCCTTCTTCGCCCAGGACCCCGACGGGTTCTTCGTCGGCCGGGTCGACGGCGAACCGGTGTCGGCCGTCTCCGTGGTCAACCACGGTGCCGACTACGCCTTCCTCGGCTGGTACCTGGTCCGCCCCGACCTGCGCGGCCGGGGCCACGGCCTGACCACCTGGAAGACCGCACTCGCCCACGCCGGCAACCGCACCGTCGGCCTGGACGGCGTGGTGGCACAGCAGGACAACTACCGCCAGTCCGGCTTCGAACTCGCCCACCGCACCGCCCGGTTCGTCGGCGAGGCCGCCGCGGCCGAGCCCCCGGCCGGCGTCCGGCCCGCCCGCGCCGCCGACCTGGCCGCCGTCACGGCGTACGACAGCGCCTGCTGCCCGGCCGACCGGCCGCGCTTCGTGGCCGCCTGGCTGACCACCACCGGGCACAAGGCCCTCGTCCGCCACGACGGCGACCGCCTCACCGGGTACGGCGTGCTCCGCCCCGGCCGCGACACCCTGCGCATCGGCCCCCTCTTCGCCGACACCGCCGAGGACGCCCGCGCCCTGTTCACCGCCCTCACCGCCGAGGCCGCGGGCAGCCAGGTCGCCATCGACGTACCCGAGACCAGCACGGCGGGCGTCGCCCTCGCCGAGGAGGCCGGCTTCGTGCCCTCGTTCGAGACCGCCCGCATGTACACCGGCCCGGTCCGCGACCACGCCCGCGAGCGGGTCTTCGGCGTCACGACGCTCGAACTGGGCTGACCGTCGGCCACCGGGCCGACGGTCGGCCCCACGGCATCCGGTGGCCGCGGGAAAAGGCGTTGCCCCCGTCGTGCCCGGATGGTGGAGTGCTCGGATGGACCACCGAACCGTGCTCGCTCTGTACGACCGTGACATGCGCCAGGGCGCCCGGCCCGACGGGCCCGGCGCCCGGGTGGAGCGCGTGGGTGCGGTGGTGCGCCAGGTGGCGGACGCCGAGGGATGGAACGGCGTCCTCTGGACGGACCTGGACGAGGCGACCGCGGATCGTGCGATCGCCGCGCAGGTCGGCTTCTTCGCCTCCCAGGGGCGGGAGTTCGAGTGGAAGGTCTACGGCCACGACCTGCCGTCGGACCTCGGCGACCGGCTGACCGCGGCCGGGTTCAGGCCCGAGCCGCAGGAGACGCTGATGGTCGGCGAGGTCGCCCGGCTGAGCCTGGACGCCGGGCTGCCGGACGGCGTACGCGTGGTGCCCGCCACGGACCGGGCGGGCATCGAACTCGTGGTGGACGTGCACGAGAAGGCCTTCGGCACCGACGGTTCGCGACTGCGGCACCTGCTGCTGGAGCGGCTCGCCGAGCAGCCGGACAGCATGGTCGCGTTGGTCGCCCTCGCCGGGGACGAGCCGGTCAGCGCCGCCCGGGTCGAGCTGGTGCCCGGGGCGAGGTTCGCCGGTCTGTGGGGCGGCGGCACGGTCGAGGAGTGGCGCGGACGCGGTGTGTACCGCGCCCTCGTCGCCCACCGGGCCCGGGTGGCCGCCGCCCACGGTTGCCGGTACCTCCAGGTGGACGCGTTGCCCACGAGCCGGCCGATCCTCGAACGGCTGGGCTTCCACGCCCTGACCACGACCACGCCGTACCTCTCTCCGCAGTGAGCGCGGCGAGCGGCGGGAGTCGGCCGGGCCGCTGACCGTCGCCGGGCGCACCCGCGCGGCGGGACCGCACCGCTCCTCGGTACGGTCCCGCCGCGCCCGACGCGCGTCAGGTCACCGGCGCGCCCTGGTGCGGTCCAGCGCCGCGATCCCCAGCGCCGCCAGGGCGATCTGGATGAACCACTCGATCCAGTCGGGACCCTTGGTGTCGGCCACGCCGAAGCCCGCCGCGAGCGCCGAGCCCAGCAGGGCCGCCACGATGCCGACGACGATGGTCCACAGGATGCCGATGTGCTGGCGGCCGGGGACGACCAGGCGCCCCAGCACACCGATGACGAGTCCGATGATGATGGCGCTGATGATGCCCGAGATCTCCATTTCCGCCCCTCTTCGTCTGTACCCCGCTGCTGTCCAATCTGCCCGCTGAATCGGCCGCCAGTCCCGTCCGGTTGTTACAGCGGTTTTCTGTTCACCGACCGGACATGCCATGTACCTTTCAATGAGTCGACGCGTGTAGAAATCTCAAACGCGTTCTACGCGCGCAGAGTTGGCGCCCGCACCGCCTCTACCCCACCCCCTCACGGAGGTTCGCCGGATGCTTGGATCCAGCAGATCCCGCCACAGACTCACCACCGCCCTCGCCGGGTTCGGGCTGCTCGTCACGGGAGCCGCCCTCCAGGTCGGCACCGGGGCCGCCCCCGCCCACGCGGCCACCACCTACCGCGTCCTGTTCGACGACGGCCACGCCGAGGAGGCCGGCAACGCGGACTGGATCATCTCCACCAGCAAGCCCGACCCGCTCGCCCAGGACTCCTCCCCGTCCTCGGAGACCGACTGGACCGGCGCACTCTCCTCGTGGGGCGTGGCCCTCCAGAAGACCGGCAGTTACAGCATGAAGACGGCGACGAGCGCGCTCACCTACGGCGGCTCGTCGACGACCGACCTGTCGAAGTTCGACGCGCTGGTGCTGCCCGAGCCGAACACGCTGTTCACGACCGCGGAGAAGACGGCGATCATGAACTTCGTGAGGGCCGGCGGCGGGCTGTTCATGATCTCCGACCACACCGGGGCCGACCGCAACAACGACGGCTACGACGCGGTCGAGATCCTCAACGACCTGATGACCAACAACAGCGTCGACTCGACCGACCCGTTCGGCTTCTCGATC
>NZ_JAEKKT010000374.1 GCF_019510245.1 Streptomyces sp. | reverse complement strand
CGGCCACCGGCCCAGCGAAGTGCTGGGAGCCACACTGTTGGCCTGTGCCAGTTACGGCCTCGCAACCTGGCTGCTGCCGCCGGCCGCCGTGCCAGGCGCCACGCGGAGCCCCCGTGCGCTGCCCGTCATCACCCTGACGTCGGCAATGGCCGTCGCCCTCGTTTCCGGCGCACGGAACGACACCCTCACAAGGTCACTGGTCTCCGCGGCGACGGCCTTCATATGCGCGGCCCTGGTCTGGTACGCCGCAGTCGGGCGGCCCGCACACAGTGCACGCCGCACACGCCCCGCCCTGGACTGACCATCCGGCCCGCTCTGGGCGGGAACCGGCGCATCCCGGCAGCAGGGCAGCATGATCCGCCGCTGCATCATCCGCATCATCTGGCGAAACCGCCATGCCGACGACCGGTACCTACGCGCCGTCGTCGACAGGGCGAACGTTGCCCGATGCGGCACTATCGAGGTGCCGCGAGTACGTCCCGGAGTACGTTCTCGAGCGTGACGCGGGCCAGCTCGTGCCTCAGGGTCTCCTCGATGCCCTCGTAGATGCCCTGCATTGCCGGCTGGATGCCGTGACCCACCACGCATTCCTGGTCCGGGGTGGTGCGGTGCATCGCGAACAGCGGGCCGGGTTCGACTGCCTCGTAGACGTCGAGCAGGGTCATCGACTCCAGCTCGCGTGCCAGCGACCAGCCGGCGCCCGCGCCCCGCCGGGACTCCACGAGCCCGGCCCTGCGCAGCTCGCCGAGCAGCCGTCTGATCACCACGGGGTTGGTGTTCGCGCTGGTCGCGATCTGCTCGGAGGTGGCGACCTCATGGCCCTGGCGCTGGTAGAGGCCGATCCAGGCCAGCGCGTGGGCGGCGATGGTCAGCCTGCTGTTGGCGCTCATGGACCCCTCCTCTCGGCCGCAACGATTCATGTTACGACAACCCAGTCGTAACAGTGAATGTTGCAACAGTCAGTCGTAACAATTAACGTTGCGACGGCCAGGAAGGGTCAATCAACGAGGTGAGAAGAATGAGCAAGCCACTCACGGGCAAGGTCGCCCTGGTCACCGGAGGGTCGCGGGGACTGGGTGCCGCGACCGTACGACTGCTGGCCGAGCAGGGCGCCGACGTCGCCTTCACCTACGCCAGCTCCGAGAAGCAGGCGCAGGCCGTCGTCGACGAGGTGCACGGCAAGGGAGCCAAGGCCGTCGCCTTCCAGTCCGACCAGGCGGACACGAGCCGGGCGCCGGCGCTGATCGACGACGTGGTCGCGCACTTCGGCGGCCTGGACATCCTCGTCAACAACGCGGCGATCTCCGTGGCCGGCACGGTGGACGACCCGGACGCCGACACCGCCGGACTGGACCGGATGCACGCCACCAACTACGTCGGCGTGATCGCCGTCATCCGGGCCGCCTCCCGAGTGCTGCGCACGGGCGGCCGCATCATTACGGTGAGTTCCGGACTGGGCTCCCGGGTCGGCGCCCCCGGACTTGCCGACTACGCGGCGACCAAGTCCGGGATCGAGAGGTACACCTTGGGCGTCGCACGCGACCTCGGGCCCCGGAACATCACGGCCAACGTCGTGGAGGCCGGACTGATGGAGGGCGGCATGCAACCGCCGGACCCCGAGACGCTCAACGCCCTGGTCAGCTCGCTGTCCCTGCAGCGCATGGGGCACCCGGACGAAATCGCCGCGGCGATCGCCTTCCTGGCAAGCCCGGCCGCGTCGTACGTCACGGGCGCGGTACTGGACGCCCACGGCGGCTACAACGCCTGAACCCGAACCCCTGCCGCGCGCCCCGAAGGACATCGCGCCTTCGGGGTCACCTCATTGGCCTGCCACGGTCATCAAGGCTCCACGGCGAAGCACCACTTGTCCGAGATCTGCACCAGTAGGAAGATCCTCTGACCATGCACCCGAGGAGGCCACATGCTGCGAGCCGTACGGCACGGCGACTACGCGCCACTGGCCTTCTACGCGGTGGCAGTCGTCTTCTGCTCCCGGTAAAGGTCCATAGACCCGTGAATGCTTCAGATCCGCACGTCAACGCCTTCGCCGAGATCTTCGGCGATCCGCCGGCCGACCACGCCGTACCTGTCGACTGGGCGGCAGTCGAGTCCTGGTTGGGGACGAGCCTGCCCGCCGACTACAAGGCCATCGTCGCCGTGTACGGACCACTCGACATCGGCGCCTGGCTCTGGCTTCACATGCCAGGTGTCAACCGCGGTTGGTTCGACTACGGGGCGTGGGTCCAGCAGGCTCGGCGTGACGCCCCCGGCGTCCTTCCGTTCGGCGCCACCCGTACCGCCGACACCCTCTACTGGGACACCACAGCATCCGACGACCCCGACCAGTGGCCGGTCGTCATGCACTGTCAGGACGACGAGAACGCGGGCCGCGACCCCTGGCGGCGCTTCGCGACCCCGCTCGTGCCGACGCTGGCCCGGCTCGTGGCCGACGGCATGCGCCCGGTGGCCACCCGAAGTGGCATGCAAAGCGACCTGGAGCACACCCCGTGGACACCGCCGCCTCGGCGACCGGAGCCAACTGCTCAGCAGCGGGCAGCGCTCACCACGGGCAGCGGGCTGGAGACTTTGACCGCACTCGTCCCGCCGCCGGAGACACCCTCGCTCGGTAAGCACAACTGGGACTGGCTCTACGAACGGCTGGGTACACGTCTGCCCCGCGAGTACGTACGACTGATGGAGCGGTACGGGGCCGGCACCTGGTGCGGCTGGCTCCGCTTCAACATCCCCTTCGGCGAGGACCAGTTCGCGCTCACACCGTGGGCCGAGTGGTACGCGGAGACCTACCAGGGGCAGCGAGCCGAGTTCCCTGAGTATCACCCCCTGGCTGTCTATCCCGAGCCCGGGGGATTCCTGCCCTTCGCCGATTCCATCGACGGCGACCAACTGTGCTGGCTGACCGAAGGGGCCACGCCGGACGACTGGCCGTTGATCGTCGTACCGCGCCATGCCGACCAAGGCCCACCGCTCAACGAAGACCTCACCAAAACCCTGCTGGAGTGGCTGCGCGGCCGGTTCGCGACCGAGGGCCTGCCCCCGCTCGGACGCCACGACGAGGACCCCCTCGACTACATCGAATTCGAGCCCTACGACACAGAACCAGCCGCTGATGACCAATGATTCAGCACCACATCGGTCGAGCTGCGGGAGCTGAGGCGTTCCATCATCCGCATCACCACCCGGGTTCAGGCCGTCCTGACTTGCCTCTGGCCAGGTCGGACCGAGGATGTCCAGCCATCGCCGAGGATGCGGCGGTGGCGCGGTGCCCTGGACGCTTGCGACCAGTCGCCGGCCTCACCCCTCCGCCCCCCACCGCTCGGGCCCGCCCCCCTTCCACTCGATCCACGGCGACCGCGCCACCTCCGCCGCGTCGATCTCCAGGCCCGCCCGCCGGAGGAATTCCGCGACGTCGGTCAGGTTGTGGGCCAGGCCGAGGATCTCGCCGTCCACGCGTACGCGGCGGCCGCCGGTGGGGGACGGGGGGTGCACGATCACGCGGATCGGTCCGGACATGTCCTCAGGATCGTCCGGGGCGTACGGTCCCGCACTTCGGTCCGTCATCGTTCGAGCCGTTCGTTCATGGTGCCGATGTCCGACCGTCCCAGGTCACGCAGTTCCCGCCACTCGGCGGGGCGCGGGCGCCCGCGCTGCCAGTGGGGATGGAAGAACACCTGGGCCGACAGCCGGTGCAGGCGGCGGCGCAGTTCGGTGTGGCCGGGGCGCTCGGCGAGCTCGTGGTAGATGGCACTCCACTCGCGCTGTGCCCGGGCGAGGTCGTCGGGGAACGATCGCATGCCCGGATTCAATCATGTGTTCGATTTATTGGGCCATGGCGGACACGGCGATGAGTTCCGGGGAGGTGCCGGGTCTACAGGGACGACGGAAGCCCATACAGCTCACCAGCCCATCCAGCTCATCCAGTCCGTCCAGAAGACCGGAGAACGACATGACCGCCACCTACACCTTCGACGTCTTTTCCAGTCTCGACGGCTATGCCGCCGCCGGCGGTGACTGGACCGGCTACTGGGGCAAGCAGGGGCCCGAGTTGCTCGACCACCGACTCGCCCTCTACCGCGAGGAGCAGCGGATGGTGTTCGGGGCCACCACGTACCGGGCGTTCGCGCAGATGCTGGCCGAGAGCACCGAGGACTCCGATGCGCGTGACCCGTGGGTCACCCGGATGAGGAACCTGCCGGCGACGGTCGTGTCGACGACGCTGGAAGGGCCCCTCGACTGGCCGGACGCGACCGTCGTGAGCGGCGACGCCGTCGACGTCGTGGCGCGGCTCAAGAAGGAGTCCGACGTGCCGTTGCGTTCACATGGCAGCCTGTCGATGAACCGGGCGCTGATGGCCGCCGGTCTGGTCGACCGCGTGCAGGTGACGCTCTTCCCCGTCATCACCGGCCGGACCGGCCTCGACCCGGTCTTCCGGGGTGCGGACGACTTCGATCTGGAGCTGCTGGAGAGCCGGACGCTCGACGGGCACATCCAGGAGCTCGTCTACCGGCCCACCCTGCACTGAGGGCCGCGGACAACCGAAAGGGCCGCCCGCACCGCGAACGGTGGGACGGCCCCGTCAGTCGTAAGGGATCAGGCGCGCGAGGCCTTACGGCGACGCGTGGCCAGCACGATGCCCGCGCCACCCGCGAGCAGCACCGCAGCGCCGCCCGCGATCAGCGGGGTGTTGCTGCTGGCGCCCGTCTCGGCGAGGTTGTCGCCGCCGCCACCGTTGGGGGTGGGCGCAGCCGGAGTCGTGGTGGACTCCGAGGCCGACGGGGTCGGGGTGGACGTCGACGGGGTCTCCGAGGCGGGAGGCGTGCTCTCGGAGGCCGGCGGGGTGGACTCCGAGGCAGGCGGGGTCGACTCCGAGGCCGGCGGAGTGCTCTCCGAGGCCGGCGGGGTGGCCGGAGGCGTCGACGGCGGGGTGGCCGTGCAGTCCTTCGTGCCGCCGTTCCAGGCCGCGATCAGCTTGTCCTTGATGACCGGGTGGTCCGGGCCCTTGGGGAGGTCGCCGTGCGTGAAGCCGTCGTTGGCGTCCAGCTTGCCGTCGAACTTCGTGTTGCCCCGGTAGAGGTCGATCTGCGCGTAGCAGCCGAGGTCCGGGATCGAGATGTCGAGGGAGTCGACGGCGCCGGCCTTGACGGTCACGGTGTCGAAGTCGTGGAAGGCCTGCTCGCCGGAGGTGGCGAACGTCGGGCCGTGCGCGCGGTAGGACGCGAGAGAGGCCGTGCAGGTGGACGCGTCGCCCGCCGCGCGGACCTTGACGTGGACCTTGCCGTCGTCGGTCGGCTTCAGGTTCAGGTCGTCGACCTTGACCGAGGCGAAGAAGTTCTTGCCGTCGAGGGAGAACTCGCAGCGGTCGGTCTCGGTCTTCGAGCCGGCGCCCGTACCCGGCTTGTAGCTTCCGCCGTCCTCCCAGCCCTTGCCGCCGGGGCAGTCGGATGCCGAGGCGACGGAGGCGAGGGCAGCGGAGAAGGCGAGCGTCGCGGCGCCCGTCCCCAGCAGGCGCCGCAGGGTGACACGTCTCGCTATGGACATACGTATCCCGTCAGGATGAGAGTGAGCGATCTCTAGGAACACCGGGCTCATTGGTCACACGCGCCACAGTGTCCGCACATGGTGGATCTCCTGGTGGAACGCTGTCAACCTGCGGTGATGCGAGGTGAGTTCATGGACCATCACAATTTCGACACACCAGGAACGATCTACTCCGCATAACCTCGGGTTCACGTTTCCGGCGAGTGGGCAGATATCCCTTTTGTCGTCCCGCAGACCGACCGCATTGCAGAGGAGCCCGCGTGACCGCCCGCACCACCACGCCCGACCTCTCCGGCAAGGACCCCGACTGGTGGCGGCAGGCCGTCGTCTACCAGGTCTATCCCCGCAGTTTCGCCGACGCCGACGGTGACGGCCTCGGGGACATCAGGGGCGTCACCGAGCGCCTCACGCACCTGGCCGCGCTCGGCGCCGACGCCCTGT
>NZ_JAEKKT010000522.1 GCF_019510245.1 Streptomyces sp. | reverse complement strand
CCGCCGAGATCAGCGCCGCCGCCCACATCGCCCCGTACACGCCGTTGCCGGTGTGCGAGAGCACCGCGTCCCGGCGGGCCAGGGACGCTGCCCGACGTGGGTCGCCGGGGCAGGTCCAGCCGTAGATGTCGGCACGGATGAGGGCGCCGATCCACTCCTGGCAGGGGTTGTCGTACGTCGCCGTCAGCGGCGGTTTCAGCCCGTTGGCGAGGTTGCGATAGGCGGCCCGCTCCGCGGTGAACGTCTGCAGATACGGCAGCCTCAGCAGCCACAGGTCGCCCACCTGTTCGGTGCTGAAGCCGAAGCCGTGGGTCTCCAGGAGGTCGAGGCCGAGGATGGCGTAGTCGACGTCGTCGTCACGGCAGCTGCCGTGGATGCGGCCGCGCACGCACTCACGCCACTCGGGCCGCAGTTCGAAACCGTCGCTCTCGCCGACGGGTTCGGGAAGGTAGTCGGTCAGGGGCAGGGCGGCGGCCTGCCGGAGGTAGCGGTCGATCCGGTCCCGCGTCCACAGGTCGCCCTGCTCGACCGGCTTGCCGAGCATGTTGCCCGCGATCCGGCCGAGCCAGCCCCCGAGGATGCGGTCGGCGAGCTCTGGTTCGGTGCCCACAGGGGTCATAGCTCCGGTGTACCCGATTCCGGAGAGCCGCACAGTCCCCCGCCGAGGTGGTGGTGTCGTCGCTGCGGTCGCGGGACCGGTTCATGCCCTGCTGGGCGAGGTCTCGGGCACGGCGACCTTTTCGAGGCCTTCGCGGCACGTCCGTTCCGTCCCCCAGACGCTGAGTGGCCCGAGCGCCTGATGGAGCGTGTGCCCGTCCTCGGTCAGGGAGTACTCCACCCGCGGTGGCACCTCGGCGTAGACCTCCCGGTGGACGAGTCCGTCCGCCTCCATTTCCCGCAGATGCTGGGTGAGCATCTTCTCGCTCACTCCGGGCAGACCGCGGCGGAGTTCGGCGAAGCGGCGTACACCATGAGTGTCGAGTTCCCAGAGGATGAGCCCCTTCCACTTCCCGCTCACCACGTCCAGCGCGGCGTCGATGCCGCAGATGTACGGCCCGCGCCTCGGTCCCTTGGCCATCACTGACCCCCCTTACTAAAAGGTAAGTACCGCAGAAAATAGTGGGTACTTCCGGGCTTCGGGGAGCTCTTCCAGGATGGAGGCGTGAACGAACACCAGAACCCCACCAGTACACAGGGCAGCGCGGTCACCGTGATCGGGCTCGGCCCGATGGGCCGGGCGATGACCCGCACCCTCCTCACCGCCGGCCACCCGGTCACCGTCTGGAACCGCACCGCCGGCCGGGCCGACGGCGTCGTCGCCGAGGGAGCGACGCGCGCGGCGACACCCGGCGAGGCGCTCGAAGCCAGTGACCTCGTGATCCTCAGCCTCACCGACTACCGGGCGATGTACGACATCCTCGACGGCTCCACCGCGTCACTCGCCGGCCGGACGCTGGTCAACCTGAGCTCGGACACGCCCGACCGCACACGCGAGGC
>NZ_JAEKKT010000053.1 GCF_019510245.1 Streptomyces sp. | reverse complement strand
ACATCGACCGGACATCCCAACACCACGCCAAATCCAACATCAAACATCAGAACCCAGCACCGAAAACATCCAGCCCGCCCGAGCCCGTCAAGAAAACACCCCCAACTCATGCCACACCGGCATGAACGAAAGCAGGATCGGCATTTGCCGTCCACACACCCGACCGCCATAGTCGATTTCACCAAGCACTCCGGACCGCACAAGCACATCCCTCTGCCCGTGCGTCTCCTCTCCCCCGAGCCGATTTCGACCCAAAAAATCGAGAGGATCAACACCACATGAAGCCCACCGTTCGAATCACAGCGCTGGCGATCGCCGGGCTGATAAGCGGCGCGACTGTAGCCTCGCTGGTCGTAACGGACGCGAGCGCCGTCACGACCACCGCGAACGGTCACGCGGTCACCTCACCGACAGAGCACCGCATGCCCGTACCCGTCATCAGTTCAGCCGCCAGATCGGCGACGGTCGAATCGCAGACAGGGCACTACGCAAAGCCGACTGTGGTCCTGGTCCACGGCGCGTTCGCCGACTCCTCCAGCTGGAACAGCGAGATCCGCTACCTGCGACGCCACGACTACCCGGTCTACGCCATCGACACCCCGCTGCGCGGCCTGGCCTTCGACAGCGCCTACGTCGAGGCACAGCTCAAGACCATCAAGGGCCCCATCGTCCTGGTCGGCCACTCCTACGCCGGAGAAGTCGTCAGCCAGGTCGCCGCAAAGAACCCCCAGGTCAAGGCTCTCGTGTACGTGGCGGCCCTCATCCCCAAGGCCGGGGACACCGCCGCCTCGCTGATCGGGCAATTCCCCGGATCACAGCTTGTTTCGGAGAACTTCCGGACCGTCTCCCTGCCTGGCGGCGACACCGACGTGTACCTCAAGGCCGACAAGTACGGAACCGTCTACGGCAACGGACTGCCGAAGTCCGTGATCCGCACCGCCTCCGTCACCCAGGAGCCGGTGGCCCTCTCGGCCTTCACCGACAAGGCCACCGTGAACCCGCCCGCGAAGACACCGAAGTGGGCAGTCATCTCCACCCAGGACCACGCCGTGCCCACGGCCGCCCAGAAGTTCGAAGCCAACCGAGTCGGCGCCCACATCACCTATACCCGCTCCGGCCATGACGTCCCCTCGATCAGCCCGGCAGCCGTCGACCGAGCCATCATCGCCGCCGCCAACTCCATCCACTGACCCACTCCCACGGCGGGGCGCCCACTTCGAGGCGTCCCGTCCTCGGCGTCGCACGCCCCGCTCCCGCCGGGAAGTGGCAGAGCGGTGAAGAGGCTTCTGTCTTGATCGCGAACATCAGTTGTCATGACCTGCTGGGTGTCTCTGCAGCCCTCATGCTTGTTTTCCCGGCTTACTGCTGCCGGTCCCACGGCGGACTGCTCGGCGGTGCGCCGTGGAGCAGGCTGCGCTGAAGGGTGAGGGCGGTGGCCCGGGAACGGGCCACCGGTGACCTGTCCGGGCAGCTGTTCAGCTCCTGCACCTTGACCGCCGGTTCCGCGCCGCCACCCGCCGCGTACGTCCCCTGGGCGACCCGGCGCAGCCGGAACCGCTCCGCCGTGGGTTCGTAGCAACGCACCACGGAGTCAAGGAGGTCGACGGTGACGAGGCCGGCGCAGTCCTCGGTGGCGACGTCGGTCAGCTCCTGGGTGGTGCGGGCGACGTCCAGGGCAGTCCTGACCCGCAGGCCGGCCTCGTTGACCAGGGACAGCCGCCACTGCAGGCGCCGGTCCCCTTCCTACTGGAAGGCGAGGACACCCTGTGCGGCGATGCGGTCCCCGTACCGGTGGGACGGGGCGTGGAGCCTGCGCGTGACCGCGTCGACCAGTTCGGGGTCGTCCGTCAGCTGGGGCGGTTCTAGGACAGGCTTCCCCGGTCGCAGACCCGGCGGGCGACCTCACGGAGCTTGACGTTGTTCTCCTGCGAGTAGCGGCGCAGCACGTCGAAGGCCTGTTCCTCGGTGAGGCGGTGACTGCCCATGAGGATGCCCATGGCCTCGCCGATCAGGTGCCGGGTGGCGACGGCCTGCTCCATCTGGGCGTGGGTACGGGCGCTGGAGAAGGCGACCGCCGCGTGCGAGGCCAGCAGCCAGCCGGCCAGCTCACTGGCCTCGGTGAAGGCACCGGGACGGCGGGAGTAGATGTTCAGCGCGCCGAGGTCCTCGTCCTCGGTGTACAGCAGGAAGCCCATCATGCTGCCGACGCCGAGGCGGTGGACCTCGGGGGCGAAGGCGGGCCAGGACGGCTGCTCCCGGGTGAGGTCCCGGATCCGGAACACGCGCTCCCCCGTCCTGGCACGGGCGGCGTCGAAGCAGGGCCCCTCGCCCAGCCGCTCCTGCAACCGGTCGCTGTCGACGACCAGTTGCTCGGTGGGCGCGAACGTCCGCACCTTCCCGCCGTGCAGCACCAGGATGCCGGCTGCGTCGCAGCCCTCCACGAGCTCCACGGCCGAGCCGGTCATCCGGGCCAGGGTGGCGTCGACCGACTCCTGCGCCAGCAGGTCCCGCGCCATCGCCGCCAACTGCTGCGCGAACCGGGCCCAGTCCACCACGCCCATCACCTCCCGGTCGGTTGCGTCGAAGCCGCGCCCTCAGCATGCCACGGCCGCCGGACCGGGCCCGCGAGGCGCCCGCGGCGCGGGAGCGCGGGGTTCAGGCCTCGGCGGGGGCCTCCGGCCCGGCCTCGGCGGCGAACTCGGCGGCGATCCCGTCGACCACCGTGCGGGCCTGCTGCTCCGGGACCCCGGCCGCGATGAGCGTGGCGACGGCCGTGCGGGTGCCGTCGTCCTCGAACGTTCCGCTGTTGGCCTCTTCCAGCAGGGCGATCGTCATGCCCTCCAGGGCGGCGCCGAGCACGGCGGGCGGGAGGTGGGGGTGGAAGACGCCGTCCCGCTGACCGCGCTCCACGACGGCCGTGGCCCGGACCCGGGCGGGCCGGAGGACCTCGGCGACGCGTTCCGCGCCCAGGTCCCGGTGGGCGAGGGCCAGCAGCATCCGGTAGCGGTCGCCCACCGGCCACATCGACAGGGAGAAGCGCGCGAGGGCGCGGTCGGCCGGCTCCGCCGGGTCCGTTCCCCGCGCCACTGCTGCCTGGAGCGTCTCGGCGGCCTCCTCGGCCAGCGCCTCCAGGAGCGCGGCCCGCCCCGGGAAGTGCCCGAAGAGGGTGCGCCGTACGACACCGGAGGCGCGGGCCAGTTCCTCCAGGGTGATGTCGGGGTTCCGGCCGAGTTCCCGGCGGGCGGTGGCCAGGATGCGCGCCCGGTTGGACCGTGCGTTGCGACGCTGCGGCACGCGGCCGACGGGCTGGGACACGGACGACCTCGATGATGACCGGACGGACGGCGGGCGCCCTCATTCTGACACGGGCCGCCCAGGAGGATGGACAACGTTGTCAGGAGGCTGGTGCGCCCGGTGCCACCGGTGGTCGTGCCGTCGTCGTCCCACCGGTGGCGTCGCCATGGGGCTCAGGTCCGGTCGACCAGCTCGCTGAGGGTCGCGGCCAGTTCGCCCACCGACTGCTCGCGCAGCAGGTGGTGGGCCGGTACCGGGATGTTCAGGGCCGATTCCAGGGTGCGCTGGAGGGTCAGCGCGGTGAGGGAGTCGATGCCCTGGGTGTAGAGGGGGCGGTTGCGGGCGATGCGGTGGGCCGGGGGGATGTCCAGGTGCTGGGCGAGGTTGCGGCAGAGGAAGTTCTCGAACGCCTGCCTGCGGTCGTCGCCGGAGGTGTCGCGCAGGGCGCCCAGGTTCAGCGCGGTCGTCGGTATGCCTGACACGGTCTCATCATCCTTTCGGGTGGCGTGGTCGGGGCTGGGAGCTGCGCAGTTCGCGGGGGTCGGGGCCGGGACGCGGGCCGGCGCCGTCGGACCACACCAGCCGGAACCGCCAGCGGTGCAGCCGCCAGCCGTCCGGGGTGCGGACCGCCTCGCCCTCGCTGTAGCCGCCGATGTCGAAGCGGCCGTCCGGGTCCGGGCCGTCCTCGTGGTGCACGTGCGACGCGACGAGGTGGACGCGGATCCGGGCGGTGTCCCCCGACACCCGGATGCCGTAGTTGGCGGCCAGGTGGTGGGTGCGGGCGAAGCGGGACTTGCGGTCGTGGTGGAAGGCGGCGGCCCGGTCGCGGCCCTCGACGGTGCCGACCGGGAACTCCAGGCAGCAGTCGGGGGTGAAGACCGTGGCCGGCCAGGTGGGGTCGAAGCCGTGGTCGTCCTGGGTGTCGAGCAGCGTGATGTAGCGGTCGACCAGCTCGGCGACCGCCGCTCGGTCGGCGAGGACCCCGAACTCGGTGCGCAGGGCGTCGAGTTCGGAGCGCAGTGCGGTGACCGTGTCGGCGCGGTCGAGGGACGGGGAGGTCATGGGGTCCGGGACTCCGATCCGGTCGGGGTTGCGGTCGGGGGTCGGTCTACGGGGCGGTCACACTGCCCGGCCGCCGGTGAGGCGCCAGCCGCGGGGGTCGCGGTGCGTCGCGAGGCGTTCCGGGCGGCGCCAGCCGGCCACCGGGCGGGGCTCGAGGGGGCAGGGGTCCACCGCGGCGAGGGCGGCGGCGCGGGCGAGCAGGACGGTGGTGAGGGCGGCGAGCTCGGCGGGGCTCGCCTGCCCCTTCACGACCCTGATGACCAGGGCGCCCTCCGCACCGGCCGCGCTCTCCGCACCGGCCGTGCCCTCCGCACCGGCCGTGCCCTCCGGCGTGCTCACTGCGGCGGGTTGCCGTGCTTGCGGCACGGCAGGTCGGCCTGCTTGCTGCGGAGCATCGCGAGGGCGCGGATCAGGGTGGAGCGGGTCTCGCGCGGGTCGATGACGTCGTCGATCAGGCCCCGCTCGGCCGCGTAGTAGGGGTGCATCAGCTCCGCCTGGTACTCCTTGATCTTCTGCGCGCGGGTGGACTCGGGGTCGTCCGCGGCCGCGATCTCCCGGCGGAAGATCACGTTCGCCGCGCCCTCGGCGCCCATCACGGCGATCTCGTTGGACGGCCAGGCGAGGGCGAGGTCGGTGCCGATGGACCGGGAGTCCATGACGATGTACGCGCCGCCGTACGCCTTGCGCAGCACCAGGGAGATCCGCGGCACGGTGGCGTTGCAGTACGCGTAGAGCAGCTTGGCGCCGCGCCGGATGATGCCGTTGTGCTCCTGGTCCACGCCCGGCAGGAAGCCCGGCACGTCGATCAGGGTGACCAGCGGGATGTTGAAGGCGTCGCAGAACTGCACGAACCGCGCCGCCTTTTCGCTGGCGTCGATGTCCAGGACCCCGGCGAAGGAGGCCGGCTGGCTGGCGACGAGGCCGACGACCTCGCCGTCCAGCCGGGACAGCGCGCACACCACGTTGGTGGCCCAGCCGGGCTGGATCTCGAAGTAGTCGCCGTCGTCGACGATCTCCTCGATGACGCTCCGGATGTCGTAGACCCGCCCCGGGTCGTCCGGGACCAGCTCCACCACCCGGTCGGTACGGCGGTCGGCCGGGTCGGTGGTCGCCGAACGGGGCGGCAGGTCACGGTTGTTGGACGGGAGCAGCGACAGCAGGTGCCGTACGTCCTCCATGCAGCTGCGCACGTCGTCGTAGGCGAAGTGGGCCACGCCGGAGGCACCGGCGTGGACGTCGGCGCCGCCGAGGTCGTTCTGGGTGATCTCCTCGCCGGTCACCGCCTTCACCACGTCCGGTCCGGTGATGAACATCTGGGAGATGTCCCGCACCATGAAGACGAAGTCGGTCAGGGCCGGCGAGTAGGCGGCGCCGCCCGCGCACGGCCCGAGCATCACGCTGATCTGCGGGATCACCCCGGAGGCGCGGGTGTTGCGCTGGAAGATGCCGCCGTAGCCGGCGAGCGCCGAGACGCCCTCCTGGATCCGGGCGCCCGCGCCGTCGTTGAGCGACACCAGCGGGGCCCCCGCCGCCATGGCCATGTCCATGATCTTGTGGATCTTCTGGGCATGGGCCTCACCGAGGGCGCCGCCGAAGATGCGGAAGTCGTGCGCGTAGACGAAGACGGTACGGCCGTGGACGGTGCCCCAGCCGGTGATCACCCCGTCGGTGTACGGCCGCTTCTTCTCCAGGCCGAAGCCGGTGGCGCGGTGCCGACGGAGCATCTCGACCTCGTTGAACGACCCCTCGTCGAGCAGGAGTTCGATACGTTCGTAGGCTGTGAGCTTGCCCTTGGCGTGCTGGCGCTCGGTGGCGAGCGGGTCGCCGTGCCGGGCCGCCTCCTTCATCAGGCCGAGCTCCTCGATGCGCTCGGCGGCGGTCCACTGGCCGCGGTGCTCACGGTCGTGCAGGCTCGGGCGGCCGGCCACCGGACCGGCTTTCTGTTCGAGTGACATTGGCGGGTCACGCTCCCCAGTCGGATACTCGGGTGGTCACGCCCACGGGCACGGTCACGGGCACGCCCACCGTCCCGTCGGCGTCCAGGTCGACCGTCCCGCCCGCGTACAGCGCGGCCGGCGGCACCCAGCGGACGGTCACCTGTTCCGGCGCCGCGCCGCGCACCGCGACGGCCGCGTTGTGGCGGGGTCCGGACGGCAGGTCGAGCAGCGTCCAGCCGGCCGGCCTGCGGTGCGGGTCGGCGCCCAGGTAGTCGTGGCCGGGATCACGGGAGAGGCCGGTGCCGAGCGCCTTGAGATAGGCCTCCTTGCGCGTCCAAAGGCGCCCGAAGGCGGCGCGCCGCTCCCCGGCGTCGCCGAGCGCGGCCAGCTCGGCCTGCTCCCCCGGGTGCAGGGCCGGGGTGCAGACCTCGACGGTCTCGGCCCGCGGCAGCCGCTCCACGTCGGCGCCGACGACCGTACGCGAGACGGCGACCACGGCCATGCCGTGGCTGTGCGCGAGGGAGAAGTGCAGCGGCGGGTCGGGATGGGCGATCGCCGGCCGGCCGTGCGGCTCGGCGCAGCCCGGGCAGGGCTCCCGCACGAACGGCACGTCCTGCGGGGGCAGCCCCAGGTAGCCGCCGAGCAGCCGGCGCAGGGCGACGTGCGCGGAGGCGTACGTCACCCCGTCCGTCGGCCGGACGAAGGACGCGGTCCGCCGGCGCTCCGCCTCGCTCAGCTCGGACAGGTCGAGTAGTTCGGCCGCGGTCTCCAGGGCGGCCCGGCGGACCAGCCAGACGTCCAGCTGCCCGGCGGCGGGCAGCCTCGGCCCGGCGTCGAGGGTGGCCGTGCCGAACTCCAGGACCGGCATCTGCCCGATCACCTCGGGCTCGGCACGTCGTGCGCGACCAGGTGGTGGCGGTCCCGGCCGGCGTGCTTGTGCGGGCTGTCCTCCGGGCCGAGCTGGCCGGCGAGGCAGTCGACCAGCTCGGCGGCGCTGTTGGCGCGCAGCAGCCGGTTGAGATTGACGTCGACACGCAGCGCGGCCTCCATGCGGCGCTGGAGTTCCAGGCCGTTGATGGAGCCGATGCCGAGGCTGTTCATCGGGCGGCCCACGGTGTCGATGCTGTCCGGGGCCACCCGCAGCACCCGGGCGAGTTCGCCGCGCACGTACGCGTCGATGAGCCGGGTGCGCTCGGTGAGGCCGACGGAGGCGAGGTGCGCGAGGCTGGGCGGCACCACCTCGACGATCTGATCTCGGTCGAACTCGTAGTCCAGATCGTCGAGTTCGTCGTCCAGGTCGTCGAAGACCCAGGTCTGCGTTGTCTGGTCCATGGTCATTCCCCGTGGTGGAGTGAGGAGGGTGGGGTGCGGAGCAGGCCGGTGAGGCCGACGAGCAGGCCCAGGAAGCCGAGGGCGGCGACCAGGGTCAGCGCCGGCCGGCAGGCCGCCGCGGCGGCCGCCGGACCCGCGCCGGGGGCCGGTGCGTAGGCGGCGAGCAGAGCGGCGACGAGCGCGACCGCGAGGACCGCGGCGAGCTGGACGGCCGTCTGGTACAGGCCGCTGCCGGTGAGCCGGTCGGCGGGAGCGAGACGGGACATCGCCTGCATGTTGAGCGCGGCGAAGGAGAGCACGAAGGCGGCGCCGACAAGGAGGAGCGTCGGGAGCAGCCGTCCCGGGTAGTCCAACGGCCACGCGTGGGGGCGGAGTTGGAGCAGGGCGCCGGCGAAGGCGCAGGCGGCGCCGGCCACGATGAGGCGGGGGGCGCCGAACTTGGCGACCAGGCGGCCGGAGGCCAGCGCGGTCAGCGCCGGGGGCGCGGCGGCCGGGAGCAGGGCGAACGCCGTCTGGAGGGGGGACCAGCCGGCGAGGGTCTGGGTCTGGTACGTCAGGACGAACAGGAGGCCCAGGTAGGAGCCGTTGAGGCAGGCCGCGCCGAGGGCGGAGCGGATGAGGGCGGGGTTGCTGCGCAGGGGGCGGAGGTTCAGGAGGGGGGCGGTGGAGCGGCGCTCGATGTGCCGGAACAGCAGCAGGAGGAGTGCGGCCGCGGTGAGGGGGGCGGTGGCCTGTGGGGTGGTCCAGCCATGGGTGGGGAGTTGGGTGATGCCCTGGACGAGGGCCAGGAGGGCTCCCAGAAGGGTGAGGGCGCTGGGGATGCCGAAGTGCCGGGTCGTTGTTCGGGTGCGGCGCCGTGGGGGCTGGTCGCGCAGTTCCCCGCGCCCCTGCGGGGCGCTCTCCGCGGGCCCCGTTGGAACGCCCAGGCCCTCTGGGACGTTCTCCGCGCCCCTCGTTGGAACGCGCAGGCCCTTTGGGGCGCCCTCCGCGGGCCCCGTTGGAACGCCCAGGCCCTCTGGGGCGGTTTCCGCGGGGCTTCTTGGATTGCTTTCGTCGTCGGCCCTCGGGATCAGTCGCAGGCCGAACGTGAAGAGGAGCAGGACCACCGGGGCCGGGAAGGCGAAGGCCCAGCGCCAGGAGCTCTGCGTCAGCCAGCCGGAGAGGAGGAGGCCTGCGGTGAAGCCGCCGGCGCCGAAGAGGGTGTAGACGGAGACCGCCCGGGAACGGGGGCGGCCCTCCGGGAAGGTGGAGGTGATGATGGCGAGGCCGGTGGGGGCCGTCAGGGCCGCGCAGAAGCCCTTGGTGAGGCGGGTGGCGAGGAGCAGCCAGGGGTCGTGGGCGAGGGCGCTGAGCGCGGAGGCGGCGGCGAAGGCGAGGAGGGCCGCCAGGTAGACGCGGCGGCGGCCGAGGAGGGTCACCACGCGGGCGCCGAAGAGGAGCAGGCCGCCGAAACCGGCCGCGAAGCCGGTCATCGCCCACTGGGTGACGGTCGGCGGCTGTCCCAGGTCCGTGCCGATGGCGGGCAGTGCCACCACCGCCACGGACACCTCCAGCGCGTCGATGAGCATGTTGCCGGCGAGGACGAGCAGCAGCCCCCACAGCCGGGGGCCGAACCGCTCGTCCGTGCCGGCGGCGACCGGTGCCGGAAGGGTCCTGGTCACCGCGTCACCCGAGGAGCGTGCCGCCGCTCGCGTCGACGAAGGAGCCGGTGACCCAGCGGGCGTCGTCGGAGACGAGGAAGGCGATGACGTCGGCGACGTCCTGCGGCTCGCCGACGCGGTTGAAGGCGGACAGCGCGGACATGGCCTCGACGGCCTCGGGGATGTCGAACAGCGGGTTGCCGTTGCGGGTGATGCCCGGCGCGACGCTGTTCACGGTGATCCCGCGCGGGCCCAGCAGCTTGGCGTAGTGGAGCGCCAGTTGCTCCACCGCGCCCTTGCTCATGGCGTAGGCGATCTCGTCCGGGTTGGCGAACCGGGTCAGGCCGGAGGAGATGTTCACGATCCGGCCGCCGTCGGGCATGACGGCGAGCGCCCGCTGGATGACGAAGAACGGCGCCCTGGCGTTGACGGCGAAGATCCGGTCGAACTGCTCCGGGGTGGTGTCCTCGGCCTTGACCCCGCCCATCACGCCCGCGTTGTTGACCAGGATGTTCAGCTCGGTCTCGCCGGTGCGCTCCTTGAGTCCCGCCTCCAGGGCGAGGAACAGCTCGTGGACGTCACCGGGCGTGCCCAGCTCGGCGCCGACGGCGAACGCCCGCCCGCCGTCCTTCTCGATCCCGGCGACCACCTCGGCGGCGGCCTCCGCGCTGGTGCCGTAGTGCACGGCGACCAGCGCGCCGTCGGCGGCCAGCCGCTCGGCGGTGGCCCGGCCCATGCCCCGGCTGGCGCCGGTGACGAGGGCGGTCTTTCCGGTCAGGTTGCCCATCTTCCTTCTCCTGACGGTTGGTTGTGGTGTGTGGGAGGCGCGCGGGTCGGGTGCGAACCAGCGGTCGAGGGCCGAACGCAGGCCGTCCGCCGTGTCGCCGGCCCAGGCGACGTAGCCGTCCGGCCGTACGAGCACGGCGGCGTGGCCGTCGAGGGGCCCTGCGGGACGGGTGACGACCGTGTCCACCGACGCCGGCCGGTCCGCCGCCGCCCCGCCGAGCGCCGGGTCGCTCACGAGCAGCAACCCGCGGGCGCAGGCGAGCAGTTCGGCCGTGGTCGCCCCCGAGTCGAGCCGCGTCTCGGGCAGCCGCGCGCCGACCAGCGCGTCCTCGTCGTCCCCGTAGCGCACGTCGAGGCCGCTGATCATGCCGGCGAGGTGCGCCCGGACCTTTTCGTACGACGTGAGTTCGCCGACGACCGAGCGCAGCGACTCCACTTCGGGGCCGCCGAGCAGCAGCCGGGCCTGGGCGCGGATGTTGGACAGGACACGGCGGCCGACGGCATGCCGTTCGTCGTGGTAGGTGTCCAGCAGCCGCCCCGCCGGGGCCCGGCCGAGGACGGTGGCCGCGAGCTTCCAGCCGAGGTTCACGGCGTCCTGGAGGCCGAGGTTGAGGGCCTGGCCGCCGATCGGCATCTGCTGGTGGGCCGCGTCGCCGGCGAGCAGCACCCGGCCGGCGCGGTAGTACTCGGCCTGCCGGGAGGCGTCGCCGAAGGAGTTCACCCACAGCGCGGTGCCGTGGGCGATGTCCTCGCCGGTGACCTCCCGCCAGGCGGTGACGATGTCGGCGAAGCCGGCCTCACCCGCGCGCGGCGGGGTGCCGAAGCGGTGGACCATCACCCGGGTGACGCCGTCCCCGCGCCGGGCGGCGATGGCGAGCCCGTTCGGCAGCCGTTCGAAGCGCCGGTTCGGGACGTCGATGCCGTCGACGTCGGCGCGGATCAGCTCCCGTTCGGCGTCGTTGCCGGGGAAGCCGACGCCCGCGAGGCGCCGGACGGCCGACCGCTCGCCGTCGCAGCCGACGACGTACCGGGCCGTGAACGCACGGCGGGTGCCCTGGTGTTCGGCCACGACCCGGACGTGGTCCCGCTCCTGCACCAGTTCCAGGACCTCGTGGCCCCGTAGCACCCGTGCGCCGAGCCGCTCGGCCCAGGCGCCGAGGAGTTCCTCGGTGCGGGTCTGCGGGACCTTCCACTGCCCGGGGTGGCTGCTGGGGAGGGTGAGGTCGAGGGGCAGGCCCCCGAAGTGGCCGCGGGGCTCGTGCGGCGGCGGCTCGGGGCCGGCGAAGCCGTCGGGGCCGTCCAGCAGCCCGCGCTGCCGCAGCAGTTCCATCGTCCGGGCGTGCAGGGTGGACGCCCGGGACTCCGTCGTCGGGGCGGCCAGCCGCTCCAGGACGGTCACGTCGGCGCCGCCGAGGCGCAGTTCCCCGGCGAGCATCAGCCCGACGGGTCCGGCGCCGACCACCAGGACGTGCGTGTCGACCGCGTCGGCACCGGCCATCGGTCAGCGCCTCGCTTCGGCGTACGCCTTGGCGTGGTTCAGGGTGGCGCGGCTGTTGGTGCTGAGCGCGCCCTGCACGTACGCGCGGGCCTCGGCGACGCCGGCCTCCGGTCCGAGGATCTTCGCGATGTTCTCGGGGCGCAGCACGACGGTGTGTTGCGAGGAGGCGAAGGTGCCCTCGTCGGTCTCGCGGAAGGTCCAGTAGCCGGTGTGCAGGTTCATCAGGGCCGGCAGGGTGGTCTGCTTGTAGGCGATCTTCCGGCCGTCCAGGCAGACCCGGTACGACTTGGTGGTGTGCGTCGAGCCGTCCTTGGCGCGGGTGTCCATCTCCAGGGTCTGCAGGCCCGGGGTGTCCTCGGTGAGCCGGACGGTCGCCACGTGCGGCAGCCGCTCGGACCAGCGGTCGGCCTCGTTGACGAAGTCGTAGAGGTCCTTGGCGGCCCCGTCGACCCGGACGGTGTCCTCGAAGGAGAACGTCAGCTCCTGCGAGGCGGTGGCGAGTTCGACGTTGGTCTTCAGCGCGGCGAGCTCGGAGCGGGAGTTGCGGTCGACGGCCTCGTCGATCCAGGCCAGGCCCGCCGGGTCGTCGCCGACGGCGGTGTAGTCGTGCAGCAGCCGCACCCGGGAGGTGGCCGGGTCGAGGGGCTCGATGATCCAGGTGCCCCCCATGCTCGCGACGGGCGGGGTGGAGACGGTCTGCCGGAAGGTGATCCGCAGGCCCTCGGGGTCCAGCACGCGGCGGGAGGTCCAGTTCTTGGCCTCGCCGTTGGCGGTGGCCCAGATCCCGATCAGCTCCTCGTTCCCGGAGCGCTCCAGGTGGTCGACGTAGATGGTCGGCGGGAAGATCCGCGGCCAGTTGGCCACGTCGGCGATCAGCCGGTAGACCTCGGCGGCCGGCGCCGAGATCGTGACCTCGTGCTCGACTTCCTTCGGCTCGGACATGGGTGAACTCCTAGAAGATGCCGGGGTTTTCAGAAGTTGCCAAGGCCGCCGCAGACGTTGAGGGCCTGCGCGGTGATGGAGGCGGCGGTGTCGGAGGCGAGGTAGCCGACAAGCCCGGCGACCTCCTCGGGGGTGGAGTAGCGGCCGAGCGGGATCTTCGCGGTGAACTTGTCGAGGATGGCGTCCTCGCTGGTGTCGTAGGCGGCGGCGTAACCGGCGCGCACCCGCTGCGCCATGGGCGTCTCGACGTACCCCGGGCAGACGGCGTTGACGGTGATGCCGGTGGGGGCCAGCTCGTTGCCGAGTGCCTTGGTGAAGCCGACCACCCCGTGCTTGGAGGCGGAGTACGGCGCGCCGAGCACGACGCCCTGCTTGCCGGCCGTGGACGCGATGTTGATGATCCGCCCCCGGCTCTTCTCGCGCATGCCGCCGGTGGTGAGGGCGGCGCGGGTGAGGCGGAAGACGCTGTTGAGGTTGGTCTCGACGACGTCGTACCAGAGCTCGTCGTCGATGTCGGCGGTCACGCCGCCGCCGGACCGTCCGGCGTTGTTGACCAGCACGTCGACGGTGCCGTACCGCTCGACGGCGGCCCGCACGAAGTTCTCGATGGACAGCGCGGACCGCACGTCTAGGACGGTCCCGTCGACCTCGAGTCCGTCCTCGCGCAGTTCCTTCACGGTCCGCTCGACGTTCCCGGCGTCGCGGGAGCCGATGAAGACGCGGTGGCCCTGCTGGGCCAGCAGCCGCGCCGAGGCGAGACCGATTCCGCTGGTGGCCCCGGAGACCAGGGCGACCCTCTGCTGCTGTTCGGACATGTCTGCAGCTCCCTTTCAGGGCATGGGGGAGCCGCCGGCGCCCGGTCAGGGCGGGCGCCGGCGGCCGGAGGGGGTGGGGTGACGGTCAGGCAGCGGCGGCGACGTCACCGAGCTGCGTGTTGACGACGGCGAGCAGCTCGCGGGGTGTCCTGGCCTCGGTCACCACGGTGTCGTCCAGCGTGATGTCGTACTCCCGCTCGATGCGCCCGCAGGTCTCCAGGATGGCGAGGGACTCGTAGCTGAGCTCCTCGAAGTCGGTGTCGAGGATGTCCCCGTCGAGATCGACGCTCTCATCGGCGCCGGCGGCCTCCAGCAGGATCCGCTTGAGGTCGTCGAGGGTGAAGGACTGGGTGGCCACGGTGATCTTCCTTTCACGACTACGAATGGAAACGCCCGCCCTGCCGGCCCCGGGCGTGGGAGAGATGAAGGGGGCCGGAAGGACGGGCGGGTCTTTTGAGGGGCTGAGGTCAGCGGGGGCTGGAGTGGGGGTAGGGACGCTCACCGGCGCTCGCCGGCCACCGCCCGCGCCCACCCGTGCCGCCCCAGCGGCACGACTGCCCGCGGCTGGATGAAAGACACAACTGGACAGCGCGCCCCAAAAGGGGCGCGGGGAACTGCGCGAGAAACCACGACCAACCCACAGCCGCACCACCGCACGAACCCCTACGGCCATGGACGACACAACAGCCCGCGGCTGAAGAAAAGACGGCTGGGACAGCGCGCCCCAAAAGGGGCGCGGGGAACTGCGCGAGCAACCACGGCGGACCCGCGGCCGCGTCGCCGCACGAACCCCTACGGCGGGAGCGCTACGCCCGGACCACCATCGCGGAGTTGAAGCCGGCGTACCCGCGCGCCAGCACCAGCGCCGTCCGCACCTCGGTCGGCCGGGGCTCCCCCACGACCAGGTCGAGGTCATAGCCCGCCTCCGGCGAGACGTTCACCGTCGCCGGCACCACGCCGTCCCGGACGGCCAGCAGCGCCGTGGCGACATCCAGCGGCGCCGCTCCCGAGTAGAGCCGCCCGGTCATCGTCTTCGGCGCGGTCACCGGCACCCCGTGCGGCCCGAACACGTCACTGATCGCGTCCGCCTCCACCCGGTCCAGCTCCGGCACGGCCGCCGCGTCGGCGAACACCACGTCCACGTCGGCCGCGTCGGCCCCCGCGTCCGCGAGCGCCAGCTCGATCGCCTTGCGCAGCCCCGGCGGCCGCCCGCTCCCCGGCGCCGGGTCGAACGTCGCGCCGTACCCCGCGATCTCCCCGTACACCCGGGCACCGCGCCGTACGGCGGTCTCCTCGGCCTCCAGGATCAGGATCGCCCCGCCCTCGCCGGCCACGTGCCCGGCGGCGGCGGAGTCGAACGGCAGGTACGACCGGTCCGGCTCCTCCGACGTGGACAGCCGGTCGCTGGCGAGCTGCGCCACCCACCCCCACGGGCAGATGGACGCGTCGATCGCCCCGGAGACGATGAGCCGGGTGCCCTTGCGGATCTGCCGGCGTGCGTGGGCGAGCGCCTCAAGACCGCCGGCCTGGTCGGAGACGACCACCCCGCTCGGGCCCTTCATGCCGTTGCGGATGGAGATCTGGCCGCTGTTGACGGCGTAGAACCAGGCGAACGACTGGTATGCCGAGACGAACTGACTGCCCTGGCTCCACAGCTTCTGCAGCTCCCCCTGCCCGAACTCGAAGCCGCCGGAGGAGCTGGCGGTGACGACGCCCATGTCGTAGGCGGGCAGGTCGGCCGGTGTGACCTCCGCGTCGGCCAGCGCCCAGTCCGTCGCGACGAGCGCGAGGCGGGTCATGTGGTCGGTCTGCGCGAGCAGCCGGCTGGGCAGGTGCTCCCCGGCGCTGAACCCGGGCACCTCACCGGCCAGCTTCGCCGGATACCCGGACGGGTCGAACCGCGTGATGCGGCCGATCCCGCTCTTCCCGGCCCGGGCGGCCGCCCAGTAGTCGTTCGTGCCAAGGCCGTTGGGCGCGGCGATGCCGAGCCCGGTCACCACGGTCCGCGTGCTCATGCGGCCGCGCTCCTCTCCGGTCGGGCGAGCACCATCGCGCTCTGGAAACCGCCGAACCCGCTGCCCACGGTGAGCACCGCGTCGGTGCGGTGCTCACGGGCGGTGAGCGGGACGTAGTCCAGGTCGCACTCGGGGTCGGGGGTGTGCAGGTTGGCCGTCGGGGGCACGACGTTGTGCTCCATGGCGAGGACGGACGCGGCGATCTCGATGGAGCCGATCGCGCCGAGCGAGTGCCCGACCATCGACTTGATCGAGGAGACCGGGGTCCGGTAGGCGTGGCCGCCGAGGCTCTTCTTGAACGCGGCGGTCTCGTGCCGGTCGTTCTGCTTGGTGCCGGAGCCGTGCGCGTTGATGTAGTCGATCGCCTCGGGGTTGAGGTGCGCCTCGTCGAGGGCGACCGTGATGGCCTCGGCCATCTCCGCGCCGTCGGGCCGCAGCCCGGTCATGTGGAAGGCGTTGCAGCGGGAGGCGTATCCGGCGATCTCGGCGTAGATGTGCGCCCCCCTGCTTCTCGCGGCCTCCAGCTCCTCCAGGACGAAGACGGCCGACCCCTCCCCCAGCACGAACCCGTTGCGGGTGCCGTCGAAGGGGCGGGAGGCGTGCTCGGGGTCGTCGTTGCGCGGGGTGGTGGCCTTGATGGCGTCGAAGCAGGCCAGCGTGATCGGGGAGATCGGGGCGTCGGTGGCGCCGGCGATCATCGCGCAGGCCGAGCCCTCCCGGATCAGCTCCACGGCGTGGCCGACGGAGTCGAGTCCGGAGGTGCAGCCGGTGGAGACGACGGTGGCGGCACCCTCCGCGCCCACCGCCCAGGCCACCTCCGCCGCGAACGAGCTGGGCACCAGGTAGTTGTAGAGGTGCGGGACGGCGTAGGTGTGGTCGACGAGGTCGAGCCGGCCGCCGTCGCTGACCACCCGGTACTCCTGGTCGAGCCCCATGGTCGCGCCGACCGCGCTGCCGATGGTGACCCCGACCCGGTAGGGGTCGGCACCGGACAGGTCGAGCCCGCTGTCGGCGAGGGCCTCCCGTGCGCTGACGACGGCCAGCTGCGCCGCCCGGTCCATCCGCCGTATCTCCTGCGGGCTCAGCCCGTGCTCCTCCGGGTCGAAGTCGACCTCGGCGGCGACCCTGGACCGGAAGGAGGACGGGTCGAAGAAGGTGATGCCGCGGGTCGCGGTACGGCCCTCGCTGAGCAGGTTCCAGAAGTTCTTGGTGCCGACACCGCCGGGGGCGATGACGCCGACCCCGGTGATGACCACTCGCCTGGCGTTCACGCCCGGCCCTCCCAGTCGTAGAAGCGCGTGGCGACCGCGTCGGCGGGAGACCGCCAGGTGGCGGGGTCGTACGCCTGGATGAACGGCTTGAGGTCCTCGCTGATCCGCACGAACCGCGGGTCGCTCTTGGCCTCCTCGATCAGCTCGCCGCCGTTGTCGGTGTCGAAGTGCTGGAGGTGGAAGTACAGCCCGCGGTACGCGAAGAGCTCCCGGCGCCGCGTGCCCATCAGATGCGGCATCTCGGTCCGGTCGAACTCCCCGAAGAGCCGGGCGACTTCCGCCCGGCTACCCGGTTCCATCCGGGCGACGATCAGAGTGCTGTGCATGGGTTCACTCCTTGAAAGAGTCCAGCAAAAAGCGCCCCCTCAGGGGCGCTGGGGGCACCCCCGGCCGGAGGCTGGGGGAGGAACTGCGCGACCAGCCACGACGGCGGGACAGCCGCAATACGACGGAACCCGGCACTCTCAGCGCGCAGGCCCGAACCACCGCTCGATCGCCATCGGCAGATCCGCATGACTACCCGGCGCCACCCAGGCCACGTACCCGTCGGGCCGCACCAGCACCGCGGACGTACCCTCCAGCGCACCGTCGGCCGGCACCGCCGTCACGACATCCACCCGGTCCCGCCACGCCCAGGCCCGCTCCCGCAGCCTCGCGTTGTCGGCGAGGTCGAGCAGCACACCCCGCCCGGCGCGCAGCGCCTCCGTGCTGGAGGCCACCCTCCTGTGCCCGGTGAGCGGCACGTTCGGCAGCCGTCGGCCGAGCAGCGCGCCGGCGCCCCCGTCGACGTCGTAGTGGATCTCCAGCCCGGACACCATGGCCGCCAGGTGCCTGCTGACCTCGGGGTACCGGATCAGCTCGTTGAGCACGTCGCGCAGCGGCTGCACCTCGGGCCCGGACAGGAACAGCAGCCCCTGCGCCCGGGTGTTCATCATCAGCCGCTCCCCGACCGGGTGCCGTTCGTCGTGGTAGGTGTCGAGCAGCGTCTCCGGTGCCCGTCCCCGCACCACCGCACCCAGCTTCCAGCCGAGGTTCACGGCGTCCTGGATGCTGGTGTTCATGCCCTGGCCCCCGGCCGGCAGGTGGATGTGCGCGGCGTCGCCGGCGAGCAGGATCCGGCCGCGCCGGTACTCGGTGACCAGGCGGGTGCCGTCGCCGAACGACGACACCCACACCGCCTCGGCGTGCGAGATGTCGTCGCCGGTCAGCCGCTGCCAGGCCGCCGCGGCCTCCGCCCAGGTCGGCGGCTTCTCGCGGCGCTGCGGCGGGGTGCCGCGCTCGCAGATGATCAGCCGGGTGATGCCGCCGGGCAGGGGGCCGACCATCACCATCCCGCCGGGCAGGGTCTCCCCGATCATCCGGGGCTCCAGCTCGATGCCCTTCACGTCGGCGAGGTACATCTCCAGCGACGACGGGGTTCCCGGGAAGTCGAACCCGGCGGCCTTGCGGATGGTGGAGCGGCCGCCGTCGCACCCCACGAGGTACTCGGCGCGCAGCCGGTGCACGCCCTCGGGCCCGCGCACCTCGACCTCGACGCTGTCCTCCTTCTCCTTGACGGACAGCACCTCGTGGCGGCGCCGGATGTCCGCGCCGAGCCGGCCGGCCCACTCCTCGAGGACGGTCTCGGTGACCGACTGCGGGATCGTTTTGGCAGCCTGGTGGGCGCCGTCGAGGACGCCGAAGTCGACCGGCAGGCCGCCGAAGTGGCCCACGTTGCTGACCTCGATGTCCCCGAAGCGGGGCAGCAGTCCGCGCTGGTCGAAGACCTCCATGGTGCGGGCGGTGAAACCGAGGCCGCGCGACTCTCCGGTGCGCGCGGGCAGCTTCTCCAGGACGATGACGTCGGCGCCCGCGAGCCGTAGCTCGCCCGCGAGCATCATGCCGGCCGGCCCGGCGCCCACGACGATGACTTGTGCGTCCATGACACTCCTCGGGAACGGTTCCGTACGGCCCCTTCGGGGAGACCGTCGGCGAAGACGAACTGTCAGCGGTACAGGCGGCCGATCGCCCGGTTGGCCACGTGCGCGGCCGCCGCGTGCCGCGGGTCGGGCGCCAGTCCCTCGTGGCGTACGGCGACTTCGGCGAGCTTGATGGCGTGCTCGTCGCCGATCTGGACCGCCTCGGCGAACAGCGCGGCCGTATCGGGGACCTCCGGCAGCGGGGCCGCGGGCCGGGGCACGGCGTGGAACCAGTCGAGCATCGTGCGGCTGACGGCCCGCGCCACCCGGTACGACGGCCACCGCTGCTGCAGCGGGAGGTGCTCCACCACCAGCCGTACGGCGGCGGGCCCGGTGACCGAGTGGATCAGCGGGATCGGGTGCGGGAGGGAGAGCGTGGCGTAGATCCCGGAGAACTCGGCGACGAGCTCGTCCAGCGCCCGTACGGCGTCACCGCCGTCGCCGTCGCCGCCCGGGTGCTCCGGGACCACGACTCCGCCCTCGGAGTACCGGGCCGCCCAGTACCCCAGCCCCTGTGCCAGTTCGGCCAGTTGCATGCGGTTGCCGGGTCCTGCGGCCACCACCGCCCGGACCGCGTGCGCGGTGCGGATCACGCCGTGCGTGAGCACCCCGGACATGCCGGGCAGCAGCCGGGGCCACCAGCGGGCCAGGACGTCGGTCCACGCCGCCCCGGCCAGCTCGCGCTCGAACAGGTCGGTCCAGTCGGCGACCCGGCCGAACTCGCCGAGCGCCTGCCGCCAGTCGGCCTCGTCGGCCGGGTCGAGGGTGAACCGCCGCTCGGGCACGTCGTGGAAGGTGTGGCTGCGCAGATGGCCTTCCACCCAGCCGGGCACCTCGTCGGCGTAGCCCATGTGGGCGAGGGCCTCGGCGGCCATCGGGGCGTGGTTGACGAAGCTGCGCCCGTGCTCGTACCCCACGGAACGCAGCCGCTCCAGGGCACCGTTCACGGCGTCGGAGTAGGTGAGTGCTGCCAAGGCGATCAGTCCTTGATGTCGCAGATCGCGGCGCCGGCGGCGAGAGCCTGCCCCACCTCGGCGGCGATCCCGGTCACGGTGCCCGACCGGTGCGCGGTGAGCGGCTGCTCCATCTTCATGGCCTCGAGTACGACGACCAGGTCGCCCTTCTCGACCGTCTGCCCCTCGGCGACGGCGACCTTCACGACGGTGCCCTGCATGGGAGAGGTGAGCGTGTCCCCGGAGGCGGCGGGCGCGGAGCCGCCGGCGCCGCGACGGCGGGGCCGGGGGGCGGCCGCCCCGACGAGCGCCCGGTCCGGGACCCGGCCCAGCACGGCCGGCAGCGAGACCTCCAGCCGGTGCCCGCCGACCTCGACGACGACCGTTTCGCGGCCGCCCTCAGCCGGGCCGACGTCCGCGGCGGGCGCGGCGAAGGCCTCGATCTCGTTCACGAACTCGGTCTCGATCCACCGGGTGTGGATGCGGAAGGGGTCCCCGGTGAAGGCCGGGTCCCTGACGACCGCCCGGTGGAACGGGATCGCCGTGGCCATCCCCTCCACCCGGAACTCGTCGAGCGCCCGCGCGGCCCGCTCCAGCGCCTGCGCGCGGGTGCGGCCGGTGACGATCAGCTTGGCGAGGAGCGAGTCCCAGGCCGGGCCGATCACGCTGCCCGACTGCACGCCCGCGTCCAGGCGGACACCGGGGCCGGAGGGGGCGTCGAAGCGGGTGACGGTGCCGGGGGCGGGCTCCGGAACATCTCGCGGACCAGGTCGATGCCGGCGACCTCCTCGGTCACCGGGTGCTCGACCTGGAGGCGGGTGTTGACCTCCAGGAAGGAGATCGTGCCGTCCTGGCCGACCAGGAACTCGCAGGTGCCCGCGCCGACATAGCCGGCCTCGCGCAGGATGGCCTTGGACGCCCGGTACAGCTCGGCGGTCTGCTCCGGCGTCAGGAACGGTGCCGGAGCCTCCTCGACCAGCTTCTGGTGGCGGCGCTGCAGCGAGCAGTCACGGGTCGATACGACCACGACGTTGCCGTACCGGTCCGCGAGGCACTGCGTCTCGACGTGCCGCGGCCGGTCCAGGTAGCGCTCCACGAAGCACTCGCCGCGTCCGAAGGCGGCCACCGCCTCACGCACCGCCGACTCATAGAGCTCCGGCATCTCCTCCAGGGTGCGGGCGACCTTCAGGCCGCGCCCGCCGCCGCCGAAGGCCGCCTTGATGGCGATCGGCAGACCGTGCTCCTCGGCGAAGGCCACGACCTCGTCCGCACCGCTCACCGGGTCCGGGGTGCCGGCCACCAGCGGGGCGCCGGCGCGCTGGGCGATGTGCCGGGCCGCGACCTTGTCGCCGAGGTCGCGGATCGCGGACGGCG
>NZ_JAEKKT010000373.1 GCF_019510245.1 Streptomyces sp. | reverse complement strand
GGCCACCGGCTCGCGGTCTGCGCCGATGAGGTCGATCTCGGGGTTGTTCTGCCGGTTCCACCAGCCGCCGATGGCCTCGGTCTCGGGCCATTCATCGTCCGGGAGCAGGCGCAGCAATGACTCGCGGATCAGTGGCTCGACCGCACGACCACGCCACGTGGTCCAGGACCCTTCGATGCGTTCCAGCGCCACGTCGCCACGCCCGCGCTCGATGAGCGGGATCGCGCGCTGCAGAAACGCCAGCCAGAACCGCAGGTACGGGTCAGCGATCCGGTAGCGCTTGTTCTTGCTGTCCGGTTTGACGGACAGCGGGAGATCAGCAGTCAGAACCCGCTTGGCCTGCAGAGTGGTCAGCAGTGGGGAAAGTGTGCCGGACGGCAGCGCTCCGCCACCACCGGCCTGGGCCGCGACCGCGCTGAACGTGCGCTCGCCACTGCCAATCGCTTCCAGTACGGCCCGTGAGTGTGACGCTTCGGGGAACTCACCCAACAGGGACAGCTCGCCGGCCACCAACAAGGGAGAGAGAGGGCTGGCGACGGAAGCCCCGAGGAAGTCGATGCGACTCATTCCCGGATGCCACGACTGCACGATCTCCGGGAATCCTCCCGTGATCAGCTGGGCATCCACGGCGTCTGCCGCGTTCAGCTCGGTCATGGCCTGGACGTCGGCCAGATTCAAGGGGTGGACGGTCATCCTCGTCGCCCGGCCGAAGAACGGCCGTCCGTACGACTGCAATGACTCCATCACCGACACGTCGCTGCCGACGAGCAGGAGCAACACCGGCTTGGAGGACAGATGACGGTCCCAGACGGTCTGAAGGGCGCCCTCGAATTCCTGGTCCTGTTCGACCAGCCAGGGCACCTCGTCGATCACCGCGATGCTGGGTGAGTCATCAGTGATCGCGAGCGCCAGCGAACGCAGGGCCTGGTTCCAGTCCTGTGCCTGGAGGCCGGCGACCAGCTCCGCTTGCGGCAGCGGGGACTGCGCCAGAGCGGCGGCAAATTCGGCACGCTCCGTCACGGGGTTGCGCCCGCGGGTGGCCTGAAACACCACGTACGGCACTCCCGAGCGGTCGCAGAACTCCTGGACCAGCCGGGACTTCCCCACTCTGCGCCGACCAGTCATGATCACGGCCCGCCCTCGAGTGACTCCACTCCGTTCTGTCACCGACGTGAGCTGCCCAGTCAACAGTTCGAGATCAGCGGCCCGGCCATGGAACTCCACGAAGCGACCTCCAGCACCTAACGTAGATCCATTCTTACGTAGATCGAATCTTACTTTACCGTTCGGTGCCTTTCTTGCTCCCCTTCTTGCAGCCCGCAGCTGTCCTACGCCGCCGCTACCTTGCGAGCCTGTCCAGGGCCTCTGCTACCGGGACGGGATCCAGGGGGCCGATGTGTGACGCCTCGGGAAAATCGTGGACGTGGAAGCTGTTGCCGGGTGTGGACGCGTCGGCTTCCGCGATCATCCTGTCCTGGAGTGCGGTGGCGATCGTCCGGTCCCTGCCGAAACGCAGGTAGGTGCGGGGAATGCGGCCCCAGCTGCCGGCCCGGCCGACCGCTCGGCCCGCATAAGCGGCGACCGGCTCGTCGGTCTGCATGCCGGCCAGTATCCGGCGGAAGTCGGCGTCGGGATAGTCCGCGCAGATCATCTCCTTCAGGAGGGCCAGCGCACGGCTGTCACCTGTCCGGAAGTTCAGTCGGAATACACCGAGCCGGTCAAGGTCACCCACCGCCAGCTCGACCGGGCTGACGGCGTTCGCGTTCTCGGGTGCCGCCGTGCAGGCGTCCGCTGTGGGCAGGGCGCGGCTGGGGCAGAAGGCCGCCATGTAGCAAATGTGGTGCAGCAGATGCGGGACGGCATCGCCGACACGGCTGACCGACACGCCTCCCAGGCTGTGCCCGACCAGCACCACCGGGCCGTTGCGTGCCGCCCGGCGCACGATGCCCGTGACGCGCGCCTCGTAGTCCTCCAGCCCGAGCCCCTTCAGCGGGGAAGGCTCGACCGCCATCGCCTTGAGGTCCTGCCGCTGATACGACTCCGGCACGAAGGCCTCCGCGCCATGCCGTGGTTGGTCCACCATGACGACGCGGTGACCGCGCAGCGTCAGCTCCCGTGCGATCGGCATCCAGAACGCGCCGGCGCTGTGGGTACCGTGCACCAGCACGTACGTGGTGATCCCGCGACGGGGGGCCGCTGCGGCCGGGGAGGCCCCGAGCCCGGTGGCCAGTGCCACGCCACCTAACGCGAGTCCCAGCCCACGTAATGCCGTCCGCCTGGAGGCACCTGTTCGCTCTTCGTTCGTGTCATCCGTCATGAGTACGACGCTATGAAGAGCTCGCTCGGCCCACCAGCGGTCCAGCACCCCCACTGGGGTGGACCCAGCCCCCGTGCTGGTCGCGCGTGCCCGCCGGTGGGCCGACGACGGTGGTGAGGTGGAGTTTGGTCTCGTCCTCACTGCCCGGCGCGGCGGTCATGATGACGATCTTGAGCTCGGTGTCGCCGTCGGTCAGGACATCGCAGTCCACCGTGACCGCGCCCACCGACGGGTGGTCGACCGTCTTGTGGACCTCGCGGTTCGCGGCCACCTCTCCCGCCGCCCACAGCTCGGCGAACCTCGCGTTGCCCGCGTTCAGGTCGCCGACCAGCGCGGCCAGGCGGCTGTCCCGGGGGAAGCGGCCGGTGGCGCGGCGCAGGTCGGAGACGAGGGCGGCGTCGGTGGTGTCGGGATCCGCGTCGGTGACCGGCCACCGCGCGAGGGAAGTGTGATCGGCGTCCACCGGGAACCTGTCCCGGGCGAAGTTGCGCATCCGCGGCGGCGCGGCCAAGGGGTCGCCCAGCAGGGCGGCCCACCGGTGGTTCCACCACACCAGCTGCCAGTCCGCCGCGAACACGGCGACCGCTACGTCTCCGAGGCGGACGAGCACGCGTTGCATGCCGGGCGGGAGATGGTCGCTGATCGTGCCGTCCGCCGGTGGCATGATCCGGGCCAGCCGGTAGAGGTGGTCCCGCTCGGCGGTGGACAGTTGGAGGGCACGCGCCAGGGACGCCACCACCGACGCCGAGGGTGTCGTGGCCCGCCCCTGTTCCAGGCGTACGACGTAGTCGACCGACACCCCGGCCAGGTCGGCCAGTTCCTCGCGCCGCAGTCCGGCCGCCCGGCGCTTGCGGACGACCGGCAGCCCGGCAGCCGACGGGGGCAGGCGGTTGCGCCACGTGCGGATCATCGCGCCCAGTCCGGCCCCCGGGGGTGTCGTCGTCATGCCCTCCATCCTCCCGCCTCCCCGATCACCTCGGGGGGCGCAAGGGTGGTACTGGTCTTCCCACCGTCGAAGCGTCCCTGGTCCGGCTCGCTCGGCAGAGCAACCATCGAAGGCATGACGATCACCTTCATCACCGGAGCCAACAAGGGCCTCGGCCGCGAGACCGCCCGCCGCCTCGTCGCGTGCGGTCACACCGTTCTCCTGGGAGCCCGCGACCGTGAGCGGGGCGAGGAGGCGGCCGCCGCGCTGGGCGCACGCTTCGTCCCCGTCGACGTCACCGACGACGCGTCCGTGGCCGCGGCCGCCGCGGACGTCGCCGAGCACGAGGGCAGGATCGACGTCCTGATCAACAACGCGGGGGTGCAGGGTCCCTTCGCGGATCCCGGCGACCTCACCGCCGCCGACGCCCGCGCCGTCCTCGACGTCAACGTCATCGGCGTCGTCCGCACCACCGCCGCGTTCCTGCCGCTGCTGCGCCGCTCGGACGACCCCGTGATCATCAACGTCAGCAGTGGCATGGGCTCCCTCGCCGCCACCCACGACCCCGGCCGGTCCGAGTCGCACGTCGTCGTGCCGCTGTACGCCTCCTCGAAGGCGGCGCTGACGATGTTGACCACGCAGTACGCCAAGGGCCTCAAGGACATCCGCGTCAACGCCGCCGACCCCGGCTACACGGCGACCGACCTGAACGGTCACAGCGGCCCCCAGACCCTCACCGAGGGCACGGACGCGATCGTCGCCCTCGCCACGGAGGGGCCCGGCGCCGGCACCGGGCGCTTCGTCGACCGCCATGGCGAGATCACCTGGTCCTGAGACCGGCGGGCGGTGCGGGGTCACCGGCGGTCGGCGTGCGGGCGATGCGTCCTACGCCGGTTTCCTCGCCACCAGGTACGCCCGGGACAGCTTCTCCTCGCCGAGGGGCTCCCTGAGCACTCGGACGATCACCTCGAAGCCTGCCTTGATCAAGGGCTCGACCACTGCCTCTGGTGCGCGCAGGTAGTAGTCGAGGGAGATCTTGTGGCCGAAGCGTTCGTCGAGATGCATGTGGGTGCCGCCGGGCTCGTACTGGAAGCCGATCAGGGCGTGGGCGCCGGGGGCAAGGGTGCGGTGGAACTCCGCGAAGGCCGTCGGGAGGTGGTCGTCCGGGACGTGGATGATCGAGTACAGCGCGGTGATTCCGGCCAGGGTTTCCGACGGCAGGTCGAGCGACGTCATCGAGCCCACGTGGAAGCGGAGGTCCGGGTGGGCTCTGCGGGCCAGTTCGACCATCTTCGGGGAGACGTCCACGCCGAAGACCGGGATACCGAGTGCGGCGAGCTGGGCGGTCACGTGACCCGGCCCGCTGCCGATGTCGGCCACCGGGCCCTTGCCCTGCTCCTTCACCAGTTCCGCGAAGCCGGTGATCTGGGTTCTGTCCAGCGTGGGAATGCCGGCCCAGTCGGAGAACTGCTCGGTGTAGGGCTCGGCGATCGTGTCGTACGCGGTTCGGGTGGCCCGTATGAAGTCGGGGTTCTCGGCGTTCACGGGCTGCACCCTAGCGGGGCGATTCCGGGCGGCGGGCGGGAAGTTGCGGACCGCCGCGTGGAGTTTCCCTGGCGGTCATTGGGCGGCGGATGGCCGGGACTTGAGGCCTTCGAGGAAGGCTGTGAAGGTGTCGGGCGGGAAGGCGAGGGTGGCGCCCGTCGGGGTCTTGGAGTCACGGATGGCTATGTGGGTGGGGTGGGTTGCGATCTCCACGCAGTTGTTGCCCTCGCCTCCGCCGGAGTAGGAGGACTTCACCCACTGGGTCAGGGCGGTCATGTCGACCACCGGGCCGAGGGGTGCGGTGTTTTCAGGGCTCCGAGGAAGGCTGTGAAGGTGTCGGGCGGGAAGGCGAGGGTGGCGCCCGTCGGGGTCTTGGAGTCGCGGATGGCTATGTGGGTGGGGTGGGTTGCGATCTCCACGCAGGCGTTTCCTTCGCCGCCACCGGAGTAACTTGACTTCTGCCAGATGTCGGGGGTGGGCATGGGGCGCCTCACAGCTCCTTGGCCAACGTGTGGATGAAGTCGCGCGACCGTTCGGGGTCGAGTGACACGCTCTCCAGCCTACGGAAGAGTTTCCGGAAGCGGGCGAGTTGGGCCTCGGCGTCGATGAACGCTGTGCCGTGCGGACCATCGCGTACGACGGTGTCCAGCTTGGGAACAGGGCCACCCGCGTACACCATTGCGCTGCCGGCTCCGGCGAACGCGTCCAGATCGAAAGGGATCACGCGGACTGTCACGTGGTCGGCTTCGGAGAGCGCTTGGATGCGGGCGAGTTGCTCCCGCGTCGCGGAACGGTCACCGACTCTGATGCGCAGCGCCGCTTCGTGGATCACGGCCTCGTAAGGGATCGGATCCGGGCGCTCGATGATGACCCGTCGCTTCATCCGGTGCTCCACTCGGAGGTCCACCTCGCTCAGCGGGAACTCCGTGTTGACGTAGGAGAAGAGGGCTCGGGCGTAGTCCTCGGTCTGCAACAGTCCCGGGATGTGGAGGAAGTCCACGTCCCATCGTTGACTGGCGTGGTACTCCAGCTCGGCGAGATCCAGGTACGGCGTGGGCAGCCTCTCCTGGTACTCCTCCCACCAGCCGTGCGTCCGGTCGGTCGCCATGGTCACGAGGGCGTCGATCAACTGGCTGTCTGAGCAGGCGTAGTTGGCGGCCATGGCCCGCAGGCGTTTCTCGCTCACGCCCGCGAGTGCCTTCTCGATCTGACTGATCTGTGCGGAGCTCACCCCGAGCGATGCCGCCGCCTCGCGGCCT
>NZ_JAEKKT010000372.1 GCF_019510245.1 Streptomyces sp. | reverse complement strand
TCCTCGGTCAAGCCTTCGAGGCGGTAGCCTTGCTAGAAGTTCGAGCGAAACTGAGGAAGGACGCCGCGGTGGGGCCAGCCAGGCAGCGCCCGAACGCACGGGCGGCCACCCTCGAGGACGTCGCCCGCCTGGCCGGCGTGTCGATTGCGACCGCGTCCAAGGCCTTGAACGGTCGGGCGCACGTTTCGGCCGCCACCCGGACGATCGTGCTCGAGGCGGCCGAGCGGCTCTCCTACTCCCCGAACGCCCTCGCACAAGGCCTGCTGGCCGGGCGCACCGGCATCGTCGGCCTGCTGACCTCCGACCTCGAGGGGCGCCTCTCGATACCGATCCTGATGGGCGCCGAGGACGCATTCGGCGCCGGGCGCACGAGCGTGCTGCTGTGCGACGCCCGTGGCGACTCCATCCGCGAGGTGCACCACCTCCAGACGCTGCTGTCCCGTCGAGTCGACGGCCTGATCGTCGTCGGTGCTCGGCCCGACCCCCGACCGTCCATCGGCCGCAACCTCCCCGTGCCCGTGGTCTATGCCTACGCCCCGTCGGACGATCCGGCCGATCTCTCGTTGGTCAGTGACAACGTCTCGGCCGGCCGGATGGCGATCGAGCACCTCGTCCAGGTCGGCCGGCGCCGCATCGCCCACATCAGTGGTGACGCCACTTACGGCGCGGCGCAGGATCGCGCGACCGGAGCCCTGGCCGAGCTGTCCGCCCGGTCCCTCGACCTCGCGGGCGGGCGGGTCTTCTTCGGGTCCTGGTCCGAGGCCTGGGGCCGCAGCGCAACCCGGATGCTGCTCGCCCAGGCGCCGGAGGTCGACGCCGTGTTCGCCGGTTCCGACCAGATCGCCCGCGGCGTGATCGACGCCCTCCACGAAGCCGGGCTCGACGTGCCGGGCGACGTAGCGGTGATCGGCTTCGACAATTGGGAGATCTTCACGACCAGCTCCCGGCCGCCCCTGTCGAGCATCGACATGAACCTCGAGACGCTCGGCCGGGTCGCGGCCGAACGCCTGTCGGCCGCCGTCGACGGGGCGGCGGGGTCCGGTGTCGAGGCGTTGCCCTGCCGGCTCGTCCCGCGCGAATCGACGACCTCCGCCTGACCGCTCGGGCAGGACGGCAAAGTCTGACGATGCGGTGAACACGAAGGCGACGAAGCCGTCGTCCGTCCCGCCGGCTCTTACGCTCGCCGAGTGATCGACAGCTCCGTCGAACGCAGAGCACCGCGTCCCGACCCGGAATCGGCGGCGTGGATCGCCGACCTCGGCGCGCACGCGGCGGCGGGTGACGCCAGTCTGCGTCGGCTGCACGGGCTGCTGCTCCGGGCCGCGCGGGCCGAGCTGAACCGCCGGGCTCCACTGGTCGGCATCGGCGGCCCCGAGGTGGACGACCTCGCTCACCAGGCCGCCGACGACGCGGTCGTGAGCATCCTTCGCCGGCTACCGGAGTTCCGCGGCGAGAGCCGGTTCACGACGTGGGCGTACAAGTTCGCCGTGCTCGAGGTGTCGAACAAACTCAGCCGGCACTTCTCCGCGGTGCGCGGTGAGGTCGCGCTCGACGTCGACCAGTGGGGTCAGGTGCCGGCCCGGCTCGGCGAGACGCCCGAGGCGGCCGCCGACGCAGCCGAACTGCTGGCCGCGGTGCGCGCCGCGCTGCGCACCCAGCTGAGCGAGCGGCAGCGGGACGTCTTCGTCGCCATCGCCGTGGACGGGATCCCGCTGGACGCGGTCACGACGAGATGGGCGGCCGACCGCAACGCGATCTACAAGGTGATGTTCGACGCCCGCCGCAACATCCGCGCCGCCTTGGTCGCCAACGGCTACCTGAGCGGTCGGGACGACCAGTCCTTACCATCTGCGAAACCGCAGCCCGGTCCGCGTAAGACGGCCCGGCGGCCCGCCACCAATCACCTGTCACCACTGGATACGTGATGGGAGCGTCATGCACATTCGCACCAGACTCGCGGCCGCCGGTTTCGCGGGCGCCACGGCCGTCGGGCTGTTCACCTTCGCCGCCGGAGCCACCTCCGCCTCCGCGGCGGAACCGCACCACCGCGGCGCCGGCCAGCACGCGGTGTTCGTCGAAGCCAACGACCCGGCCGGCAACACCATCGCCGTCTACGACCGCCAGGCGGACGGCACGCTGAGCGCGGCCGGCCGGTATGCGACCGGCGGGACCGGTGGTGTGCTCACCGGCTCGGTCGCCGACCACCTCGCATCGCAGGGCGCGGTCACCGTCGATCGCCATCGGCACCTTCTCTATGCCGTGAACGCCGGGAGCAACACGGTGACCGTCTTCAGCATCCGCGGTGACCGGCTGGACCGGTTGCAGGTCGTGGGCACCGGCGGCACGTTCCCGGTGAGCGTCGCGGTGCACCGGGGCGTCGTGTACGTCCTCAACGCTCGCGACGGTGGCTCGATCCAGGGCTTCCGCCAGGTCGGCCCGTTCCTGGTCCGCATACCGAGCTGGAACCGCGCTCTCGGACTCGATCCGTCGGCAACCCCCGAGTTCGTCAACACGCCGGGGCAGGTCACCTTCAGCCCGAGCGGGCGTCAGTTGGTCGTGACGACCAAGGCCAACGGCAACCAGATCGACGTATTCGGCATCGACCGCTTCGGTGGGGCGAGTGCCGTCCCGACGATCAACGTCGATCCGGGCAACGTGCCGTTCGCGGTGTCGTTCGATCCGGCCGGCCGGCTGGACGTGGCCGAGGCCGGCGACAACGCGGTGGCCAGCTTCGCGTTGCACGCCGACGGAACGCTGACCCTCGTCGACCGGGAGTTCACCGGCCAGAAGGCGACCTGCTGGATCGCGCGGCACGGCTCGCACCTGTACCTCGACAACGCGGGCAGCGGCTCGGTGAGCGAGGTCGACGTCACGGCCACCGGCCTTCAGGTAGGCACGGCAACCGCCACCGACCCCGGCACGATCGACGCGACGGTCAGCGGCGACTACCTCTACGTCGAGACCGGTGGCAAAGGCATCGTCGACGAGTTCGCCATCGGCCAGGACGGCGGGCTGACGGCCATCGGCTCGGTCACCGTCGCCGGTGCCGTCGGTGGTGAAGGCATCGCCGCGAGCTGACCTCGAACCACGACCTCGACGGCCGGGCCGGACGCGCGATATGGCGCGCCCGGCCCGTCCGTGCGCGCTGGCAGGTGGTTGCGAGCGGAATGATCGCCGCCCCGCCGCGCGTTCGAACCGAGGTGAAGCGCATCGGGTTCCTCTCCTTCGGCCACTGGACGCCATCCCCGCAGTCGCAGGCCCGCACGGCCGCCGACGTGCTGCAGCAGTCGATCGAGCTGGCCGTGGCGGCCGAGGAGCTCGGCGCGGACGGCGCGTACTTCCGCGTCCACCACTTCGCCCGCCAGCTCAGCTCGCCGTTCCCGCTGCTGGCCGCGATCGGTGCGCGCACCAGCCGCATCGAGATCGGCACCGGCGTGATCGACATGCGCTACGAGAACCCGCTGTACATGGCCGAGGACGCCGGCGCCGCCGACCTCATCTCCGGCGGCCGGCTCCAGCTCGGCATCAGCCGCGGGTCACCCGAGCAGGTCGTCGAAGGCTACAAGTACTTCGGTTACGTCCCGCCCGAGGGCATGGACGCCGCGGACCTCGCCCGCGAGCACGCCCGGATCTTCCTCGGCGTCATCGAGGGCGAGGGCTTCGCCGAGCCCAACCCGCGCCCGATGTTCCCCAACCCACCCGGCCTGCTGCGCATCGAGCCGCACTCGCCGGGCCTGCGCGAGCGGATCTGGTGGGGCGCCGGCACCCGCGCGACGGCCGAGTGGACGGCCGCGCAGGGCCTGAACCTGATGAGCTCGACCCTGCTCAGCGAGGACACGGGCGTGCCCTTCCACGAGCTGCAGGCCGAGCAGATCGAACGGTTCCGCAAGGCGTGGACGGATGCCGGTCACGAGCGCGAGCCGCGCGTCTCGGTGAGCCGCAGCATCTTCCCGATCGTCGACGACCTCGACCGGGCCTACTTCGGCCGCGAACGGTCGTCGAGCGACTCGGTCGGCTTCCTGGAGAACGGACCGGCCCGCTTCGGCAAGACCTACGCCGGCGAGCCCGACCGGCTGATCGCGGAGCTGGCCGAGGACCAGGCCATCGCCGCCGCGGACACCCTGCTGTTGACGATTCCGAATCAGCTCGGCGTCGACTACTGCGCGCACGTCCTCGAGGCGCTGCTCACGCACGTCGCCCCGGAGCTCGGCTGGCGCTGATCGAGCACGCTCAGGTGCTGCGCGCCTCCCAGGTGAGGTCGAGCGAGGCGGCGGAGCCGGCGGCCGCGTTGTCGTCCCGCACGACGTAGGTGAAGCGGTAGGTGACGGACGCGACCCCGGAGGGTGCGAACGTCCCCAGCCCGGACGCGTAAGCGCCGGCGGTTGCGGCGAAGCCGGCCAGCGTGCCGTTGTAGAGCCGGGCGCTGGACGAGAAGCTCGAGCACGGGCCCGTGCCCTGGTCGACCGTGAAGCTCAGGTACCCGGCCAACGATCCGGACGACGCCGAGGCATAGAGCCGCACCGAGGCCGGCACGTTCCCGCCGTAGGACACCGTCACGCACTGGCTGCCGGTGTCACCGGGCACGAGTCCGCTCGCGCTGAACACGGCGGATCCCGAGTCGTCATCGCTCAGCTGCACCGAGCCGGCACTGAAGGTACTGCCGGAGTTGCGGGTCGTGCCCCCGAAACGAGCCGCGGTGGCCTGCCAGGTCAGCGCCGACGTGAGCCCGACGACGGCGGTCGTGACGACGAGCGCCCGGGGGAGCCGACGACGCTTCCGCCGGCGGGGCGAGGCGGCCACGAGCAGGGCGGCGAGCGCGGCGAGCAGCAGGCCGGCCAACCGGTGCTGGGCAATCTGGCCGACCAGAGGGACGATCGCGCGGAGGCGGCCGATCACGGCGCTGCGCGGCACCGGGGCGACGTCTGCGGTCGCGTTGGCGTCGCCCTTGGTGATCAGCGTGCCGTCCGCCCGCAGCGCGGCTACCCGGTGAGCGAGCAGCTGCCCCGGGCGGGACGGGTCGTGCACGACGACGACGTCGCCCACGGCAACCGGCAAGGCGCCGCCTCCATCGGCGAGCACCACCGAGCCGGCGGGGACGTCCGGCTGCATGCTGCCGGAGGTGATCAGGTAGGGGCGCCAGCCGATGACCACCGGCAACAGGGTGGCCGCGAGCACGGCGGCGAGGACGACCAGATACGTGCCGGCGAGCAGCCGGACGACGGCCAGTCCGCGGGGACGCCGGTGCCAGCGGCGGCGCCCAAAAAGGGCGAGCCCGAGCGCGGCGGTCGTCTCCACCTATTCGCGATCGGCCGGTCGTCACTGCGCATAAGTGATTGAGCGCAGAACATCACGGACGGGTCTCAAGTGGGCGGCCCGGATGCCGATGAATCCGGCGGGAGGTGTCTCTTCGTGCTGGCCATCGTGCGCCGGACGATCCACACGGACGCGGCGCGAACACCTCGTCCGGGCCGGGTCGCCATGGCCGTCGCCCTCACCGCCCTGCTGACGTTCGCCCTGTTCCCTCGAGCCGGGGCCACGTTCACCGCCACGACCGGCGACACGGGCAACGCGTTCACGGCCGCGGCGTCCTTCCCCGACTACCCCACGGCGGTGCTGGCGGCGAACCCGCTGGCGTACTACCGCCTCGACGACACACCGGGGTCGATCACCGCGGCCGACTCTTCGACGCACGGCAGTCCTGGCGTGTACGGCACCGCCAACTACGCGGCGTGGACGGGGCTATGGCCGATGGACGAGGGCGGCGGCGCAACCACGGCCGACCTCTCCGGCAACGCCACCCGCCACCCGCTGACCCGGGACGGCGCCACGTGGACCGCCACCGGGCGGCGGGGCTCCGCGCTCGCCTTCGACGGCACGTCCGCCTACGCCGACAGCGGTACGCGAGTCCTCACCACCACCGGATCCTTCGCGGTCACGGCGTGGGTGTACCTGACCGACACCACCGCGACCCGGACGGCGGTCAGCGAGGACGGCGCCAACATCAGCGCCTTCGAACTCGGCTACGCGGCGTCGCACTGGACGTTCGGCATGCCGCGCACCGA
>NZ_JAEKKT010000052.1 GCF_019510245.1 Streptomyces sp. | reverse complement strand
TCCTGCGCCGCCGCCGCGGGCGCGGTCATGCCCGCGGCCAGGGCGATGGTCGCGGCCGCCGCGAGGACGGGCCGCCACCATCGGCGCCAACCGGGTCTCGCAGCCTCTGAACCGATCCGATCACTCCGCACCGCGGCCTCCAGAGCGACTGAGCAATCAACACCAAACAGACTCGGGCAAAGTCGAACAGTAAGGGGGCGCAAGCCTCAACACAATGGGGCGGGAGCGAACAACTGTGGTGTGTGGCGGCGAGGCGGACGCGTGGGTGTGCGGTCCGCCTCGCGGTCCAGGACGAGCCGGTGTCAGGCGGTGAATTCGTGGGTGCCGGAGCCGACGCGGTAGACCGCGCAGCCGTCCTCCTGGCGCAGGAAGGTCCCGTGCGTGTGGGTCACCTTCTTCGGCGTGTCCGTCGGGATCCAGACCTCCGCGGTCGTGTTGGGCGGCACCGTGCAGGTCAGGGTGAAACGGCCGGACCGCTGCCGCCACTTGGTGGCGACGGGACCGTGGACCGAGGTGAAGCGGGCTTCGGCGGTGGTGACGGCGCCGCCCGGACGGGGACGGACGATGATCTCGCGGTATCCGGGCCGGCCTGCCGCGATGCCGGCGATGTTGGTGTACATCCACTCCCCCACCGAGCCGTAGGCGTAGTGGTTGAAGGAGTTCATGCCCGGGTCCTGGAAACTGCCGTCGGGCCGGATGGAGTCCCAGCGCTCCCACATGGTGGTGGAGCCCCGGTCGATCTGGTAGCCCCAGCTGGGGAAGGTGCGCTGCTGCAACAACCGGTAGGCGACGTCGGTGTGCCCGGTGTCGGAGAGGACGGGCAGCAGCCGGGGCGTGCCGAGGAAGCCGGTGGACAGGTGCCAGTCCCGGGCCTCGATCAGGGCGACGAGGCGGTCGGCCGCGGCCTGGCGCAGGGCGTCCGGCAGCAGGTCCATGGACAGGGCCAGGACGTACGCCGTCTGCGTGTCGCCCTTCACCCTGCCGTCGGCGGTGACGTAGGCGCTCCGGAAGGCGGCCCTGGTCCGGCCGAAGAGGTCGCGGTACGCCGCGGCGTCCGCGTCCTCGCCGAGTTCCGCCGCCATCCGGGCCGCGAGGTCGGCGCTGTGTGCGAAGTACGCGGTGGCGATGACGTCCTTGGGGGTCTCGTCGTCGACGTTCAGCCAGTCGCCGTATCCCTCGGCGGGGCGCAGCAGTCCGTCGCTGTGCTGCTCCAGATACGTCAGCCAGTCCCGGACGGACGGCAGGGCGTCCGCGATGACCTGGCGGTCGCCGTAGGCCTGGTAGAGGGCCCAGGGCACGGTGACGCCCGCGTCGCCCCAGCCCGCGGTGCCGTTGCCGAGGGTGCCGACCACCGGGGCCACGTCCGTGAACGCACCCGCCGAGGTCCGCGAGTCCCGCAGGTCGACGAGCCACTTGGACAGGAACCGGGCCGACTCCATGGTGTAGGCGGCGGTGGGCGAGAAGACGTTGATGTCGCCGGTCCAGCCCAGCCGCTCGTCGCGCGCGGGAGTGTCGGTCGGCACGGAGAGGAAGTTGCCGCGCTGACCCCACGTGATGTTGTGGTGCAGCTGGTTCAGCATCGGCACGTCGGTCTCGAAGTCCAGCGTGAAGGGGGCGTCCGTGTGCATGACGCGCCCGGTGACCGCCTCGGCCGTGGGGGTGCCCGGGAATCCGGTCACCTCGACGTAGCGGAACCCGTGGAAGGTGAAACGCGGCTCGTAGACCTCCTCCCCGCCGCCCTTGAGGGTGTACGTGTCCGTCGCCGCCGCGCTCCGCAGGTTCGCGGCGTAGACCGTGCCGTCGGGGTTGAGCACCTCGGCGTGTCTGAGCCGCACGGTCGTGCCCGCGTCCCCCGACACGCGCAGCCGTACCGAGCCGACCATGTTCTGGCCCAGGTCGAACACGTACACGCCGGGCTTGGGCTGGGTCACCCCCTGCGGGGTCAACTCCCGCTCCACGCGCACCGGGCCGTCCACCTGCGCGACGATCAGCGCGGGCCCGATGTCGCCCTCACCGCGCGCGCCGGGCCAGTTCGCGTCGTCGAAGCCGGGCGAGGTCCAGCCGGAGGTCTCCCTGCGGGCGTCGTACGTCTCGCCGTTCAGCAGGTCGGCCGCGACGATCGGCCCGGTGGCGGCCCGCCAGTCGGCGGACGACGTGACGCGACCGCTCGTGCCGTCCGCGTACTCCACCTCCAACTGCGCTCGCAGGGCAGGGTGTTGGCCGTACTGCCCGGGTCCGAACATGCCCACGTTGCCCGCGTACCAGCCGGGTGCCAGATACGCCCCGATGGCGTTGGCGCCCGGCCGCAGGAGCGCGGTGACGTCGTACGTCTGGTACTGGACGCGCGTGCGGTAGTCCGTCCAGCCCGGCGCGAGCTGGTCGTCGCCCACGCGGCTGCCGTTGAGGTGCGCCTCGTACAGCCCGAGCGCCGTGGCGTACAGGCGGGCGCGGGTCACCTTCTTGCGCGGGAGTCGGAACTCGTGCCGCAGCTGGGTGACGGCGTACGACACCGGGACGACCCTCCCCCACGGCCCGCCGCCCCAGGCGGCCGCCACCCTGGCGGCGGGCCAGCCCCCGTCGTCGAACCCCGGCTCACGCCAGCCGTCGGCGGGTTCCGTGTCCGTGGCCTTCCAGGCGGCGTCGGTGAACACCTTCTGCTCGCCCGCGGCGGTGCGCACCACGAGGACGGCGACGAGTCCCGCGGGACCCACGGTCGCGTTGGTGGCCGAGACGCCGATAACGTTGTCGCCGGCCTGCACGCGGTCCAGGACGTCGATCACGGCCGGGCGGCGCCAGTCCTCGTTGTCGGTGTCGAGGTCGGTGTGCGCCACCTCGACGCCGTTCACGGAGACGGCGTACACGTTGTCCGCGGTGATGGCGAGCGTCGCCGACGTGATCCCGGCGGGCAGTTCGGCGGTGCGGCGGAACCAGCGGGTGGCCGCGGGCACGCTGCTCGTCGGGTCGCCCTCGGGGAACCAGATCCACGAACCGCCTTCGAACGAGGGTGCGTCGGTGAGGCTCGCCGGTGCCGAGATCCAGTCGGCGGTCCACTGTCCGGTCCCCATCAGCCCGGTCTCCCACCAGGAGGGCGCGCTCCAGCCGGAGACCCTGCCCTCGCCGTCCCACACCCGCACGGACCAGTGGTAGCGCGTCCGGGACTTCAGCGCGGGGCCGGAGTACGGCACGAGGACGGACTCACCGGAGGCGACCTTCCCGCTGTCCCAGACGTCCGGGCGGTCGAGCTTCGAGGCCGTGGTGGCGACCCGGACCTGATAGGCACTCTGCCGCACGTCCACCCGGCCGGAGACCAACGGCCAGCTCAGCCGCGGGTGCTGGACGTCGAGGCCCAGGGGGTGCCGCACGTACTCGACGGTGGGCGCGGCGACGCTGAGCCCGTCACCCGCCTTGCCCGAATGCGCCTGTGCCTGCGGCTGCGGCTGTCCGGAAGCCGACGCCGGCGATGCCGACACACCGCCGGCCGCGGCCGCAGCGACGGTGGCGGCCGCGCCCGCGAGAATGTTCCTCCTGCTGATCATTTGCGACTCCTCACTCACACGGATGAAACGAACCGACGCCTGAATCGATTCAATTCGGAGGGGCGTGGGTAACGTAGAAGCCGGGCGAGGCGGGGGTCAATCGTCGTGCAGGGATTTTCGTGACTGGATCCATCCGGAATCGCCGTGGGGACGAGCGGCGAACAAGTCGCGGACCACAGTGATTGAACGGTTTCAATGCTCGGTCGGTCTGCTCGCTTCGGGCGGCACGGCGTGGCCGACGGCTTCAACGTCTCACGCCGTACCTCGCCCCCGACGGTCTCGACGACATCGTCGACCTGCTCGTCCCGGACCTGCCGGAACGCGGCGTCTACCGCACCGGGTACTCCGGCAGTACGCTGCGCGAACACCTCGGCCTGCGCGCCCCCTCACCCACCGCGCTGCTCCCGAGCGACGCCGGGCGGGCTGAGCACGTCGTCGGCCGGGCAGCGGCCGCGTCGGACGTAGCGGTCGGCGTGGGCCGCGACGGTGTCCATGACCCTGGTGCTCGCGCCCAGCCGGGGCAGGGCCTCCAGCGCCGCGGTGAAGCAGGTGACGGCGGCACGCCGCAGTCCGGGGTCGGCGAGTCCGTGGCGGGCCGCGGCGGTCCACAGCGGGTTGTGCGGTGCCGGGGCGCCGGCGGTCCGTTCGGCCAGGGGCGCCACGGCGCGGTGCGCGATCGCGGCGGCCTCCGGGTCGTCGAACAGGGCCGTGACCACCGCGAGCGGGACGATCCACCCGTCGTGGCCCGGCTGTGCGTCGATCATGCGCAGTTCCAGGTGCCCGCGCGGCCTGACCGGGGGAAACAGCGTGCTGATGTGGTAGTCGAGGTCCGCGCGGGTCGGGGGGCGCATGGAGCTCGAGCGGGTCCACTCGCGGAAGCTCACGCCGTCCGGCACCTCCCAGGGGCCGTCCCGGCGTACGCACATCACCGGCGCGTCGAGGACCCGCCGGACCCAGGCGTGGCGCGGGTCGTGGGTCAGGGAGGGCCCACCGGCCCGGCCCGGGTCGAGTTCCGTCCACTTCAGCTGCCGGGTGGACAGCCAGCCCGTGGCACGGCCCTCGGCCATCGGCGAGTTCGCGAACGCCGCGACCAGGACCGCGCCCAGATGGTGCGCCAGCCACCAGCGGCGCGCGAACCCCATGACGCCGGGCTCCTCCCGGCCCGCGTCGAGGCACACCTGGACGGAGGCCGACGTGCACATGAGGGTGCGCCCGGCGGAGCCGGTACGGTCCAGGCAGGCCTCCATGGCGTCGTAGCGCCGCTCCCGCAGGAACCGGCGAGGGCGCTGCCAGGGATCGACGCCCATCCCGGCCAGGGCCAGGCCGCGCTCGCGCAGTGCGGTGCGCACCGCGGCCAGATCGGCGGAGATCTCCGAGACGCAGACGGCCAGCGACGGGGCCGGCCGGGAACTGAGTTCCACCTGGCCGCCGGGCTCGACGCTCAGCCCGGACGTCAGCGGGAGGGTGCGCAGGTCGGCGTGGGCCGCTGCCAGCTCGTCCCGGGTCACCGGGTCGTGCGGCGCACGCTCCCGGTGGACGAGCCATTCCACCTCGACCCCGACGCTGCGCGGCGGGCCGGTCTTGAAACAGATTCCCTCGACCAGCGCCTCCGCCTCGTGCTCGGTAAGGGCAGGACCATCGATGCCGCACTCCGGTGAAACCGACATCCGGGAGCCTCCTGAGCCGCCTCAGGGCCGTCGGGGATCCGACGTCCGGTACGCGTACCGCCGTGCCTGCTGCCAGAGTCCGCCGTCCCGCGCTGTCATGACAAGAGCGCACTTTCCAGACGACTGGGCACGCGGCAACCGGTCCGCCCGCGGGGACGGCGGCGGCGCTCGTCCGCCCGTCAGGTGCGCTGCTGCTCCGTGAGCGCCTTGGTGAAGTGGGTGACGGGACGCGCCACCCGTTCGCCGTCGAGGGTGATGTCGACGGCCTCGTTGTAGAACGCGAACAGCCCCCGGACGGCGCCGACGGCGGGCAGCGGGTCCGGATAGCTCCAGACGACGTCGGGCGGGACGTCGGCCTCGCCACGCCACGACCAGTACTCGGCGGTGCCCTTGTACGGGCAGCCGGTGTGGTGGTCGGTGGCTTCGAGCAGGTCGAGGCGGACGTCCTCGGGCGGGATGTAGTAGCGGGTGGGCAGGCCGGTCTCGAAGAGCAGCACGGGGCGGCGGGTGTCCGCGACCACCGTGCCGTCGATCTCGACCACGAGGTGGCGGCTGCTGGGGATGGCGTCCACCCGCTTGTGCGGGTCACGGGGGTGGACGAAGATCTCTTCCTCCTCCTCGTACCAGTGGTCGAGGCCCCGCCCGACGCGCCGGAACCACTCGAAGGCGATGTGGTCGGCCAGGTCGGCGGCCGGGAAGGTCCAGGCGGCGTTCTCCAGCAGTTCGCCGTCGACCTCGACGTCGTAGAAGATCCGCGAGCCGGTGTGGGTGCCGGTCGGCGGGTTCCTCGCGGGACGCAGGAGTTCCTCGCGGACCTCCGCGCGCGGGAACGCGTACAGGGGTACCGGAACACCGGGCTCCCAGACGAGGACGGGATGGCGGCTGTCGACGACCGTGACGTCGCCTTTGCGGCCGCGCACCCAGCGTTCGCTGGGCTCCCACAGGAGGCCCTCCGGGGTGGTCCGCACGGCCTGTGCGGTGGGGAACGTGGTCATGGGCGGCTCTCCTTCGGCTGGTTCACACGGTGACCGCGGCGACGTCGGGGCGGTGCGCCGCCAGGCGGCGAGCTGCTCCGGACGGCCGAAGACCCGCAGGGACTCCTCGACGTCTCCACTGGCACGCTCCCACACCGGGACGGGTTCGACGTCGCGCCCCGGCGGTCGGTCGAGGGCCGTTCCTCCGCTGGACGTTCGCGCGACGGCCGGTGAGCGTACCGTCCGCGACAGCCACGGACGATGTGCGGCATTGACGTACGACAAAACCGATCCGTAGCATCGCCAACGGCATTGAGTGTCAGCGTCAAGCCCTGGCTCGCTGACCGGCAACCCTCCCTCGCGGTGGGGTGCTCCAGGTGAAAGCCCGGCGGGGTCACCGACGACTCCCGCAAGCGCGTGGCTCCTTGACCGGGGCCGGAGAGACGGGGAGGTTCGGCATGCGGCACAGCGACGACCCTGCTGCCTCCCCCGCCGACGCCACGGCGTACTCCCGGCTCTCGCGCCGGCGCCACATCGATCTGAAGCGCTCGACCAGCTGCCTCTGTCGCGCCTGACCGGCCCGGTCGCCGCCGGCTGACCTCCGTCACCGGCCCCGGCCGCTGCGCGCCGTCCGCGCGCTCCTTGTCCCCTCGCCACCGGTTCCCGGTGCCGTCCGCATGCCAACGCCCCTGTCCGCACGGCGCATCCCCGGCCGGAGCCGATCCGCCCGGGCCGCACACATTTGCACGCCCCCGCGCACCCGTGCGCGTCGTGCCTCGGTGACACGAGTAGGAGAACCCCGTCCGTGACAGCACTTCCTGCTTTCAGACCCTCCCGATGGGCGCCCCTCGCCGCGCTCCTGACCACCAGCGTCCTTCTGACCGCGTGCGGTTCGGGCTCGGGCGACGACAGCTCCGGCGGAGGCGGCCGGGCGAAGTCCGGCGGCACCCTGACCTTCGCGGTGGGCTCCGACGCCGGCTGCGTGGATCCGCAGCAGGTCGCCAGCAACGACACCATCTACTCGGTGCGCCAGATCGTCGACTCCCTGACCGACCAGGACCCGAGGACCGGCAAGATCGTGCCGTGGCTCGCCAGGAGCTGGGACATCAGTGCCGACGCGACGACGTTCACGTTCCATCTGCGCCCGGGTGTCACCTTCAGCGACGGGTCGAAGCTCACCGCCCAGGTGGTCAAGGACAACTTCGACGCGGTGCCGAAGCTCGGCGCCCTGGGCACCCTCGCCGAGGGCTACCTGAGCGGTGTCAGGAGCACCACCGCGGTCGGCCCGCTGACCGTCAAGGTGACCTTCAGGCAGCCCAACGCCCAGTTCCTGCAGGCGACGTCGACCCACTCACTGGGAATCGAGTCGTCGGCGAGCGTCAGGAAGTCCCCGCAGCAGAAGTGCAGCGAGGGCGTGGTCGGGTCCGGGCCGTTCGTGCTGAAGCAGTACGTGCAGAACCAGTCGGTCACCCTGGGCAGGCGCACCGGGTACGACTGGGGCTCCGCGCTGTGGTCGAAGAAGGGCGAGGCCTACCTGGACAAGCTGGTGTTCAAGGTCGTGCCCGAGGCGGGGGTGCGGGCCGGCAGTCTGCAGTCCGGGCAGGTGGACGCCATCAGCAGCGTCGGCAAGGCCAACGAGGCCGCGCTCAAGGGCGGCCACGTCACCCTCCGGAGCCGGGCGAACCCCGGTGTGGTCTTCGGCCTGGGGCTCGACAACGCGCTGCCCCTGCTGAAGGACACGAAGGTCCGCCAGGCGATCTCGGCCGCCGTCGACCGCAAGCAGATCGCCGACACCGTCTTCCCGACCGGCACCCAGCCGGCGACCAGCATCCTGGCGCACACCACACCCGGCTACACCGATCTCTCCTCCGGCCTTGCCTTCGACGCGGCCCGGGCCGAATCCCTGCTGGATCAGGCCGGCTGGAAGGCCGGCGGCGACGGCATCCGTACCAAGGGCGGCAAGAAGCTGACGCTGACCATCAGCTGGTTCCCCAACGCGGCCACCAACCAGCCCGCACTGGAGCTGGTCCAGCAGCAGCTCAAGGCGGTCGGGATCGACGTGGTGCTCAAGCAGCTCCCGGTCACCCAGTTCGCCACCACCGTCCAGTCGGGTGACTTCGACGTGGTGTGGGGGAACACGACCCGCGCCGACCCGGACATCCTGCGCAGCTCCTTCTCCACCCAGCTGGGCAACTTCTACCACCTGCCCGCCAGTTCACTGGACACGGCACTGTCCGCGCAGGCCGCGACCACGGACACCGCGAAGCGCAGGCAACTGGTGGGCGAGGCACAGCGGTTGATCGTGCAGAACGCGTACGACGTACCGGTGGTCGAGCTCCAGACCCAACTGGGCGTCGCGGACAGGGTGCACGGCCTCGCCTTCGACTCCGGCAGCCGCGTCCAGCTGCACGACACCTGGATCGGCTAGCCGATGCGCCGCTATGTGATCAAACGGCTGGTGCAGGCGGTCGGAGTGCTGTGGGCGGCGTACACGGTGTCGTTCCTGGTGCTGGACTTCCTGCCCGGTGACCCGGTCTCCGCGATGGCGGGTGCCGGGATGGACACCGGGCAGGTCGACCCGGCCCAACTGGCGGAACTGCGGCACGAGTACGGCTTCGACAAACCGGTTCTGGTGCAGTACGCGGAGTATCTGGGCCGGGCGGTGCGCGGGGACTTCGGCGACGCGGTCTCCACCGGCCGCCCGGTGACCTCCACCCTGGCCGACGCGCTGCCCCAGACGCTCCAGCTGACCGGTGCCGCACTGCTGCTGGCGGTGGTGCTCGGCGGCGGGCTCGCGGTGGTGGCGACGTACACCTCGCGGCGGTGGCTACGCCAACTGCTGCTGTCACTGCCCCCGTTGGGCGTGTCGGTCCCGACGTTCTGGGTGGGTCTGCTGCTCGTCGAGGCGTTCTCGTTCAAGCTGCACTGGTTCCCGGCGTTCGGCAACGACGGGCTGAAGGGACTCGTGCTGCCCGCGCTCACGCTGGCGGTCCCGACCGGCGCACTGGTCGCCCAGGTGCTGGCGAAGAGCCTGCTGACCGCGCTGGACCAGGCCTATGTGGAGACCGCGCGGGCCAAGGGCGCCGGCCGGTGGCGGGTGCATCTGCGGCACGCGCTGCGCAACGCGTCGCTGCCGGCGCTGACGGTCGGCGGCCTGCTGGTCGGGCAGCTGATCGCCGGTTCGGTGGTGGTCGAGACGGTGTTCTCCCGCGACGGTCTGGGCCGGGTGACCGCGGGGGCGGTCACCACCCAGGACATCCCGCTGGTCCAGGGGGTGGTGGTGGTCGGCGCGCTGATCTTCGTGGCGACGAACCTGCTCGTGGACCTCGTCTATCCGCTGCTGGACCCGCGGATCGTGGTGGCCTCGGAAAGAAAGGCGAGCTTCGCATGAGTCAGAGCCTTGTCGACGACCGGGCCGAGGCCGCCCTCGGCCTCGCCCGGCCGGTCGGGGACGGAACCCCCGCGGAACCCGGCCGCCCCGCCGGGATCCGCCGGGTGCTCCGCTTCCTGCTGCGCCGCCCGGGTCTGCTGCTGTCCGCCGTCGTCATCGTGCTGGTGGTGCTGGCCGCATTCTGGCCGGACCTGTTCACCTCGCAGGACCCGCTGAAGGGGGTACCGTCCCAGAACTTCCGCGGCCCGAGCGGCAGTCACTGGTTCGGCACCGACGAACTCGGCCGCGACGTCTTCTCCCGGGTGGTCCACGGCGCCCAGCTCTCCCTCAAGGCCACGTTGATCGCGGTCCTGGTGGCGTTCGTGGTCGGCGGCCTGCTCGGCGCGGTCGCCGGGTTCGTGGGCCGCTGGGTGGACGACGTGCTGATGCGCTTCGTCGACGTCCTCCTCGCCATCCCCGCGCTGTTCCTGTCGCTGGCGCTGGTCACCGCGCTCGGGTACGGGACGGTGAAGGTGGCCGTCGCGGTCGGTATCGCCAGTGTCGCCTCCTTCGCGCGGGTGGCGCGGGCGGAGGTGCTGCGGGTGCGGCAGGCGGTGTTCGTCGAGGCGTCCCGGTCCTGCGGCGCCCGCTGGTACTCGGTGCTCGGCCGGCACGTCCTGCCCAACGCGGCAGGGCCGGTGATGGTGCTGGCCACCCTGGACTTCGGCTCCTCGATCCTGGCAGTGTCGGCGCTGAGCTTCCTCGGCTACGGCGCACCGCCGCCCGCCCCGGAGTGGGGGACGTTGATCTCCGACGGCCGCAACTACCTGGCCAATGCCTGGTGGCTGACCGCGCTGCCCGGTCTGGCGATCGCCGCGACGGTGCTGGCCGCCAACCGCATCGCGCGGGCCCTGGACGGCGAATGGGCGCGGCAGCGATGACCGACGACGCACACAAGAACGACGACGCACACAGAAGCGTCGACGCACGCGAGAACGGTGAGGACGTGACCACACCACTCCTGGAGATCCGCGGCCTGTCCGTGTCGTACCGCACCCGGGGCGGCACGGTGCCGGCCGTGCGCGGCGTGGACCTGGACGTATGGCCGGGGCAGGTGACCGCCGTGGTCGGTGAGTCCGGTTCCGGCAAGAGCACCACCGCGCACGCCGTCACCAGGCTGCTGGCGGCGAACGGCACCATCGACGCGGGCACGGTCCGCTTCGGCCGGCACGACCTGGCCACTCTCTCCGAGGCGGAGCTGCGTACCGTGCGCGGTGCGCAGATCGGACTGGTCCCGCAGGATCCGACGGTCTCGCTCAACCCGGTGAAGCGGATCGGCGAGCAGGTCGCCGAGGTGCTGCGCATCCACGGCCTGGCGACCCGGCGTGGGGCGGCGGCCGAGGCGGTCGCCGTCCTCGACCGGGCGGGGCTGCCCGACGCGGCCGTCCGAGCCCGGCAGTACCCGCACGAGCTGTCCGGCGGCATGCGGCAACGGGCCCTGATCGCGGTCGCGATCGCGGCGAAGCCCCGGCTGATCATCGCCGACGAGCCGACCAGCGCGCTGGACGTCACCGTGCAGCGGGTCATCCTCGACCATCTCCAGCACCTCACCGAGGAGTCGGGCACCGCGATCCTGCTGGTCACCCATGACCTCGGGGTGGCCGCCGACCGGGCCCAGCGCCTGGTGGTCATGGAGCAGGGCAAGGTCGTCGAGGCGGGCGAGACCCGGGCCGTCCTCGCCGACCCGCAGCACGAGTACACCCGACGGCTGCTGGCCGCCGCCCCGAGCCTGACCACGGCCCGCCCTCGTACGCCGGTCTCCACCACCCCGCCCGACACGGCGCCTCCCCTGGTCGAGGCACGCAACCTGGTCAAGGAGTTCAGGCTGCCGCGGGCCGGCGGCGAGGCCCGGACCCTGCGCGCGGTCGACGACGTCAGCCTCACCCTGCGGCGCGGGCAGACCCTCGCCCTGGTCGGGGAGTCGGGCTCGGGCAAGTCCACCACCGCCCGGCTGGTACTGCGCCTGACCGAGGCGACCTCCGGGCAGGTGCTGTTCGACGGCACCGACGTCACCATCGCCGAGGGCACCGAGGTCAGGGCGCTGCGCCGGCGTGCCCAGCTGGTCTACCAGAACCCCTACGCCTCACTCGACCCGCGCTTCTCCATCGGCGAGGTGATCACCGAGCCGCTGCGGGCGTTCAAGGTCGGCGACCGCGCCACCCGGCTCGACCGCGCCCGCGAACTGCTCGACCGGGTCGCACTGCCCGCCGCGACACTGGAGCGCCGCCCGGCGGAACTGTCCGGCGGCCAGCGCCAGCGGGTGGCCGTCGCCCGTGCCCTCGCCCTCTCCCCCGACCTGGTGGTGTGCGACGAGCCCGTCTCCGCGCTCGACGTGTCCGTGCAGGCCCAGGTCCTCGACCTGCTGGCCGAGTTGCAGGCGAACACCGGCGTGGCGTACCTGTTCATCTCCCACGACCTGGCCGTCGTACGGCAGATCGCCCACCAGGTCGCCGTCATGCGGGCCGGCCGGATCGTCGAGACAGGTCCGCCCGAGGACCTGTTCTCCGCGCCCCGCCACGCCTACACCCGCGAGCTGCTGGCGGCTATCCCCGGCGGCCGTGTTCCCTCCCCCGCCACGGCAACCACCACCGGTCAAGGATCAGCATGAGGACTCCCGCCATCACCTCCCTGGCCTTCCTGACGCCCGGCAACTTCGCGGACGACGACCCCTGCACCGGCCTGGAGGAGACCCTCCGGCTGTTCGAGTACGGCGAGCGGCTCGGCTACGACGGCGCCTGGATCCGGCAGCGCCACCTCGAACACGGCGTCGGCTCGGCGGCCGTGTTCCTCGCCGCGGCCGGGCAGCGCACCGAGCGCATCGAACTGGGCACCGCGGTCATCCCGATCGGTTACGAGAGCCCGTTCCGGCTCGCCGAGGATCTGGCGCTGGCCGACGTCCTGTCCCGGGGCCGGCTCCAGATCGGTTTCAGCACCGGCATGCCGCACGCCGAGCTGCTCGGCGACCTGGTGTACGACGGCGACTGGCGCGGCTTCGACCTGTCGTACGGCAGGATCGCCCGGGTCGTGGAGAACCTGCGCGGCGACTACCTCGGCGGCCCGGACACCGTCATCCACTCGCCGGGCAACGTCCAGCGCCCCCGGCTGCAACCGCACAACCCCGGGCTGGCGCAGCGGATCTGGTACGGCGGCGGCAGCCTGCGCTCGGTCCGCTGGGCCGCCGGGCAGGGCCTGAGTCTGCTGTCCGGGAACATCGTCACCGGCGAGGGCACCGACGACTTCACCACGGCCCAGCTGAACCTGCTGTCGGAGTACCGGCACGCGCTGCCGCCGGACCGTACGCCGCGCGTGGCCGTGGGCCGGGTGATCGTCCCCCTCGACAGCGCCGACGCCGCCACCCGTGCCCGCTACCGGGCCTACGCGGCGAGCCGCCACGAGCGGACCCTCGCACCGCAGGGCCCCAAGCACATCCTCTTCGCCCCGGACGTGGTGGGCACCGCCGAGCAGATCCTGGAGCGACTGGCCGCCGACCCGGTGCTCGCCGAAGTCCACGAGCTGCGCCTGGAGTTGCCGTACGAGTTCCACCGAGGGGAGTACGAGCAGATCCTGCACGACATAGCGGCACCTCGTCGCCCCCGAGCTGGGCTGGCGACCGGTCGCTCCGGCGGTTCAGGGGGCGGCCCGTTGAGTGGCCGTCAGGGGGCGGGCGTGCGTTTGTTCGAGCGGGCCGAGGGCGTGGTGATCGGCACGCCGATCAACAAGGCGGCCTACTCCGGCCTCCTGAAGTCGCTGCTCGACCTGCTCCCCCAGTACGCACTGGCCGGCAAGACGGTGCTGCCGCTGGCGACCGGCGGCAGCACGGCGCACGTGCTGGCCATCGACTACGCGCTGCGCCCGGTCCTCAGCCATGGGCGCGGCGCACATCCTGCCCGGCTGGTGCACGCTCGACAGGGACATCTCCACGGACACCGACGGCCGGCTGACCGTCGCCCCCGCGTCGGCCGAGGTCACGGACCGCTTCTCGACGGCGCCGCACGGCCGGACAACCCACCTGGCGGCCGCGGGCTGAGTCCGGGCCGGGCCGAGACGGCCGCCGAAAGTCGTCTGCGGCGCCGGTTGACAGGGGTAGTTCGCCAGGCCGGGAGCCGGAACACGGTCAGCCGCTCGGCATGCGCGTCGACGGATTCCTCGTCTCCGGAGTTCGCACACCGCTGAGCGGAAGGGCCTCTGTATGGTCCCGCACGATGATCTTGCCGGTGTTCTCGCCGCGCAGCATTCCGAGGAAGGAGTCCACGATGTGCTCGAAACCGTCGACCACCGTCTCGTCCGGAGTGAGCCGGCCGCTCTGCAGATGCGGCACCGCGAACTCGTACAACTCCTCTTGCACGTCAAGGTAGTTGCTGACCAAGAAGCCCTCCATGCGGATGCTCTTCTCCACGATGTCCGCGTAGTCGAAGCGCGGCAATGTCGCGTCGGGGGTGTTGTACTGGCTGATCGTGCCGACGCGGACGATGCGCCCGAACTCGCGCAGCGCTCCCACCGCAGCTGCCAGTTGCTCGCCGCCGACATTGTCGACGAACACGTCGATGCCGTCCGGCGCGACCTTGCCGAGCAGATCGGCGGCGGGGCCCTCGTGGTAGTCGAAGACGGCGTCGTAGCCGACCTCCCGCACCAGGTGGGCGGCCTTCGCCGCCGAGCCCGCGCAGCCCACGAGCCGTCCGGCGCCGAGCAGTCCGGCGAACCGCCCGGTCGCCGTGCCGACCCCGCCCGCCGCGGCCGACACGAACAGGTCCTCGCCCTCCCGGAGCCGCGCGATCCGGGTGAGGCCCACATAGGCGGTCAGGCCGGTGCCTCCGAGCGTGCTCAGGTACGCGGTCAGGGGCACCCCGTCGAAGCGGGGCAGCCGACGGACCTCCTCCGGAGTGACCACCGCGTGGGTGCGCCAGCCCTGCCGGTGGAAAACCATCTCTCCCGCGGCCAGCCGAGGCGTGCGCGAGGCGACGACTCGCCCTATGGCGCGGCCCTCCAGCGGTGCGTCGAGCACAAAGCCGCCGGGCACGTCGTCCATCATCTCGCGGTGATACGGGTCGACGGACCAGTAGAGGTTCTGCACGAGCACGCTGCCGACCGCGGGCTCGGGAAGCGGGGACTCCACGAAGGCGAAGTGCGCGGCGGTGGGAAAGCCGTGCGGGCGGGCGGTCTGGTGCACGGTGAGCGCGGTCCCGTTCATGCCCGGACCGTAGAGCGGGAATGCGCCGCCCGGGCAGCCGGTTGGGCTCATGCGTCATGCCGTTCCATGAGCAGGTCTCATACCGGGAGGTGAACGCCCCATGGCCCACACGACCGACTCCGATCTCGCCCCGCGGGAACTGCGCGTCCTGGTCGCGGTCGCGGACACCGGCGGGTTCTCGGCCGCGGCCGACACGCTCGGTCTGACCCAGTCCGCGGTGTCCCACTCGGTTCGCGGCAGCGAGCGCAAGATCGGTGCCGTCCTCTTCGACCGCGGCCGCACCGGTGCCCGCCCCACCCCTGCCGGAGAGAAGGCCGTCGCGCACGCCCGCCGCATCCTCCGCCTGCTGGACGTCCTGACCACCGAGGCACGGGGCGCGGTCCGGCCCGATGCCGTCGAGGGACCACTGCGGATCGCGGTCTTCCGCAGCGCGGCTCTCCACCTGCTGCCGGCCGTCCTGCGGCGGCTGCGCGCCCGGCATCCCGGGATCGAGCCCAGAGTGCGTATCGTCCGCGAGGTGGGACGGGGCACCATCGGCGAAGTGGCCGACGGGAGAGCCGACATAGCCATCGCCACACTGGGAGGGTCAGTACCGCTTCCTCCGGGCCTGGTCGCGCGGGGACTGCTTGACGAGCCGTACGCCCTGGTCCACCCGGCGGGTCACGCCGCCCCGCGTTCGCTGCCGCTGGTCGACTGGGCCGAGAACTGTGGCTCGTACACCCGCGACTGGTGGGCGGCGCAGGACTGGATCCCGAAGGCGGCCGTCGTGGCCGAGGACGACGGAGCGGTACTCTCCTTGGTGAGCGGAGGTCACGGAATGGCGATCATGCCGGCGCTCTCCCTGGTCGGAGCAGCGCACTCGGTCGGGATCACCGATCTCGGCCCCGAGCGCCCGACACGCCAGGTCGGCTATGTCACCAGCCCGGAACTGGGCGGATCCTCGGTCGTGCGCGCCTTGGTGCGAGAGCTCCGAGCGACGGTCCCGCCGGGTGTGAGCCTCCTCGGCGGCGAGGCTTGATCAGGTCGGGTGCGGGACGCGGGTGTGACCGGCAGCGGTCGACGACGGCAGCGGCCGGGTCGGCCCGGCACCGCCTGCCGCGTCGATCCGAACCATGGGCGAAACAGCGAACGTGTCCGGACTGTGGTACCGGCGCCGCCCGTCCAGGCGTGACCGGCCGACGGACGCGGGCGGGTGAGCACCTCGGTGGATGTGCCGCGAATGTGATCGACGGGGCACTGGGACGGCCGGGTGGGGCGGCCCGGCCGGACCGCCCGATTCACCGCGGCGGGCCGACTCCTCCTCGCCCAAGCCCGCCGGATCCTCGACGTGCACGACGAGGCGGCGCGCCGGGTGCTGGGCTCCTGATCGGCGTTGGTCATGAACATCGTCGCCACGGTCTGACCGACGACCAGTGGAAGGCGCTCGCGCCTCTGCTCCCGGCCGGGGAGCGCGCCCCCTGTCCGGAGAGGCTGCGCGATCAGTTCGACGGGGCCCGCCGCTCCACCTACCGCGAACGGTATGGCTCGACCGCCGCTGCCTCCCGGGGCGTGGAACAGCGCGCCGGGTCTCCGTTCTGCATGTGCCTCAACGGCGTGGCGCGGTCGTCCGGAGGCACAGTCCCGGGCCCGTGGTCGTGACTGCGAAACGGGGCTGGGCCGTCATCCGCCTACCGTCCCCGGACCTCCCGGCGCCGTAACCGTCAGACGTCCGACATGGCCTGTTCGTCCGGCAACTCGGCGAGGGCGGCCGCCAGCTTGCCTCGGCCGGTGATGCCGAGGCGCGGATAGATGCGGTACAGGTGGGCTCCGACGGTGCGGTGCGAGATGAACAGGCGCTGGCCGATCTCCCGGTTGCTCAGCCCCTGGGACGCCAGCACGGCTATCTGCATCTCCTGGGCCGACAGCTGGTCGCCGGTGTTCGCGTGCCGTTGGCCGCTCGACTCGCCGGTGGCACGCAGCTGCTCGCGGGCCATCTCGGCCCAGGGCCGCGCGCCGACCCGGTCGAACTCGGCACGGGCCAGCCGAAGCGGGTGCCGGGCGTCGACGTTGCGGCGTCGGCGGTGCAGCCAGCGGCCGTGGTGCAGCCGGAGCCGGGCACGGGACAGCGTCCAGTGGGCCGGCAGTGCGGTCAGGGCCGCGGCGTAACGCTCCTCCGCGGTGTCGTCCGGAGCCAGCACCGCGTCGGTGTAGGCGTGCGCCACCACCATCATTTCCGAGGGCAGCCGTCCGGCCAGCTCCGGAAGATCGGCCAGTAGGTCCCGGGCCTGCCGCACGGTGCCCGCGGCGACCGCGGCATCCGCCAGGTCCGGCGCGAGCAGCCAGCGGCTCACCGAGTGGTAGTGCGGATCCGCGGGGTCGAAGGCGCGCGCCAGAACGTCGTACGCCTCCGTTGCGCGGCCGTCGAAGAGCGCGAGCAGGCCGTCGGTCTGCTGTGCCATCACGGTGACGAACGGCATTCCCGGGAACAGGCCGTGCGTGCGCAGTTCGCCGGTCGTCCGCGCCGCCTGCTCGACTTCCCCGCGCAGCGCCGCCACCAGGCCGGCCGTAGCCTTCAGTCCCAGCCAGACGATCCACTCCCCGGTCTCCTCGGCCAGGGCCAGCCCTTCGGCGGACTCCTCGCGAGCCCGCTCCAGCCGACCGAGGTAGACCTGCGGCCAGCTGGCGGCCAGGGAACGGGCGAGCAGGCCGAGCCGGCCCTGCGAACGCCATGCCGCGGCGGCCGACGCGAGGTACTGGACGGCGCGACCGACGTCGCCCGTCACCATCGCGCCGCTGCCGAGGAAATGCAGGATCCGGCCGTCCTGATGGTCTGCTCCGACGGCGTCGAGCCGCGCGATCACGTCGGCCCCGTGCCGGTACGGCTCGGTATAAGCCCGCACCGCGAGCACGTGCGGGGCGTTCGGATCGGGATTCCACCGGTCGAGTTCCGCTGCGGCCCGGGCGCGCACCTGTGCGTCGCCGTCCTGGAAGAAGCACCGCGCGCTGGCTCGCCACAACAGGTTCTCCGCGACGTCTGCGGCTCCCGCGTCGAAAGCTCCGGCCGCCGCGGTGACCATGTCCTGGATCCGTCGCTCCGGCTCGCCCGGTTCGAAAGCAGCGCTGTCCGACACCACCATCAGACGAGCCCGCTCGACCGGGTCCAGCACGCTCATGTCGACGCGATCCAGCAGCGCCTGGACGCTGATGCGGTGGTTGATCTCGCCGGACAACTCGGCCGCCCGGACCAGGATGCCGGTGCGGCGCTGCGCATCGAGGACAAGGTCGGCCGCCTGACGCAGCGCCGGGACGGCAGCGGCCGCCTTCCCGTCGGCCTGCGAGGCGTCGGCGAAACGCTCGAGCCGGGCGGCCAGCTCCTCGTCCGGTCCGATCGTGGCCGCTGCCTCGTGGGCGAGTTGGCGCTCCGGGGTGCCGTCCATCACCGCCGCGAGGGCACGGTGGGTGGCCAGCCGATCGGCGAGTGTCGCGTGGGTGTAGATCGCCGTGCGCATCAGCGGATGGCGGAACTCGGCGGTGAAACCGACCAGGGTGACCAGATCCGCGTCGACCGCCTCCTGCACCGCGTCGACGGTGACCGCCGAGCCGCAGAGGCGGCTCGCCAGATCCAGCAGGAGGTTCAGGGGCGCGGCCGGCTCAGCGGCGAGGACCAGGAGCAGCGTGCGGCACTCCCGGCTCACGGCATCGGTACGTGCGGAGAACGCGTCCTCCAGCCGCTGGGTCAGCGGCAGGTCGTCCAGCTGCGCGGTCACGCCCTGCACGGCCTTGGGCAGCTCCACCAGGGCCAGCGGATTGCCCGCGGCACGCTCCAGGATCAGGGCCCGCAACGGCGGCGGCAGGTCGGGCGCGACGGTGTCGAGCAGCTCGGCGGCGGCCGGCCCGGTGAGCGGTGGCAGCGGCAGGTCCCGGTGTCCGTACGACTCGGAGTACTGGACCCGGGCGCCGGCGATCACCTGTATGGCGAGGTCATGGATGCGCCGGGCGACGAACTTGAGCACGTCCCGGCTCGAGGAGTCGATCCACTGCAGGTCGTCCACCAGCAGCAGGAGCGGCTGGAGGCCGGCCTCGTCGGCGAGCAGTTCAAGCACGGCCAGCCCGACCCGGTAGATCTCGGACTCGGCATCCCTGGCACTGAACGCGGCGCTCAGTGCCGACCGGTGCGGATCCGACAGGTCCTTCATGCCACGGGCGACAGGCTGCAGCAGCATCTGCAGTGCGGCGAACGGCAGCCACTGCTCGGGCTCCACCCCGGAGGTGCGGAGCACCTTGAAGCCGCTTTCGGCGGCCTCGGCCCCGGCCGTGCGCAGCAGAGCCGACTTGCCGACGCCGGCGGCGCCGTGCACCAGCAGTGCACCGCCGTGCCCGGCCGCAGCGTCCGCGAGCAGCCCCCGCAGGGTGCGCAGTTCCTCGTCCCGCCCGATCACACGCGTGCGGATCCTGCCGTCTGCGGGGCTCGCGGCATCCCCGTCCCCACCCGTGCGCCCGCGGGATGCTCAGGCGCCGGACGACGACTCGTCGGCACGGCAAGCAGGGGGCACAGCACGTGAAGCTTCTCTCCGCCAGGGGGGTGTTCCGCTCAGCATGCTACTAGCCGAGGGCGGCCCTCCCGTCGGTGAGGGTGGAGCATCAGTCGAACGACTCTTTGCCGGCGAAGCTCTCCAGCCCCGGAAAGCTCCCCTCCTGGCCGAGGGGCACGACGTCGAAGGTGGATGTCAGGAATTCGTCGATGACCACCGCGGACGCGGCGACGACGAACGTTTCCCGCCCCGACCGGAACGACAGGTACACCAGTCCATGGCCGCGGATCTCGTCCGGCCAGACCTGCACATCACCGAAGCCGTCGAGCCGCCGCCTGCCGGAGGCCAGGAGCTCACGGCCGAACTCCCACTCGACGACCGGATCACTGCCCGCGTTGAACGCCATGAACACGGAATACGGCTCCGCGCTGTCGTAGCGGAGATCTGTCGTGACCGGCAGCGCCGCACCCTCTTCGAGAAGAGCCACGACCGTTCGGCATGTCACCGGCTCGGGCTCGTCACCCCGCCTCGCGTGGCCGTCCCACCGGTGCCTGCCGGCTCCGTGAGCACATTCCGGCCCGTCGTCGGTGTCGAAGACCTTGCCGCTCATGATGCGTCCTTTCTCGTCTTCCCGGCACGACGGCTGCGGATCGGCGTCCACAGGGCCGCGCACAGGGCGTGGGCCGGCTCGGAAGGTCCTCACCTGCTCCGGTGGACCTGGTCACTACGAGGGTGGAACGGGCCGAGGCCTCCATGCATCAGTCAAGTGACTGCGAGGGCACGACTCGGACCGGAGCGCGGCTCCTCAGCCCAGGGTGACCGGCTCAAGTGAAACCGTCTCGAATGCGCCTATGGCTGTATTGTGACGTCGTGACCATCCACGCACCCCACGGAGCCGCCCCCTCAGCCATCCCGCGCGCCACCGACCATCCCCGGAACGCCTCACCCTTCGCCTTCGCCCTGCTGTTGCGGCGGGCGCATGGGCGGGTGGCCGGGGTGATGACGGAGGCGCTGCGTCCGCTGGGACCGGCGGGTACGGGCGGTGGAGATCACGCCGCGGGGTCTCGAGCTGTTCGATGCGGCGCATGTGGCGGCGGAGCCGCTGGCCGAGCGCCTGGTGGCCGGCCTGGGGCCGGGTGAACGCGAACAGCTGACCGGACTACTGGCAAGGCATGAACAGGCCAACCCCCACTCCGCAGACACCACCCCTGCTCGCCCGAGATAGTATTGACCGATACAATTGCAAGTGAGACGATCCTGGAGGTGTCAAGGAAAAAGAGGTGCAGGCGATCATGAATGTCTACGAGGCTGTCGCGAGTCGGCGCGCCGTCCGCGGATTCACCGACCAGCGGGTGCCCCGGGAGGCGCTGGAGCGGGTGCTGTCCGCCGCGGCCTGGGCGCCGTCCGCCTCGAACCTCCAGCCGTGGCACGTCTACGTACTGACCGGCCGCCCGCTGGCCGAGCTCAAAAAGCGTTCCGGCGCACGCATAGCCGCGAGCGACCCCTGGGACGAGCCCGAGTACGAGCAGTACCCTCCAGCCCTCAAGAGCCCTTACCAGGAGCGCCGATCCGCCTTCGGCGAGCAGCGCTACGGCGCGCTCGGCATTCCGCGTGCGGACCTGGAGGCGCGGCAGCGGGCCGCCGCCGCGAACTGGGACTGCTTCGGGGCACCCGCCGCCCTGTTCTGCTACGTCGACCGCTGCATGGGCCGGCCCCAGTGGTCGGACCTGGGCATGTATCTGCAGTCCGTGATGCTGCTGCTCCGCGCCGAAGGGCTGCACAGCTGCGCGCAGATGGCCTGGGCGAAGTATCACAGGACCGTCGCGGAGGTCCTGTCGCCCCCGGACGAACTCCTGCTCTTCTGCGGCATGTCGATCGGGCACGAGGACGTCGCGGCAGGCCAACCCCGTATCGGCCGGGCGCCACTCGAGGAGACCGTCACGTTCGTCGACGGCTGCTGACCCGTCGGCGCCCGGCGATCAGAGCGAGCCGGGGTCCGGGCCGGTGGGGGGCTGGTTCCAGGACCGCAGCTTGTCGGGATTGAGGACAACCCACACCTGCGCGACACGGTGCTCGGCGATGTCGAGGCTGATGACGGCGACGACCTGGCGGTCGTATCGGGCGATGAGGCCGGTCCGCCCGTTGACGGAGTGGGTGGTCAAGGTGGTGCGGGGGTGGCGGGCCAGGAGTGTCAGCAGGCTGTGGGCGACCTGACGGCTGCCGTGTACCGGTCTGCTCAGTGCGCGGACCTTGCCTCCGCCGTCGAAGAACGCCGTGGCGTCCGGGCACAGCAGCGACTCGAGCAGTTCGGCATCCTCGTCGGCACAGGCCTGGCGGACGGTGCGGGCGAGGAGATCCTGTTCATCGGGAGGGGTGGCGCGCGAGCGCTGCATCCGAAGGCTGCGGCGGGCACGGTCGGCGAGCTCGGCGCACTCGGGCTCCGGGCGTCCCACGATGTCGGCCACCGTGTCGGAGGCCATCCCGAAGACGTCGTTGAGCACGAACGCCGCCCGCTCGGCCGGCGAGAGGGAGTCCAGCGCGTTCAGCAGAACCCGGCTGACCTCCTTCGCCAGGCCCGCCTGAGCGTCCTCGGCGTCTCCCGGTTCCGTGGGATGCTCCGCCGTCCGGTACCGCTGACCGCCCATGCCACGACGGGGGCGGGCGAGCAGGCCCAGGCAGATCCCGCCCGCGGTCGTCGTGAGCCAGCGCCGGGGAGCGGTGATCCGGCCACGCTCCGCGTCGGACAGCCCGTACCACCGGCGGTAGCTCTCACCGACCACGTTCTCCGCCTCGCGAAAGTCGCCCAGCATCCAGTAGGTGACTTCCAGCAGGTGCCGCCGCTCGTCGAGCAACTCCGCGACCGGTACCGCGTCAGCATCGTCCATATGGCTTCCTCCCCCTCACCAGGCCCAGCGCAACACAGACATTCACGTTCCTCGGCACAATCCTCTGACCGGGAGACCGGGCACGCAGGCGTCGTGTGACATCACCCGTCTCCCGCGGTCACACGTCTCAGGAAATCGTCAGTCCTGAGCGCATGTCGTCACACAAGCCGGGGCCAACCGGTCTTCCCTCACGCCGGTGTGACACGAACGTCGAAGGGGAGGGCCTGGCTGTGCTCGTTGTTCCGGATCCGAAGGTCGTCAGAGGACTGCTGACCCGGTACGCGTGCCTGCGGATCGCGCTCGCCGAGAACGAGGGGCGGGAAAGGGAGCGCGAGCTTGAGGACGTGAGTTACACGCTGTGCATCACGATGGGTACCCGGAGCGTGGACGAGGCCATAACGGCCGCGGACACCCTGCTCGTGGCCGGGACCGGGCGGGGCGGTGCCGTCACTCCGTAGGAAACCGTCCCCGTCCGTTTCGATGCGGCCGTGTGCGCACCGGTCCCCGTCCGGGCGTGTTCATGCTCTGCCGTCGTCCGCCGGGTGCGCGAACCGGGTCAGCAGTCCGGTCAGCTGTTCGCGTTCACCCGGCCCCAGGCCGGCCACCAGGCGCTCGGCCAGCGGCTCCGCCGCCACATGCGCCGCATCGAACAGCTCGAGACCCCGCGGCGTGATCTCCACCGCCCGTACCCGCCGGTCCC
>NZ_JAEKKT010000371.1 GCF_019510245.1 Streptomyces sp. | reverse complement strand
CGGCTCCGTCTCCGTAGTCGCCCCACTTCACGTGGTACCCGATCGCCACCAGGAGCAGGACGGCCATCCCGACAGCGGCCGCGATGCCCAGCGGCTCCCACCAGATGCCGGCCACCAGCCCCGCCGCCGCGGCCACCTCGAGGAGGCCGATGAAACGGATCAGCGCGGGACCGAGCCCTTTCGCGACGAGCCCGTCCACGACGTCACCCTTGAACTGCGCCTTCGGCGCGCCGGCGGCAACGGTGATCAGGGCGAGAAGAACACTGAGGATGACAGCTGCGATGTACACGACGGTCCTTGGGAAGGCGAAGGAAGGATGAAGGTGTGCACCGCACGAAAGGTGCACCGCACTCTGCGCCGGCCGATCCGGACGAGAGCGCGTAGGCACCTGTGGCGCAGGCGCCGGACCCGAGGCCGGAGCGGCCGTCAGGGTCCCGAGGAGCGCGCCCTCAGGTGGCGATGCCGCGCAGGGCCGCCGCGAGCCTGCCGAGGTCCAGCCCCGTCAGATGGTCCAGGAAATGACGGCGGACCGAGGCGAGGTTGGTCGGCCAGGCCTTGGCCAGCCGGTCGAAGCCCGCGTCCGTGAGGACGGCGTTCCAGCCCCGGGCGTCCTGCCGCGACCTGACCCGCCGGATGAGACCCTCTTTTTCCAGCCGGTCCGCCAGGCGAGACATGCCGCTGCCGCTCATCTCCACCGCGACGGCGAGATCGCCCATGCGCAGCTTCCGGCCCGGAGCCTCGGAGAGGTGCATGAGAGCCAGGTATTCGGTCAGGGAAAGCCTCTGCTCCCGCATCATGTCGGCATCGACGGCACGGGGCAGGGCGTAGATGATGCGGCCGAGCGACCTCACCACGGCTTCTTCGTCCTGGGTGAGGGGTTGCGGAACGCGATCCCGCCGCCGCGCGTCGCTCGACACGAGTTCATGGTAATTGCCTGCCAAAGCGGCCCGCCAAGCTTGCTGGGGTGAGAGTCGGACCGTGCTCCTGCGAGAGCGCCGTGATCTCACCGGCCACGGCACGCGCCGCGGCAGTCGGCTGTGTCACGTACGAACGGCGGCGGCCCGACCTCTCCGCCCGGCCGCCGCCGTTACCTCACGAACAGGTGCGCCCGTCAGGCGGCACGCAGCGGGGCGAGCGCCTTGCTCCAGGCCAGCACCTGGTCCAGCGTGGTGTTCAGGGCCTCGAGCTGGAAGTCGCCGGGCTTGAACACGCTGAAGTTCTCGAAGTCGTGGAACAGCGACAGCGCGACCTGGGAACGCACGTCCGCCATCTGCAGCTCGCCGGCGATGAGACGCAGGTGCTCCACCGCACGCGCACCGCCCGCGCCGCCGTAGCTGACGAACGCGACGGCCTTGTTGTTCCACTCGGCGTACAGGTAGTCGATGGCGTTCTTGAGCACACCGGACGTGGAGTGGTTGTACTCGGGCGTCACCATGATGAAGCCGTCGAACGAGGCGATCTTGTCCGCCCACTCCCGCGTGTGCGGCTGGGAGTACTGGCCGAGGGACGGCGGGAGCGCCTCGTCGAGGTGCGGGAGCTTGTAGTCGAGGAGGTCGACCAGCTCGAACTCCGCGTCGGTCCGCTTCGAGGCGATGTCGAGCACCCAACGAGCGACAGCCTCGCCGTTGCGGCCCGGACGGGTGCTGCCGAGGATGATTCCGATCTTGGTCACGCTGAACCCTTCGTGAAAATGACCCGCGTCCGTCCCGGGCGTAGATGTGGCCCTGGCGACCGGTTCGCGATATACTTGCTTCGACAAACACCATAGTGGTGAAGTGGTTGTTGCGTCAAATAATCACTCGACCCGGAGACAGAAACACGGGGCCGGATCGGCCGTCGACAGCGGCGCTCGACGCCGCACACATGTGAGGTATGCCCCCATGACATCGAAGTCCAGCCCGCGCAAGGACGGCCTGAAACCGCTTACCGCCGAAGAGGAGGCCGTTGTGCGCTCCCTCCCCTCGCTCCTCTACGCGCTGCCCCGCGCCATCGACGCCCAGATGCAGCGGGAGCAAGGGCTGTCGAACACGGAATACCTGACCTTGATGTACCTGTCGGAGGCACCCGACCGACAACTGCGCATGCACGAGCTCGCCAACACCATCGAGATGTCCCTCAGCGGCACGACCCGCATCGTGCAACGACTGGAGGGAGAGGGATTCATCGAGCGGCTGCGGTGCGAGACGGACGGCCGCAGCTGGCACGCCTCCTTGACCGCCGCCGGCCTGGCCCGCCTGGAGGAGGCCTATCCCACCAATCTGGACGCGATCCGACGGCACTTCCTCGACCACCTCAAGGAGCTGGACCTCAAGAAGCTCGCGGCGGCACTGCGAGACGTCGCCACCTGACCGCCGCACCTCCGCCAGAGCCGTGCCCCATCCCCTACCCCTCTGAGGTGTGATCCACAGAACAGGCTGCTCACACGTGTGCGCCTACGGAATCCGGCTATATTTGCTGCGCGTAACAATTACCCGGGTGTGCTCACCCGGGTTTCGTGCGCCGTGCGGCCGTCCTGCGATTCGACGAGCCCGCAGACCAGCGACCCTGGGGAAGGAAAGACATGACTCTCACCATCACCGACGTGCGGACCGGCCTCGCGCTGCCCGGCAGCGCCACCGACCCTGCGGGCACCGGGCGGCACCGTGGCACACGCGCCGACGAGGACGGCTGCGCACCCGAACGCGACTCCGCGGGGCACGGCCGTCACCGTAGGCCGGTTCGCGGGTCCGCTCGGAACGAGAACGCGGACCCCGGCTGGGAGCACCATGTCGCCGACGACCTGGCGGCCCTCGAAGCACTGATCCTGCGCGAGAAGACACTGCGGACGGACCGGCCGCTGGATCTCTGACCGCCTCCTCCGGCTCGTGTCTCAGCTGGTCGCCCACAGCCCCTCAGCACGCCGAGAACTCCTCTGCCCCGCCGTCGGCGCAACCGCCGACGGCGCCACCGACACAACACACAGGACGTACAGGATGCAATTCGGAATCTTCGGCGTAGGAGACCTGGGACGCGACCCGTTGTCCGGACGGACACCCACGGAACGCGACCGGCTCAAGGCACTCGTGGAGTACGCGGAGCTCGCCGACGAGGTCGGCCTGGACGTCTTCGCCACCGGCGAGCACCACAACCCTCCGTTCGTCATCTCCTCGCCCACCACGCTGCTCGGACACATCGCGGCGCGGACGAAGAAGCTCCTGCTGTCCACGTCGACCACGCTGATCACCACGAACGATCCGGTGAAGATCGCCGAGGACTACGCGATGCTCCAGCATCTCGCCGACGGCCGGGTCGACCTGATGCTGGGCCGCGGCAACACCGGGCCGGTCTACCCGTGGTTCGGACAGGACATCCGCGACGGCATCGCCCTGGCGGTGGAGAACTACGCCCTGCTGCGCCGGCTGTGGCGCGAGGACGTGGTCGACTGGGAGGGCAGATTCCGCACACCGTTGCAGGGTTTCACCGCCACGCCGCGGCCGATGGACGACGTGCCGCCGTTCGTCTGGCACGCCTCCATCCGCAGCCCGGAGATCGCCGAACAGGCCGCTTACTACGGGGACGGCTTCTTCCACAACAACCTGTTCTGGCCCAAGGAGCACGTCCGACAACTGGTCGACCTCTACCGCAGCCGCTTCGAGCACTACGGGCACGGACGTGCCGACCAGGCCTTCGTCGGCCTGGCCGCGCACGTTTTCGTGCGGAGGAACTCGCAGGACGCCGTCCGGGAGTTCCGCAGTTACTTCAACGCCTCATCGGCGTACGGGAACGGCCCGTCCCTGGAGGACACCATGGCCCGTACCGCGGTGGTGGTCGGCAGCCCGCAGGAGGTGATCGAGCGAGTGCTGGCGTACCGCGAGCACGCGGGCGGCGACTACCAGCGTCAGCTGTTCAACGTGGACGGCATCGGCGTTCCGCGTGAAACCGTCCTCGAACAGATCGAGTCGCTGGGCGAGATCGTGCCCGTCCTGCGCAAGGAGTTCGCGGTGGGCCGCCCGGCCCACGTTCCGGACGCCCCGACGCACGCCTCTCTCGCCGCGGCGGCGCAGGAGAAGGCCGCGCTGCCGGAGGAGGACCCGCGATGAAGCGCACCGTCGCCGTCGTCTCGGCAGGACTGCGGCTGCCGTCCTCCACCCGTCTGCTCGCCGACCGGCTCTCGGACGCCGTCCGCGCCGAGCTGGAGCGGCTCGGCGAGCCGGTCGAGATCGTCGTCGTAGAGGTGAGGGACCATGCTCACGACCTGGTCGACCATCTGATGGCGGGCTACCCGTCGCCGGACCTGCGAGAGGTGTTCGACTCCGTCGCGAGGGCCGACGGCCTGATCGCCGTGACGCCGACCTTCAACGCCTCCTACAGCGGTCTGTTCAAGCTGTTCTTCGACTGTCTGGACGACACCGCCCTGACGGACAAACCCGTACTGATCGCGGCCACCGGCGGCACCGGGCGGCATTCGCTCGTGCTGGAACACGTGATGCGGCCGATGTTCACCTACCTGCACGCGACGGCCGTGCCCACCGCGGTGTACGCCGCGACCGAGGACTGGGGCACCGAACGCGATTCCCAGGGAGCTCTGCTGGAGCGCGTGGCACGAGCGGCCAGGGAACTCGCCGTCGCGACAGCCCGCCGTGAGCGGCCCACGCCCCCGGACCCCTACCGCGATCCCGTGCCGTTCGAGCAGCTGCTGGGCGGCGGGTGAGCGGAGGCGGACGGCACCGGGGGCTCCCGCGACACACACGGCGACGGACCGCGCACACGGGGTCGGTGCGACACACCTCACGTCTTCCGGACTCGCGACGAACAGACAGGTCTGTCTAGCATGGGGGTGTCCGCTTCGCCCTATTCGGAAAGTGACGGATGAGCCGCGCATCCTCCACGCGTCAGCCCGCCTCGCCGGGTGCCCCGGCCAAGTCGTCCGGCGCGCACGCAGCGCCGCGGCGCCGGGCCCTGAGCCTCGGGCCCAAGGCCTCCATCGGACTGCTGGCCTCGATCCTCATATCGCTGCTGGCATCGTCCAGCGCCCCGACCCCCCTCTACGCGATCTACCAGCAGCACTGGGGCTTCTCCCCCATCACCATCACCATCGTCTTCGGCACCTACGCGGTGGCCGTCCTGGCCGCCCTCCTGGTCTTCGGCAGGGTCTCCGACCAGGTGGGCCGGCGCCCGGTGCTTCTGACGGCCCTGCTCGTGCAGGTCCTGGGGATGGTCGTGTTCATCACCGCCGGGGATGTGGCCACGTTGCTGGTCGGCCGAGTCCTGCAAGGACTGAGCACCGGTGCGGCGGTCGGCGCGCTCGGCGCCGGAATGCTGGACATCGACGCACGCAAGGGCAGCTTCCTGAACTCCTTCGCCCCCACCATGGGGACCGCGAGCGGCGCCTTCGCCTCCGGACTGATCGTCCAGTACCTGCCGGCCCCCACCCATCTCGTCTACGTGGTGCTCCTCGGTGTCTTCGTCGTGCAGGCGCTGGGCGTGCTCGCCCTGAACGAGACGGTGACCCGCAAGCCGGGCGCGCTGGCCAGCATGGTTCCCGAGTTCAAGCTGCCCAGGTCCGCCCGTGCGTCGGTGGCCATCGCCGCACCTGTGATCTTCGCGGTGTGGGCGCTGGCCGGCCTGTACGGCGCACTCGGCCCGGCCATCACCCGGACCCTGGTGCACTCCGACTCCGTCGTCTGGGGCGGACTGCCCCTGTTCGTCATCGCGGGCTGCGCCGGTCTGGCGGTCATGGCGCTGCGCAGCGCGGCGACCCGGACCATGATGCTCATCAGCGTCGCCACACTGGTCGTCGGCGTGACGATCACCCTGGTGTCCATCGGCTCGGGCACCGGTGGCACGCTCTCCGTGATCGGCTTCTTCGTGGGCGGCGCGATCTCCGGCGTCGGCTTCGGAAGCGGGTTCCAGGGCGGCATCCGGCTGGTCATTCCGCAGGTGGAGCCGCATGAGCGAGCCGGTGTCCTCTCCCTGCTGTACGTCGTGTGCTACGTGGGCCTGGGTGTGGCGGCCGTGATCGCCGGGGTCCTGGTCGTGCACGGCGGCGGAGTGATCCAGACCTCCCGGGAGTACGGCATCGCCGTC
>NZ_JAEKKT010000051.1 GCF_019510245.1 Streptomyces sp. | reverse complement strand
ACTTCACCGTCATCCGGGTCGGCGAGTCGGTCTGGTCGACCTGGGAGCCGGAGAACGGAACGTTCGACCTCGACTGGCTTCAGCCCGTCCTCGACGGCGCCCGGGAACGCGGGATCTCCGTCATCCTGGGCACACCGACCTACGCGGTCCCGCCGTGGCTGGCCCGGCAGTACCCGGAGATCTGCGGCGAACGGGCCACCGGTCAGCGCATCGGCTGGGGAGCCCGTCAGGAGGTCGACTACACCCACCCCGCCTTCCTCTTCCATGCCGAACGCGTCATTCGCCGCATCCTCGACCGTTACGCCCGCCACCCCGCGGTCATCGGCTTCCAGGTGGACAACGAGCCCGGCCTGGAGCTCTTCCACAACCATGGTGTCTTCCAGCGCTTCACCGACCACCTGCGCCACAAGTACGGCGACGTCGAGACCCTCAACCGGGAGTGGGGTCTGGTCTACTGGTCGCACCGCCTGACCACCTGGGCCGACCTGTGGGCGCCGGACGGCAACACCCAGCCGCAGTACGACGTCGCCTGGCGGGAGTTCCAGGCCAGGCAGACCACCGAGTTCATCGCCTGGCAGGCGGGCATCACCCGCGAGTACGCCCTCCCCGAGCAGTTCGTCACCACCTGCGTCTCCTATCCCCGCCCGGGGGTGGAGGACCACGAGCTCAACGCGGACCTGGACATCGCCGCGGGCAACCCGTACTACGCCATGCAGGACGCCCTGCTGCTGCCCGACGAGCGCGAGGCCGAGCACAACAAGACCACCGGCGCCTGGTCGATATCCCAGATCGCGGACCGGATGTACTCCTCCCGCCAGGCCCCCTTCCTGGTCACCGAGACCAACGCGGCCACCATCGGCGGCCCCTGGGACAACCGCCCCGCCTACGACGGCCAGTGGCGGCAGGCCGCATGGATGCTGGTGGCGCGCGGGGCGCGGATGATCGAGTACTGGCACTGGCACACCCTGCACTTCGGCGCCGAGACCTACGTGGGCGGCATCCTCCCGCACAGCGGCAGGCCTGGCCGCGTGTACGGCGAACTGGCCCGCCTGGGAGGCGAGTTCGAAACCGCGGGCCCGCTGGTCGCAGGCATCGAGCCGGACGCCGACATCACCATGGTGTACTCGACGCCCAGCAAGTGGCTGATGCAGACGTACCCGCCCCTGGCGAAGCGGAACGGCGAACCCGATCCGGCCGCCTACCACGGCATCCTCGATCCCTTCTACCGCGGCGCCTTCGACGCGGGCCGCCAGGTCCGCATGGTGCACGCCCGGCAGCTGCACGACCCGCGCGGCGATGCCCCCGGCCCAAGCCCCGAGGATGCCGTGCGCCTCCATCCGGTCCTCGTCGTCCCGGCGCTGTACGTGACTGACGACGGGACACTGGACTGGCTCGCGGCTTACGCGCACGCGGGCGGCCACCTGGTCCTCGGACCGCGGACCGGCTACGCCGACCACGAGGCACGGGCCCGCCAGGAACCGGCTCCGGGACGACTCACCACGGCCGCCGGGGTCCAGTACGAGGAGTTCAGCAACCTGGTGCGGGACATCCCGCTGCGCGCGGTGCCCGGCAGCCCGCTGGAGCTGCCGGAGCAGGCGACGGCCACGCGCTGGGTCGACGGACTCACCGCCCTGGACGCCGAGGTGCTCGCCGCGTACGACCACCCGCACTTCGGCCGCTGGCCCGCCGTCACCACCCGCCACCATGGCGCGGGCCGGGTCACCTGCGTCGGCACGGTTCCCGGCCGCGACCTCGCCAGGGCACTCGCCGCCTGGCTGGCACCCGTCCCGTGCAGCGGCTGGCGGAACCTGCCGCCGTCGGTCACTGCCACCACCGGGACCTCGCCCGACGGCCGCCGCGTCCACGTCGTCCACAACTGGAGCTGGGACCCCATGGACGTCACTTCACCGGTGGCACTCTCCGACGTGCTCGACGGCACCTCCGCACCCGCCGGCACAGCACTGCGACTCGGTGCCTGGGACGTGCGGATCTTCGTCACCGCCGACGAGGAGACGCCCTCGGCCTGAGACAGCTGCCCCTCCTGACGCCCCTCCCCTGGCCCGGGGACCGAGGCCGGCCTCGACGAAACCCCGCCCGTCACCACACCACGAAGGGACCGCCTCAATGGCCTCCGACCTCAGCACTCCGGCCTCCCACCGCAATCCCCCTGACCCCCTGCTGAAGGTCTCCGGCACCCGGCTCGAAACCCGGGACGGCACCCCGGTCCGGCTCCGTGGCGCCGGACTCGGCGGCTGGATGAACATGGAGAACTTCATCACCGGCTACCCCTCCAATGAATCCGCCATGCGTTCCGCGGTACGGGAGGTCCTGGGTGAGCGCCGGTATCAGCTGTTCTTCGACCGGCTGCTGACCGTCTTCTTCGACGAGGCCGACGCCGCGCTGCTCGCCTCCAAGGGCGTCAACTGCCTGCGCCTGCCGGTGAACTACCGCCACTTCGAGGACGACGCCCACCCGCTGGAGATCCGCGAGGAAGGCTTCGCACAACTCGATCGCGTGGTGGAACTGTGCGGACGACACGGCATCTACACCGTCATCGACCTGCACTCCCTGCCCGGCGCCCAGAACCACCAATGGCATTCCGACAACCCCACCCACCTGCCGTCCTTCTGGGACCACCGGCACTTCCAGGACCGGGTCGTGCACCTGTGGGAGGTCATGGCCGAACGGTACAAGGACAACCCCTGGGTGGCCGGATACAACCCGATCAACGAGCCCGCCGACGAGTCCGGGCACGTGCTGCCCGCCTTCTACGACCGCCTCGTCGCAGCCATTCGCTCGATCGATCCACACCACATCCTCTTCCTCGACGGCAATCGCTACTCCACCGAGTTCGACCTCTTCGGCGAACCCATCGAGAACACCGTCTACACCTGCCACGACTACGCGCGCGCCGGCTTCGCCCGCACTGGCGGCTACCCCGGTCGCACGGACGGGATCTGGGTCGACAAGGAGCACGTCGAGGACGTATTCCTGCGCCGCACCGCGTACATGCGCAAGACCGGCACCCCCATCTGGATCGGCGAGTTCGGCCCGGTGTACACCGGCGACCCGGCGCGGGACGAACAGTGCGCGCAGTTGCTCGCCGACCAGTTGGAGATCTACCGTCGGCACGAGGCCAGTTGGTCGATCTGGACGTACAAGGACGTCGGCCTCCAAGGACTTGTCCACCTTGCCCCGGGCAGCCCGTACCAGCGCCATTTCGCCGAGTTCATGGCGAAGAAACACCGCCTGGGCGCCGAGGCCTGGGGTTCCCCGGACGGCGACATCCGCGAGGCGGCCAAGCCGCTCGAACAGCTTGTCGCCGACGAGTTCCCGGGCTTCTCTCCGTACCCGTTCGGTACCCGCCAGTGGATCGAGATCATCGTCCGGCACATCCTGCTCGGCCAGCCGCTGGTCCAGGAGTACGCCGAACTCTTCCGAGGCCTCGGTGACGACGACGTGCTCGCGCTGGCCGACTCCTTCGCGCTGGAACACTGCGTGCGGCGCGACTGGCTCCTGGACGCGCTCGCGAACGGATGACGCACTACCGTTCACCAAAAGCCAACCATGTGGTGACGCGCGCAAACGGTTCAACGTCAACGCCATCCGCACCTTGCACCACACCAACGACCCGCCCCGTGCGCGACGGGCACCGCGCGCGTCACGCGAACCGCCGCTGCTCGGGCAGGCGGAGCCGAAAGCAGGGCTATATTCAAAAGGTGATCGACAAGGACGAGCACACTCCTGAGTCCGCGGGGGAGCGGAAGCGCCATCGGCGCTCGGCCGATCCCCGTCGCCGGCACGATCCGGAACGCACCCGCCAGAGCATCATGGAGGCGGCGAACGAGGAGTTCGGCAAGCACGGCTTCAAGGGGGCACGTGTCGAGCGAATCGCCGCCGCGGCTGGAGTGAACCACTCGCTGATCACCTATCATTTCGGCAGCAAGAAGGGCCTGTACGACGCCCTCACCGAGCGCTGGATCACCAAGGGCGCGACCATGATGGGTGGCGCGGAGCCGTTCGCCGAGATCGTCCGGGACTACGTGCGCTGGGAACACGACGACAAGGTGCCGATCGTCCGTACGCTGGTCCGTGCCGAACTCGACGGCAAACCCCCACCTCCCGAGGCATGGGCGAACCGTCTGCTCGACGTCGTCGCCGAAACCCGGAAAAGGCAGGGCAAGGGAGAGATCCGCGCCGATCTCGATGCCGGCGCGTTGACGCTCGCGTTCTTCGCCGCGGCGATCGCACCGGAAGTGCTGCCGCAGTTGGCTGCCGCCGTCACCGGTGAGGATCCTTCCTCACCCGAGTTTCTCGACCGCTACGCCGAGCAGTTGGCGCGCGTGCTCTACGCGCTCGCCGAAGCGCCCCGAGGAGGGGCCGCGGAGTCGGATGATCCCCGTGGGGGCATCGATGAGGCGCAGGACGAGGATCAGCCCAGCAGCTGAAGGGGCCTCGGCTGGACACAGGTCGGCTGGGCCGCCACGCGTCCGTGCGCCACCCCGCTGCGCGCGCCGACGCACGCGTGGGCGACGCGTGCGGGAGGCCTTTTCGTTGAACGGAATCCCCCGTATCGCCGCGACTGGGAGCCGGGCACTATGGCCGGTCAGAGAACTGCGCCGCGGTCCGGCTGCAGGGGCCAGGGGCATCGTTCGCCGTGCGGACGGCGCTCGGCCTCTCCCGCAGCCGAAGCCGAGGTGGCCGTGGGGGATTGGTCGAGGGGCCGGGAGCGGCTGGGCGGGCAACGCTCGCGGACCTCCGGCCCGCGAAGAAGGAGTTGTGTCATGGCGGGACGTCTGGCGGGAAGAATTGCCGTGGTGACCGGCGGTAGTGCCGGGATCGGTCAGGAGATCGCCCGGAAGCTGTCGTCCGAGGGCGCCGACATCGCGGTCGCCGACGTGGACGCCGCGAACGATACGCAGGGGCTTGTCGAGGGGAACGGCCGCCGGTTCTTCAGCACGAAAGTCGACGTCTCCGACGAGGGCCAGGTGAATGCGTTCGCCGCGGAGGTCCGGTATGCGCTGGGCCGGGTCGACATCGTCGTGAACAACGCGGGCATCGTGCCCTTCGCCGACATCGACGACGTGACGTTCGAGCAGTGGAACCAGACTTTCGCGGTCAACGTGAACGGGGCCTTCCTGACAGTCAAGGCTTTTCTCGATGACCTCAAGCAGTCCCACGCCGGTCGAGTGATCAACATAACGTCCGGGAGTTACTGGGTGAGCCCGCCGCCGTTCGTCGCGTACGTCTCTTCAAAGGGCGCCCTCAATGGGCTCACCTATGTGCTGGCGGCGAATCTGGCGAAACACGATGTCACGGTCAACGCGGTCGCCCCCAGTCTGGTCCCGACCGCCAAGGCACTGGAGAGTGCCGGCGAGGGCTTCTTCGACATGACCGTACAGATGCAGAATCTGAAGCGGCGCCAGACGCCGGCGGACGTCGCCAACACGGTCGCCTTCCTCGCCACCGACGAAGCCGCATTCATCACGGGCCAGATCCTCGCCGTCGACGGAGGACTCACGCGCCGTTGACGGCACGCTCTCGGACGGAACGCGTCCGCAAACCAAGTGCTGAAACGGCGGTCCGCCGGACGCCCGGGCGGCCCAGCCTCAGCGGCAGCGCCCCAGGCGTCTTGTGGCCAGGGTTTGCAGTTGACCCTTGACCACTTCTTCAGCTGGGCGCTGACCGCCTGGAGGGGATGGACGTCAGGCAAGGCTTCGTGGACGTCGTCGCGGATCTCCCAGCGGATGCGCAGCCGGCGGAACCAGTGCAGGAGCGCGAAGCTCTGCTCGACGACCCACCGGTGAACACCCGGGCCGGAGCCAGCTCGGTGCCACGTGGGGCGATGACCCGGGTGACTTTGAGGGCCCGGATGTGAATCTTCTTCCAGAGGGAGATGGGGAAGGCGGCGAAGGCGGGCAGGTCGTCCTTGGCGTCCAGGAGCATGTGCCTGACCTTGGGGAACTGCTGCCCGAGCATGTCGGTCGTTCGCATCGAGCTGGTGATGGACGGCTTCGGTACGTCGGTGGTGACCGCGCTCGGCCGGCCCGCCGCCTGCTCCTCGACCACCGCCACAGCCGAGCAGGTCTGGCCGGGAGTGCGGTAGCCGCGCTGATAGCCGTCGAGGTCGAGGAACGCCGTCTGCACCGGATGCAGGCGGTCGCCGTCGGCCCACCCCGTCGATGGTGGTGATCCCGCGCCCGTCGGCGGCCACCGTGAGGCAGAGGCAGGAGACGGTCCTGTGGCCGTCGACCAGAACAGTGCAGGCACCGCATTGCCCCTGGCCCACCGATGCGTTTCGGATCTGCGTGAACAGCTGACCATCACTCCAGCCGCTGACCGTCGACCATCCGGCAGGGAGACGAATCAGGTGGTGGATCCGAAGACAGGGCGATGCCGAGTCGTGCGGGCGGCGGGGACGCCGGCGCCGAGCCGCTTGAGTTTGATGACGGGGAGGCGGTGGTTGACCGCGACGGCTGTGGTCGTGCCTCCGTCATTCCGCCACCTCAGCAGCGCGCTGCGCTCATTCACCGAGCCGGCGAGGACTTCGGGGGTCCCGGTGAGCGGTAGTTCGCCGCTGATCTTGATGTCGAGCCCGGACTGCTCGGTCCAGAAGTACGGGTCGGGTTGGTAGGGCCGGGCCGACGCGCCGTGCAGCAGGCCGGCCGCGGCCGCCCGGCCCTGCTCAACCGCGTTGGTCCAGTGCGGAGTTCGGCGTCCATGCCGGGACACGACGTCCCCGGCGGCCACCACGCCCGGAGCGACGCGGCAGCACGCGTCGGCGACGAGGCCGCCGCCGGCGTCCAGGGGCAGGCTGGAGTCCTTCAGCCAGTCGGTGTTCGGTACGTCTCCGGCCGCGCACACGATCACGTCGGCTTCGAGGACCCGCTCGCCACAGCGCACGCGGTGTTCGCCCAGGACGTCGACGCCGTCCGGCGCGACCTGGACACGTATGCCGTGATCCCGCGCGGCCGCGACGGCGAGATCGGCCAGCCATGGTCCGAGGAGCCTGAGCAACGGCGTGACGAGGTCGACCACCGTGACGTCCAGGCCCAGGGCGCGGCAGGTCGTGGCGATCTCCATGCCGAGGAAGCCGCCGCCCAGCACGATGGCGCTGCGGGCGCCGGCAAGCCGGGAGGCGAGGGCCGAGGCGTCATCCAGGGTGCGCAGCGCCAGATCGTCGCGGCCGGTCAGACGACGGGCCCGGGCACCGGTGGCGACGACCAGCCCGTCGTACGGCACCCGCGTGCCGTCGGTCAGCGTCACCGCACGGCCGCGGACGTCCAGCTGTACGGCCCGTGCCCCGGTGCGGAACTCGATGTCCTCGCCCGGAGGGGGAAGCAGGGCCGATTCCGCGGGTGCCCGGCCGGCGAGGACGCCCTTGGACAACGGGACCCGCGAGTAGGGCTGGTGAGGCTCGTCGGACAGGACGGCCACCTGTCCGTCGAACCCCTCCGTCCGCAGGCTCTCCGCCGCCGTCAGCGCGGCGATGGACCCGCCGACCACGACGATCCGCTTCACGACTGGACCTTCAGGGCCGCGACGGGGCAGACCCGTACTGCGGCGGCGACGGCGCTCTCGCGCTCCGGGGCCACATCCTCGTGGGTCACGTGCAGTTCTCCCTCGTCGTCGAGCCGGAATACGTCGGGCGCGGTCTGCTCACACAGTCCGTGGCCCTCGCAACGGTCGAAGTCCACCACGATCCTGGACATCTCACTTCCCTTCCGCGCGTACCGTGACGGGGAGCGACGCCAGGCCCCTGATCACGTTGTTGAGCTTGCGGACCGGCTCGCCCGCGAGCTCGATCGACGACGCACGCCGCACCAGCGCGCCGAGCACCGCCTGCGCCTCCAGGCGGGCCAGCCCCTGCCCGGCGCAGCCGTGGACGCCGTAGCCGAAGCCGACGTGGTCGACCGGGTTGCGGCGGACGAGGAACTCCTCGGGGCGCTCCCACTTGCGTTCGTCCCGGTTGGCCGAGGCCCAGGACAGCAGGACCTTGGTGTCGGCGGGGATGGAGATGCCCTCGATGTCCACCGGCTGGGTGGTGCGCCGGAAGAAGCCCTGCGCGGGGGATTCCAGCCGCAGTGACTCCTCGAACGCCGGTCCGAGGAGTGCCGGTTCCGCGCGCACCTCCTGGTATGCCTCGGGATGCTGGGCGAAGAGGAGGATCGTGTTGCCGATGCCATTGATGGTGGTGTCCATGCTCGCGACCACGTACGCGGACAACAGGGGCACCACGGAGGCCGGCTCGATTTCTCCGCGGTCCGCGGCCTGGTAGACGGCGGCGGCCCAGCCGTCCGGGCGGAGGTTCTCCGGCACCATCACCGTGTTCAGGTACTCGAACATCTGGCCGATGAAGGGAAGGGACGCCTGAGCGCGGGCGTTGAACGGGCCGAAGGTGTTGAACGCCGCGTCCGCGAACGACAGCAGCGGGCCCCTCGCTTCCTCGGCGAGCCCGATCAGGTCGGCGACCACGGTCACCGGGAACACCGCGGCAAGATCCGCCACGGCATCGAAATCACCCTTGGCCACGGCGCGGGCGACGAGGTCGTCCGCGAGGTCGGCGATCCGGGTCCGTAGCTTGGCCAGGGCCTTGGGGGCGAGCTTGTCGGACAGCACCGCCCGAAGCCGGGTGTGGTCCGGTGGGTCGCTGGCCAGCACGCTTCCCTTCATCGGGGCGTTGAACTGGTCCTCGTAGCCGACACCCTGCGCGGACGAGAAACGTTCGTGGTCGGCCAGGGCCGCGCGGACATGGTCGTAGCGGGGGAGGACCCATGCGTCGTAGGCGGTCAGCCGTACCGCGGGGCCGGCTTCCCGGAGCCGGCGGAGAGCCGGGTACGGATCGTGCAACACCTCGTCGGAGAACAGGTCGACGTCGGAGGTGGGCACAGGCAAGGTCGCATGCGTCACAGCGGACTCTCCTTTGAGTGTTGTCGAGCCTGCGGCCAGGTGAGTGTGGTTCTCGCATCCCCGAGAGGGGAAAACCGTAGTGTGCACTACGATTAGCGGGAAGCATCCGACTCACGGTGGGGCGCTGTCAATGGTTGCGCCGAGGTTTCCACGGCGTATCGGCAAGCCGGATGTCGGCGATTCACGGAGACAATGGCGGGGTGACAGCCACGGACAGGAACAGCGAGCTCGCCATACGTCCGCCGCGACAGGAACGGACCCGGCAGGCATGGACCCGGATCCTTGAGGCGGGTGCCGCGATCATCGAGGAGGGCGGGTACGAGGCTTTCACCATCGCGGCCGTCTGCGAGCGCGCCAAGGTCGCCCCACGGGCCATCTACGACCGTACGACCAGCAAGGAGGCCCTCTTCCTCGCTGTCTACGAGCACGGTCTCAGCCGCATCCGCGCCGACGAGGAGGTCTTCGACCGCGAGGAGCGCTGGGCCGGCCTCGACGCGCGCACGCTGGTGGCCGAGGCCGTCGCCGAATTCGCCGGGATCTTCGAGCGCCACGCGGCGTTCCTCAAGCCGATGGTGCTGCTCAGCGGCGCCCACTCGGAGGTCTACCGCCGGGCCCGTGCCTACACCGCGCAGATGGCGGACCGGTTCACCGCTGTGGTCCTCGGCGCCGCGCACGAGATCACGCACCCCGATCCCGAAACGGCCGTGCGCCTCTGCTTCAGCACGGTCTTCGCCTCACTCATGATGCGGGTCGGCTACGGCCCGGACTTCGCCGCTCCCGCCGCCGACACCGACGCCTTCGTGCGACACCTCACCCAGACAGCGGTGCGGTACCTGTTCGACGGCGAGTGAGTCGCCCGGCGGCGGCGCGGGTGCGCCACCTGCCAAGTCCGGCGGGACGGCACGCACACTGCGGTGCCCTTCGACATGAAGCGGACGCTCGCCATCGCCTTGGCACCTCGCGCTGCCTCGACGACCTTACGGCCGGTGGCGGTGCCGCCGGTGAACACCACCTTCCGCACCAGCGGGTGGCCGCACAGGGCAGCCCCGACATCGCCCTCGCCGTGGACCACGTTGAGCACACCGGGGGCAGAGTGGCCGCGGTCTTGTACAGGACCAAGGTCGGGGCGGCCGGGGCGAACGGCGAGGGTTTGAGCACGAGGGTGTTGCCGGTGGCCAGCGCGGGCGCCAGCCTCATCATCGTCAGGACCACGGGCATGTTCCACGGCACGATCGCCGCCGTGACACCCCGGGGACCTTCTCCACGCTGATGAAGCTCTGCTTGTCGTCGAACTGGACGGGGCGGCGGAATTCCTCGACCTGGCTCGCCGTGTACTGGCAGCACTCCGGTACCGAGTGCGAAGTCGGTCTGCGCTTCCCCGAGCACACCGCCGTGTTCACGCACGAGCAACGGGGCGAGTTCGTCGGTGCTGCCCGCGAGGAGCTCCGCGGCGGCCAGCAGTTTCTGGACGCGCTCGGCGACGGGCGTGTCGCGCCAGCCGGGGAAGGGCTTGGAGCGCCGCCAGGAGAGGACGGAGGAACGAAGGGCTGATGCGACTGCGAAGAAGTCTGCGGACGGCGTGGCGGTGCTGAGGCAGAGGAGCGCGGCGTAGCCGGGACGAGCGTCGCAGAGCCGTGGCAGCCATCCCCCTTGCCCCGCACGGTGGGGGCAGGCCTGGTAGGCCCGCCCTCACGGCTCTCACCCGGGGGATTCCTTCGACAGCCGCCCGTACCGGGGCCGTTCTCCGGCTGACGCAAGCCGATCAGTGACCTGTCGGGGTCGGCGCCTCAGCCTTGTCCGGGTCGGTCTCACCGGGCTGAGCGGCCGGCGTCGCATCGGGGTCGTTGTCGTCGGCGAGCTTCTTCTCCGGGAGGATGAAGGCGAGCACGAGGCCGACGAAGAACACCGGGACAAGGTAGCGGAATACCGGTGTCAGGGCGTGCTGGTAGGCCAGGACGACCGCGTCCTCGATCTTGCCCGGCAGGGAGTGGACCAGGGCCGGGGTGAGCGAGTGGGTGTCGCCGACGGTCTTGGTGGCGTCGGCGGGGAGGCGGTCGCTGAGCTGGTTGGTGAGACGGTGGGCGAACAGTGAGCCGACGGACGCGGTGCCGAGGGTGGAGCCGATCTCCCGGAAGAAGTTGTTGGCGGAGGTCGCGGTGCCCACGGCGGAGGCGGGGAAGTCGTTCTGCACGGCCAGGGTCAGGGGCTGCATTGTCAGTCCGACACCGGCGCCCAGCAGGAATACGTAGACGCAGACCAGGACGAGTGAGGTCTCGGTGTCCAGGGTCGACATCAGCAGCGCGGCGACGCACACGAGGACCGCGCCGACGATCGGGAAGATCTTGTAGCGCCCGGTGCTGCTCATCAGCCGTCCGGACGGGACGGAGGCGGCCAGCATGCCGAGGACCATGGGGATGAGCAGCAGCCCGGACTCGGTCGCGCTGACGCCGTAGACCATCTGCAGGTATGTGGGCAGGTAGCCGATGATGGCGAACATGCCGATGCCGACGATCAGGAGTCCGATCAGGGTGGCGATGTTGAAGATCCGGCTGTGGAACAGCCAGAGCGGGATGATCGGCTCCGCGGCACGGCGCTGGGAGAGGAAGAACAGGATCCAGGTCAGCAGGCCTGCGGCGGCCAGGCCGATGATGAGCGGGTCGGACCAGGCGTACTCCGTGCCGCCCCAGGTGGTCACGAGTACGGTGCAGGTCACCGCGGCCGCCATGAGGGCGAAGCCGATGTAGTCGAAGGTGACCTCGGCGGCCCGGCGTGGCAGGCGTAGGGCGAACACGCCGATGACGAGGGCGACGGCGCCGACCGGCAGGTTGATCCAGAAGCACCAGCGCCAGCCGATGCCGTCGGTGAACCAGCCTCCGAGCAGCGGTCCGACGACGGAGGAGAGGCCGAAGACGGCACCGATCGGGGCCATGTATTTCGCGCGCTGCCGCGGCGGTACGAGATCGGCGATGACCGCCTGCGAGGTGATCATCAGTCCGCCGCCGCCCAGCCCCTGTACGGCGCGGCCGATGATCAGCATGGTCATGTCCTGCGCCGCGCCCGCGACCACGGAGCCGGCGAGGAAGAGGGAGATGCCGCTGAGGAACAGCGCCTTGTGGCCGATCAGGTCGCCGAGGCGGCCGTAGACGGGCATGGCGATGGTGGCCGCGAGGATGTACGCGGTGGTCACCCACGCCATGTGGTTCACGCCGTGCAGCTCGCCGACGATGGTCGGCAGCGCGGTGCTGACGATCGTCTGGTCGAGGGACCCGAGCAGCATCGCGGCGATGAGGGCGGAGAATATGAGGCCGAAGCGTCTGGGTGTGCCGGAGGAGTGCTCCGCCTCCACGGCCGGTGTCGAGTCACTCACGAAGGGCTCCAAGCTGGATGAGTGGGGAGGAAGCAGGTGACGACCCGGCACGCACGCGTCGTTCAGCGGTTGCGGGTCTGGCCGTCACAGGTCAGTCGGGTGTGCAGAAGTTCCATGGAGCTTGGACGCACGGGAGCGGGGAGTCGTCACGTCAGGACCTTGTCGTAGCCGTGTTCCTGGGCCGACCGCAGAGCGACGACCTGGGTCTCGCGCTGTGTCCGCCGACGCCGACTGCCACCCAGATCCTCACTCGTGGAAGCCGGCGTGGCCGACCGGACACCGTCCACTCACCGTTCGCTGCGAGCGCCACCCCCGCAGCTGCCAGGCCATCGGTCACGACACGCCGACTGTTCTTGCGAGCGACTCGTCCACCTCACGGGACACATGCCTTCTTACCCGTCGGTGGATCGAGGCTCAGTACGCACGGCGAAGCTGGTGCCGGTCAGTTCTTCGGACAGCGTCCACAGCCGCCGCGCCGCCGCCGGGTCGCTCGCGGCCGCGGCTGGGCTGACCAGGGTCGGGCCGCCGCGCATCCCGGAGATCCCGTCCGGCCCCACGTAACTCGCACCGGGAAGATCCTGGGTCGCGGCGAAGAGTGTCGGCAGGGCACCGGCCTCGGCGTCCTGCGCCACCACCCGCATGAACAAGCGCAGCGCCGGATTCGGGGTGCGCTGCAGTTCTGTCGCCGCGAGGCCGGGATGCGCGGAGAGCGCGCGCACCGGTGATCCCGTCTCGCTGAGCCGCCGCTGCAACTCCAGCGTGAAGAGCAGGTTTGCCAGCTTGGACTGGCCGTATGCCCGCCGGGCGGTGTACGCGCCGCTGAGGTCCACGTTGTCGAAGTTGATTCCGTTCACCCACCGGTGCGCGGCGGCGGAGACCGTCACGACGCGGCCGGTGATGTGCGGCAGCAGCAGATTGGTGAGCGCGAAGTGGCCGAGATGGTTGGTGCCGAAATGCGTCTCGAAACCGTCCTTGGTGCGCCCCTGGGGCGCCATCATCACGCCCGCGTTGTTGATCAGCAGGTCCAGATCGCCGTCCCAGGACGCGGCGAACTGACGCACCGATGAGAGGTCGGCGAGGTCGACGTGGCGGACCTCATGGCTACCGGGGACCGTGGCCGCGGCCTTCCTGCCCTTGTCGAGGTCGCGGACGGCGAGCACCACGTGCGCGCCGGCCCTGCCCAGCGCCTGCGCCGTGGGGAGCCCCAGACCGGTGTTCGCGCCGGTGACGATCGCGGTGCGGCCGGCCAGGTCGGGCATCTGGCTGGTGGTCCAGGTGTTTTTCACAGGGCCGGCCCCACGGGAAATGGCGTAGTCCTTGTCACCCCGCGATTTTCGACCGGGCTCGCAGCCTGCCGCCAGCGAGCCTTCCGATCATCGAAATCCAGACCTCGAGGAACGTCAGGCGTTGGCCGGAAGGCGCCGTGAGATGGCATCGGCGGCCCTGCGTACCTCGGGTGCCAGCCGGTCGACCTGCTCCGCTTCCGGTGCCAGCAGGCCGAGGGCCGCGACGAAACGGCCCTCCGCGTCAAAGACGGGTGCGGCCACCGATGTCGTCCCGATCGTCAGTTCGCCCCGCGAGTATCCGACCTGTGAGACCCGCACCCCGGCCACCTCGGCTGCCAGCCGACCGGGACCGGCGATCGTCCGGGCGGTGTACCGGTGCAGCGACACGGCCCGCAGGACGGCGCGGACGTCCGGGGCATCGGAGTAGGCCAGGATCACCTTCCCCACGCCGGTGGCGTGAAGGGGGAGACCGCCGGCCACCTCCGCCACATTCACGATCGCCCGTGACCCGATGATCTTCTCGACGCACACGGCCTCGTGGTGGCCGGCGACGGCCAGTTGGACGACTGTGCGGGTATGGCCCGCGAGCGACTGCATGACCGGGCGCGCAGCGTGGCGCAGGTCTCGCTGTCGCGGTGCGGCGGAGCCGAGTTCCCACAGCCCGATCCCGATCTGCAGGCTGCCGTCCTCGTTCCGCTCCAGGGCGCCCTCGGCCATCAGCTCGCGGGTCAGCCGGTAGGCGGTCGCCGCCGGGATCCCCGACCGGCGCGCGAGTTCCGTGAGCGTCAGCGGGGTGGCGCTGCGCCGGCAGGCGTGCAGAATCGCGAAGACGCGGCTCGTGCTGCTGCGGCCCGGTTCATTTGCGATTGGCATGATTCCGCCGACGCCCTCTCAGATTGCCGATCCAAAGCCGCGGCGCCGGTGGTCGGCCCTGCAGGGCGCGGGCGCGACGGTGACGCGGATACGCCTCTCAGCACCGCCAGGGTTGTCCCGGCCGACGGTGACCTCGGTGCCGGGTCCGGCCTGCTGGCCGTAGATCGGGCGCAGCGCGGGCATCCGCAGGAAGCAGTAGCTGTACTTGCGCGACGTCGTGACCCCCACGAGCCGGCCGTCGGCCTCTCCCCGGTCCCCCCCCGCGAGGGCCGGGCTTGTCGGCCAGGACCGTCTCTCGTCCCATCAGCCCGTGCCCGGGGATCGCGGCGCGGCCCTCGGCCGTGATCTTTCGCGGGCCTCCGCGAGCCGGGCCGCGGGATCGGCATGGTGGGCGGGGTCGAGCGGATCGTAGGGGGCCAGGTGCGGAACAGTCATCGTCATGCCCTTACGTCTGAGTTGTCGCACGGACGCTTACGGGGATCGGCGCCGCTCCAGCTCCGAGGCGCTTGAGCTTGATGACAGGGAGTCGGTGGTTGACGGCCACGGCGGTTGCCGTACCTCCGTCATGGCGCCATCTCAGCAGCGCACTGCGGTCGTCCACCGATCCCGCGAGGACTTCGGGGGTTCCGGTGAGCGGGAGTTCACCGCTGATTTTGATATTGAGTCCCGAGTGCTCGGTCCAGTAGTAGAGGTCCGGCCGGTACGGGCGCGCCGACTCGCCGTGCAGCAGGCTTGCCGCGGCCATACGGCCTTGCTCAACGGCGTTGGTCCAGTGGGGAGTTCTATGGCCCTGGCGAGACACGACGTCTCCGGCGGCGACGATGCCGGGGGCGACGCGGCAGCAGGCGTCGGCGACGAGGCCGCCGCCCGAGTCGAGGGCCAGGTCGGCGTCCTCCAACCAGCCGGTGTTGGGCACATCACCGGCCGCACAGACGATCACGTCAGCCGTCAGGACCGACTCCCCGCAGCGCACGCGGTGTTCGTCGAGCACTTCGACGCCGTCCGGTGCGACCCGGACCCGTATGCCGTGGTCACGGGCGGCAGCGACGGCGAGATCGGCCAGCCACGGCCCGAGCAGCCTGAGCAGCGGCGGTACAAGGTCGACGACCGTGACCTTCAGGCCGAGGGCGCGGCAGGTCCCGGCGACCTCCATACCGAGGAAGCCACCGCCCAGCACGATCGCGCTGTGGGACGCGGCCAGCCGGGCGGCGAGGGCCGAGGCGTCGTCCAGGGTGCGCACCACCAGGTCGCTGTCACTGTTGAGGCGGCGTGCCCGGGCACCGGTGGCGATCACCAGCCCGTCGTACGGTATGTCGTTGCCGTCCGCTGTCGTCACCAGACGGCCCTGCGTGTCCAGCCGCACGGCCCGTGCTCCGGTACGGAACTCGATGTCCTCGCTCGGGAGCGGCAGCAGAGCCGACTCCACGGACTCACGGCCTGCCAGTACGCCTTTTGAGAGTGGGACGCGCGAGTAGGGCGGATGAGGCTCCTCGGAGAGTACGGTCACCTGGCCGTCGTACCCCTCGGCCCGCAGACTCTGCGCCGCCGTGACCGCGGCGATGGACCCACCGACCACGACGATCCGTTTCACGGCTGCACCGTCAACGCCGCGACGGGACACACCCGAACGGCGGCCGCGACGAGACTTTCGTGCTCCGCGTCCACCTCGTCACGCGTCAGGTGCAACTCGCCCTCGTCGTCGAGCCGAAACACCTCGGGCGCGGTCTGCTCACACAGCCCATGGCCCTCGCAGCGCTCGAAATCGACCACGATCCGGGTCATCTCACTGTCCTTCCATGTTTACGACGGGAAGCGAAACGGTGGCGGTCACACCACCGGGCTGGTTCGAGGCATGACGGCCTCGGACGCCGTGCCGCCCGCCGTGCGAGCTGCAGACGCGGTTCGATTGACGTCGAACGTGCGGGGGCTCTCCGTGCGGGAGTCGGGCGAGGAACCGCTCGATCGCACCGGAGAGGAGGATGGTGGTCCCCGCAGGGGCTGTCGGGCGGTCCTTGGCAGCCGCCCATCTGTGCCTGATCGGCAACGTAGCACCGAGATGTCGCTTCGATTAATACCCATGACAAAAGTTTGTCAGAGCGATTTCGCGGCGTCGGTGGCTCACGAGATCGAAGGAGCGGCGCCAAGGTGCCGGGGTAACGGTCACGGCCACCCGCACTTCGGGTCACCGGCTGTCCGGCTCGGCTCGGCCCGGCCCCAGACGTCACCACCGACAGTCACCCAGAGTTCTGACAAAATTTTGTCAGAGCTGCTCATCGAGGCGATTGGCGGTGTTACGTTGTTGGTGACGCGGAGGCGGGGTGGGCGATCAGGCCCTGCCTGACCGCGCCCGAGCCGTCTGTGCGTCGTCCTCGGAGAGCGTGCCGACCGCGGACTCTCGCCGTGAGCGCGAACCCAACCGCGTACTGATCGATGCGTCAGTGCATCAATGTCCCGGCCGGCCTCCGGCGGCTCCACGACAACGCCACCGTCACCGTCGGTGCCGAGACGTATGCGGCCTGACGGCCCGTCAGTGAACAGAAGGCCGGACGTGAATCCGGCGACGCCCTTGGAAAGGGAACGACATGAGGGAACCGCTGAGCTACGAGATCGCGCACCGGGCAGCCGAGGCGGTCCTCGCCGCGGCGCGTGCCGAGGGAGCCCGAGCCTGCGTCTCCGTGACCAACCGCAGCGGAGTCACGAAGGTCATACTCGCCGACGACGGCGCCGGAAAGATCGCGGTCGAGACCTCTCGGCTCAAGGCCTACACGTCCGCGGTGATGGGCGTGTCGACCGCCGACTTCGCCAAGTTCGCCGCCGAGCCGGTACTGCAGGGGTGCCCGCCCCATCTGGTGGACAGCCAGCTGCACCCGGTGCCGGGGGGATTCCCGATCGTCACGGACGACGGCGAAGTCATCGGCGGCATCGGGGTGGGCGGAGCCCATGGGGACGTCGACGCCCGCATCGTCAGCGAGGGGCTGAAGAGCATTGCCCACCTGCTGGTTTGAGGGATGACCGCAAGCGCGGCAGACAGTGATCAGGACTCGGGGGCCGGCGCATCGCACGTGATGCGCCCTGGACATGGTGACAGAAGGGATGAATCGCATTGACCGCCAAGATGCACCGTCGGTTGCCACGCCCAGCCGAGCTTCGTGAGCTGTTGCGCCCCGCTCCGATCCGGCTCAACGGGACGGAGAGGGGGCTGGCGCGAGCGGCCTCCATCGCCGACCTTCGCGCCCTCGCGCGACGACGGGCGCCCAGGGCGGTCTTCGATTTCGCCGACGGAGGGGCCGGCGTGGGTGAACTCGCACTGCGTCGAGCTCGTGACACGTTCCGGCGCCTCGAGTTCCATCCTTCGGCGCTCCGCGACGTCTCCCATGTGAGCGCGGAGACGATGATCCTCGGCAAGCCGTCCACTCAGCCGTTCGCGTTCGCTCCCACCGGTCTGACGCGCATGATGCACACCGGAGGGGAACGAGCCGTCGTCGCCGTCGCCGAGCAGGCCGGAATTCCCTACGCCCTCTCCATGATGGGCAGCACCTCGATCGAGGACACCGCGGCGGCCGGCCCTCAGGCGCGGAAGTGGTTCCAGCTGTTTCTTTGGCGTGATCGGGGCCGGGTCAAGGAACTGGTCGACCGTGCGGCCGCCGCTGGGTTCGACACGTTGATCCTCACCGTGGACACCCCGGTTGCCGGGACTCGGCTCAGGGACGTGCGCAACGGGCTCACCGTGCCGCAGCAGCTCACGTTGCGCACCTTCGTCAACGGAGCCCTTCATCCCCGCTACTGGTTCGACCTGCTGACCACCGAGCCACTCACCTTCGCCAACGTGGCTGCCTCCGAGGGCACGGTCGCCGACCAGATCGACCGTGTCTTCGATCCCGCCATAACGGTGGCCGACCTCGAGTGGCTCCGCGGCCACTGGCAGGGCAGCCTCGTGGTCAAGGGCATCCAGTCGGTGTCCGATGCCCAGAGGGTCGTCGACGCCGGAGCGGACGGTGTCGTGCTCTCCAGCCACGGCGGCCGACAGCTGGACCGCGCCCCCGTACCCGTCGAGTTGGTCCCGGCAGTGCGCGAGCGGCTGGACGGGCGGGCCGACATCCTGGTCGACAGCGGTATGACGACGGGGGCCGACATCGTGGCCGCCCTGGCGTTGGGCGCCGACGCCGCGCTGGTGGGTCGTGCCTTCCTCTACGGCCTGATGGCCGGCGGTCAGCGCGGCGTCGCTCGGGCCGTGGAGATCCTGTCGCGTGAGGTCGTCCAGACCATGGCACTGCTCGGGGTCAACAGCGTCACCGAACTACGCCCGGAACACGTTTCGATCCGCTTCCCCTGACCATTGGTGGGAGCGCCGGACGCGTGAGGACGACGAACGCGCCGGCCTTGCGGTCTCTCCTGGAGTGCCGCCCACGTTGCCACTGCGCTCCCGCTCGTCCGGTCCGACCGGCCGCACCCCCGCCGGCCGGCGCGACCGCCTCGCTCATCCGCTCCGTCCGGTCCGCCGCGTCACCGCCCGGCCCTGACGGGTCTGGTGGACGGCCTCCTTCGAGTCCCCAGAGCGCCCCACTGACTGAAGATTTCTTGTCAAGCTCGGTAGAGAGTAGTGAGAACATGGCCAACGAGATCAGTGCCCCCACCGCCCCCAGCGCAGCCGACGTGCCGTGTACCGGCGAGGACATCACCGTGGCCGGGCTGAACGCGTATCTGTCCCGCCCGCGCGAGGCCTCCACAGGAGGCATGCTGCTGCTGCCGTCGATCACCGGGATCTCCCCGCAGTTGCGCGAGTTCGCCGACGGCCTGGCCGCCGCCGGAGTCAACGCGTTGTCCTGGGACCTGTGGCGCGGTCGGCCCGGCAGCGATGACCCGGCAGAGATGGAGACCCAGTTTCAGTGGGCGTCGGAGCTGGATGACGAGTCCAGCCTGACTGAAATGGGCAAGCTGCTCGACCACATGTTTGACGAGCTGGGTTGCCGACAGGTCGGTGTGATCGGCTGGTGCATCGGCGGCCGGTTCGCGCTGCTTCTCGGCGGAAGCGACAGCCGGTTGGCGAACGTCGTCGCCTATCACCCCACCGTGCCGGGCTCCCCGGCACCGAACCACACCCTGGATGCCACCGAGTTCACTGCCCGGATCGCCGGGCCTGCCATGATTCTCTATCCGGGCGCGGACGAAGTGGTGCCGGTGGAGAGCTTTCATCGGCTGCAGGACGCCCTGAACTCGCGGACCACCGGGCCGAGCATCGCCCATGTCTACCCCGGAGCCGGGCACGGCTTCACAGCCCGCGCACTGCACGGCGACCCGGTCAACAAGGCGGCCACCGATCTGTCCTGGCCCCAGGTCGTCGCGTTCATCCGCGCCACCACCCTTGTCTGAGCGGACCCGTTCCCACGTCTTGCCGGTGTCCTCGGCAAGGATCGCCTGAACGAGCCCCCTTCCGCGGATCCGTGGAAGGGGGCTCGTTCATCGTCGGCCGTGGAACACGGCGGGGGCTCACCCCGCACAACTCCCGGCCGGGACAGCTCGCGGTCGGCCGTGGCGTCCGCTACCGGAACGCTCCCGACGTCACGGTGACGGGGAGACTTCCCAGGCCCCGGATGACATTGTTGAGGTGCCGTCGAGGCGGTCCGGCCAGATGGATCGCCTCCACATGATCCAGCAGCGCCGACAGGATCGCGGCGCCCTCCACCCGTGCCAGTCCCTGGCCGGCACAGGCGTGCACGCCGGAGCCGAACCCGACGTGGTCCCTCGGCTCTCTGCCGATGTCGAACGTGTCCGGCTCCGGCCACTTGCGCGGATCCCGGTTCGCCGAACCGAACAAGATCGCCACCTGAGCCCGCGGCGGGATCGTGACGCCGTCGATCTCGACCGCCCGCGTAGTGCGGCGGAAGAACGTCTGCACCGGTGACTCGAAACGCACGACCTCCTCGAAAGCGGAACGGAGCAACGTCCGGTCGGCGCGCAGGGCCGTCCAGGCGGTCGGGTGCTCGGCGAACAGCCACAGCGCGCTGCTGATCGCGTTGATCGTCGTGT
>NZ_JAEKKT010000521.1 GCF_019510245.1 Streptomyces sp. | reverse complement strand
TTCGAACCCTCGACCGTCCACGGCACGATCCACGGCCCCGGCTACTCCGGCTCGGGCGGCATAGGCGCCGGCTACTCCCTGCCGAACGGCCAGGCCTTCGCGGACGCCTTCCACACCTTCGCCGTCGACTGGGCACCCGACTCGATCACCTGGTCCGTGGACGGGAACGTCTACCAGCGCCGCACCCCCGCCGACCTGGGCGGCCGCACCTGGGTGTTCAACAAGCCGTTCTTCCTGATCCTGAACCTCGCGGTCGGCGGCTACTGGCCCGGCGACCCGGACGGCTCCACGGTCTTTCCGCAGCAGCTCGTCGTGGACCACGTGTCGGTGACCACCGGCGACACGGCGACGGGGGCGGCAATCCGGGGCCTGGCCGGCAAGTGCGTGGACGTCGCCGGGGCGACCCCCGCGAACGGGACGGCCGTCCAGCTCTACGACTGCAACGGCACCGCCGCCCAGCAGTGGACCGTCGGCTCGGACGGAACGATCCGCGCGCTCGGGAAGTGCCTGGACGTGACGGGCGGCGGCACCGCGGACGGGACGGCGGTCCAGCTCTACGACTGCAACGGCTCCGGCGCCCAGCGGTGGACCGTCACGGGCGCACGCGACATCGTCAACCCGCAGGCCGACAAGTGCCTCGACGTGACCGGCAACAGCTCGGCCAACGGCACCCGGCTGCAGCTGTGGACCTGCACGGGCGGCGCCAACCAGAAGTGGACGGTCGGCTGAACCGGGATCAGTGCCGGGTCCAGGTGAACTTGTCGCCGCCCACCCAGCGGACCACGTCCGGGTCGTCCAGGTCGTGCACCGTGATGCCGAAGGCGGCGGCCGCCTCCAGGACGTCGGTGACGGCCCTCGCCTCGCCGACCACCTCCCCGTCGATCTCCACGATCCGGAAGGGAGGCGTGGTCGGCTGGACCCCGAGCACGATGATCCGCGGATTGGCGATGTGCGGGCTCGCGATTTCGGTCATGGAACGAGCGTAGAACGCATCGCGCGGGAGGGAGAGTCGTGCGTCATCCGCCGAGCAGGTCGAGGACCGCCGCCTCGACCGCGCCCTGGGTGGCCGGCCGCCCGAAGTCCCCGTGTTCGCCCAGCCGGGTGAGCGCGGGGGCGATCGTCTCCCCCTCTTCGAACAGCTCGAAGACCCGTGGGTCGATGTAGGAGGCGCGGCACACCGCGGGCGTGTTGCCCAGGTAGTGGCTGACCTCGCGCACCGTCCGGGCCATCTGCCGGCGGCGGGCCGTCGGGGTGGCCCGGGCCTCCTGGGCGGTGACGGCGAGGCCGACGGCGGCCAGGACCGTGGCGTGCCAGGTGCGGAAGTCCTTGGCGGTGATTTCGGTGCCGGACAGCCGGCGCAGCGCCTCGTTCAGGTCGGCTCCGTGCAGGTCGTGCCAGGTGCCCCGCTCCCAGTACGCGAACAGCCGGTCCCCGCCGTGCCTGCGGCGCTTGAGCGCGCGTACGACGGTCAGGGCGTCCTCGTCCACGAGCGCGCGGACCAGTTCGGTGCCCCCCTTG
>NZ_JAEKKT010000520.1 GCF_019510245.1 Streptomyces sp. | reverse complement strand
GGATCCGGGCGCTGTGATTGTCGGCGATCACGGCCAGCACTCGTGCGTGGTTGGTGACGAACGTCCAGCCGGTGTGAGACTCGGGCACTCCATCCATGACAGCAGTCTAGCGACCAGATGTTCACGCATTCAAAAACCTGAACGTAATTTCGTGTATTAGTTGACGTCCGTGGGTGGGGAGAGAGAGCCTGAGAGGCAGAGGCAGCCGAGCACATGAGGGAGAGGGACATGCCGGAATCTGCGCATTCGGCGCAGCGCCTCACCACGCTGGACGCGCGTCCGCCGTGTCTGGCCACGATCGAGGCCGAGGTGGCCGGGGAACGGACGGACGTCACCTGCCGCGGTGAGTTCGACATCGGAGCCCAGGCGCTCCAGTCCGAGCTGTACGCCGTCCTCGACCGCTCGGCCACCGGAGTCGACCTGGATCTGGCCGGAGTCGGCTTCTGCGACTGCGGCGGCCTCAACCTCCTGCTGGACCTGCGCCGGGAGGCCCTCGCCCAGGGCAAGACGGTCACCGTTCGGGCGTACAGCCCGGCCGTGGGACGCCTGCTGGAGCTGACCGGTGCCCGGGAGCTGTTCGTGACCGAGGATTCCGGAATCTCCGACGCCCCGGCCGCCGGGCACACGCCCGTCCCCGAGGAGCCGTCCCGGCCCAAGGGGGTCGACCAGGAGCTGCGCCTGGAGGTCGACCAGCTGCGTCGGGCGATGCGGACCCGGCCGACCATCGATGTGGCCCGCGGGATCGTCATGGCCTCCTTCGGCCTGAGCGCCGAGGACGCCTGGACGGTGCTCGTCACCGCGTCCCAGAACACCAACACCAAGCTGTACCACCTCGCGCAGGACCTGATGGGAGCCGTCCACGGAGCCCAGGTGCCGGAGGAGCTGCGACAGCAGATCGCGGTGGCGGTCGCCAAGGTGCGGGAGGCCTCGACGGCCCCGTCCGACGACGTCGCGGAGCGGGAGACGGGGCCGGCGTCTCAGGGCCTCCCGCCCCGACCGGCTGCGTGAGTTCGGCGGGCCCGGCTCGACCGGAGTAGGCGGTCAACTCCGGCAGTGCGCTGCCCACTTGGCCCACCGGGTCGTACGGACGACGCGGCGCCGGGCGAGGCACCGGCGTGGCCGACGGCGACGAAGCGGTCGGCGCCGGGTTCCAGGGGTGCCTGTGGTGATGCCCACCAGCATGTGGTGCGGGCGCTGGAGGCGGGTGGGGCTCGCGCCCCGACCTGCGGTGCGTGTCGAGATGTCCGGCTCGGCTTCGACGTATCCGGTGCAAGGGCCACGACACCCGAGAACCCGGAGGACCGGCCATGCAGACCCGGACATCACCCCTGACCGTCGATGTGTTCGTCTCGGTAGACGGATGGGCCGGCGGGGCGACCTCGCCCGGCTACTTCGGATATCCCGGCCCCGAGCTCGAGGAGTGGATCACCACCGAACTCGCCCTGCCGCAACTCGTGATCCTCGGACGACGGACCTACGAGGCGCTCGCGGGCCTGCCCGAGGAGGCGTGGGACGCGTC
>NZ_JAEKKT010000519.1 GCF_019510245.1 Streptomyces sp. | reverse complement strand
AACGCCGACAGCACGTCGAAGGTCGACGGCACGGGCCTGACCCTGCCGACCTACATGATGGTCTCGATGGCCTCCTTCGGCGCCCTGACCGCCGTCCTGATGGGCAACAGCGAGCGCATCGCCAAGGAGCGGGAGGGCGGCTGGGTACGGCAGTTGCGGCTGACCCCGCTGCCGGGACGCGGCTACGTGTTCGCGAAGACCGCGAGCGCGGCCGTGGTGAGCCTGCCCTCGATCGTGGTCGTGTTCGTCGTCGCCGCGACCGTGAAGGACGTACGCCTGGACGCCTGGCAGTGGCTCGCGCTCACCGGCGCGATCTGGGCCGGAAGCCTCGTCTTCGCCGCCGATCACGATGATCACCTACTTCGGACTGTCGATGCTGGGCGGCCTGTGGATGCCGACGACGACCTTCCCGCAGTGGCTCCAGGACATCGCCAAGTGGCTGCCCACGCACGCGTACGCTGCCCTCGGGCAGGCCATCGAGCAGAGCCGCGCCCCGCACGCACAGGACATCGCCGTCCTGGCCGTCTCCTTCGCCCTGTTCGCGGGCGGAGCGGCCTGGCTGTACCGGAAGGACACGTTGAAGGCGTGAGCGCGATGACGGACGAACTGCGCGGGGACGAGGAAGCGCGGGCGGAGCGGCTGGTGCGCATCGGCCGGCCGCCCCGCAACCGGGGCGAGGTCATACGCAAGCTGGTGTGGATCGTGCCCTGGCTGGTATTCCTCAGCTCACCGGTGCGCGACCTTGCCTCCGGCCACCACACCGGTTCGGCCACCGCGGCGGGCTGGGCGGGCCTGACCGTCTTCACCGGTACCTATCTGGCGCTGGTCTTCCGGAACATGGGCCGGGCGTTCCCCGGCCGGATGGTCTGCGCCCTGGTCGGCGTGCTCTGGCTGCTCGCGGTCGTCCTGACCCTGAGCCTCGGCGGCTCGTGGCTCGGACTGTTCGTGTACGTCTCCGTGGCCTGCGGCGTGACCTTCCCGCTCCGGGCCGCGTACTGGGCGATTCCGGCGACCACCCTCTCGCTGGTGCTGGTTGGCCTGCGCACCGACCTCGACTCGGCCTGGGGACTGTTCCTCGTCGTGCTGCTCGTCGGCTACTCCATGACCGGCGTTCGCCAACTCGTGCGCACGACCGTGGAGTTGCGCAAGGCCCGCGCGACCGTCGCCCAACTGGCCGCGAACGAGGAGCGTCTGCGCCTGGCCCGTGACCTGCACGACCTCCTCGGTCACTCCCTGTCCCTGATCACGCTGAAGAGCGAGCTCGCCGGCCGGATGCTGCCCGACCATCCCGACAAGGCCGCTCAGCAGGTCAGCGACATCGAGCAGGTCAGCCGCCAGGCACTGGTGGACGTGCGCGAGGCCGTCAGCGGTTACCGCCGTCCCCGCCTCGCCGCCGAACTGGCGGGCGCCCAGGTCGCCCTGACCGCGGCCGGGGTCACCGCCCAGCTTCCCGCCGAACCCGAACTCGACGGCGTCCCCGAGGAGAGCGAGTCGACCCTCGCGTGGGCGCTGCGCGAGGCCGTCACCAACGTCGTACGGCACAGCGGGGCCCGGCGTTGCACGGTGGAGCTGTTGCATCGCCAGACCCTCGACGGGCCGAGGCTCGAACTCACAGTGGCGGACGACGGCTCGGGCGGCTCGGGCAACGGTCCGGGCAACGGTCTGAACGGTCTCACCGAGCGCCTGGAGAAGGCCGGCGGCACCCTGGAGGCCACCGGCACCCGGCACGGCTTCCGGCTGGTCGCCCGGGTGCCCGCAGGTTCCGCGGCCGACGTAGGATCCGCCACATGACGAGCCGCACGATCAAGGTCCTGCTCGCCGAGGACCAGTCGATGGTCCGCGAGGCCCTGGCCGCCCTGCTCG
>NZ_JAEKKT010000370.1 GCF_019510245.1 Streptomyces sp. | reverse complement strand
CCATCCAGAACGACATCCTCAAGGAGTTCATGGTCCGCAACACCTACATCTATCCGCCGAAGCCGTCGATGCGGATCATCTCCGACATCTTCGCCTACACCTCGCAGCGGATGCCCCGCTACAACTCGATCTCCATCTCCGGCTACCACATCCAGGAGGCGGGCGCGACGGCCGACCTGGAGCTGGCGTACACGCTCGCGGACGGCGTCGAGTACATCCGGGCGGGCCGGGAGGCGGGCCTGGACGTGGACGCGTTCGCGCCGCGGCTCTCCTTCTTCTGGGCGATCGGCATGAACTTCTTCATGGAGATCGCCAAGTTGCGCGCGGCCCGGCTCCTGTGGGCCAAACTGGTCTCGCAGTTCGAGCCGCGGAACACCAAGTCCCTCTCCCTGCGCACCCATTCGCAGACCTCGGGCTGGTCGCTGACCGCACAGGACGTCTTCAACAACGTCACGCGCACGGCCGTGGAGGCGATGGCGGCGACCCAGGGGCACACCCAGTCGCTGCACACCAACGCCCTCGACGAGGCCCTCGCGCTCCCGACGGACTTCTCGGCGCGCATCGCCCGCAACACCCAGCTGCTCATCCAGCAGGAGTCGGGCACCACCCGGGTCATCGACCCGTGGGGCGGCAGCGCCTACGTGGAGCGGCTGACGTACGACCTCGCCCGCAAGGCCTGGGCGCACATCCAGGAGGTCGAGGCGGCGGGCGGCATGGCCAAGGCGATCGACGCCGGCATTCCCAAGCTGCGCATCGAGGAGGCGGCGGCCCGCACCCAGGCCCGGATCGACTCCGGACGGCAGCCGGTGATCGGCGTCAACAAGTACCGGGTGGACAGCGACGAGCAGATCGAGGTCCTCAAGGTCGACAACTCCTCCGTGCGCGCCCAGCAGATCGAGAAGCTGCGGCGGCTGCGCGCGGAGCGGGACGAGACGGCGTGCCGGGACGCGCTCGACGCGCTGACCCGGGCCGCGGACGGCGACGGCAACCTGCTGGAGCTGGCCGTGCACGCGGCCCGCGCCAAGGCGACCGTCGGCGAGATCTCCGACGCCCTGGAGAAGGTGTACGGCCGGCACGCGAGCCAGATCCGTACGATCTCCGGTGTGTACCGCAACGAAGCAGGCGAGTCCCCGGACGTGGACCGCACCCGGGCCCTGGTCGACGCGTTCGACGAGGCCGAGGGGCGCCGCCCGCGCATCCTGGTCGCCAAGATGGGCCAGGACGGTCACGACCGCGGCCAGAAGGTGATCGCCACCGCCTTCGCCGACCTCGGCTTCGACGTCGACGTCGGCCCGCTGTTCCAGACCCCCGAGGAGGTCGCCCGCCAGGCGGTGGAGGCGGACGTCCACGTGGTCGGCGTGTCCTCGCTGGCGGCCGGTCACCTCACCCTCGTACCGGCGCTGCGCGAGCAGCTCGCCGCGGAGGGCCGGGCCGACATCATGATCGTGGTCGGCGGTGTCATCCCGCCGCAGGACGTGCCGACCCTCCTGGAGATGGGCGCCACGGCCGTGTTCCCGCCCGGGACGGTGATCCCGGACGCGGCCTACGACCTGGTGAAGCGGCTGTCGGCGGAACTCGGGCACGACCTGTGATCGATGTCGACGCCTATGTGAAGGGTGTGCTCGACGGGAAGCGCGCGGTCGTCGCCCGCGCCATCACCCTCGTCGAGTCCACCCGGCCACAGCACCGGGTGCTGGCGCAGGAGTTGCTCACCGAGCTGCTTCCGCACAGCGGCCGGGCCCGGCGGATCGGCATCAGCGGGGTGCCGGGCGTGGGCAAGTCGACGTTCATCGACGCGTTCGGCACGCTGCTGACGGGACTGGGGCACCGGGTCGCGGTCCTGGCCGTGGACCCGTCGTCGACGCGGACCGGCGGATCGATCCTCGGTGACAAGACGCGCATGGAGCGGCTGGCGGTCGACCCGAACGCCTTCGTCCGCCCCTCCCCCAGCGCGGGCACGCTGGGCGGGGTCGCCAAGGCGACCCGCGAGTCGATGGTGGTCATGGAGGCGGCCGGATACGACGTGGTCCTCGTCGAGACCGTCGGCGTCGGCCAGTCGGAGACCGCGGTCGCCGACATGGTCGACTCCTTCCTGCTGCTCAGCCTGGCCCGCACCGGCGACCAGCTCCAGGGCATCAAGAAGGGCGTCCTGGAGCTGGCCGACGTGATCGCCGTCAACAAGGCGGACGGCCCGCACGAGCGGGACGCCCGTTCCGCGGCACGGGAGCTGGCGGGCGCGCTGCGCCTGATGCACGGCAAGGACGCCTTCTGGACTCCTCCGGTGCTGAGCTGCAGCGCCCGCGAGTCGACGGGGCTGGATGCCGTCTGGGAGCGGCTCGAGCAGCACCGGGCGCTGCTCGACTCCACCGGGCGGCTCGCCGGCAAGCGTCGGGAGCAGCAGGTGGGGTGGACCTGGTCGATGGTCCGGGACGAGCTGCTCGGCCGGCTCTCCGCCCACCCCGCGGTACGCGCGGCCGCCCCCGGGCTCGAACGGCAGGTCAGGGACGGCACGCTGACGGCGACACTGGCCGCCGAGCGCATCCTGAGGGCGTTCGGCGAGCCGGCCGAGGGCCCTCAGGCCAGCTGATCCTGGAGCGCCTCACGGGCTCTTGCCACCCGGGAGCGGACCGTGCCGACGGGGCAGTCGCTGACCTCGGCGGCCTCCGCGTACGGCAGGCCGACGAGTTGCGTGAGGACGAACGCCTCGCGCCGCTCGTCGGGCAGCGCCGCCAGCAGGTCGAGGAGCGCGACGCCGTCGTCGAAACCGGGCAGCCCGTACGGCTGGGCCCGCTCCACGGCCTGTTGCCAGTCGGGGACGTCCGCCGGGCGGGGCCGGGCGGCGGCGTACCGGTGGCTGTCCACGACGGCCCGGCGGGCGATCGACAGCAGCCAGGAACGGGCCGAGCCATGGCCTTCAAAACGGTGCAGGCTGCCCAGCGCGCGCAGGAACGTGTCCTGCGCGAGGTCGTCGACCGCCTGTGGGTCGGCGCAGAGATGGGCGACGTACCGGAGGACGTCGCGGTGCAGGGCCCGTACGAACGCGTCCACGGCGGCCGTGTCCCCGGACCGGGCGGCGAGAGCCCAGGCCGTGATCGACGCGTCGCGTTTCTCGTCCGGCGCAGGGCGTGCGGGCAGGACGGAAGTGATCACTCGGTGTCCTTGTGAGAAAGGTGAGCGGGGGGAGACGGCCCTGGGGCCCCGTCGGTGCGGGGCGTGCGGCCGCCGTGTTCGTCCGGGACGCCTCTGGGCGACCCGGAACACCAGCTGTCGTCAGGCGACAGCCGTCCGCACGGGCGGACCCCGGGAAGTGATCGCGTGGACGAGGAGAAGCAGCCGCGGCGCCCGGTCCGAACGGCGGCGGCGCGGCCGGGGCCGCGGGCGCTCGGGGGTGGCCGGCAGCGCCAGCAGCAGCCGGAGCGGCGCGACGAGCCGGCCGGCGACGGCCCGGACGATACGGAACGCCGCGCGTTCGCCGTGGCCGAGCCAGAGGCCGCACAGCAGTGCGGCGAGGAGGTGGGCGGCGAACATGCCGGTGGAGGTGGTGCCGCCGGTACCGAAGCCCAGGTATTCGACGGGGTCGGTGGGAGCGGGGGCCATGTGCATCGGCCCCATGTTCATGGCGGCCATGTCCCCGGCCATGTCCATGTGCATGGACCCCATGGGCACGGTGTGGGTGGTCCACACCTGGGCCGCGGAGAAGCCGGAGTGCAGGGCCGTCTGGGCGCCGACCGCGGCGGACACCACCAGGGGCAGCCCGCGTTCACGGCCGGACAGGGCCCAGCCGAGGGCGCCGGTGAGCGCCAGGGCGGCGGCCAGGGCCCAGACGGGTACCCGGCTGCCGGACATCAGGACGTGGCCGAGGGCGGCGAGCAGCACGCAGACGGCCGCGAACACCGCGGACCGTGTCGTGCGTGCGCACCATCCTGCCGTCATGGCGCATCATCCTTGCATCCGGATCAGCTGCGTCAGGGAGTGGTACGGCGATCCACAGCTGGTTCGCTCAACTCACAGGCGAGGTGGGGTGGTTCACAGAGTTGTCCGGCTGCGGCCCGGTGGGGGCTGGTCGCGCAGTGCCTCCCCCGGCCCCGGCGCCGCTCAGCTCCTCGCCCACGGCCCGTCCGGCACAGCCGTCCGCACCCTCGCCCCCGTCACGTCGACCACGATCGTGCGGTCGTCGTCCAGGTCCTCCCTGACCCGGCGCAGGCGGCCGGCCCCGTCGATCCAGTACTTCAGCGGTCCGTCGGCGGCGGAGAAGACGTCGTACCGGCGGCCGTCGATCCGGTCCGTGCCCAGGTGGCGGCGGCCGGAACGGGCGATCCGGCGCGCGTCGTCCGGGCGGGCCGCGGCAAGGGACAGCGTCAGCCGGAGGGCCGTGTCCAGCGAAGCGGGCCCGTAGCGGCGGCGGATCCACGCCGTCGGCCTCAGCCGCGCCGCGTCCCGTACCGCATCCGCCGTCGACGCCGGCCGCGCCAGCGGGCCCGCGCTGCCGTCCACCCGGGGGCGGGCGACCTCCAGCCCGGCGCCGTCCCACGCCAGCAGCCCACGCTCCGCCGCGTCCCCCGTGTCGAACCAGCCCACCCCCCGGTGCCGCTGCTCGTCGACCACCGCGCGGACCACGGCCGTACCGCCGGGCAGCGGTGCCCGTACCGTCACCTCGGCCGGGCTGTCCTGGTACGCGCGGAGCGGGGCGAGGGCCATGCGCCGGGCCTCGGCCGCCGAGAGCGGGCGGGGATCTTCGCCGCCGGCCAGGAGGAACGGCAGGGTCGCGCAGAGGCCCGTGACGGCGGCGAGGGCCGTCCAGGTCCAGGGGGATCGCATCCGTGCTCGTACCTTCGTCGCCGCTCTCCGCATGACATGTACCTACACGCGGACGGGCCGCGCCCGGTCCGCACCGGTGCGCGGCCCACTCGGCATCACCCTTGCGGGGTGCGCCGTTTACTCCGTACCGAGGCTCCGGACGGCCTCGCGGACCAGGTCCGCGACCTTCTCGGGGTGCGCGAGCATGACCAGGTGGGAGGAGTCGACCTCGACCGTGGTCATGCCGGCGCGCTCGTAGCCGTAGCGCTCGACGTCGGGGTTGATGGTGCGGTCGGAGGACGCCACCAGTCCCCAGGACGGCTTGGTCTTCCAGGCCGCGACCGGGGCCGCCTCGGCGAAGGCCGCGCCGGCCAGCGGGCGCTGGGAGACGGCGAGCACCCGGGCGAGGTCCGGGTCGACGTCGGCGGCGAAGATCGCGGGGAACCTGTCGATCTCGACGGTGACATCGGTGCCGGGCTCGTCCGAGCCCTCGACCGGGAACGGCGTGTACACCAGGGCCGAGGCGAGCTCGGAGTCCGGGAACCGGCCCTGGAGCTCGCCGAGGCTCTCGCCCTCCTCCAGCGCGTAGCCGGCCAGGTAGACCAGGGCCCGCACGTTCTCCTCGGCGCCCGCGACGGTGATGACGGCACCGCCGTAGGAGTGGCCCACCAGGACGACGGGGCCGTCGATCGCACGGACCACCGAGGCGAGGTAGGCGGAGTCGCCGGTGAGGCTGCGGTTGGGCACGGCCGGGACGAGCACCTTCAGGCCGTCCGCCAGCAGCTCGGGTACGACCTGGGCGAAGCTGGACGCGTCGGCGAAGGCACCGTGCACGAGGACGACGGTGGGTGTGGAGTCGGTCATGTGCGCTCCTTGCTGGCTGTACGCGGCAGGGCGGACGGGGACGGCGGGCGCGGGTCGGCGCCGATGTCCGCGTCGACGTCGTAGGCGGCTTCCGCGTGGCCCGGGGCGGGGTGCGCGATGTCGGTCCCCAGGTCGAAGGCCGCCGCCCCGACGGCCGCCTCCAGCTCGGCCTCCTCGCGCTCGGCCCTGCTCCGGCGGTGGTGCTCGGTGAGCTGTTCCCTGAGGTGCCTCAGGCGCGGGTGGCCGTCGGGCACGGACGGGTCGTCGGTGGTCACGCCGGTCCCCTGGTTCAGTCGGTGTGCAGGGCGGTGTGCAGGGTGTGTACGGCCAGGGAGATGGCGGCTTGGGCGGCGTGGGTCTCGCGCAGGGCGTTGAGCATCACGAAGTCGTGGATGATGCCCTGGAAGCGGACGGCGGTGACGGGTACG
>NZ_JAEKKT010000369.1 GCF_019510245.1 Streptomyces sp. | reverse complement strand
GTGCGTCCTCAGAGTCCTTCGAGACGGTGGGCCACTTCCTCGGACGCAACCAGGTGAAGGCCGCCATCACCGAGGCGATGCGGGTGGTCGGCGAGGCGAACAAGTACCTGTCGGACCAGGCACCGTGGAAGCTCAAGGACGATCCCGATCGACGGGCCACCGTGCTGCACGTCGCGCTGCAGCTCATCTCCGACGCGAAGACGCTGCTGACCCCGTTCCTGCCGCACAGCTCGCAGAAGGTCTGGGAGATGCTCGGCGGCGCGGGTGAGTGGTCCGGTCAGCCTCGGGTCGTCGAGGTGGACGACCTCGACGGCGGACCGTCGTACCCGGTGCTGATGGGCGACTACGACACCGCAGCGGTGTGGGAGTCGCAGCCGATCACGCCGGGCGTCGAGATCGGCCCGCCGGTCCCGCTGTTCACCAAGCTCGACCCGTCCGTGGTCGACGAGGAGCTGGCCCGTCTTGAGCAGGGGTAGCCGCTCGCAGGAGGAGCCGCCGCCGGCGCCGGAGCCGCTGGCCGTCGCGGTGGCCGACAGCCACTGCCACCTCGACATCATGGGTGGCGACGTGCAGGCGCAGCTCGACCTGGCGCTCTCGGTCGGGATCGACACCGTCGTGCAGGTGGGCGTCGACGTGGAGAGCAGCCGGCTGTCGGCGGACCTCGCGGCACGGTTCGACAGCGTCTGGGCGACGGTCGCGCTGCACCCGAACGAGGCCGGCAAGGGCGCGGCGACGCGCGAGGCCCTCCAGGAGATCGAGCGGCTGGCGCAGCTGCCGCAGGTGCGGGGCGTCGGGGAGACCGGCCTCGACCACTTCCGCACCGGCCCCGAGGGTCGGGACGCGCAGGAGGACTCGTTCCGCGCCCACATCGCGATCGCGAAGGAGACCGGCAAGGCGCTTGTCATCCACGACCGGGACGCCCACGACGACGTGCTCCGCGTCCTGCGTGAGGAGGGCGCTCCGGAGGTCACCGTCTTCCACTGCTTCTCCGGCGATGCTGCGATGGCACGGACCTGCGCCGAGGTCGGCTGGTACCTGTCCTTCGCCGGCCCCGTCACCTTCAAGCCCAACGATGAGCTGCGCGCGGCGGCGGCGGTCTGCCCGCAGGACCGGGTCCTCGTCGAGACCGACGCGCCGTTCCTCACCCCGATGCCGTTCCGCGGGCGGCCCAACGCGCCGTACCTCGTCCCGCACACCATGCGGAGCCTGGCCGCGACGAGGGGCGAGGACCTCGACGAGCTGTGCGCCGCGGTGGCCGCGAACACCCGGCGCGCCTTCTCCTTGCCGTAACTAGTCACTGAGTGCATAGTGTGCGGCATGTCGGTACCGCACACCCTGCTCGGCCTGCTGGAGGTGCAGCCGCGGCACGGCTACGACCTCAAGCGGGCGTACGACGCGCACTTCGGGCACGACCGTCCTCTCAAGCCTGGCCAGGTCTACGCGACCCTCGGACGGCTGGAGCGCGACGGCTTCGTCGTCGTCAGCGGTACAGGGAGGGAGGGCGGCCCCGACCGCACCACCTACGCGGTGACCGAGGACGGGGTGATCGACTTGGACCGCTGGTTCACCGAGCCCGAAGGTCCGGCCGCCTACCTGCAGCCGGTGCTGTTCGCGAAGGTGGTGCTCGCGCTGCAGTCCGGTCGCGACGCGAGGCACGTGCTGGACGCGCAGCGGGCCGAGCACCTTGTCGCCATGCGCGACCTCACCGCGCGCAAGAAGGACGCCGACCTCGACCGCGTGCTCGCCCTCGACTACGCGCTGTTCCACCTCGAGGCGGACCTGCGGTGGCTCGAGCACACCACCGCTCGCCTGGACCGGCTTGCCAAGGAGCTGACGCGATGACCGAGCCGCTGCTCACCGCCCGCGACCTGCACCTGTCGTTCGGCGCCTCTCCTGCGCTGACCGGTGCCAGCGTGGACGTCGCCCCAGGCGAGGTGCTGGCCCTGCTCGGTCCCAGCGGCTCGGGCAAGAGCACGCTGCTGCACTGCCTCGCCGGGATCCTCGTGCCGGACAGCGGCGAGGTGCGCTACCGCGGTGGCCGTCTCGACACGCTTGCCGACGAGCTCCGGTCGGAGCTCCGCCGCAGCGACTTCGGCTTCGTGTTCCAGTTCGGCTCGCTCGTCCCGGAGCTGTCTGCGATCGAGAACGTGGCCCTGCCGCTGCGGCTGTCCGGGCACAACCGGCGTACGGCGGGCGCGCGGGCCCTGGAGTGGCTCGAGCGACTCGAGGTCGGCGACGTCGCGCACAAGCGGGCGGGCGAGATGTCGGGCGGCCAGGGGCAGCGCGTCGCGGTGGCGCGGGCCCTCGTTGCCGGTCCCCGTGTCGTGTTCGCCGACGAGCCGACGGGTGCGCTCGACTCGCTCAACGGCGAGCTCGTGATGGACCTGCTCATCGGTGCCGCACGCGAGCAGGGCTCCAGCGTCGTGCTGGTGACGCACGAGCCGCGGATCGCGGCCTACGCCGACCGCGAGGTCGTCATCCGCGACGGTGCTCTCGCTGCCGCGGTCGTCGCATGAGCGCCTGGCGTCTCGGGATTCGCCTTGCGCTGCAAGGGAACCGGGTGCGCCTGGTGGTCACCGCTGTCGCAGTGTCCTTCACCGTCGCGTTCCTGCTGGGTGCGCTCGGCGCGATGCCGGCACGGCAGGCGAAGCTCGACCGGATCGACGCCCGCTCCACCGTGTCGGTCGGCGCGATGGCGTCCCGCGGACTGCCCGCGCCGGCAGCGAGGGTCACCATCGAGACGGCCGACGGGTGGTACCGCGGCAAGCCCCTGACCGTCCGGCTCGTGAACGCCGAGCCCGGCGCTCTGCTGCCCCCGGGGCTGCGCCGCTACCCGCGTGCGGGGGAGGCCATCGTCTCGCCCGACCTCGCGGCGGACCTGCGACGTCACCCCGAGGAGCTGGCCAGCCGCGTCCACGGACGCGTGGTGGGGACGATCGCCGAGAGCGGTCTGGCCGGCCCGCACGAGCTCTACGCCTACGTCGGCGTCGGCACAGTGCCGGCCCAAGCCCAGCCGGTGCAGTACTTCGGACACCACCACGAGAAGCCGCTCACCCCGATCGAGCTGCGGCTCGCCGCGTGGCTGGGTGCCCTTGGGCTCCTGCTGCCGGTCCTCGTCCTCGTCGCCACCGCGACCCGGCTCTCGGCGAGCTCCCGTGACCGCCGGCTCTCGGCCCTGCGACTGGTCGGGGCGACGCCGCGGCAGGCGCGCACGATCGCCGCGGCGGAGGGCCTGCTCGCCGGGATCGCCGGTGTTGCAGGCGGTCTCGCCGTCTTCTGGCTGCTGCGCGGTCCCGCCTGCGCGCTGCTGCCCTTCCCCGAAGGCGTCTACGCGCAGGACCTGATGCCGACAGCTGCCGAGGTCGCTGCGGTGCTGGTCGGCGTACCTCTCCTCGCTGTCGTCTCTGCCGTCCTCTCGCTGCGCAAGGTGGTCATGAGCCCGCTCGGGCTGCGACGGTCGGCGCGGGTGCGGGGAGTCGGGTGGTGGCGGCTGCTGCCCGTCGCCACTGGTCTCGGCATGCTGATCGCCCTCCGCCTCAACCATCACGCGTGGCCGCCTGGAGACCCGACCGGCACGACACTGCTCCTCGGCGGTGGTGGCCTGACGCTGATCGGACTCGCGGTCGCCGCCCCCGCCATGTCGCGCCTGGGCGCAGGGCTGCTGAGTCGACTGCCATGGGTCAGCGCGGGGCTCGCTGCCCGGCGCATCGACTCAGACCCGTCCGCGAGCGCCCGCGTCGTCACCGGGATGGTGCTCGTCGTGTTCTCCGCCGCGTGGTTGCTGGCCTTCCTGCCGGTTCTGCAGGGGTCGCGCACGAGCAGCGACGTCGACCTGGTTCACCTGCTGCCCAAGGGAACCCTGACGACAGCAACGGACCTCGGAGCTGTCGACGTGGCCGGGGTGCGGCGTGTCCCCGGCGTCCGTTCGGTCGTCGCCGTCGGCACTGCCCAGCTCGCTCCGCCCGGCTGGAAGGGCGACAACGGCAACATCGCGCCGGACACCTCGTCCAGGCAGGTCGCCATCGGCTCGTGCACCGACCTCGCCACCACGCTGCGACGCGACATCGGCTGCACCGACGCCAAGGTCTACCGGCTCGCCACTCCGTACGGCGCAGAGCTGGCCGCCGGCAGCACCGTGGGGATCCTCGACGACAACGACCGGATCAGCGGCCACTTCCAGCTGCCCGCGCGGATCCCCGTCCTGCACGTCCCGCTCTTCCTGCAGTACAGCGGGCTGGCGGACGGCGAGCTGCTCATCGACCCGGAACTGCTGCCACGTGCCCGCGGGACGCGGCTGTTCGCCACGACCGACGGCACGACGACGACGGTCGAGCGCACCCGAGCAGCGATGCCGTTCGTCCTGGCGATGACCTCTCAGACGCCGCAGGAGGCGGTCTCGGGGGCCGCCATGGTCTACGAGGGCTACCTGCGGGCGGTCCGGATCGGGCTCGTCCTGGCTCTGCTCGTGGGGGCCGCCTCCCTCGCCGTCACGACAGCCGACGCGGTGCACGAGCGCCGGCGCAGCCTCGCCACCCTGGTGGCGTTCGGGACGCCGCTGAGGACCCTGCGCCGCAGCGTGCTGCTGCAGATGGCGGCGCCGATGCTGACCAACGTGCTGGCTGCCCTCGGCGCCGCGGCCGTCGCCAGCGCCTGCTACCTCGGGTTGACTGAGGACGCGTGGACGCTGCCGTGGGGCGGGTGGGGGCTGACCGCTCTCGCCGCCGTGGCAGCGGTCCTGCTGGCGACCGCCGCCACCCTCCCGCTGGTGTCGGCGGTCGGGCGTCCGGAGGCCCTGCGCGCCGAGTGAGATCGGTGTCACACGCTCCGTGAGCGTGGGCCCTCCCACCTGCGGTTTTCCCCGTCCACAGGCTGTCCACAGGCCCGATTCGCCGTCCACGAGGGATCTGGGCATTTGGCGTGTCGCACGGGGGACGGTTACGTTCGCCCCTAAATCCGCCGGGGTCGGGGAAGTCCCAGGCGGTGCGGGGGGCCGGTCATCGCACCGGCTCTTCCGCTGCCGGGCCCCCTCCCGGCAGCAGGACCGCGCCGTCCCCGTGCCCGGGAAGCTCGAGCATTGGTGTCGCGTGAGCAACCGCTCCCTCTCCTCACGGTCCTCCCTCCTCCTCCGACCTGTCGCCCTCGGCGTGGCCTTCCTCGCCGCCTGGGGCGGCCAGGCCGCCTACGCCGCCTCGGCGAAGTCGGTCGCCGTCACGGTCGACGGCCAGCGCTCCACCGTCCGCACCCACGGCGACACCGTCGGCGACGCCCTCAAGGCCGCGCACCTGACGGTCGGCGCCCACGACCTGCTCGCCCCCGCCCCGACCACCCGGCTCAACAGCCGCACCGTGGTCGTGCTCCGCCGGGGACGCGAGCTGCAGCTGACGGTCGACGGCACCCCGCGCTCGGTCTGGGTGACCGCGATGTCCGTTGACGAGGCACTGGACCAGATCGGGCTGCGCGCCGGCGGTGCGCTGCTCTCGGCCGACCGCTCGCGCGCCATCCCGCTCAAGGGCTTCTCGCTCGACGTCCGGACCCGCAAGACCGTGCAGCTGCTCGACGGCGGCAAGGTGCGGCGGCTGACGACCAACGCGCTGCAGGTGCAGCAGGTGCTGCGCGAGGCGCACGTGCGGCTGCGGCCGACCGACCGGCTGTCGGTGGCCGGCGGCACCTCGGTCAAGAACGGCATGGTCGTGCGGATCACCCGCATCTTCGGCCGCGAGGTCGCGGAGGACAGCCCGATCGGGTTCCACGTCGTACGCCGTCCCACCAGCTCGCTCTACGTCGGGCAGAGCCGGGTCGTGCGGCCGGGCCGGATCGGCGTGCTGCACCGCACCTTCAAGCTGAAGTTCGTCAACGGCCGGCTCGCGGCGAAGCGGCAGTTCTCGCACCGCGTGACCGCCACTCCGGTGGACAAGATCGTCGCCTACGGCACCAAGCCGCGGCCCCGCAGCGTCGAGGGTGCGGACGGCCTCAACTGGGCCGCTCTGGCCAACTGCGAGTCCGGCGGCAACCCGCGGGCGGTGAGCAGCGGCGGGACCTACCGCGGCCTCTACCAGTTCACCCTCAGCACCTGGCACAACATGGGTGGCAG
>NZ_JAEKKT010000518.1 GCF_019510245.1 Streptomyces sp. | reverse complement strand
ATTTACCACTAAGATTCACCGTATGGATCACGAAGTCCGCATCACCCTCAGGTTGCCCGCAGACCTCCACGCATGGCTGGTCACTCAGGCGAAGTCAGCCCGGAGGTCCCTGAATTCCGAAATCGTGTACCGCTTGGAGGAAGGGCGCGCCGCCACTGAGGCGGACAGCGAATCGCCCTGATGGCGATTCATATGTCGTTGCCCTGCTCCGCAGGTGCTTCATTACTCCCCGGCCTGTAAGGCCGAGCATTCCGGAGGTTCCCGGTGACAACCCCTGCCCCCCGCATCCCGACCATCGACCTGCGGCCCTGGCTCTCCGCGGACCCCGGCGCCCGCGCCGCCATCGCCCGCACCCTGGACGAGGCCCTGCAGACCGCCGGGTTCTTCCTGGTCACCGGGCACGGCGTCGACCCGGCGCTGCGCTCCCGGATCCGGGAGGCCGCACGGACGTTCTTCCGGATGCCCGCGGACGTCAAGCAGCCGTACTCCGCGAAGGTCGGCGGCCGCGGCTGGCTCGGTCCCGGAGCCGAGGCCAACGGCTACTCGGAGGGCACCGAGACCCCGCCGGACCTGAAGGAGTCGCTGACCTTCGCCACCCACGAGCCCTTCGAGGACCCGGTCGTCAACGCGGAGTGGTACGCGCCGAACGTCTGGCCCGCCGAGGTGCCCGAGCTCCAGTCGCTGTGCGAGGAGTACCTGGAGCGGATGGGCGACCTGGAGAAGCGACTGCTGTCACTCCTCGGCGAGGCCCTCGGGCTCGCACCCGACTTCTTCTCCCGGCACATGGACCATCCGACGTACGGCTTCAACATCAACTGGTACCCGGGCACGGAGGTGATCGGGGAGCCGCAGCCGGGCCAGTTCCGTATCGGCCCGCACACCGACTTCGGCACGGTGACGATCCTCGACCGGCAGGCCGGCAAGGGCGGGCTCCAGGTGTTCACGGACGAGGGCGGCTGGGAGGACGCGCCCTTCGACCCGGACGCCTTCACCATCAACATCGGTGACCTGATGGCCCGTTGGACGGGAGACCGGTGGCGGTCCGGACGGCACCGGGTGCTGCCGCCGCCGGCCGACGCGCCCGCCGAGGAGTTGATGTCCCTCGTCTACTTCGGTGAGTGCACCCCGGGCACGACCGTCGAGTCCGTACCGGCACCGGTCGGGCGGGTGGCGCACGAACCCGTCGACTCCCACGGGTACTTGAGGGCGAAGCTGGACTCGATCACGGTCGACTGAAGCGATCCCAGGGTCCCCCGCAGGCCCTCTGGCCACGGGGGATACAGTGCGACGGCCGTTTTCCGAACACGCCACGGGGCGGCCGTCGCAGCTGGGGGAGACATGAGGAAGCGCACCGCCGTACAGGGACTGCTGATCACGGCTACCGCCCTCGTCGCCGCGGCCGCCGGAGTCGGCGGCACCCTGCTCTACCAGCGGATCACCGCCCCGGACACCGCGGCCGTCGACGCGCAGGCCGCAGCCCTCGCCCAGGACCTGCGCCAGGACCTGACCGCCGGCTTCCACTCGG
>NZ_JAEKKT010000524.1 GCF_019510245.1 Streptomyces sp. | reverse complement strand
GCCGGAGCGCCGCCGGGCGCACTGGACGCTGCTGGCCCGGGCGCGGGCGGTCGAGAACCAGGCGTTCGTGCTCGCTTGTGGAACGGCCGGGACGCACGCGCGAGTTCCGCAGGCCGGTCACTCGATCGTGGTGGATCCGTGGGGCGAGGTCCTCGCGGAGGCGGGCGCCGCCGAGGAGATCCTCACGGTGGAGTTCGACCCCGGGAAGGTGTCCGTGACCAGGGAGCAGTTCCCGGCCCTGAAGGACCGGGTGCTCTGAGACCTCTGAGACCTCGGCAGGTCAGTCGTCCTCCCGTTCCTTCTCGGCGAGGTGGATCACGCACACCGCCACCGCGATGAGCAGCGCCGGGTCCGTGTCGTCCCGGACGATGTCGACGCCGTAGGTCTCCCGCACGTGCAGCCACCTGCGAGAGACCACGGCGAGCAGCTCACCGTCGTACTCGACGGCGAACTCCCGGTCGAGGATCTTGCCGCTGACGTCGAGTTCGGTACTGCCGTCGGCGAGCGCCACCCGGTAGTGGTTGCGCAGCAGCGACAGGCGTTTCCGCTTGATCGTCGCCAGCGGCTCGCCGTCGCGTTCGATCAGCATGGTGTCGCGCAGGGCGAGCATCTTCTGACGGATGTCGATCAGGACCCGCCCGCTGGTGTCCTTCAGCTCGAAGGTGTCCCTGAGGCGCATCGCCTTGCCGTCGACGAGGAAGACCTTGTTGCCCTGGTCGTCCTCGATCCAGTAGTCGTCACCGAAGCCGAGGAGCCGGTCGCGTACGAGGAATCTCATGTCCTTACCGCTTCCCCGGCGCCGGCTCCGCAACGCCGCCGGTAGGCCGACGGGCTGAGTCCCCTCTCGCGGCGGCACGCGCGTGTGGAGGTGTCCTGGCGTCCCCAGGGGGACACAGCGGGGCGCCCGCGAGGGGCCGGCGAGGGTCAGCGGCTCCTCCGGCCGTTCTCGCGCCCACGCGGGCAGCGGGCCGGGCGGCTCGTCCGTACGGCGGGAACGGGCCGCTCCACGCACGCTGCCGCACGCCACCGCGATGGGCGGCGAAAACGAGCCCGCGGGACACCGCCTCCGCGACCTCGGTCGACGGGGTGATCCGCGGGGCCACCTGCTGCGGTCCCAGGACACGGTCGCGGGAGCGTTCATGTCCCCCCTGGCAACGACGTCGACCGGGACGCCCACGAGCTGATCCGCACGACGATCCTCGACCCGTACGGGCGAGCCGGCCGCGCCGGGAACAGTCGGTCCGGTCGGCGCGGTTGCATCGACGAGGGACCGGCGGGATGCGGTCCCCGGAATCGCGGTACGCCCGCCGCACACTCGGACCGAGATGTATTTCCGCAGGAGGACTTCTTCATGACTGGCCGGCCCCTGACGCTCATGGCAGTACACGCCCACCCCGACGACGAGGCCACCGGAACCGGCGGAGTCCTCGCGCGGTACGCGGCGGAAGGCATCCGCACGGTTCTCGTGACCTGTACCGACGGCGCTTGCGGTGACGGGCCGGGGGGTGTCAAGCCGGGTGATCCCGGGCA
>NZ_JAEKKT010000523.1 GCF_019510245.1 Streptomyces sp. | reverse complement strand
CCTGCGCGCGCTGCGCGGCAAGCGCTCCCCGATGCCGGAGCGCCGGCACGGCAACATCCCGCTCTGACCCGCTTCGCGAGGAGACCTGCCCGATGGACAACCGCCGTCCCCCGCTCGCCCCCGCGTTCCGGAGCCTGCCGGAGTACGTACGGCACTGGGCCCGAACCACCCCCGACCGCCGGGCGTTCACCTTCGTCGACCATCCCGCCCCGGATTCGCGTGGCGTCCACCGCACGCTGACCTGGCGACGGCTCGACGTGCGCGTACGGGCGGTGGCCGCCCGGCTCGCCGAGGAGGCCGAGCCCGGGGCGCGGGTCGCGCTGCTGTGCCCCCAGGGGCTGGAGTACGTCATCGCCTTCCTGGCGACGCTCGCCGCCGGCCTCATCGCGGTACCGCTGTATCCGCCCGGTCTGCCGGGTCAGGGGGACCGGCTGACGGCGGTCCTGGCCGACGCTCGTCCTTCGGTCGTCGTGACGACGAGCCGGCACCTGGGTGAGGTACAGGAGTTGTGCGACCGGGTCGTCGCCGTGGACCAGGTCCCGGACGCCGCCGTGAGAGACCTGGAACCGGTCGACACGGAGGTCGCCTACCTCCAGTACACGTCCGGTTCGACCCGTACCCCGGCGGGCGTGGAGATCAGTCACGCCAATGTCGTCGCCAACGCCCGTCAGGCGCTGGGCGCCTACGGCGCCGATGCCCATCCGGTGACGTGCGTGGGCTGGCTGCCGCTGTACCACGACATGGGACTCGTCCTGAGCATCGCCGCCCCGGTCGTGCGGGGGCTGCTGTCGGTGCTCATGGACCCGGTCGCCTTCCTGCACGAACCCGCGCGCTGGCTGCGGCTGTTGGCCGCGCATCCGCGCGCGCTGAGCGCGGCGCCCAACTTCGCCTACGACTACTGCGCCTCGGCGGTGACCGACGCGCAGAAGGCGGATCTGCGGCTGGACGGGATCGTCGCGCTGATCAACGGCAGTGAGCCGGTCCGCCCCGGCACGGCCGACAGATTCCAGGCGGCCTTCGCCGGTCAGGGGCTCGTCGCGGAGACGCACTGTCCCTCGTACGGGCTCGCCGAGGCGACCGTCTTCGTCAGCGCCGCCCGGCCCGGGGAACCGTTGCGGCGTTTCGCCCTGGACCGGGACGCGCTCGCCGAGGGGAAGGCGCTGCCCGCCCGGCCCGACGACCCCAGGGCCGTGCTGCTGGCGGGCTGCGGCATCCCGGCGGGGTACTGGAACCAGGAGGAGCAGACCCGGCGCGTCTTCGGAACCGACGGCCGGCTGCGCACCGGTGACCTGGGAACGGTCCTGGAGGGGCAGTTGATCGTCACCGGTCGGCTGAAGGACCTGATCGTCGTCGACGGCCGCAATCACTATCCGCAGGACCTGGAGGCCACCGTCCAGGACACCCATCCGGCGGTCCGGCGTGACCGGCTCGCCGCGTTCGGGGTCGCGGGCGGCTCCGGTGAGCGGGTGGTCGTGGTGGCCGAGCACACGCGGACCACGAGCCTGGCCGAGATCGACGTACCGGCTCTGGTACGGGCCGTGCGTGCGGCCGTGTCCGGACGGCACGGGGTGCGCCTCGCCGACGTCCTGCTCGTCCCGCCGGGCACGGTGCCGCGGACGTCGAGCGGCAAGGTGTCACGGGCGCTGACACGTGAACGCTATCTGGCGGGTGCCTACGCGGCGGACGGCGCCGCGTGAGGGCCGTGGACGCGGGTGCGGTACGCCGCCTGGTCGCGGAGCGGGTCGCCGCGTGGACCGGCACGGCCGTCGCGGAGGTCGCGATGGACCGGCCGCTGGCGGATCTCGGCATGTCCTCGCGGGACGCGGTCGTGCTGGCCGGGGAACTCGCCCGGCTTACGGGACGGGAGCTGCCGGCGACGCTGCTGTGGGAGGCGCCCACCGGGGAGGCTCTGGTGGCGCACCTGTGCCGCATACCATCGCCGACCGTGCCGCCCGCACCCGCCGCGGTGGCTCCCCCCTCGGAGCCCGTCGCCGTCATAGGGCTCGGCTGCCGCCTCCCCGGCGGCGTGCACGGCCCGGCCGACTACTGGCGGCTGCTGACCGACGGCGTCGACGCGATCGGACGGGTCCCCGAGGACCGCTGGCGCGACTTCACCCCCTTCCCGCCCGAGGACGCGCTCCCGTACGGCGGCTACCTCGACGACATCGCCGGGTTCGACGCGGACTTCTTCCGGATCACCCCGCGCGAGGCCGCCGTGATGGACCCGCAGCAGCGGATCCTCCTGGAGGTCGTCCACGAGACCCTCGCCCATGCCGCCGTCCCCGCCGCGTCCCTCGCGGGCACGGCCACCGGTGTCTTCGTCGGCGTCTCCGCCCCCGAGTACGGCTCGCTGACCGGCGCCGACCCGGCGGCCGTCGATCCCTGGGCGCCGGCGGGCGGTGCGCTGAGCGTGACCGCGGGCCGGCTGGCGTATGTGCTGGACACGCGTGGGCCGAGCATGGCCGTGGACACCGCCTGCTCCTCCTCGCTCGTCGCGGTGCACCACGCCTGCGTGAGCCTGCGCACGGGCGAGAGCGACACGGCGATCGCCGCGGGCGTCAACCTGCTGCTCTCCCCCACCGTCACCGTGGCGTTCGGGCGGGCGGGCGCTCTCGCGCCGGACGGTCGGTGCAAGCCGTTCTCGCCGGACGCCGACGGCATCGGCCGCGGTGAAGGCTGCGCGGCGGTGCTCCTGAAGCGACTGTCCGACGCCGAGCGGGACGGCGACCGGGTGCTCGCCGTCATCCGCGCCACGG
>NZ_JAEKKT010000050.1 GCF_019510245.1 Streptomyces sp. | reverse complement strand
AGCAGGTCGTGCGTCCAGAACGTGAGGGAGAGCGTGTGTAGGTGGGGAACTGAGGTGAGCCCAAAAGAGGCCATGGGATGATCTTGAATCCGTGAGAGCCCGGCCCGTCACCCGTTCGGCTCAGTGTCGTCGGTGGTGATGTTGACTGTCGTCTGGGGCTTGGGGTGGGTCGTGGCCTCTCGATCGAGCGGACCGCGTCACCGGCAAGCGCAAGGGCCGGGCCCCCAGGGTCGCGAGCATCTACCGCGCGCTCGCCGAGCACGAGAAGACGGAGGCGTACCCCGAGGCCGTCGCCCAGGCACACGCCGACTTCGCCGACCTCCAGGACGTCGACCACATCCCTCGCCCCCGCCGGGTCCGTGTCCGACGCCCTGGTGACCCGCTCACAGCCGACGAAGCTGACCTCCGCCAGCGACTCCAGACCCAGCCTCACCCGAACTCAGAGCCCGCCACCCAGGAACCATGATCGTTCTCAGCGCCAACCGCTGTACCGATGTCGGCGACCCCAGTCACCGGGCATCATCAACGCCCCCGGCATCGGCCAGGGCGGCATCATCGTCAACGCCGGCGCCGCCAACGCCACCGTCACCTGGACCGGCCCGGTCAACCACTCCGAGACCGCCGACGTCTCGGGCCGCCTCGCCGTCGGGGGCCTGCCCGACGGCAACTACACCGTGATCTCCAGCTACAGCGGCTGCAACCCCGGCGTGGCCACCGCGACCGTCACCGCGGGCATCGCAACGTCCATCGACGCCCACGTCATCTGCTGACGCGCGGTCGACGGCAGGCAGGTCGCCATGGGCGAGGCCGGATCCGACCTCGCACTGGAGACCGCCGCTGCCGTCGTGGTCCGCGATGACCCGACCACCATCCCGGCTATGGTGTCGTTCAGGTGGTTCGGGTGATCCGATCGCCTCAGCAGTCGCGTAACAGAGGCGACTGGTTGAGGATCTGCGCGCGCTGTGAAGTGAAGCGGCGATAGGTGTCGCCGTCAGCGGCGCCGACGGGGAAGACCGCGACGCGGTGGCAGTTCTGGAAGGCCAGGCGTACGCCGAAGTGGTTCTCCAGCGCGCGGCGGATGGAGTCGCTGGCCAGGGCGCGCAGCAGCTGGCCGCGTTCGGCCTCGGTGGCCGGCGGCGTGAGGTTGTCGGCGAACTCTCGCGCTCCGGTGTTCAGCTCGGAGGTGAGGTTCTCGATCAGGTGGTAGGCGTAGGGCAGGGAGGTGCGGACGGTGTCCAGGAACGCGGCGGGGTCGACCTCGCCGGTCTCGGCCTGGGCGAGCAGCCGCGGGGAGACGTCCAGCGACATGGGAAGAGTCCTTTTCTGGTGAAGGGCCGGCGGGGTGAAGCGATAGCGGGTCAGGCCGGGATCAGGGCGAGGGCCTGGGGTCCGTGCCGGAAGTCGGGGTCGATCTGGGTCTTGAGATCGGTGCCGGTGGCGGTGTTCGCCCAGGCGCGGGCGTTGCGCAGGTGGAAGTCGACGGCCTGGGCCTGGAACGTGGCCCAGTCCTTGGAGCGGACGTCGACAGCGGCACGCAGTGTGTCGAGCACCTGGCGTCCGGCGGGTTCGAGATGTTCGATGCCTGCGATACGGCCCTGCTCGGCGGCCCGGACGTAACCAGACGTGCCGAAGCAGGCCAGCAGGTCCTCCCCCACGTGCTCCCGCAGGAACGCCTCGTCGGCGGCGCCGGTGACCTTGTTGCCGACAACCTTGACGGTGACGCCGTAGCCGTCGGCGTAGTCGCGGTACTGCCGGTACACCGACACCCCGCGCAGCGTGGGCTCGGCGACCAGGAACGTGACGTCGAAGCGGGTGAAAAGCCCGGAGGCGAAGCAGTCGGCACCGGCGGTCATATCGACGACCGTGTAGTCGTCGGCGGTGTCGACCAGGTGGTTCAGGTACAGCTCCACCGCGCCGGTCTTGGAGTGGTAGCAGGCCACGCCGAGGTCGTCCTCGGCGAACGGGCCGGTGGCCAGCAGCCGCACGCCACCGGCCATGGCACTCCAGTCCTGATGGAACGGATCGCCGCCGCCGGGGCGCAACAGCCGGGAGCCTGCTCCGGCCGGGGTGGTCTTCACCATCGTCGCGGCATCGGCGATCCGAGGGTTGTGGCCGCGCAAGTAGTCCTTGATCTCGCTCAGATGCGCGCCCAGCGGCGGGATCAGCGCGGCCGCATCCTCGTCCAGGCCGAGGGCGACGCCCAGGTGCTGGTTGATGTCGGCGTCGACGGCGACCACCGGTGCGCCGGATGCGGCCAGTTGCCGGGCGAACAGCGCGGACAGCGTGGTCTTGCCGCTGCCGCCCTTGCCCACGAACGCGACTTTCACTGCGTGAAGCCTCTCAGATGAAGATGAAAACTGTTTTCAACAGTGGGTAAAGCGTCCCCGCTCGCAAGGGACGTGTCAAGCGACTCGCCGAATTCACTTGTCGCCGTCGGCGCCACGCCGGGAAGGCGGCCGCGGTGCCGGAGGGGGCTTGCGGACTGGAAACGGTTTTCATTATGGTGGACCCGTCAGATGAACTTGAATTCCGTTTTCATTATCAAGGGGGGTTCGGCCATGCTGAACACCAGGTCGTCCAGCCTTTTCCGGGGCCGCACCCGGCTGATCGCCGCGACCACGGCCGGCGCGGCTCTGCTGACTGCTGCGGCAGGCTGCTCGACCGCGTCGGAGAAGTCCGCGACCAGCACGGCCGGCGCCACGGGCACGACGGGCTCCTCAACGAAGATCGCTGTCGTGGCGGCGGAGGACTTCTGGGGCTCGATCGCCAAGCAGCTCGGCGGTGACCACGTCACCGAGACCTCGGTCATCACCAACCCGGACACCGACCCGCACGCCTACGAGCCCACCGCCGCCGACGGCCGCGCGGTGGCCTCCGCGCAGTACGTCATCAACAACGGCGTCGGCTACGACGCCTGGACCGAGACGTTCATCGCCTCCAACCCGAGCCCCTCCCGCACCGTCCTGACCGTCGGGGACCTGCTGGGGCTGAAGGACGGCGACAACCCGCACCAGTGGTACTCGCACGACAGCGTCTACAAGGTCATCGACCAGATCACCGCCGACTACAAGAAGCTCGACCCGGCCGACGCGGCGTACTTCGACGCGCAGAAGCAGAACTTCGAGACCACCACGCTGGCCAAGTACAACCAGCTGGAGGCCGACATCAAGGCCAAGTACGCCGGCACGCCGATCGGGGCGTCGGAGTCGATCGTCTCCCCGCTGGCGGACTCCACCGGGCTGAAGATGCTCACGCCCTACTCGTTCCTGAAGGCGATCAGCGAGGGCACGGACGTCTCGGCGGCCGACAAGACCACGATCGACCAGCAGATCAGCGGCAAGCAGATCAAGGTCTACGTCTACAACTCGCAGAACTCCACCCCCGACATCGCCACGCAGGTGGAAGCGGCGAAGAAGGCCGGGATCCCGGTCGCCACGGTCACCGAGACCCTCACCCCGGCCGGCACCCCGTTCCAGGACTGGCAGAGCGCCCAGTTGCAGAGCCTGGAAAGTGCCCTGGCCCAGGCCACCGGCAAGTAGTCCGGCCACTTAACCGAAGAGGCGAAGCGTGAACGTGAAGACGACCGGTCGGCGCCGGGCCGCGAGGGGCACATCGCGGCACGACGTGCCCCAGGCGACAGCGACCACGGCCGGCGGCGCCGACGGGGACGCCTCCAGGGACGCGCCGGCCGCGGATGCAGCGGTGCTGGACCTGAGCGGTGCGGCGGTCAAGGTCGGCGGTCGCGTTCTGTGGCACGACGTGGATCTGCACGTCGGCGCGGGGACGTTCACGGCGGTGCTGGGGCCGAACGGGGTGGGCAAGTCCACGCTGGTCAAGGTGCTGCTCGGGCTGCTGCCGGCCGCGGCTGGACAGGTGCGTGTCCTGGGACGGGCTCCCGGCAAGGCCAGCGGGGAGATCGGCTACCTGCCCCAGCGCCGTTCCTTCGACCCTTCGCTGCGGATCCGAGGCATCGACGTGGTCCGGATGGGGCTCGACGGGGATCGCTGGGGTCTGCCGCTGCCGTCGCTGACGCGCGGCGGGTCCGGCCGGGCCGGCCGCCGCGCCGCGCGGGACCGGTTGCGGGAGGTGATCGAGCTGGTCGGCGCGAGCGGATACGCGCATCGGCCGATCGGCCGATGCTCCGGCGGCGAACAGCAGCGGCTGCTGATAGCCCAAGCCCTGATACGCCGCCCGAGACTGCTGTTGCTGGACGAGCCGCTGGACAGCCTGGACCTGCCGAACCAGGCGAGCGTGGCGGCGCTGATCGCCCGGATCTGCCATGCCGAGAACGTCAGTGTGCTGATGGTCGCGCACGACGTGAACCCGATCCTGCACCACCTGGACCAGGTCGTCTACATCGCCGAGGGCGGTGCGGCGTCCGGGACTCCGGAGCAGGTCATCACCTCCGAGACGCTCAGCCGGCTGTACGGGACGCCGATCGAGGTGCTGAAGACCTCCGACGGCCGCCTGGTGGTCGTCGGCGGACCCGAGGCCCCGGCGCTGCACACCGACAGGCACGCGATCGGCGGTGCGCTGTGATCGGCGACGGGCTGTTCCGTGCCGGCGCGGCGGGCGGCTCCGGGCTCTCGTGGAACCCGCTCACCGACCTGTGGCAGATCTGGCAGTACCCGTTCATGGTCAACGCCTTCCGCGCCGGCGCGATCGTCGCGGTGCTGGCCGGGGTGATCGGCTGGTTCATGGTGCTGCGCCGCCAGTCCTTCGCCGGCCACACCCTGGCCGTGGTCGGCTTCCCCGGCGCCGCCGCGGCGCTGCTGCTCGGCGTGAGCATCAGCTACGGCTACTTCGGGTTCTGCATCGCCGCCGCGCTCGTCCTGGCCGCCGCCACCGGAAGGCGTACTGTGGACTCGGGGCTGTCCGCCGAGTCGGCACTGACCGGAACGATCCAGGCGTTCCTGCTGGCCTGCGGGCTGCTGTTCGCCGCGCTGGCCAAGGGATTCCTGCAGGACACGGTCAACGGCCTGCTGTTCGGCAGCTTCCTGGGCATCACCGCCGGACAGGTGCTGCTCCTGGCCGCCGTCACCGCTGTGGTGCTGCTGATCCTCGCGGTGATCGGACGCCCGCTGCTGTTCGCCTCCATCGACCCGGACGTGGCCGCCGCCCGCGGTGTTCCGGTCCGGCTGCTGTCGGCGCTGTTCCTGGTGCTGCTGGGCACCGCGGCGGCCGAGGCCAGCCAGATCACCGGCGCGCTGCTGGTGTTCGCCCTGCTCGTCATGCCCGCCGCCACCGCGCAGGTCATCACAGCGAGTCCCGCTCTAAGTCTGGCGCTCACCGTGGTCATCGGTATCGCCGTGACGTGGGCGGCGCTGATCGTCGCCTACTACAGCCCCTATCCGATCGGGTTCTACGTCACCACCTTCGCCTTCGGCGCCTATGTCACGGCTCAGATGTCGACCAAGGCCGGGCCGCGCCGGCGCGCGATCAGGAGCCTGTCATGAGAGCGCGTGCCGTGGTCGGGACCGGGCTGTCCGAGATGTTCGACCACCCCTTCATGGCCAACGCCTTCCTGGCCGGCACCGCCATAGCGCTCGCATGTGGGCTGGTGGGCTACTTCCTGGTGCTGCGCGCGCAGGTGTTCACCGGCGATGCCCTGTCGCACGTCGCCTTCACCGGTGCCCTCGGTGCGCTGGCCTTGGGCGTGGACCTGCGGATCGGATTGTTCGCCACCACCATCGCCGTGGCACTGCTACTCGGCGCGCTGGGTCGGCGGGGACGTGCGGATGATGTCGTCATCGGCAACGTCTTCGCCTGGATCCTCGGCCTGGGCGTGTTCTTCCTGACCTTGTACACCACCTCCCGCAGCCACGCCAACGGCTCGGCCGGCGTCACCGTGCTGTTCGGCTCCGTCTTCGGCATCACCGCAGGACCTGCCCGCACCGCAGCGCTCATCGCGACACTGGTTGTCGTCGCGACTCTGTTCGTCGCCAGACCTTTGCTGTTCGCCAGTGTCGACGAGGCTGTCGCGGCCGCTCGCGGCGTGCCGGTGCGGCTGCTCGGCTTCGCGTTCCTGGCCGTCGTCGGTACCACCGCCGCCGAGGCGACGCAGGTGGTCGGCGCGTTGCTGCTGCTCGGCCTGATCGCCGCTCCAGCCGGGACCGCGATCCTGCTCACCGACCGGCCCTACCGGGCCCTGGGCCTGTCGGCGGCACTGGCCGTGGCGGCGGTGTGGATCGGATTGACCGCCTCCTACCTGCTCCCCCGCATCCCGCCCAGCTTCGCCATCATCACCACCGCGACCACGTTCTATCTGCTGGCCTTCGCGGCGACGCGGCTCCGGCGCATATGGCGAACCGTCGACCAGCGTGTCGTCCCGGTCGCGTCATAGCCGGCACGCTCACCACTCCGAACAGCGCGAACGGATGACCCGGCCATGAGCGGACACCTCCATGCCGACGACACCGAGCCGGCCTCGGCCGAATCCAAGGAGCAGACCAGATTCGCCAAACGGACCCGGCAGCGCCGCGCGGTGACCGGCGCGCTCGCCGAGCAGCCCGGATTCGTCTCGGCCCAGGCCCTGCACGCCCAGTTGCAGGCCGCCGGCCACCAGGTCGGGCTGTCCACCGTCTACCGCACCCTGCACGCGCTGGCCGAGGCCGGGAGCGTCGACACCGTCCGCGGCGAGGGCGGCGAGGAACTGTTCCGCCGCCGCAGGACCCCCGGCCACCACCACTATCTGGTGTGCCGGCGTTGCGGCTTCGACGTCCCGGTCAGCTCGCCGACGATCGAGGACTGGGCCGACCACGTGGCCGCCGGGCACGGGTTCAGCCAGGTCCAGCACACCATAGAGCTGGTCGGATTGTGCGCGGACTGCACGCGCGACACCACGTGATCTCAGTTCATGATTCCCTGAATTCAGGAAGTGCTGTATCTTCGGGTCATGCTGACGCTCGTCTCAGAGATCGAAGTCCTCGCCCGCTTCGGTCGGGCCCTGGCCGACCCGATCCGCTGCCGCCTGCTGCTGGCCCTGTGCGACGCCCCGGCACACCCCTCGGATCTGGCCGAGCGGCTCGGCGTCTCCCGGACCCGGCTGTCCAACCACCTGGCCTGCCTGCGCGACTGCGGCCTGGTCGTCGCCGTGCCGGTCGGCCGCATGACCCGCTACGAACTGGCCGACCCCCGCCTCGCCCACGCGTTGAGCGACCTGCGCCAGGCGGTGGTCGCCGTGGAGCACGACCGCCACTGCGCCGACGCCGACACCAAGGGCTGCTGCTGATGGCCGCAGGCCTCAGCCTCGGCCCGGCACCGGCCCGCCGCGACCTGCTGACGCGCCGGATACGCCTGCTGGTGGCCACCACCATCGCCTACAACCTCATCGAAGCGGCCGTCGCTCTAGCCGCTGGTGCCGCAGCGTCTTCCACCGCCCTGATCGGGTTCGGTTTGGACTCCGTCGTCGAGGTCTCCTCCGCCGCAGCCGTGGCCTGGCAGTTCTCCGCCGCCGATCGCGCCCGCCGGGAAGCGCGGGAGAAGACCGCGCTGCGCTTGATCGCCGTGTCCTTCTTCGCTCTCGCGATCTACGTCGCCATCGACGCGGTACGCGCGTTCACCGGCGCCGACTCCGCCGGAAACTCGGTTCCCGGGATCGCGCTCGCCTCCTTGTCGCTGGCTGTGATGCCGGTGCTGTCCGCCGCACAGCGCAAGGCAGGCCGCGAACTCGGCTCGGCCTCGGCCATCGCCGACTCCAAGCAGACCCTGCTGTGCACGTATCTGTCCGCCGTCGTACTGCTCGGGCTGCTGGCGAACCTGGTCTTGGGCTGGACGTTCGCCGACTCGATCGCCGCTTTGGCCATTTCGGCGGTCGCGATCGCAGAAGGCCGAAGCGCGTGGCGCCACGACAGCTGCTGCGCACCGGCGTTACCCTCGATGGCTCCCCCGGGCGACGCCTGCCGTCCGGGCTGTGGCTGCTGAACCGCCTACCGCGTAAACAGGCTTTTGCGGCCCTCTGTCGCGGCGGTCGTGGAGCGGCTGTGTGCGCGCTTCGGATCAGCGTTCTTGGGCGTGCCGGATAGCGTCCAGCACGATGTGCGCGAGGTGTTCGTCAGGCAGTGCGTACTCGACTTCGCGCGCTTGACGCTGCGCGGTGACGATCCGGTGCGCCCGCAGCACCCGTAGGTGCTGGGAGACGAGAGGCTGGCTCACGCCCAGGGCGCTGACCAGTTCATGGACTCGCTTGGCACCGTCGGCCAGCTCACGCACGATGCCGATCCGCACTGAGGAGGCCAGGGCTTTAAGTAGCTCGCTGGCCGCGTGCAGATCGTCAGTGCCCTTGCCGGTGCCCTCGCCCGCGATTTCGGGAACGGTTGTCACATGCACAAGTTAACATATGACAACCGTTCCCAGTATCGGGCACCGCCAAGTCACTCAGTGTTCATCCCAGTGGTCCTCATGGGCGGCGTGCCGGTGACCTTCGTGGACGTAGTCGGTGTGGCCCTCGTGCGGCACCGCGACGTGGCCGCAGTCCGCGCCATGCCGGTGGGTGTGCTCCTCATGCGCGGCGTGCTCGGCCGACGTGCACTCGTCGGCGTGGCCTTCGTGGACGCGGTGGATGTGTCCGTCGTGGACGTAGTCGGTGTGGTCGCCGTGCGGGAGCGCGACATGGCCGCAGCTCTCGCCGTGAACGTGCGGGTGTTCGGTGTGGGGCCGGTGCTCGGTCGCGGTGCTCATCTAGACGGTCTCCTCGTCGCCGGATGGCAGGTACGGGACATGGCGGCCGACCGGCCAGGCTCGCATACCACATCCGTAGCCGGCCGATCGCCGACTGAGACATTAACATATAGCAACTTCTGCATGTAATGCCGCGGCATCGACCACGGTGTGGCGGAAGCGGTCCTTTGCTTCCGCCAGTTCTCAGCCGCCGACCGGCGCCCCGGCCAAAGCGGCGATGACGCCGAGGGCGGCGGCCCCGAGCAGGGCGGTGACCACGCTGCGCCCGGCGGCCAGCAGCCACAGGGCCGCTGTGGCAAGGACCCCGACCTGCCACAAGTGGGTCAGGGCCAGTCCGAGGGGGATGGCGGCGCCGGCGATCGCGCCGATCGCGGCCGGTCCCGCGCCGGACAGGAACGCCTGGACGCGCTCGTCGTGGCGCAGCCGGTCGAAGTGGCGGCCTCCGAGCAGGATGAACGCGAAGGAGGGGGCGAACGCGACGGCGGCGGCCAGCAGAGCGCCCCAGATCCCGGCGGCGGCGTAGCCGACGACTGCGACGGTCTGCACCACCGGGCCCGGGGTGATCTGCCCGAGCGCGACCGCGTCCAGGAACTGCGGTGCGGTCATCCAGTGGTAGGTATGGACGGCGTCGTGCTGCATCAGCGGGATGATGACGAAGCCGCCGCCGTAGGACAGTGCACCGACTTTCAAGCCGACCCAGGCCACGGCGGCCAACGTGCCGAGCGTCAGTGCCGGGAAGGCGAGGATCGGCGCCCCGGCCGCGGACCCGGTGATGCGGGGCCGGGTTCTGATGACGGCTTCGGCCACGCCGCAGCCGATGAGGGCCAGGACCAGCCAGGGCCCGATCGTGGCCGCGCCGATCCCGCCGAGCAGCAGATACCCCGCCCAGCGCGCCCGGGCCCCGCGGCCTGTCCCGGCGCGTTCGCGGCTGGCCGGGACCAGGCTGAACGCGGCGTGCGCGGCCACCGCGGCGACCGCGGACCCTGCCCCGGCCGCCGCGCCTTTCACCCACAGCGGGGCGTCGGAGGCCAAGAACAGCGCCGACAACCCCAGGATCAGGACCAGCCCGGGAACGATGAAACACAGGCCGCCGACCAACGCCCCGGCCCGGCCGCGCAGCCGCCACGCGCAGAAGATCGCCAGCTGGGTAGAGGCCGGTCCCGGCAGCAGGTTGGTGGCGGCGATGCCGTCCTCGAACTCGGACTCGGTCAGCCACCGGTTGCGCTTCACGCACAGGGCGCGCAACAACACGATGTGCGCCGGCGGACCACCGAACCCGATACAGCCGATCCGGCCCCACTCGAAGGCGATGGTGCGCAGCGCAACGCGCGGGCCTGGAGTATCGGACTGGGCGAAGGTGTCCACGGGCCGACACGGTAGCCGACAGCCGTGAACGGCCGACCGCGGTGCCCGGCGGCTGCCAGGGCCTGGGATGCCGGGCTTCGCGGTGTGATCAGAACTGGTGCCGCGACTGCTCGTGTGTTCCCCGAACCGGAGACCTCTGCGGCCTTGGTCAGGCGGGCCGCTTGATCCATGGCGACAGCCACGTCTTCATCCACGCGGGCGCTCGCATGTGGTTATGGACGGCTTGCTCGGCCCAGGCGGCAGCGCGTTCCGGCTCCAGGGTGAGCACGATGCCGTCGGCGGCGAGAAGCACGTCGATGACGCGGATGGCTGTAGCGGTGTTCGAGACGACGAACGGCCGGTAGCGGATCAGGTCAACCAGAAGGTGCACGGCTCGGTCGACCGGATCCGGGTATTCCAGCTGCCACGCCTGGGCGCGCGGCGACCAGACAACGCCGTAAGCAGCGGCGGTGGCCACGGTCAGGATCGCCGGGTCGCGAGGCACGCCATCACCGCCGCAAGCCTGGTTGATCCGGCAGATCTGCTCGGCGGACAGCCGGAACGTCACGACCAGGTCGCCTCGGCATCGGCCATCGCGGTATACGCGGCGCCATTGCGCTCGCCGGACTCGTCGAGCAGCTGCTCGAACAGCTCCTCCGGCATGGCGTCGGCACCGAAGACCGGGTCCGGGTCGGGAAGTCGTTGCATCGCTGAAGCCTCGGCCATGCCGTCCACGGTAGCGGACAAGTCGGTGCGCGTCAGGAGACGCGAGACCGGTGATGTCCGTGCATGAACACGACAAGTACCGTCGTCAGGTCCGCGAGCTGGGCGTCCAGCGGCCGCGGCGCGGACATGGGTCATGGGATCAGCGTGCCCAGCGAATCAGATACTCAGCGGCTGAGTGTCGACGATCGCGTTATTCGGCTCTGGCGATGATCACGTGACGACACATGTCACGTAGGAAAGTGCTCCTCGGGTTGAAATGTAAGGCGGTGTTGCTGTCCCCAAAGGTCAGTGCCGCTGAACGGCTGATGAGGTAGATCTGCGTCGAATGTCCGAAGCAAGAACTCCACCAGTCCGCATGGATACTCCCGAGACGTCGGCTCGCGGAAGGCGTGGTGTCGACGCCAGATGACGACATGCCAGTCCTCGGGGTCCCCCGCGGTCTTGAAGAAGCACGCGTCACCGTCAGGATTGCCGCCCCAGGCCAGAAGGCCGTATGGCTCCGGAAACGGACGGTCACCGGCCTCGACGTCGACGCAGTCCTCGGAGCTAGGGGGACCGAAACAACGGCCGATGACCAGGTAGTCTCCAACGGAGCCGGGGCCATAGGTGTCAATAAACCACCTGAAGTCCGCAGGGAACCGCGTCCCCCAGGTGCGCTCCATTTCAGCCCAATCGGTGCGGGCAGCCTCCGTTGGCGGTGGCATGAGCGCGACGAGACGCGCCATGGACTCTAGCGTCGACATGCTGTGAGTCTTTCGTGTAGAGGATGCGCCTGGCGAGATCAGGGAGCCAAGAGTATGCGCAGTCTGAGGAGATCGAAATTCGCCCGGCCGTATCCGGCCCGCTTGAGGAACTTCGCGCGCGTAACGGCGCCCTCGACAGCACCGGATGAGTGTTCCAGGGTCAGGCCGTTGATGACAGCGGCCAGGTCGCGGCGTAGTCTGATGGCGAAGGAGTGCAGCGTGGGCAGGTCGTCAGCCTCGACGCGCTGGATCCACTCCTCGATCTCGGCGCCGCGTCTGCTGGTCATGATGGCGGCGAAGGAGCGCACGTGCCCGTCCAGACGGTGCAGATGCTCGCACCGGCTGAGCAGGTCTTTGATCGCCATGGTGTCGTCGGCGTCCAGGTGGTCGGGGTGGCTGAGTATCCATCGGCTGATCTTCCGGGGTTTGGGGACGACCGGTCCGGATGGTGCCGGCCGTCGGCGGAGCGGGTCGGGACGACTCGGGCTGGTCCCCGGGACGCGGAAGTCGCGCAGGTAGCGGCGGACGGTTTGCACGTTGCCGGTGAACCCCAGCGGCCTGATCCGTTCGGCGATCACGGTGGCGTTGGTTACGCCGGAGTTCCACAGCTCGTTGACCTGTTCGAAGTAGCCGTCGAGATTCGTCACCCGGTTCTCGCACTTGACCAGCAGTTCCTCAAGTGTGGTGGCGTCGGCGAACCGGCGGACGGTGTGCCGGTCCAGGTTCAGCTCGCGGCCGATCTCCGACCGCGACGCGCCGGCCTCCAGGCGGGCCTGCACCGCTTCGAACCGCTCGCGGGTTCGTATGACCAGCCGCCGTTCCGTCCGTGAGGCGGCCTTGGGCGCCGGCTCGACGGCGGCAGAAGCTGCGACCGGCGGTTCCGGGGCGACCGGCCCGGCCTGAACGCGCAGGCAGTGATAGTGGGAGTTGACCGCCTTGCCGACCGCCTCGCACAGGTTCTGCCACAGGTGAAAGCGATCAGCCACTTGAATCGCGTCGGGCGCTCCGGTGCGGGCGCCGTCCGCGTAGGACGACGCCCGGTCACGACACACGACTTCGACGCCTGGGTGGTCGGCCAGCCACGCGGCCAGCGTCGCGGCTTCCCGGTCCGGCAGGACGTCGACCGGCCGATGCGTGGACATGTCGATCAGGATCGTGTTGTAGGAATGGCCTCGCCTTATCGCAAAATCGTCGACACCAAGCACCGTCACCGCCGGGACCGCGGGCACGGGCTGCGTGCGGATCATCTTGATGAGCAGGTCACGGCTGCACGGCATCCCGATCCGGGAGGCCAGCCGGGCACCGGCCCGACCGGCCAACGCGAGCGCGATCGCCACCAGCGCGTCGGTCAGCACCGGCGTCCGCCTGGCGAACGGCGTCGTCAGGCCCGGGATCTGCTCGCTGAACGTCGACCGCGAGCACGCGTCGTTGACGCATTTGAAACGCCGTACTGCCAGCACGATCTTCGTCCTGCGGCCGGCTGACGGCGCGTCCGCCAGCGTCCGGCGGTAACGCCCGTGCACCCGGGACGACCGCCTCCCGCATTCCGAGCACGCCGCGGCAAGCACAGAAGCTCGCACCGACAACGTCACCGACGACGCATCGGATTCGACCCGATCAACGTCGACCGTCCGCAGATGCGGCATGATTGCATCAATACTCTGAGATAGGCACGCCGGTCATCTTCCCGGACCCCGTAGAGCGGACCGGACCACGGCACGCCGACCAGGGAATGTCACGTGATCATCGCCAGAGCCCGTTATTCCGTAGACCTGCGATCACGCAATTCCCTAGGTGCTGAGCGGCGCTCACGGTGACGGGAGCTGTCGGGCCGGATGCGATCAGCCGGTCTCGGGAGCACTGTTCTGGATGTCGAAGCCGGACATCTCGTCCCAAGCGACGGCCGACCAGTGGGAGGCCGCCGCTGACCAGATCCGGTTGACGAGTTCCCAGTCCGGGTTGTATCCGCTGATCGAGATCTCGGCGAGAAGGTCGCAGCCCCACACGCCTTTGTCGCAGTCAGGGTCTGCGTGGACCACCGAATCGGCGATCTGCTCCACTCCGACATGCAGTTCGATGGTGAGCCAGTCCGCCCGCGCCGTCCCGTCGGAGCCCCTTGTCGCCAGGGAGTAGGCTGCCACGCCGTCGCCGAACGGGCCCAACCACTCGCCCAGCAGTGGGTCGCCGGTGGCGAGTAGTTCGTCGAGCAGGCGTGCAACCGCTTCCTCGGCACCGATCTCGCCCGCTCGGCAGAAGAACTTCAACCGATAGACCACTCGAGCATCCGATCCTCGTCCCGTCTGGCACCGACCGCACGATCATCGCAGTCATGCATGACCGATTGCCTGGTTGGTCCGCGGTTCGCAGGCCCTAGGCGTGATCGTCGCTCCCAGGGCCTGCGAGGTGCTGGCGGCGCCGCCGCGTGCGCGCGGCTACTTGACCGCGCGCTTCTCGTCCTTGGCGGTCGGGTTCTTCGGGCGCTTGTTCGGCCGGTAGCTGGGGCCGTTCATGATGACCTGGTGACTGGTGTTGATCAGCCTGTCCAGGAGCGACTCGGCGACGACGGGATTCGGGGCTCGTGATGATCAGACTGCGGCCCTGTCGTTCGCTGACCAACTCGTAGAGATCGTCGGCCTGGGACGCGCTATCCTGCCGGGCACGGCGGCACCGTGCCCGGCAGGCGGGTTGAGCGGGCTCTTCGTCAGGCGGTTCCTACAGGCAGATGCTCCCCCTGCTGCTCATGGTGAGAACGTTGTTGCAGACCAGTTCCTCGGTGATGGCCACCTCGGCCTGCAGACGCAGGATCTCCTCCATGGTGTTCACTCCTTTCCATTCTTTGTGGGCGTTCCATCCGAACATTCATCAATAGTCTTGGATATGGTGTTCGCCAGCCGTGTCAGGGCGAGCAGGATTCCCGCCGACCCCGACCAGAGCTCCGCGGAGATGCGCTGTCCGGGCTCGCCGAGCCAGACCACCCCGTCCTTGCCCGGGATCGCGTAACGGAACAGGCTCCGCGCACTGGCCAGTGCGGCTTCGACGAGTTCGGGCCGCCCCAGCCGCCTTCCGGCGTCGGCAAGGGTCACCGCGAGCCCGGCCAGGCCCGGGAACAGTCCGGGGAACACGGCGAAGCGGCCCGCGCAGGCACTCAGGCAGCGCTCTAGCGCTTCAGCCGCGGTGAGACCGGTCATGGCGTCATCCGCACCGAACGCACCGAACGCTGCGTCGAATTGCGCGTCGGGGCGGCGCGCGAGGTAGCGGCAGAGCACTGCTGCATATCCTGCGCTTCCGGCGAAGAGATACGGATAGACGCGGCTGTCAGCAAGCATCGTCTTGAATCCGAGGCCGCCCTCCGGCAGCGGCTGTGCGTACACCAGTTCTTCTTGCAGCAATCGCATGCCGCGGTCGAACAGGCCGGATTCACCGGTATTGCGATGCAGGTAATACAGGGCGAGTGCGACACCGGTTCGCCCACCGATCAGCCCGGACCTGTTCGACGCACTGAGTTGCGCCGTGAGCTCATCGCCGTCCGGAATGCGCTCGAGCAGCTGCTGCGCCGAGTCCAGCCACCGCTGTTCGCCGGTGCGGCGGTGGTGGATGAGCAGGCTGAGCGCGGTGCCCGCCGCGCCGCCTGCGAGCGTGGCGGACGTGTCGTTCAGCGGATGCTTCGCCGCCACGGTGAGCAGGGTCTCGGCGGCGTCGGACTCCCCTAGTTCCGCCAGGACGTTCGCTATTCCCGCGCTCCCGAACAGGAGGCCGGGAGCACTGGTCTCGGCCGCGGCCAAAGCCTCATCACGCAGCCGCCGGACAATCGCCGGATCGCAGACGCGGCCGGCTCGGTGCAGCGCGTACAGCACGCCGGCGGTCCCGGCCGCGACGGCACGGGTGTCCGTCTGGTAGCCCAGCGTGTTGGTCGGGAACACCCGCGCCGGATGGTCGGGCTGCGCCATCGCCTCCAAGGCATCCGCGGTCTTCTCGCTCAGCCAGCGCAGCGCGGTGATCGGGTCTTCACGCACGGCCTGCGGCGTGGGCAGCACATGCTCTTGGCTCTGCGCGGCAATGCGCGTGGCGCGCTTCCACAGCTGCGGCTCGACCGGGGCGAACTCGGCCAGGTCGGCGTGCAGATGGTCGAGCGCCGCTGGATGGCGCTCGACCACGTCGTGCAGGGGGAAAACCAGCATCAGCGCCAGCGCGGCCAGCCCGAAGCGGTCGAGTTCCAGGGCATCGCGCTCGGCGGCCGACCGCGGGTCCGGGTGCTGGTAACCCGGCGTCCCCATGAACTTGCGAACGTCCTCGACCGGCTGCATGGCCTCGAAGTCGACGAGCCGCACCCGGTCGTCCTCGTCGACCAGCACATTGGTCGGACTGAGATCGATGAAGACATAGCCCAGCGCATGCAGCCGGTCCAACTGCTCCTCAAGCTGGTCGAGCAGACCCATGCAGCGGCGGTAGTAGTCGGCGAACTCGGCGCGGGCCGCTCCCGACCGTATCGCGGGATGCTGCGTCACCATCCATCGGTAGAGCGACATGCCGGGTATCAGCTCCATGACGAGGAAGCTGTGCTCCCAGTGGTGGAACAGCTCCACCGGCCGCGGACACAGGCCGGGCGCGCCGCTGTGGACCGCCCGCAGGGCCAGGTACTCAGCCTCCAGCCGGGTCCGCGCGTCCTCGCCGTCGGCGGTGTAGCCGTTATTCATCTTCGCCTCTTTGACGAAGAGCGACTCGCCGTCGGCCGAGCGGAACCGGTACGCGCCGCCCGCGTTGCTGTGCCGCAGCACCGACTCGAAGGTGTAGCCGTGCATGGTGATCGGGCCCGGCGAGGGCTCGGCGGCCGCCGCTGCGAAGGGGTCTGATATTCCTTCGGGCAGCTGGAACTGCGGGCGGCGCTCATCATCGATCACCCGGCCGTCGACCCCGACGATCGTGTCCACCCGGGTACCGTCCGCATCGACCCGCATTCGGCCGCGGAACGCGCCGTAACGGTAGGAGACGCACTCGCTCGCGCCGAAACGGCGGTCGGTGAGCACGAACGGGCCCCTGATCCCCGCCAGATCCTTCTCCAGGCGGCGCAGCACCAGCCACGCGCACTCCTGCGTCGGCGGATACAGCGTGCAGAACTTGCCGCTCTGCACGCGCGCCGCGTGCTTGTCATGCGCCAGCAGGAACATGCGGCGACCGGCCAGATGTTTGAACGCGACGCCCAGATCGGCACCCGTCGCCGCCACCACCGCCAGCACGGACTGCGCGTTGGCCAGCGAGCTGGACACATGCACCTTCCAGCCCTGATCGGGTAGCACGCCGTCGGCCGGACTCCAGTGCGTCCACGCCCCCTGATCGCGCCGGATCCAGCCGTCCGGCATCCGGCCGGCCCGGTAGCGCGGGCCGGGGTCGGCGGTGTCCCAGGGTTCGTAGTAGTCCCGGTCGGCAACCAGGAACGACATGTCGACGACCACGTGCCCACCCTTCCACCAGCCGCACAAGCCACCGCCGACGCAACGTGCGCCGCAACGCGCCCCTCCCGGCACATCCGCCGCACCTTTCCATGTAAGTGTAAGGATTCTGCGGTACTTCGGCTATATCCGACCACGATGTTACTTGGGCGCTTGGATAGCATTCGTGTGCACAGTGGTGCGTCTGTTGCGAGCCAGGAGGAGCGCTGCGACCATTCGCCCAGGCCGGGTGGCGCGGCGAGGAAGCCCCACATCTCGGAGACGACCGACGGTGCGCGAGACCGCGCGCAGCCGCCGAACCGGCCGCGGTCATCACCGGCGCACCTGCCAGCGCCGCCCTTCCCATACCACCCAGTCCCGAGGAGGTGATCGACCACCTGCGCGTACAGGCGCTCGTACTTCGCTACGACCCCAGAACGCCGACGCTGGAGGCCGGCAGCAAGCACCCGGTGCACATCACCCTCTGAACAGAACGCACCCTTCGGACAGCCAAGCGACACGGCACGACAGAAAGCGTCAGCCACCACGGCCAACCGACTCAACCTGCTGAGTCATCGAGGTCAGGGTTCAACCATACTTCCGACGCTCTGGGCCGGACCGCCTCTCAATCCCTGGCCGCGTTCCCAGCCAGCCGCTGCGTGGCAGGATGGGCCCCACATCGCGTCTTCGCCGCGAAACGTTCGGGGGATCAACGTCCAGACCCGGGAGCTGTCCCTGGATGAAGTCAAGGCGTACGGCTATTCCGGGACGAGGAAGTGGCGATGACAAGCGCGGGCGTTCCGCCGGACAAGGTGAGGTACAGGTAAGCATGTCCGTGGCTCAGGACCGTGACGCCATCCTGGCGTTCCTGGGCGCGCTCCACAGGGTCGACGCGTATGCACGAGACCATCTCAAGGGTATGGATCGCCCCAGCGATATCCTTCGATTGGCACGTTCACAGCGATCCATTGCCCCCAAAGGCGTCATCGGCGAGGCTCTGGAATACAACGTACACGGCGCGGGATGCCGATTTGTTCTTGACGGCGCGGAAGTCGATATCGACTTCACATCGGACGGCGCATGCACATTCGATTCATGGCGCCTTGACGCCTTCGTCGAAACGCAGTCGGCTCCTGAGTCTGAGGAACCACGCGATTGGGAAACGGCCTGCCGCATCCTCGTTGCCGAAGGCGTTCTCCAGCAGATCAGACCAGGATGGTTCGCATCTGTTTAGGTTCTTTCCCGGCGCTTAGTGTGCGATCTTTTTGGAAGAACCCTTCGACAGCGACGAACGCTCGCGCCCACTCCCCCGGCAACCCCCGATACGACCAGGAGAACACCGCGCGCACTGACTCCGCCTGCTCGGCGTCCCCGAGGCTCTCCAACCGCTGGCCCTCCACAGCCAGAGCCTCGACCAAGTCGATGACGGCCTCGAACGGATGCGAAGCCAGGTAGTCTCCAGCGATCCGCAGCGCCAGCGGCAGGTAACCGCAAAGGGAAGCGAGCTCAGCGGCGGCAGACGGCGCCTCATCGATCCGGTCGGAGCCGGCCACCATCCGGAGCAGTTCCGTTGCCTCTGCTTCGGGCAGCACCGCCAGGTCCATCCGGGCGGCGCCTTCGCGGGCGGTGAGCCCCGCCAGCCGGCTGCGGCTGGTGATCACGGTGGCGCAGCCGTCCGATCCAGGCAGAAGCGCACGGACCTGCTCGGCGTCGGCGGCGTTGTCCAACACGATCAGAACCCTGCGCTCGGCCAAAAGCGACCGATACAGCGCGGCCTTCGCGTCGGTGTCCGCGGGAATGTGCCCGGGCGGGACGTTCAAGGCCCGCAGGAAACCGTCCAGCACGGCGTCGGTCGACGGCGGTGAACCGGCGTCGTAGCCACGGAGGTTCACGAACAAGTCGCCATCGCGGAACTGGGTACGAATTCGATGCGCCCAGTGCAGTGCCAGGGCGGTCTTACCCGAGCCTGGGCCACCGACGACCACAGCGATTCCCGGCCCGGCTTCTGCGGCGTGCCGATCCAACGCGGCCAACTCGGCCGACCGGTTCACGAACGACGGCACGCGTGCCGGCAACTGCCGCGGGACCGGCGCCCATGCCGCGGGCGCGTGGAAATGAACGTCACCACCGATGGACCGTGCCTGAACCACATGTCCTGACGCGGTCCCCGACACCTCATTCGCGGTGGAGCCGGCAACCGGACCAGTAGGCTGGCCATCAGGCTCGGTGCCAGACACGAGTCCCCCTCTTCGTGCTCGGATGCTGCGAAGCCGGTCAGAGCTTTCCCAGGCTGTGGTTATCAAAACCCTCATAGTATGTGGGTGCGCAACGATCGTGTCACCTGACCCAACCGACGGCGCTACAGATCCTGACCTGCCCAAAGGGGGTGAGACCGGGGTACGAGCGGAACGTGCCACGTGCGGTGGCCTTGGGAGGTCACGGCGCGGTCCGGATGGGACCTCCGTAGTCGGCTCCTGCTATGCAGATGGTGGGGTGCGGTCCGGTGAACAGGTGCTCGGCCAGGAAAGCCACAGTCACACCCTGGATGATGCTGATCAAGGTGAGGTAGAGGTCCCGGAAGGACTCTTCGAGCTGCTTGATCACCTCTGCCTTTCCCTCGCTCAAGCTGTTTTCGCCCTCTGGTCCAGTGCCCGAGCCCGGCACGGGATCCGTCGGCGGCTTGGGCGGGCGCGATTTGGCGTGATGGGTTGCCGGCCCCGATCGCCATCCCCGTCAGCAGCAGGATGCCGCCAAGGATGGCAGCGCCCTTCTTGTCCATCTGGCCTACTCCCCATTGAGTAACGGTGAACAGGCGGTCCACTGTGCTCCACGCCGCATCCCTTACGCAAGGATTTGACAGGTAGTAGGCGGTCCGACCACTTTTCTTGATCTTTGGTGGGGATCGGCAAGTCCGAGGTGCCGTGAGAGGGCATGCTGGGAGTGTGAGCATGGTTCGGACTGGCGATCGGCCCGGACCCCCGTCATGTCCGGCCTGCCGCGATGTGGGGAAATCGTCGCGGCGCGCGGCCGGGTCAGCGACATCCAGCTCGTCGACCTGTAGGTCACCCGCCGCGAGTCGGCGCGCCGAAATCCGCCGCTTCCCGTGGCCCGGCCACGTGGGTGGCGGCCCAGTCATAGGGTGGGTTACATGACCGAGCACGAAGACCGGCAGGCCCGCTTCGACCGGGGCATGGCACTGCTCGATGAAGTCAGTGGCGGCAGCGGCCCGGCGGTCGTGGAGTCGCTGCAGGACGTCTCGCCCGAGTTGGCGTACCAGGTGGTGGCGTGGGGTTACGGCGAGATCTACTCCCGGCCGCAGCTGGTGCCGCGCGACCGACAGCTGGTGACCATCGGCATCCTGACCGCGCTCGGCGGCTGCGAGCCGCAGCTGCGGGTGCATATAGAGACCGCGCTCAACGTCGGCGTCACGCCGGCGGAGATCGTCGAGGCGCTGTTGCAGTCCGCCGGCTACTGCGGGTTCCCGCGGGCCCTCAACGCCACGAACGTCGCGAAGGAGGTCTTCGCCGAGCGCGGCCTGCTGCCCGTGACCGACATGTAGCCATCCTTCCGCTCAGCAGGTATCAGCTGACGTTGATCGACCCTGACACATAGCGCGCTTGGGCGGCGTTGTCGTGGACAGTGGTGGGATGGAGCCCACATGAAGACCGGTGACTACCGAGCATGCGGCCACTCGCTGCGCCCACGTGAAGTCAACGACGCTTTCCCAGACCCGGCAATCCGATCGGGATGGCGTTGTCGCTGTTGGTGGGCTCACCCATCCACGTTCGTCCGGTCGCCTTCGAGGGCTTGGATGCGATTGGTTCCGCCTTCTTAGGCGGCTTCTTCTTGGATCCAGTCTTCTTGGCTGCT
>NZ_JAEKKT010000515.1 GCF_019510245.1 Streptomyces sp. | reverse complement strand
TCGACGAGACCGCCGTCCATGACCCGGGAGTTCCCCCACGCCGAGGTGTCGGTCAGCGTGCGGGAGGCGACCAGCTTCGGCGCGGCGTTCATCCGCGTCGCGAAGGGGTCGTCCCGCCCGGGCCAGATGCGCGAGAACAACTGCCACGTCGTACGACCCAGCAGCATGACCCCGTCGTCGAGGGTGCGGCCGAGCCGGAACTTGTCCCCGGCGACCGTCTCCGGGCCGTGCCGGAAGGCCCAGCCGCCGGTCGGCGTTCCCGCGGAGCCGTCCGGGTCGGACACGATCCCGTCCAGGGTGACGAACTCGATGACGATGACGCTCATGGTGGGAGTCCCTTCGGTCGATGCCCGCCTGTACCTACCGGCGGCACCCGCTCCACTCATCGCTCCCGGCGAATCTCCTCGGAAGAAATCCGCCGGGGCAGGCCGAACGCCTCGAACACCCGCGGATCGGCGAACACGACGTTGTGCGCGACCCGGCCGGCGGTGACCGTGAACACCTGAAGCGTGTGCAGACGATGCGAGCCGTCGGGCTCGGGTGCGTACGCGGCGAGCGCGGGCTGGCCGTTGGCGGTGAGGGGGGTCGTGACCCAGCCCGTACCGCGCATCGCGAACACGCGGTCCATGAACCGGCCGTAGTCGCGGCTGCCCCGGTACCACAGCGGCACCGGCGGCATCTCCAGGACCGCCTCCTCCGCGAGCAGCCGGACGAGCGCGGGGACGTCGGCCGTCTCGAACGCCCGCACATACCGCTGGATCACCGCGCGGGCCGCGGCGTCGTCCGGCTCCACGACCTCCTCCGCGGCACCTGCCTCCGCGAGGGCGCCACGGGCCCGCTGGAGCGCGCTGTTGACGGCCGCGGCCGTGGTCCCCAACTGCTCGGCCACCTCGGCGGCGGTGAACTCCAGCACCTCACGCAGCACCAGCACGGCACGCTGGCGCGGTGGCAGGACCTGCATCGCCGCCACCAGCGCGAGCCGCATGTCGGCCCGTACCTCCAGGTCGAACCGTGCGTCGGGGAACGGCTGGAGCCAGGGAACGTCGAGGGCCGGAGTGAGCGGCGCCCGGGGATCCTCACTCGGCGCACCGAGCCCGGACGGCAACGGCCGCCGTGTACGCCCCTCCAGCGCGGTCAGACACACGTTGGTCGCGATCCGGTACAACCAGGTCCGCACCGAGGCACGGGTGGGGTCGTACCGGTCCCGGGCCTTCCAGGCGCGCAGCATCGTCTCCTGCACCAGGTCCTCGGCCTCGTGGAACGAGCCCAGCATCCGGTAGCAGTACGCCACCAACTCACCCCGGTACGGCTCGAGATCCACGGGACCAGCATGGCGCACCCGGCGCCCGGATCGCAGGCCACCGTGCGATCCGCTCCCCGGATGGCACCGGCAGCCCGTAACCCATACGGCCCGGACCACTGGTGACCTCCGCGAACCCGGTGATCACTGGAGGCATGACCCCGCCCCGCGCCGCCGCCTGCGCTCTCGCCCTCTGTGGGCTTTTCGCCGCCACCGCCTGTTCCGCTCTGTCCACCCCGCCCACCGCTG
>NZ_JAEKKT010000049.1 GCF_019510245.1 Streptomyces sp. | reverse complement strand
ACCCATGACGACGCCCCCGACACGGCGGCCCTCTTCAGCCGTCTCGCGGCTCTGGAGGAGGGCCCGGAGCGGGACGCGCTGCGCGACGAACTGGTCGCCGCCTGGCTGCCCATGGCCCACCGCATCGCCGGCCGCTTCCGCGACCGCGGCGAGTCCGTCGAGGACCTGCGTCAGGTCGCGGCCCTCGGGCTGGTCAAGGCCGTCGACCGGTACGACCCCTCGCGCGGCGCCTTCGAGAGCTACGCGGTGCCCACCATCACCGGTGAGGTCAAGCGGCACTTCCGGGACCGGATGTGGGCGCTGCGCGTACCGCGCCGGGTGCAGGAACTGCGCAACCGGGTCCGGGTGGCCCGCCGCGAACTCACCCAGAATCCCGGCTCCGCCGAGCCCACCATCGCGGACCTCGCCGCCCACACCGGGCTGACCGAGGACGAGGTCAGCGCCGGCCTGGAGGCCCTGGAGAGCTTCAGCACCCTGTCCCTGGACGCCGAACTGTCCACGGGCGAGGACGGCTACAGCCTCGCCGACACCCTCGGGGAGACCGACGGCTCCTACGACGTGGTCGTCGACCGGGAGGCGGCCAAGGAGGGGCTGCGCAGGCTGCCCGAGCGGGAGCGGGCCATCCTCTACATGCGCTTCTTCGAGGACATGACCCAGAGCCGGATCGCCGACAAGCTGGGCATCTCCCAGATGCACGTCTCCCGCCTCATCAGCCGCAGCTGCGCCCGCGTCCGCGCGGAAGCCCTCCGTCGATGACGCCTCCCCCCGAGCCCGCCCTCCGCGGACGCGCCGGCGGCGGAGTGTCCGTCCGCAGGACGGGTACTCAGTGATCCCCACGGCCGGCCGTCCCATCGGGGCCGCACTTCGCCCCTCCCCCGGGCTTCGACGACAGGGAGGCACAGCCATGCCGACACCACTGCCCTTCCGGGCGTCCGAATCCCTTCACGGCCTGTCCGCCGTGGTCACCGGCGGCTCCCGCGGTCTCGGTCTCCTCATCGCCGACGAGTTGACGGACCGCGGCTGCCGGGTCACGCTCGTCGCGCGGGACGCCGCCGAACTCGGGCGGGCCGAGGAGCTGCTTCGGCAGCGGCATCCCGAAGGCTCCGTCCGCACCGCCGTGACCGACGTGCGGGACAGAAAGGCCCTGGCCGATCTCTTCCACCGGACGGCGGCGGACCGCGGGGGCGTCGACGTGGTCGTCGCCAACGCCGGCATCATCCAGGTCGCACCAGCCGAGACCGTCGGCACGTCCGGATTCGACGACGCGATGGGCGCGATCTTCCAGGGCGCGCTGAACACCAGCCTCGAGGCACTCCCCTACCTGCGCCAGAGCCGGGCCGGCGGACGGCTGGCTCTGATCGGCTCGGTGGGCGGTCTGCTCGCCGTGCCCCATCTGCTGCCGTACTCGTGCGCCAAGGCCGCCGTGGGGGCCCTGGCCGAGGGGCTGTACGCGGAGGCGGCGCGCGACGGCGTGTCCGTGACCGCCGTGCATCCGGGCCTGATGCGCACCGGCTCGCATCTGCACGCCGTGTTCGGCGGTGACCGGCGCCGCGAGTTCGCCTGGTTCTCCGCTCTCGCCGGCACCCCGCTGCTGTCGATGGACGCCCGCCGCGCGGCCGATCGCATCGTCACGGCCGTCCAGCGCCGCCGGGTCCGTCTGGTGCTCACCCCCGCCGCCCGCGTCGCCGACAAGGCCCACGGCCTCGCCCCGGCGCTCACCGCCCGGATCAGCCACGCGACGACCGCGCTGCTGCCGACCGCGGAAGGCGAACCGGAACTGCGTCCGGGCATCGACGTCGAACCGGCGACCCCCCGCACGCTCGGGGAACGCCTGCGTTCCGTGGGCAGCGCGCTGAACGACCGGGCCGCCCGTGCCTACAACGAACGCCACCGCACCGCTGCGGAGCGGCACCAGGCCTGACCTCACCACGACCGGACCACCGAGCCCGCCGGGCCGGCCCTGTGCGGTGCCGCCGGCCAGGCGCCACCCATGCCGACCGACCCGAGGAGAGACCATGCCCCGCGACGACGACCCGCAGCACGACCGCTCCCGTCCCGCCCGGACCGCCGCGGAAGAGGTCCTGGAGGAGTTCGAGGAAGCCGAGACCGACCCGCGCCACCGCGAGGAGACGGACCGGCGCCGCGGGGAGAGCGGCGACGGGATCACACCCGACCCCGACGCCCAGGAGGACGCGAAGGGCGAATGATCCGTGCTCGCGCATGAATGCTGCGTGGCCGGACACCCGGGAAACCAGTTGCCCGACGACAAGGAGTCCCTTCGCATGATCACTCCCCCTCCGCAGACGCTGCGGGCGCTGCTGGCGCGCTATGCGGAAGCGTGTGTACGGATGCTCGAAGCCGACACGGCCGCGCGGCGGCGCGTCGTCCAGGACACCGCGTACACGCTGTGCGTCGCCACGGGGACATGCGACATCAAGGACGCCCTCGCGGAGGCGGACCGGCTCCTGGCCGAAGGCCGGTCGGACGCGTCGGTCCGTCGCCCCGGGGCGGGTCGGGACCAGGCCGGGCAGACCCTGGTCGCCTGAACCCGGACGCCGCACCGGCCGCCGGGCGTTCCGGCGGCCGGCGGGAGGCGTCGGTCGGCCTGTGCGGGGAACTCGGCCCGCCACCAGCACGCAGGACTCCCGCGTCGGCCGGGGCGGAGTCCCGTGCCCCGCGCCGGACGAATGAGGTAGTCACCGTGGAAAGCCGAAACGACCCCGACGGCGTCGCGCTGTCGCCGCACGAGCGTCTCGCCCTGTGGGGTATCGAGGCGGGACTTCGCCAGGACCGACGTCTCGTCCGACGGATGCGCCACCCGGTCTCGCGGCCGGCACGGCTGCCCGTGTCGGTCGCCGCGCTGACCTGCGTGTCACTGCTCCTGCTCGTGACCGGGATACTCACCTCCGACCTGGCCGTCCTGTGGTGCCTCGTTGCGCTGTGGCCCGTCACCGTCCTGCTGGCCTTCCGGATGCTGCGCCGCGCGGCCGTCGCCGAGGAACGCACCAGGACCCGGCCGTGAAACCGCGGAAACCGGCGGCGCCACGAGGGGGCGCCCGCCGGTGTTCCCGGCGAGGGGGGTCTAGTTGAGCGTCTTCCGCGGATCGCGCCGCGTGGCATCGGCCCACACCGTCGGCAGCTCCCGTTCCCGCCGGTCGGCGTCGGCCCACTCCTGTCCGTACAACAGGCCCCAGACGAAGGAGGGTTCGCCGGCCGCGTGGGCCGCCAAGGTCATCCTGCGCAGGGCGTCCCGGGCCACGACGCTGTCCTGATGGTCGCCGAGCACCTTCTGGAGCGCCTTGACGCGCTTGCCCAGGCGCTTGGCCGGTTTGCCGAGTGCGTCGCGGGCCGGCTCCGTCGCGTACCGCGTCTTCTTGGCCGCCTTGCGGGCGTTGTGGAGTGCCGTGTCACGTTCCGGCCCCGGCGGAAGTTCCAGCCCGTGGGAAACCCGGCCGGCGAGACGGTCGTATTCCTTGAGGACGGCCTTGGCCATGACCTTCTCCGGCTTCCGGTCGGCCTTGCCACGCAGCGGGGGCTGTTCCGTCAGCGCCGCCAGAGAGTCCAGAAGGGCCAGGTAGCGGGGTGAGTTCAGGGCGTCGAGGGTGCGCCGGCGGGCCTCGGAGCTGTTGTTGAGGTCCCACACCTGCAGCCGGGCGGCGACGGGGCCGAAGAGCAGTTCCGCGGGCAGCGCGTCGATCCTCGTACGCAGCCGCTCCCGGAGCACCTCCTGGTCGCGTTCCGCGCCCAGTTCGTCTCCCAGCCACTTGAGTTCCCCGCGGACGGGATCGGTGACCGCGCGGTCGAGGACGGACCGGTAGGAGCGCAGGACGCTGCGCAGCCGCCGGCAGGCGACGCGCATCCTGTGCACCGAGTCGGGCACGTCACGCCGTACCGCGGGGTCCAGGTTCACCAGGGTGCCGATCAGGCCTTCCACATGGCCGAGGACGGCTTCGCCGGCCGAGCCCGGCGCCACGGTCTCGCCGGCACGCCGGTCCGGCAGACGGGGCGCTCCCGCCATCGTCTCCGCCAGAGCCCGGGCGAACTTGGACGGAGCGTGCGAACGGTCCACGCCGCTCTTGCGCAGCGTCTTGTCCACGAGGTCCAGAAGCACCGGGTCGGTGTCCGGTGCGAGTTCGACCTCCATCTCGGTCCAGGAGGCCAGCGTGCCGGGGGCACGCAGGGACTCGGCGCGTACCGCGTCGATGCTCAGCTCGGCGAGGACGGCGTTCCCGGAACCGACGAGCCGCCGTACGCCACGGGTGGTGCGGATCCGGACGACCGGCCGCACGTCCGCTCCACGGGTACGGGAAAGGGCCAGCTCGCGCAGCGAGTCCGGAGGGCCGTCGGACAGCGGGGCCGTTACCTCTTCCCGGCTGTCCCCGGACAGCGGCAGTTTGAGGTGCCAGCCCGCGTCGCTTCCGCCCGTCCTCCGCCTGAGGGCGGCCGAGGAACCGGCCAGGCGCAGGTCGTCCGTGTCGTAGTACACGGCGTCCAGCGTCTCCGTGCCCTGATCCACGACGGACACGATGCCGCCCACCCCGGTGAGGTCGGGCAGCCATGCCGTGGTGTCGGGCGACGGTGCGTCGTACTTTCGCTCTGTTTCCTGCTTCGTGTCGGTCATGTCCTGCGCGTACACGCCTGGGCCCCGGACAAACATCGCCGGCCCGGGTCCGACGGTCCGTCAGGGCTGCAGCAGGGTTTTGATCATGCCGTCACGCTTGGCCTGGAAGTCCGCGTACGCCCGTGGCGCCTCCTCCAGGGGCAGGTGGTGGGCGGCGAAGCCGTCCACGCCGAGGGGGTCGCCGTCGGTGAGCAGGGGGAGGATCTCACCCAGGGCAACACGTTCGCCTGGCCCATCCGGAACTGGAGCTGCTTGTCGAACATGCGCAGCAGCGGCAGGGGGCCCATGGCCCCGCCGTACACCCCGGAGAGCGAGACGGTGCCGCCGCGCCGCACGAGGTCGATCGCCGCGTACAGCGCGCCGAGCCGGTCCACGGCCGCCTTCTCCATGAGCGGCTGGGCCAGCGCGTCGGGCAGCAGTCCCGTCGCCCACTGGGCGGCCTTGGTCACGTGGCTGCCGTGCGCCTCCATTCCGACCGCGTCGATCACCGCGTCGGTGCCGCGCCCGTCGGTCAGTTCGCGCACCGCGTCCCCGAGGTCCTTCTCGTGCCGGCGCAGATCCAGGCAGGTCACCCCGCGCGCGGAGGCCCGGTCGAGGCGTTCGTTCACGAGGGCCACACCGATGACCAGCCCGGCGCCCCGGTGCTGGGCGACGCGGGTGGCCATGTCGCCGATCGGGCCGAGCCCGAGCACGGTGAGCGATCCGCCGGGCGGCCGAGCCGGTCGTGGATCGGTCGGGGGCTCGGGACAATCATGGGCATGAGCGACCGAATGTCCGATGCGGAGAACCGGCTGGCCAGGATCGAGGGGCTGCTGGAGAGCGGCGAGCACGACGTGGTGCCCGCGTGGCGCAGGGCGACACAGGGCGAGCCGCGGTGGGCGGTGACCGCCGTGATACTGGTGGCGATCGCCCTGCAGCTGATGCTGCCGCACCGGCTCACCTTCCAGCCGTACTGGGCCCTGCCGGTCCTGGAGATGGTGCTGCTGGCCGGCGTCATCGCCGGCAACCCCCGGCGGGTCGAGCCCCGCACCCGGTGGCTGCGGCTGCTGGGACTGGTGCTGATGGGGGTGATCAGCCTGGCCAACGGCTGGGCGGCGGTCCGGCTGGTGGTGGGGCTCGTGGACGGCACCGAGGGGCGTGACGCCGGGCCGCTGCTGCTGATCGGCGGGGGCATCTGGCTGACGAACGTCATCGTCTTCGCCCTCTGGTACTGGGAGTGGGACCGCGGCGGGCCGATGGCCCGGGTCCTCGGCCGGCACCAGTACGCGGACTTCCTCTTCGTGCAGATGCAGAGTCCGGAGACCGCGCCGCAGGACTGGGAGCCGGCCTTTCTCGACTACCTGTACCTGTCCTTCACCAACTCCACGGCGTTCAGCCCGACCGACGTGATGCCGTTGTCGCACTGGGCCAAGATGCTGATGATGCTGCAGTCCTCGGTCTCCCTGGTGACGGTGGTCCTGGTGGTGGCGCGGGCCGTCAACATCCTCCAGTGACGGCGGTGACGGCACCGGCGGCCGGGCTGCCTTAGGTTCGTCCCCATGAGCGAAGACTCCTTGCGCCTCGTCACGGTCGAGCGCACCGGCACCGGCCTTTTCACCGCCACGAACGCCCGCGGCGGCACGATCGCCTTCGGCACCGGCGACGGCACCGGGTTCACCCCGGTCGAACTGCTGCTCGCCGCGATCGGGGGCTGCACGGCGGCGGACGTCGACGTGTCCACGAGCCGCCACGCGGAGCCGACCGGGTTCACCGTCACCGTCAGCGGCCACAAGGTGAGCGACGAGGACGGCAACCGGATGGCGGACCTCGCGGTCGCCTTCTCCGTCACCTTCCCGGAGGGCGCGGCCGGCGACCGCGCCCGCACGATCCTGCCGCGGGCGGTCGCCGTCTCGCACGACCGGCTGTGCACGGTCAGCCGCACGGTCGAGGCGGGAACGCCGGTCACCGTGTCGGTCGAGGACGTCTGAGGCCCGTCGCCGGGTCGGGAGCGTCGTCGTGCGTCTGCCGTCAGCCGGAGGTCGGCACCGTCAGGTGGCCGAGCGCCGCCGGGCCCGAACGGGGCTCGACCGAACATGCCGAGGCAGCGGCCGCCGGAGCCTCCCCGATGGGGGTGCGCCGACGGTTCACTGCGGCGCCGCGGGGGTGTTCGCGCAGTTCCCCGCGCCCCCAGGAAGGTGGGACTTCGCGCCGTGGTTCACTGTGCGCCGCCGGGGCTCAGGCTCACGAGGGGCCCACGGCCTCGCCGCCCACCCGGACACGTCCGTCCTCTGCACGGGCGGCCTCCCGGTCCGGCTAGAGGTCGTCCGAGGCGCCGAGACCGGTCAGCGCGCCCACCGGGTCGAGGTCGGGGGTGCCTCTGGGCCACCAGTCGTCGTGGCCCGGCTCCGATTCGTAGGCGTACCACAGCCCGTCGCGGCCGAAGCGGAGCTGGAGGTGGCCGCCCGGGTGGGTGAGGTGGTTGCGCCACGGCCGGAAGGCCGGGAGGTCGGCGGCGAGCAGCAGCGGCCGGGCCCGGTCGAAGCGGCCGGCCGGCGGGTCCCAGGGCTCCTCCAGTACGGCCAGCCCCTCCAGGCCGCCCTGCCGCCAGGCGGCGACCGCGCGCGCCAGGTCGCCCGGGGTACGGCCCACCGCGTCCGCGAGCGTGGCGTAGAGGGCGCGGGTGGACGCGGTCAGGCCGGAACCGGGGCGGGCCGCGGCGAGCCGCACCGCGTCCTGCCAGAGGGTCAGTTCACCGACCGGGTCGTGTCCGGTGGTGAGCAGGGCGTGGGCACGGGCCGCCGCGTCGGTGGCCAGCTGGTCCAGCGCGAACGGGTCCGGGCCGCCGGGCACCCCCGGATACACCGGCGGCTGCTCGGGGTGCGCCGGCGCCGGCAACGGAGGCGGCAGCGGCGGGAGTCGACGCGGCGCGAGGGCCTCGGTGGCCCGGACGCCCGGCAGTGCGGCCGGCTGCCGCTCCCGGGCCGCGCGGGCGGCGTTGCGCCGGGACAGCGCGTCCAGCACCTCGCGCTCCCCGCGGCCGCGCAGCAGGAGCAGCACGAACGGGTCGGCGTCCAGCAGCCGCGCGGTCTGGTAGCAGAGGGCGGCCGCGTGCTTGCAGGGGTGCCCGAAGTCGGGGCAGCTGCACCGGGGATCCAGCTCACCGGGCCCCGGCAGCAACGGGACCCCGCTGTCGGCGAGGGTCTGCGGCAGCTCCTTGTCGAGCAGCGCGGCGATGTCGGCGGGCCGGTCGGCGGCGGCCTCCAGCAGCCGCTCCCACTCGTCCTCGCCGAAGGTCCGCAGCCGCACCTGCACGCGGTACGGCCGGGGGCGGCTGCCCTGCACGTACGCCAGGACCAGCCCCGGGGTCACGGTGATGGCGTCCACGTGCCCGCGCTCCGCGTAACCCCGCCCGCGCACCAGCCGCTGCACGTCCAGCGCGCCCTCTTCCAGCGCCCGCACCCAGGCGTTGCCCCACCAGGTCTCGGCGAAGTCGGAGGCAGGGGCGGAGGCGGAGAGCCGGGACGGGAGGGGCGGGAAGGTACGGCGGAGTTCGGTGTCGCGGTGGGGGGTGGCCATGGTGCGCGGGAGACGAGGGGCCGGCTCCGGGTGGGCGGTGGCGGTCACAGCGGGGTGGGGCTCAGGCGTGCCCGGGGCGGGCTCGGGCATGGCTACGGCCACGCGCGCGGGCTCGGACTCCGGCACGGGGTCGGGAGGGTTCGGCTCGGGCTCAGGAGTGTTCGGCTCGGGCTCAGGAGTGTTCGGCTCGGGAGGGTTCGGCTCGGACTCGTCCCTCGGCATCCGGAACGCGGTCGCCAGGAACTGCTTCAGGTCACGGGCGGTGCGACCGCGAGCCATGGACGCCGGGGGCGACGGCGAGGGCAAGGGCCGTCGCCGTACCGGGCGGACCGGAGGCTGTTCCGAAGCCTCCGCCGCAGCCGCTTCCTCGGCCCGCCTCGCCTCCGCGCGCGCAGCACGCAGCGCCTCCCGCGCGACGTCACCGGGACGGCCGCCCGGCCGGCCGGGAGCCGACGCGCCGCTGTCGGCCCGGTCGGTCCGCTCGGCCTGCTCGGCCCGGTCGGTCCGCTCGGCCTGATCGGCCTGCTCCGCAACCGCACCCGCTTCGGCCTGGGCCTGGGCCTCGGGCTCGGGCTCGGCATCCCGCCTCTCGGCCTCCTTCGCGGCGGCGGCCACCCGCAGCGCCCGACGCGCGGCGTCCCCCGGCCGCGGCACCCGCTCCGCCCGTTCGCCCTCTCCCCCGCCCGGGGCCACCGCGTCGGCCCCGGTCTCCGCCTCGCGCCCCCGCGCCGCCCGCAACGCGCGTCGTGCCGCATCCCCCGGCCGCTCTTCGCCCGCGCCGCTCATGACGTCCTCCGCAACGACACCAGGTCGGACAGCTCGCGGTCGGTCAGCTCGGTCAGGGCGGCCTCGCCGGAGCCGAGGATCGCGTCGGCGAGGGCCCGCTTCGCCTCCAGCATCTCCGCGATGCGGTCCTCGACGGTGCCCTCGGTGACCAGGCGGTGCACCTGGACCGGCTGGGTCTGGCCGATGCGGTACGCGCGGTCGGTGGCCTGTTCCTCCACTGCCGGGTTCCACCAGCGGTCGAAGTGGACGACATGGCCGGCCCGGGTGAGGTTGAGGCCGGTGCCCGCGGCCTTCAGGGAGAGGACGAGGACCGGGGTCGCGCCGCTCTGGAAGCGGTCGACCATGCGCTCCCGCTCAGGCACCGGGGTGCCCCCGTGCAGCAGGTCGACGGGGACCGCGCGGGCCTCGAGGTGTGCGGTGATCATGCGGGCCATGCCGACGTACTGCGTGAAGACGAGCACCGACCCGTCCTCGGCGAGCACGGTGTCCAGCAGCTCGTCGAGCAGGGTGAGCTTGCCGGAGCGGGCGGCCAGGCCCTCGATGCGGGACTCCTCCTTCAGATACAGCCCAGGGTGGTCGCAGATCTGCTTCAGGGCGCCGAGGAGCTTGAGCACCAGACCTCGGCGCGCGATGCCGTCCGCCGTCTCGATGGCGAGCAGCGACTCGCGCACCACCGCCTCGTACAGCGCGGCCTGCTCGCGGGTGAGCGGGACGGGGTGGTCGGTCTCCGTCTTGGGCGGGAGCTCCGGGACGATCCCGGGGTCGGACTTCTTGCGGCGCAGGAGGAAGGGACGGACCAGGCGGGCCAGCCGGGCCACCGCCTGTTCGTCCTCGCCGTTCTCGACGGCGCGCGCGTGCCGGGCGCGGAAGGACTTGAGGGGGCCGAGGAGGCCGGGGGTGGTCCAGTCGAGGAGGGCCCAGAGCTCGGAGAGGTTGTTCTCCACGGGGGTGCCGGTGAGGGCCACGCGCGCGGGGGTCGGGATGGTGCGCAGGGCTTTCGCGGTCGCCGAGTAGGGGTTCTTGACGTGCTGTGCCTCGTCGGCGACGACCATGCCCCAGGGCTGTTCGGCGAGGGTGCTCGCGGTGGCGCGCATGGTGCCGTACGTGGTGAGGACGAAGCCGCCGCCGAGACCGTCGAGGGTGCGGTCCGGGCCGTGGAAGCGGCGGACCGGGACGCCGGGCGCGAACCGGGCGATCTCCCGCTGCCAGTTGCCGAGCAGCGAGGCCGGGCAGACCACCAGGGTCGGCTCGGTGCGGGCCCGCTTGAGGTGCAGGGCGATGACGGTGATCGTCTTGCCGAGGCCCATGTCGTCGGCGAGGCAGCCGCCGAGGCCGAGGGCGGTCATCAGGTCGAGCCAGGCCAGGCCCCGCAGCTGGTAGTCGCGCAGGGTGGCGTGCAGGCCGGCGGGCGGCTCGGCCGGCTGGACGCCGGCGGTGAGTCGGTCGCGCAGGGCCGCGAGGACGCCGACGGGGACCGCCTCGACCCGCTCGCCGTCCACCTCGGCCTCGCCGGTGAGCGCGACGGAGAGCGCGTCGACCGGGTCGAGCAGGCCGAGTTCGCGCCTGCGCGCCTTGCGGACGAGGGCCGGGTCGACGAGCACCCAGCGGTCCCGCAGCCGTACGACCGGGCGGTGGGCCTCCGCGAGGGCGTCCATCTCGGCGTCGCTCAGCGGATCACCGCCGAGCGCCAGCTGCCAGCGGAACTGGAGCAGTTCCTCGCTCTCGAAGAAGCCGGTTCCGTCGGTGGCCGAGCCGGGGGCGGGCCGCACCACGGCCGCCGCGGTCAGGTCCTGGGCCAGGTCCCGGGGCCAGTGCACCGCGACCCCGGCCGCCGCGAGCCTGGTCGCCGCCACCCCGAGCAGCTGTCCGAGCTCCTCCTCGGAGAGCGCGAGGACGTCCGGGACGTCCTCGTCCGCGAGGCGGGCCAGCGGCGGCCACACCCGCGCGGCACGCCGCACGGCCAGCGCCGCGTCCACGCGCGCGCGGGGGCCGAAGGCGGCGTCGGACGCCCCCGACCACAGCGCCGCCGCGTCGGTCACCAGGGTCGGGTCGGCCAGGCTGTGCACCTGGACGATCGCCGCTCCCGCGCGGTGCGCGCCCTCGCCGTCGTCGAACAGGTCGTACGCCGACAGGTCCAGGCGCAGCGAGATCCGGACGCCCGCGTCCATGCCGGCCGCGACCTCGGCGGCCCACTCCCGGGCGTCGGGCAGCCGCTGGGCTTCACGGGCGGCGAAGGCCCTCCCCGCGGTGTGCGGGGCGGCCGGGGTGCGGGGCAGGGTGTCGGCGACCGCGTCGAGGAAGGAGCGGACCAGCGCCTCCGGCTGGGGCAGCAGGAGCGGGCCGGGGCCGGGCAGCGGGACGGCGTGGCCCTCGGCCGGCAGGGCGTCGGCGACCGCGCGCAGGTGGGCGATGTCGGCGGGCTCCAGGGGGCCGGCCCGCCAGGCGTCGTGTCCGGCCGGGGTGAGGCCGGGCAGCAGCCGGCCGCGGGCGGCGAGCCGCAGCGCGTGCAGGGCGGCGGCACCCCAGCAGGCGGTGGCGGGGTGGGCGGCCGGGTCGCGGCGGGCCCGGACGAGATACGGGAGGGCGGCGGCGAGCGGCAGGGTGAGCGCGGGCACCTGCCGGCGGCGGACACCGGTGGCGCCGTGCCGTCGTACGACCGTGAGCTCCTCGGTCGCGGGGCCGGGCAGCGGGTCCCCCTCGGGGTCCCAGAAGGCCATCCGGCCCTGCCGGGGAAGGTCGGCGGGCAGGTAGACCGCGGCCAGGCGCACCGGTACGCCCGCGCCCTCCGCCGTCGTGCCGCTCATACGTTCTGCCACCTCCCGCCCACCTGTCGGATCAGACGTCTTCGACTGTACGGGCGGGGTCTGACAGTCGGCCCCGGCGACCGGCCGGGGCGGCGGCTCACGGCACGGTGCGCGAGACGACGTAGATCATCGGGTAGTTCGGGTCGGCGGTGTTCACCACCACGTCCTGGGTGGGCGCCGGGTTCTTCTGCTTGTGCGTCAGGCCCGACCAGGTCCCGGGGACGGTGAACTTCCAGCCGCTGATCTTCTGGTCGCGGGAGCTGATGCTGATGTCGTTCTTCCTGAGCGCGTCCCGGTTGACGCCCATGCCCTCCAGGAAGCTGTCCAGTCCGGCGCTGTTGGTGCGGAACTGGACGTAAAGACGGCTGGTCTTCCAGTTGTTCGTCTCGTAGTACGCGATCCGGTCGGCCGGGTGCGGGACCGGCACCTGGTAGAGGCGTCGCTGCACCTTGGAGGGCCAGCCCGCGGTGAGGCCGGTCGCCGAGTACTTGGACTCCTTGTCCTTGCCGCTGTTGCGGCTCTGGGCGGCGGAGATCACCAGATAGCCGGCCGGGACCCCGATGAGCAGCACGATGATGAGCAACGTCAGCGCCCGGCGCCTGGCCTTGTGCCCCGGGGTCTCGGGCGGGCGCCGCGGTTCCTCCGGGGACGCGGCCTGACGGGGCAGCGAAGCGGTCATGCGGTGTCCCGGGTACGGCGGGCCTCCGCGAACCGCTCGTAGCGCTCGTACCGCTCGACCCGGCGCCGCTTGGCGCGCCGGAACCGGCGGGCGACCAGGCGGGCGAGGTCGGCGGCGCCGACCATGCCGGCCTCGGGGCCCAGCTGGGCGCGGGCGATCCGGGCCTCGGGGCGGTAGCCGCGGCCGGTCAGCTGGCGCTTGAACGCGTCCCGCGCGGGGCCGATGAGCAGGTCGTCGGCGGCGCTGACGCCACCGCCGATCACGAAGCAGGAGGGGTCGAGGGCGGCGGCGAGGTTGGCGATGCCGACGCCGAGCCACTGGCCGATGTCCTGGAGCAGTTCGACGCACATCGCGTCGCCCTCGCGGGCCAGCTCGGTGATCATCGGGCCGGAGATCTCGTCGATGTTGCCCTTGACGTGCTCGATGATCCCGTAGGCCACCGGGGAGTCGGCGGCGGCCAGCTCCTTGGCCTCGCGGACCAGCGCGTTGCCCGAGCTGTACTGCTCCCAGCAGCCCCGGTTGCCGCACGGGCAGCGGTGGCCGCCGGGCACCACCTGCATGTGGCCGAATTCGCCGGCGACGCCGTACTTGCCGCGCTTGACCTGGCCGTCCTCCAGGATCGCGCCGCCGATGCCGGTGCCGAGCGTGATCATGACCAGGTGGTCCTCGCCGCGGCCGGCGCCGAACCGCCACTCCGCCCAGGCCGCGGTGTTGGCGTCGTTGTCGACGAGGACGGGGACCGAGAGCCGGCCGGAGAGGCGGTCGCGCAGCGGTTCGTTCCGCCAGGACAGGTGGGGGGCGAACAGCACGCGGTTGCGGTCGGCGTCGACCCAGCCGGCGGCGCCGATGCCCACGGCGTGCACGTCGTGCCGGTCGGACAGGTCGAGGACCAGTTCGACGATCGTGTCCTCGACGACCTTGGGGCTCTTGGACTTGTCCGGGGTCTCCGTGCGGAGCTTCTCCAGGATGTTGCCGTCGGCGTCCACGACGCCCGCCATGACCTTGGTGCCGCCGATGTCGATGCCGACCGTCGGCACGCGGGGGGCCGTCAGGTGGGACCGGCGCTCCCTGGTGCCGACGGTGCGCAGGACCGGGGCGCGGCGGGAGCCGATGGGGGCGGTGAGGTCGCGGTAGGTGCTCATCGGGCTCGATTCTGCCGTACGCGTGCGTGCGGTGCCGTTCGGGGGAGATAAGCCTTCGGCGGGGGACCCCCCGCGACCCTTTCCGGGGCGTTGCAGTACTCCTCCACGAGACCACCGACCCCGACGGCCACATTGTCCGGACATTAGAACCAGGACGCCGGCGCCCTCAGGACCGCACGAGCAGCTGGAACTCGAAGGAGTAGCGGGTCGGGCGGTAGATGTGGTCGCCGAACTCGACGGCGCGGCCGGTGTCGTCGTACGTGGTGCGCTGCATGGTGAGCAGCGGGGCGTTCTCCGGCTCCGCGAGCCGGTCCGCCTCGGCGGCCGTGGCGCCGCGGGCGCCGATGGACTGGCGGGCGCTGTGCAGGGTGATCCCGACGGTCCGCATCAGGCGGTACAGGCCGGTCGCCTCCAGCTGGGCGGTGTCCAGGTCGAGCAGGCCGGGGGGCAGGTAGTTCGTCAGGTACGCCATGGGCTCGCCGTGCGCCAGCCGCAGGCGTTCGATGCGGTGCACCTCGGTGCCCTCGGCCACCCCGAGCGCGGCCGCGACCTCGGCGGACGCCGGGACGACGGTGTTGACCAGCACCTTCGTCGCCGGGCGCTGGCCGGCCGACTCCAGGTCGTCGTAGAGGCTGCTCAGTTCCAGCGGGCGCTTGACCTGGCTGTGCACGACCTGGGTGCCGACGCCCCGGCGCCGGACGAGCAGGCCCTTGTCCACGAGGGACTGGATGGCCTGGCGGACCGTCGGCCGGGACAGCCCGAGCCGTCCGGCGAGCTCGATCTCGTTGCCCAGCAGGCTGCCGGGGGTGAGCGAGCCGTGCTCGATCGCCGCTTCCAGCTGCTGGGCGAGCTGGAAGTACAACGGGACCGGGGAGCTCCGGTCCACACTGAGGTCGAGCGTCACGGTCGGGTCCACATCTGGTTTGGGCACGGGGCCGAGCGTATCCCCGTGACGGGTTGACGGGAAGTCGTGTAGTTCGATTGTCCGGACATACGGATTGACAGCGCGCGGGGTGCACCAGCACCTTGTTCCCATGCGCATCGGGGTCATCGGGACGGGCCGCATCGGCACCATTCACGCGAACACGCTCAGCCGTAATCGCGAGGTCGGATCGCTGATCCTCACGGACGTGGATCCCCAGCGGGCCCAGGATCTGGCACACCGGCTCGGGGAGACTGCGGCGCCCGGGACGGACGAGATCTTCAAGTGGGGTGTGGACGCCGTGGTGATCACCGCCGCGACCTCGGCCCACGCCGACCTGATCGGCCGGGCCGCCCGCTCCGGACTGCCGGTCTTCTGCGAGAAACCCATCGCCCTCGACCTGCCGGGCACGCTGCAGGCCCTGGCGGAGGTGGAGAAGGCCGGGACCGTGCTGCAGATGGGCTTCCAGCGGCGCTTCGACAAGGGGTACGCCGGTGCCCGGGAGGCGGTGCGCTCGGGCCGGCTCGGTCGGCTGCACACCGTACGGGCGCTGACCTCCGACCAGTCCCCGCCGCCGCCGGAGTGGCTGCCGCTGTCCGGCGGGCTGTTCCGGGACACGCTGATCCACGACTTCGACGTGCTGCGCTGGGTGACCGGCCGCGAGGTCGTGGACGCGTACGCGACCGGCTCGGACGCGGGGCCCGCGATGTTCCGCGAGGCCGGTGACGTCGACACCGGCGCGGCGGTGCTCACCCTGGACGACGGCACGCTGGCCACGGCGACGGCGACGCGGCTGAACGGCGCCGGGTACGACGTGCGGATGGAGCTGGCCGGCGAGCGGGACACCGTGGTGGTCGGCCTGGACGACCGTACGCCGGTGGCCTCGACCGAGCCGACCGGGCCGCCGCCCGCGGACAAGCCGTGGCCCGGCTTCCTGGAGCGGTTCGGGCCCGCCTACGAGGCCGAGCTGTGCGCCTTCGTCGACGTGGTGCGGGGGCAGCTGGCCAACCCCTGCGACGGGCGCGAGGCGCTGCAGGCGCTGCGGATCGCGGAGGCCTGCGAGATCTCCCGGCGCGAGCGCAGACCGGTGCCGCTCGCGGAGATCCCGGACCGGCCGGCCTGACCTGCCCGGCCTGCTGCCTGCCTGGCGCGGCGTGCGGCTACCAGCGCACCGGGAGGCTGCGTACTCCTCGCATCAGGGTGCCCGGCAGCCACTCGCCGTGCGGGCCGTCCAGGGCGAGGTGCGGGGCGCGCCGAAGGAGGGTGCGCAGGGCGGTCCGGCCCTCCAGCCGGGCCAGCGGCGCGCCCAGGCAGTAGTGGATGCCGTGGCCGAAGGCGAGGTGGCCGCGGTGGTCTCGGCGGATGTCGAACCGGTCGGGCTCGGGGTAGCGGTCACCGTCGCGGTCGGCGCCGGCCAGGCTGATCATCACGGACTCGCCCGGGCCGATGGCGGTGCCGGCGATCTCCAGTGGCTCGGCGGCGTACCGGTATGCCGCGAGATCCCGTACCGCTGGGCAACCTCCATGATCGGCAAACCGTCGACCAATTCCCGCACCACCAAGTACCTCTCGGCCAACCGCTCACCCTGCTGTCGGCTCTGCGCCTCCTGAGTCACATGCGAAACATCCGAAGCCCCATCAGAGCACACCGGTGGTGGCCAGAGAACCGCCGACGTCACCGAGGGCCGGGCGCCTCGAAGTGGGCACTCCGCGGTGGGCGAGGATAATTCAGGCAGATGGCGCCGGCTGCGCGGCAGGCGCTGCCAGGCAGAGAGCAGCACCCCGGGGAACACACGGCGACGCTCACCCACCAGCCTCCGACGCAGCACCGTCCACCCACACCTTCAGCTAACGAAACTCCGAACCAGGACCGGCCAGTCCACCATAACCACGGACATCAGCCGGACCACCGCCCCCGGCCCCGGCCCCGTTCCACCGCTCAACGGCAAGAACACGCGCCTGCTCCTGCATCACACCCCGCACCGCCTCCACATGCCCCGTCCCCGAGCGTTGCCCAACCTGCACGCCACGATCGGCCACCATCCCCGCCCGCGCCACACTCGCCACATCCGCCCAATACCACTCCCCCACCCACGCCCCCGCATCCCGCTCCAGCCCCACCCCGGAAACCTCCCCGTACACCTCACTCGCCCACATCATCCACTCACGCGGCACCTCAACCACCTCCCCCCCACCCCGGCCACTTCCCCCCGGAACAGCAAACCACTCCCCCACCGGCCCCACCGGCCCCCCACCAGGCAACCCCACCCCACCCGGCACGAACCCCCCACCCCACCCCTCAAACCGCACATCCCCCGCATCCGGAACCCCCCCGAACGACCCGCCCCCCACCCCCAAAGACCCACCCCCCAACAAACCAACCTCCACCCCACCTGCCTCCCCGCCCCCCGAATCCCACCCACCACCACCCACACCAAAACTCGACCCATCCACAGCAAGCCCACCCACCGGCAACCCCAACCCCTCAACCACCTCGCCCACACCCGCATCCAACGCCAACAAACCAGCCTCAGTCACCCAAAACCTGAAGCCCTGGCCTTCACGAATCACGTACTCGTATTCCCTCGCCAGAAGGCCCGACAGGATGTCGGGCATCCTCTCTTTTAGGAATCCGGTTTTCTCCACGATTTCCTCCACCTGCGGCAGCTTGCCTTCTTCGGCATGGTCAGAGGAATAGGACCATATGGCCTGCAGCACCATAAACTCTTCGTCATTGAGTTCCGGGAGGACCGCCCGGGCACCCGCAGCCCCGCCCGACAGCGCACGCCCAGCTCCCCCCTGCCTCCCGCCGGCCGGCCCAGCAGCCGCGTCCACATGCGCCCCGAGCACCAGCCGACCCGCGTCACCCAGCCGATACCTAGGCCCCTCGCGATCGTCGCAGCCCAGGAGCCCCCGTGCCGTCAGCCCTATCAGCCGTTTCTCCAGATGATGAATCGCACCGATGTCCCCTGCCCTCACCAACCGGCCTGTCCGTTGGCTCGTGTCCCAAACGATCTGGAGCAGATCACGCTCGGCGGGTTCAAGGCTCGAGCTGCCCACCTCACTGAGACTCCACTTAGCAACGAGGTCACGCACAAGCCGCCCGAGCACCTCCCGGCCATCGCTGGCCAGAACATACCCTCCCCTCGATTTGCGTTCGAGCAATTTCTTCTTGCCCAATCTATTCACAAGGGTGGCAACCACTCCTTGGGTCGTTTTCTGGCCAGAGGTCTTCTTCATTTCGTCGACGATGACCTTCGAGCTAGGCACAATGCCTCCCTCCAGCGTCGAAAGCCCAAGAACCACAAACACCCGGTGCTCCGTGGGACCGAGGCCGTAAGTCTTGTCGGCCGGGCGGCGGGACGACCCAGCCGACTCGCCCGCCGCACCCGCCGACGACAACATCACCCTTGCGGACTCCCAGACCACATGACGCGCCTGCACACCCTCCCCGCCCCACAGAAGCCGCCGCGCCCGATCAAACAGTTCATCCCCCGCCGCCCCCACACCCTCCCCGCCCTCCGAACTCCACCCACCACCCCCCACACCAAGACTCGACCCACCCACAGCAAGCTCACCCACCGGCAACCCCAACCCCCCAACCACCTCACCGCCCGCACCCGCATCCAGCCTCAGCGCAACCAAACCAGCCTCAGCCACCCAATACCTGAACCCTCCATCCTCACGGATCACGTACTCGTATTCCCCCGCCATGAGCTTGGACAGCAGGCGGGACACCTCCTTATCCTTAAATCCAGTTGCCTCCACGATTTCCGCCACCTGCGGCAGCTTGCCTTCTTCTGCATGGTCAGAGGAATAGGACCATATGGCCTGCAGCACCATAAACTGTTCGTCATTGAGTTCTGCGAGGACCGCCCGGGCGCCCACAGCTCCGCCCGGCAGGGCACGCTGGGCTTCCCCCGGATTCCCGCCGGCCGGCCCGGCAGCCGCGTCCACCGGCGGCTCGAGCACCAGCCGGCCCGCATGCCCCAGCCGATACCTATACCTCGAGCGATCATCTCTGCCCAGAAAGCCCCTTTTCGCCAGACTGGCCAGCCGTCCCCTCAGCGTGACCTCATGAAGGTTTGTGCTGATTTCCTCTGCCTTCACCAACTGGCCCGTACGTTGCTGCACATTCCAAACGGCCCGGACCAGATCACGCTCGTCGCGTTTAATTATCAAACTGCCCGACTCATCGAGACTTCCGTCCGGCTCATCGAGGCTTCCGTCCGGCTCATCGGAACTCGGCTCGCCAAGGAGCCAACGCACAAGCTGCCGGAACACCTTCCGGCCGTCGCTGCTCACAATAAGCACTCCAAACGTTACCCTCTTCAGCAGTTCCTTATTCGCCAGCCTAGACACAGCAGCGTGGGCCGCAGCTATAAACTTTTCATCGTTGGAGGCCTTTTCGATGTCGATTTTTTCGGCGATGGTCTTTGCAGTCGGCACATAGCCTCCCACCGCCACCGACGCAAGAAGCCCAATAACCACAAACACTTGGTGCTCCGTGGGACTGAGTCTGTAAATCCTGTCGGCCGGGCGGCCGGACGGCCCAGCCGGCTCGCCGTCCGCCGACGGCAACACCACCTCGACGTCCTTCCAGTCCACATGACGCGCCGGCACATCCTCCCCACCCCACAAAAGCCGCCGCGCCCGATCCAACAGCCCATCTCCCGAACCCTCCACACCCTCCCCGCCGTCCTCCCCGCTGTCGAGGCCGTCTCCCCGGCCCGTTCCGTCGGCCTGTCCGGAGTCCGCAGACGCCAGCAACCCACCCCCCGAGCGCGCATCCCCCGCATCCGGAACCACCCCGAACAGCTCACCAGTCGCCCTTACGCCCAAAGACTCACCCCCCAACAAACCTCCCTCCACCCCACCAGCCTCCCCGCGCCCTGCACCAAGACTCACCCCATCCACAGCAAGCTCACCCGCCGGCAACCCGGGCCCCCCAAGCACCTCGCCGCCCACACCCGCATTCAGCATGATCGCAACCAAACCGGCCTCGGTCACCCAATACCTGTGCCCTCTATCCTCACGGATCACGTACTCGTATTCCCCCGCCATGAGCTCGGACAGGAGGCGTTCAATCTTCACTCCGGAATATCCAGTTCCCTTCTCGATGTCCTCGATTTGCGGCAGCTTGCCTTCATTGGCGGGGTCAGAGAAATAGGACGATATGGCCAGCAGCACCTCGTGCGCGCCGTCCGGGAGCCCTGGGAGGGCCGCCCGGGCGCCCGCAGCTCCGCCCGGCAGGGCACGCTCAGCTTCCCCCGGATTCCCGCCGGCCGGCCCGGCAGCCGCGTCCACCGGCGGCTCGAGCACCAGCCGGCCCGCATGCCCCAGCCGATACCTATACCCCTGGCGATCATCTCTGCCCAGAAAGCCCCTTTTCGCCAGGTCCGTCAGCCGTTTGTACTTCGTGGCCCGATGAAAGCTCGTGTGGATGTCATCTGCCCTCACCAACTGGCCCGTGCGTTGCCTCACGTTCCAAACGACCCGGAGCAGATCAGCGTCTTCGGATGCACGGATCGAGCTGCCCGCCTCACCGATACTCCACCTGGCTACGAGCCCACCCACAAGCCGCCGGAACTCCTTCCGGCCATCGATGCTCAGATAACGCGGTCCCCCCTTGTCATGCTGGATCAGCAAACACTTTTGCGTCAGCGTATTCACTAAGGAGCGGACCGCTACTTGTGTCGTTTTCTCGCCGGAGGTCTCGCTGATTTTTGCGGCGATGGTCTTTGAATCCGGCACATAACCTCCCTCCGGCGTCATAAGCCCAATCACCACAAACCCCCTGTGTTCCTTGGCTCCGAGAGTCAGCTCGCCGCCCGACGGCAACTTCACCGTGGCCTCCGACCAGACCACATCACTCGCGGGCTCGCCCTCTCCCCTCCACAAAAGCTGCCGCGCCCGCTCCAGCAGCCCATCGCCATCCAGGCCCCCCGCACCCTCCCCGCCCTCCTCGCCGTCCTCGCCGTCGAGGCCTTCCCCGCCGTCCTCGCCGTTCCCGTGGCCTGTTTCGCCGGCCTGACCGAAGTCCGCGCCCCCCCACAACCCATCCCCCAAGCGCGCATCCCTCACCTCCCCCACCACCCCGAACGGCCCACCACCCAACCCGGCATCCCCCACCCCCTGCCCACCCTCCCAACCCTCCCGACCGTCCCAGCCCTGCCCGCCGTCGAGGCCCTGCCCGCCGTCCCAGCCCTGCCCGCCATCCCAGCCCTGCCCGCCATCCCAGCCCTGCCCGCCATCCCAGCCCTGCCCGCCATCCCAGCCCTGCC
>NZ_JAEKKT010000514.1 GCF_019510245.1 Streptomyces sp. | reverse complement strand
TGTGCCTGGTCGCGGTGGCCGAGATCGCGGTCACCTCGTTCATCGCCCTGCTGCCCACCTCGTCACTGGGCGCGCCCTGGTACAAGGGCTTCGGCTGGAGCAGCATGAAGTACGTCAACTACACGCCGATCGTGGTGCTCGGTGCGCTCCTGCTGCTCTGGATCGGCTGGCACACCTCGGCCAAGAAGTGGTTCACCGGGCCGAAGATGACGATCGACCTGCCCGAAGGCGTCACCGCGGCGGACGAGATCGCGCTCGAGCACCAGGGCAAGACCGCCCACCACCCGACGCCCGAACCGTTGGGCTGATCGGCGTCGTCCCGCCCGCCGCGCCGCCGGCCCTCAGAGGTTGTCGAGGGTGAAGCTGCCGCCGGTGGCCGGCGGGGCGTCCGGCGCGGCCGCCGGCGGGGTGCCCGGGGTTCCGGACGCGCCGCCGGCGTCGCCAGGCGCCGGGGCCGCCGCGGCATAGTGCTCGTCCAGCGCGGTCAACGCCGTGGTGACGGCCTCCTTGTCGCCGCCGCGGCGTTGCTCGGCGTAGTACGCCTCGCCGAGGGTCCGGAACAGCTCGGCCTCCGAGCGTCCCTGCTGGATCGTCGCTACCTTGGCCTGCCCCTGCTGGGCCAGCTGCTGCGCCTGGGTCTTCGCCTGCTGCGCGGCTTCCTTGGCCTTGTCCATGAATCCCATGTCAGTCCGTCCCTCCGAAGAGTCCGCCGAGCGGGTTGCTCGCCTTTTCATCACCGTGATGTGCGTTCTTGACGATGGCGGCGGACAGTGACTCCATCGTCATCGACTGGAGGATCACCAGCCCGTCGCCCTCGAGTGTTGCCTGGCTGAAACCGTTGCCACCGAGCAGGCCGCTCATCACCGTCTGCCGGTTCAGCGCGCCGATCCGCTCGACGCCGTAGCGGACCGTGTCCTCAAAGGCGACCAGGCAGCCGGTGTGCACGTGGATCTTGCCGCCGTAGCTGGCCGGGTTGAGCTCGATGAAGTTGCCGGCACCGGCGATGAGGAGGGTTCCGGTGCCGCCGAAGCGCTCGAGGACGAACCCCTCGCCGCCCTTCCAGCCGGTGCGCAGGCCGCTGAACGCGATGTCGAAGTTGACGCTGCTCTCCGCGGCGACGAAGGCGTCCTTCTCGGCGAACCAGCCCTTCGTCCCGTCCAGCTCGATGACCCGCATCTCGCCGGGCAAAGTGCCGGCGAGGCTGACCAGCCCGGTGCCGCTGCTGCAGCTGAAGTGCTGGAAGGCGATCGACTCACCGGCCAGCATCCGCTTGCCGGCGTTCATGACCGTCCCCAGCAGCCCAACGCCGCCGCCCGGCTGGCCGCCACCAGCGGCCGCCGGTGCGTTGATCCGCGTCTCGACGCCCACGTTCGTGGTCTTCCACAAGAACTTGCCGGCCTCGGCGTACACCGTCTGGCCCTGCTCGAGCTGGCAGACCGCGAGCTGCATCGCGTTGCCCAGAACCTTGGTGGCGATCGTCATGCCACGTTCTCCCCTCCCGTCGACAGCGCGACCTGCTCAACCTGTCACTGCAGGCCGATCGGGAGCAATAGTC
>NZ_JAEKKT010000048.1:20890-39056 GCF_019510245.1 Streptomyces sp. | reverse complement strand
CCGTGCTCCTCGGCGAAGGCCACGACCTCGTCCGCACCGCTCACCGGGTCCGGGGTGCCGGCCACCAGCGGGGCGCCGGCGCGCTGGGCGATGTGCCGGGCCGCGACCTTGTCGCCGAGGTCGCGGATCGCGGACGGCGGCGGGCCGATCCAGGTCAGGCCCGCGTCCAGGACCGCCTGCGCGAACTCGGCGTTCTCGGAGAGGAACCCGTAGCCCGGGTGGACGGCGTCCGCGCCTGCTTCGCGGGCGGCGTTGAGCACCTTCTGGATGTCCAGGTAGCTGGTGGCGGGGGTGTCACCGCCCAGGGCGAACGCCTCATCCGCGGCGCGGACATGCAGAGCGTCCCGGTCCGGGTCCGCGTAGACGGCCACGCTCGCGATCCCCGCGTCCCGGCAGGCCCGGGCCACGCGGACAGCGATTTCGCCACGGTTGGCGATGAGCACCTTGCGCACGATTGAGGCTCCCTCCTTGAAACAAGCCGAGTTTAGGGACTGCCGACACGGCACTTCGACCCGTCCCCAATGGTGACCTTGCCCACACGGAGCGTGATGCGAAGCTCACCCGACCCGCGAAATCCCTTGTCGCACCTCGGTACGCAGGACTCCTTCGGGAAACCCTAGCCCCGTCATGTGGCCAAGGTCTCTGTGAGAGCGTGCCGCGCCCCACTCCGTTTCTTTGTTGAGTCCCTACGAATGGCCCAACGTTTCTTTGCTACCGACCTGACCCTTGTCCCCGGGTTTACCCGTTAGTAGCGTTCGCGATGTCTTGAACGAACTTCAAGTAACACCGGTTCGGCCGGGGTCGGGGACGAAAGTGGGTGGGGACCGGTGGTGCGCAGACCGGTGGCGTTGGTCGTGGCGGTCATACTCTTCGCCGAGGCGTTGGGCATCGCGGCACTCAACTGGTTCATGGGAGTGGTCGTCGACCGTCAGGACATGTCCCTGGCCGGTCTCGACCCGGACCGGATGTCGGTGTCGGCGAAGGCCGGCGCCGTGGTGTTCGGCCTCTACTTCGCGCTGTGCGGCCTGGTGGCCCTGCTGGTCGCCATCCGCAACCGGCCGCCCGCCGGCCTCGGCCGGGTGCTGCTGATCAGTGTGGCGGTCGTGCACGCCCTCCTGGGCGCCGTGTCGTGGGGGCTGATCGGGTGGCGGGCGTTCCTGTTCATGGTGGTCGTCCTCGCGCTCGTCGTACTGCTGCTGATGACGTACGACCGGGTGGACGGCGCGGGCGGGTCCGGGGCGGAGGCCGACGGCGGGGACGAGGGCGGTTCCGGACCCGTGAGCGACGCGGAGGCAGAGCCGGCGCAGGCTCCGGGGGCGGAGGCGAAGAACGACACGCCGCCCGCCGGGCCGTTCACTCCGCCGGCGCCCACAACTCCGTGATGCCCACGCCGAGCTCCGCCAGGAGTCGGCGCACCAGGGGCAGGCTGATGCCGATCACGTTGCCGTGGTCGCCGTCGATGCCCTCCACGAACGGCGCGCTGCGGCCGTCCAGGGTGAACGCTCCCGCCACGTAGAGGGGTTCGCCGGTGGCGACGTACGCGGCGATCTCCTCGTCGGTGGGCTCGCCGAACCGTACGACCGTGGACGCGGTCGCCGACACCCAGCGCTTGCTCGCCGTGTCCCAGACGCAGTGGCCGGTCTGCAGGGTGCCGACCCGGCCGCGCATCGCCTTCCAGCGGGCGGTGGCCTCCTCGGCGTCGGCCGGCTTGCCCAGGGCCTGGCCGTCGAGGTCCAGCACGGAGTCGCAGCCGATGACGATCGCACCCTGGACGTCGGGACGGGCGGCGACGACGGACGCCTTCGCCTCCGCGAGGGCGAGGGCCAGGTCGGCGGGGGTGGGGGCGGTGACGGCGTCCTCGTCGACGCCGCTCACGATCACCTCGGGGGCGAGACCCGCCTGGCGCAGGAGGTTCAGCCGGGCGGGGGACTGGGAGGCGAGGACGAGTCTGCGCATGGGGGCAGCGTATCGGTGGGGGCCGACAGAGGGTCGCTCACCTCACGCCGAGCACGATCATCAGGACGACCATCACCAGGGCCAGGAAGATGCCGAGCCGCCGGAGGGTGTTCTGCATGTCCTGCAGGTCCTTCGGCGGCTCGTCTTCGGGGTCCGACCACAGCATGTCACCAGCGTGGGGCTTGGCCGACCCCGGGCGCCTGAGTAGGGGTACTCAGATTGGGGCCCGGGGTTCCGCTTCGGTGCGCGGTTCCTCCCCCGGCCTTCGGCCGGGGGTACCCCAGCGCCCCTGGGGCTGTGGCTCCTAGGCCGGCCAGTAGGTGCGGGTCCACGCGCTCTGGCTCGGTTGGGGGAGGCGTTGGCGGGCGATGCGGGACGGGTCGGACCAGGCGTCCTTCGTTCCCGGGGCGTGCTCGGGGACGGCCGCCGCAATCGCCGCTGCGCGGGCCCTGACGACCGCCAGGGCGGCGGCCAGTTCCTCCGGGGTCGGGTTGCCCCGTATGACCTTGATCGTCACAGCGGCTCCTTACAGGGGGATGTTGCCGTGCTTCTTCGGGGGCAGGGTCTCGCGCTTGGTGCGGAGCTGGCGCAGCCCCCGTACGACGTGGCGGCGGGTGTCCGACGGCATGATGACGGCGTCGACGTAGCCGCGTTCGGCTGCCGTGTAGGGGTTGAGGAGGGTGTCCTCGTACTCCCGGATGAGCTGCGCGCGGGTGGCCTCACCCTCTCCTGAGGCCTCGGCCTCCGCGATGGTGCGGCGGTGCAGGATGTTGACGGCGCCCTGGGCGCCCATGACGGCGATCTGGGCGGTGGGCCAGGCGAGGTTGAGGTCGGCGCCCAGGTGCTTGGAGCCCATGACGTCGTAGGCGCCGCCGAAGGCCTTGCGGGTGATGACGGTGATGAGCGGGACGGTGGCCTCGGCGTAAGCGTAGATCAGCTTGGCGCCGCGCCGGATGATGCCGTCGTGCTCCTGGTCGACGCCGGGCAGGAAGCCGGGGACGTCGACGAAGGTGAGGACCGGGACGTTGAAGGCGTCGCAGGTGCGGACGAAGCGGGAGGCCTTCTCGCTGGCCTTGATGTCCAGGCAGCCGGCGAACTGCATCGGCTGGTTGGCGACGATGCCGACCGGGTGCCCCTCCACGCGGCCGAAGCCGGTGACGATGTTCGGGGCGAACAGGGCCTGCGTCTCGAAGAACTCGCCGTCGTCGAGGACGTGTTCGATCACCGTGTGGATGTCGTACGGCTGGTTCGCGCTGTCCGGGACCAGGGTGTCCAGCTCGCGGTCCTCGTCGGTGACCGTGAGGTCGGCCTCCTCGGGGAAGACCGGGGCCTCGGAGAGGTTGTTGGACGGCAGGTACGACAGCAGCTGCTTGACGTACTCGACGGCGTCCTTCTCGTCGCCGGCCATGTGGTGGGCCACGCCGGAGACGGAGTTGTGGGTGCGGGCGCCGCCCAGCTCCTCGAAGCCGACGTCCTCGCCGGTGACCGTCTTGATGACGTCCGGGCCGGTGATGAACATGTGGGACGTCTGGTCGACCATGACCGTGAAGTCCGTGATGGCCGGGGAGTACACGGCGCCGCCCGCGCAGGGGCCGACGACGAGCGAGATCTGCGGGATCACGCCGCTCGCGTGGGTGTTGCGGCGGAAGATCTCGCCGTACGCGCCGAGGGAGGCGACCCCCTCCTGGATCCTGGCGCCGCCGGAGTCGTTGATGCCGATGACCGGGCAGCCGGTCTTCAGGGCGAAGTCCATGACCTTGACGATCTTCTGGCCGTACACCTCGCCGAGGGCGCCGCCGAAGACGGTGAAGTCCTGCGAGAAGACCGCGACGGGACGGCCGTCGACCGTGCCGTACCCGGTGACGACGCCGTCCCCGTAGGGGCGGTTCCGCTCCAGGCCGAAGTTGGTGGAGCGGTGCCGGGCGAACTCGTCCAGCTCGATGAAGGAGCCCTCGTCGAGGAGCAGCTCGATCCGCTCACGGGCCGTCAGCTTGCCCTTGGCGTGCTGCTTCTCGACGGCGCGCTCCGAACCGGCGTGTGTCGCTTCGTGGACACGGCGCTGGAGATCCGCGAGCTTCCCCGCGGTCGTGTGAATGTCGATCTCTTCCGGCTCGGACATCGGGATGCGGCTCCCTGCCTGCTCAAAAGGGGGGACGGTTACTCATCCGTAGCGTAGTGGGGTGCCTACCAAACGGCAGTGCGGCGTACAACACACCTAGGGTGGCTTGCATGACGCCCCGAGATGCAGCAGATGCGAACAACAATCGTTGGTCCGACCTGGACCGTCCACCGCTGAACGGGGCGGGGTTGCGCAGGGCCCTGGTACGGGACGGCGGCCACGGGGGTCTGTACTGCGACATCGAGGTCGTGGGCCGTACCGGCTCCACCAATTCGGATCTCGTGGCGCGGGCCGTCGCCGGGGACGCCGACGAGGGTGCGGTGCTGGTCGCCGAGGAGCAGACGGCGGGGCGGGGCCGGCTGGACCGGCAGTGGACGGCGCCGGCCCGCTCGGGCCTGTTCTTCTCGGTGCTGCTGAAGCCGGCCGAGGTGCCGGTGGCCCGCTGGGGCTGGCTGCCGCTGCTCACGGGGGTGGCGGTGGCGACGGGGCTGGCGCGGGGCGCGGGCGTCGACACGGCGCTCAAGTGGCCGAACGACCTCCTCGTCACCGTCGGTGACGAGGAGCGCAAGGCCGGTGGCATTCTCGCGGAGCGGGCAGGTGAGGACGGAGTGGTGGTCGGCGTCGGCATCAACGTCACGCTCCGCGCGGCGGAGCTGCCGGTGCCGCAGGCCGGTTCGCTGGCGCTGGCCGGGGCGGTGAGCACGGACCGGGAGACGCTGCTGAGGGCCGTCCTGCGGTCCCTGGAGGACTGGTACGGGCGCTGGCGCGCGGCGGGCGGCGATCCGGGCGTGAGCGGGCTCCAGGAGGCGTACGCGGCGGGCTGCGCGACGCTGGGGCGGTCGGTGCGGGCGGAACTGCCCGGAGACCGGTCGCTGGTGGGGGAGGCGGTGGCGATCGACGGCGACGGGCGACTGGTGATCGCCACGAAGGAGGGCGTGCAGGAGCCGGTGGGGGCGGGGGACATCGTGCATCTGCGGCCTGCGTGAGGGCTGGGGTGGGGGTGGGGACGCTTACCGGCGCCGGCAGGGTGGCTGTGAAGCGCCCCGTCAGGGGCGCGAGGACTGCGCGACCAGCCCCCACTCACCCGCACCCGAAAATCGACCCCTCACCACCCCGATGTCGGCTTACCTCACGAAGTGAGCTACCGCACAGCTGCCGTAGAGTTGAGGCCGGTCGGTATGCGACCGCGGTAGATCGGAAGGGCAGCAGGCGTGACCGTCGACGACACGGGCTCCGGCGAGGGCGCGGACGCCGCCGACTCCGGCGAGGACCCCCTCGCGCTGCGTCTCGAAGGCCTGATCCTAGGGGCCGAGCGCCGCTACACCCCCTTTCAGGCGGCCCGCAGCGCCGGCGTCTCCATGGAGCTGGCGTCGCGGTTCTGGCGGGCGATGGGCTTCGCGGACATCGGGCAGGCCAAGGCGCTGACGGAGGCCGACGTGCTGGCCCTGCGCCGCCTCGCCGGCCTCGTGGAGGCGGGGCTGCTCAGTGAGGCCATGGCCGTGCAGGTGGCGCGGTCCACGGGACAGACCACCGCCCGTCTGGCGGAGTGGCAGATGGATTCCTTCCTGGAGGGCCTGACCGAGCCGCCCGAGCCGGGCATGACGCGCACCGAGGTGACGTACCCGATCGTCGAACTGCTCCTGCCCGAGCTGGAGGAGTTCCTCGTCTACGTGTGGCGCCGCCAGCTCGCCGCGTCGGCCGGCCGGGTCGTGCAGGCCACCGACGACGAGGAGATGGTCGACCGCCGCCTCGCCGTCGGCTTCGCCGACCTCGTGGGGTTCACCCGGCTGACCCGGCGCATGGAGGAGGAGGAACTCGGCGAGCTGGTCGAGGCCTTCGAGACGACCGCCGCCGACCTGGTGGCGGCCCGCGGCGGCCGGCTCATCAAGACCCTCGGCGACGAGGTCCTGTACGTCGCCGACGACGCCGGTACCGCCGCCGACATCGCGCTGCGCCTGGTCGAGACCATGGCGAACGACGAGACGATGCCGGAGCTGCGGGTCGGCATGGCCTTCGGCACGGTGACCACCCGAATGGGCGATGTCTTCGGTACGACCGTGAACCTCGCCTCCCGCCTCACCTCGATAGCCCCGCGCGACGCCGTGCTCGTCGACAGCGCGTTCGCGGAGGAGCTGATCCGGGTCGGGGAGGCGCCGGCCTCGGAGGCGGCCGCCGCGGAGGAGGCGGCGACCGCCGAGAAGGAGGGCGAGGAGCCCCCGACGTACCGCTTCGCGCTCCAGCCGATGTGGCAGCGCCCGGTGCGTGGCCTCGGCGTCGTGGAGCCGTGGCTGCTCACCCGCCGGGACGGGGAGCCGTAGCCGCGAGCGGGTCCACGCACAGACCGACGACCGGCAGGCAGACCCCGATGCCGGGCTGATGGGCGCTGGGCGATGGCGTCGGGGTGGGCGAGGGGCTCGCGGCCGGTGGCGGCGGAGTGCTCGGCGGCCGGGCCGGGGCCGTCGGGATGGTGGTCGGCACCGTGCCGGTGCCGGGGCCGGGCAGCGCGGTGGGCGAGCCGGAGGCCGGCGACGCGGTGGCCGTAGCGGATGCGGTGGCCGTCGGGGCCGTGCTCTCGCCGCCTATGACGGTGGCCGCCGAGGGCGTCGCTCTGAGGAGCGTGCCGACGGTGGCGGCCGCGTTCGCGGAGCGGTCCGTGGCGGCGGCGGTCGGATCGAGGCGGGGCTCCGCCTCCGCCGTGCCGGGCGCGCCGACGCCGCCGCCGTCCGACGTGACCCGTACGAGGCTGAGCGTACCGGCGGCCAGCGCCAGCCCTCCGGCGGCGAACAGCAGCTTGCGGGGGCGGGGCTTGCGGTGTCGTCCCCGCCGACCGGCTGCCGACATTCCTGTCATGAGGTTCCCTCCCCGCTGCGCGCCCCCGATGCGCCGTGGCGAGCGCACGTTATGCGCTCCCGTGGGGCGTGCGCCGGGAGTCTCCCGGGATGTCACTCGAACGAGGGTGTTCGCGACCGGCCGGTGCCCCTTTCCTCCGGCCTGCCCCGGCTGCGATGATCGGGGAGTTAACAGGCGTTAACCCGTAGCCGGGTCGAGCGGAGGGTGACTGACATGAGCGAGGAGCGGTACGGGGAGTTCGTGCTGGTACGGCGGCACGGGCACGTCGCGGAACTCGTGCTGGACCGGCCCAAGGCGATGAACGCGGTGTCGACGGCGATGGCCCGCTCGATCATCGCCGCGTGCGCCGCGCTGGGCGCCGACGGGGACGCCCGGGTGGTCGTGCTGACCTCCTCGCACGAGCGGGCGTTCTGTGTCGGCGCCGACCTGAAGGAGCGCAACGCGATGAGCGACGCGGAGCTGCTCCGGTCACGGCCGCTGTCGCGCGGGGCGTACACCGGCGTGCTGGAGCTGCCGATGCCGACGATCGCCGCCGTGCACGGCTACGCGCTCGGCGGGGGCTTCGAACTGGCGCTGTCCTGCGACGTGATCGTGGCCGACGGCACGGCCGTGGTGGGCCTGCCGGAGGTGTCGGTGGGCGTGATCCCCGGTGGCGGCGGTACGCAGCTGCTGCCGCGCCGGGTGGGGGCGGCGCGGGCGGCCGAGCTGGTCTTCTCGGCGCGGCGGGTGGAGGCGCCGGAGGCGCGTGCGCTGGGCCTGGTCGACGAGCTGGTGGAGGCGGGGCGGGACGGCGAGGCGGCGCTGGAGCTGGCGGCGCGGATGGCGGCGAACTCGCCGGTGGGGCTGCGGGCGGCGAAGCGGGCGCTGCGGCTGGGGCACGGGCTCGACCTGCGGACGGGGCTGGAGGTCGAGGACGCGGCGTGGCGGACGGTGGCCTTCTCCGGGGACCGGGCGGAGGGCGTGGCGGCGTTCAACGAGAAGCGTCCGCCGGAGTGGCCGGGGGAGTGACGCGCGGGTGGGCCGGGGCGGGGGTGGGGACGCTTACCGGCGCCGGCAGGGTGCCTCCCCCACGCTCGGCTTCGCTCGCGCGGGGGGACGCGCATCGCCCACCCGTGCCGCCCTGGGGGCACCTCCCAGGCCCTCAAGGCACGGAGGGAGGCACGACTGCCCGCAGCTATGTCTTTGTCGTTTAGGGGCGCTGGGGGAGGAGCTGCGCGACCAGCCCCCACCGGGCCGCGGTCCGCAACGACGCACCCGCCCGGCAGCACCTGTTCGCCCCGCCAATGTCCCGAATAGAGCAAATCCTCCCTAACCTGGAGTAATGGGTGAGGACAACCGGCTGGCAGCCGTCGTCGCGCTGGCTCAGGGCATGGCCGCGGCTCACACCCCCCGTGAGTGCTGGCACGCCGCCGCGGCCGGCGCCTGCCGTGCGCTGGACGGCAGCTTCGCCGCGCTCTCCGTCTGGGAGCGCGAGCTCGGCCGGCTCCGGGTCCTCGTGAACGTCGGGGAGCGTGCCCCGGACGAGGAGGAGTTCCCGGAGGGCGAGGCCTACCCGGTGCACCAGTTCCCGGAGATCACCGAGTTCCTCCACGAGCGCTGGGCGGGCGGCGGCGGCCCCAACGCCTGGGTCGAGACGGCCGAGGGCCCCGCCGCCGGCCGCCCCGGTTACTCCCACCAGCGGGTCGCCGCCCTGCGCCGCCGGGGCCGCGGCTGCTGCCTGGTCGCCCCGATCGTGCTGCACGGCAGGGCGTGGGGCGAGCTGTACGTGGCCCGCGCCGTCCGCGCCCCCGTCTTCGGCCGCGCCGACGCCGACTTCGCCACCGTCCTCGCCTCCGTCGTCGCCGCCGGGATCGCGCAGACCGAGCGGCTGGAGGAGGCGCGCATGCTCGCCTTCACCGACGCCCTCACCGGGCTCGCCAACCGCCGTGCCGTCGACGTACGGCTCGACGAGGCGATCGAGCAGCACCGCGCGGAAGGGGTCGTGGTCAGCCTCGCCGTCTGCGATCTCAACGGGTTGAAGAAGGTCAACGACACCCGCGGGCACGCCGTCGGCGACCGTCTCCTGGAACGCTTCGGCTCGGTGCTGTCGCTGTGCGGGGCGATGCTTCCGGGCGCGCTGGCCGCGCGGCTCGGCGGGGACGAGTTCTGTCTGCTCGCGGTCGGCCCACCGGCCGACGACGTGGTCAAGGCGGCCGGCGAACTCTGCCGCCGGGCAGGGGAGTTGGAGCTGGGCGAGGGGGTGGCGTGCGGGGTCGCCTCGACCGCCGACCCGATCGGGCCGGTGCACTCGGGACGGCGGCTGTTCCGGCTCGCCGACGCGGCCCAGTACCGGGCCAAGGCGCTGCGCGCCGAGCGGCCGGTGGTGGCCGGGCGGGAGGGGCCCGACGACCCCGTGGTGCGGCTGGCCGACGCGCCGCCGCCGGAGCGGGCCGAGCGCCGGAGCTTCCGCGGCCGCCGGGGGCTGTGAGGTCCGGACTGTGATGTACAAGTAAGGGGCAACCCCGTGCCCCAGTAGTGACAGCGCCCGCATTCACTGCGTACGCTCCTGAATATGGATATGCACACTGTGGTGGTGGGGACGTCCGGTGTCACCGCGTCCGACGTTCTCGCCGTGGCGCGCGGCGGCGCCCGGATCGAACTCTCCGCGGAGGCGGTCGCGGCGCTCGCGGCGGCCCGCGAGATCGTGGACGCACTGGCGGCCAAGCCGGACCCGGTCTACGGCGTCAGCACCGGCTTCGGGGCCCTGGCGACCCGGCACATCAGCCCGGAGCTGCGCGCCCAGTTGCAGCGCAACATCGTCCGCTCGCACGCGGCCGGCATGGGGCCGCGGGTGGAGCGCGAGGTCGTACGGGCCCTGATGTTCCTGCGGCTGAAGACCGTCTGCTCCGGACACACCGGTGTGCGTCCCGAGGTCGCGCAGACCATGGCCGACGTGCTGAACGCCGGTATCACCCCGGTCGTGCACGAGTACGGTTCCCTGGGCTGCTCCGGGGACCTCGCCCCGCTCTCGCACTGCGCCCTCACGCTCATGGGCGAGGGGGACGCCGAAGGCCCCGACGGGGTGGTACGGCCCGCCGGTGAGCTGCTCGCCGAGCACGGGATCGCCCCCGTCGAACTGCGCGAGAAGGAAGGCCTGGCCCTCCTCAACGGCACCGACGGCATGCTCGGCATGCTGGTCATGGCCCTCGCCGACCTCGACATGCTCTACAAGTCGGCCGACGTCACGGCCGCGTTGAGCCTCGAGGCGCTGCTCGGTACGGACAAGGTGCTCGCGCCGGAGCTGCACGCCATCCGGCCGCACCCGGGACAGGGCGACAGCGCCGCCAACATGCTCGCGGTGCTCCAGGGTTCCCAGCTCACCGGGCACCACCAGGACGACGCGCCGCGTGTCCAGGACGCGTACTCGGTGCGGTGTGCCCCGCAGGTCGCCGGGGCCGGACGGGACACGCTCGCGCATGCGCGGCTGGTGGCCGAGCGGGAGCTGGCGTCGGCGGTCGACAACCCGGTGGTACTGCCCGACGGCCGGGTCGAGTCCAACGGCAACTTCCACGGCGCGCCGGTCGCCTACGTCCTCGACTTCCTCGCCATCGCGGTGGCCGACCTCGGGTCCATCGCCGAGCGGCGGACGGACCGGCTGCTGGACAAGAACCGCAGCCACGGGCTGCCGCCGTTCCTGGCGGACGACGCGGGCGTGGACTCGGGGCTGATGATCGCGCAGTACACGCAGGCGGCGCTGGTCAGCGAGTTGAAGCGGCTGGCCGTTCCGGCGTCGGCCGACTCGATCCCGTCCTCGGCGATGCAGGAGGACCACGTGTCGATGGGGTGGTCGGCCGCGCGCAAGCTGCGGACGGCCGTGGGCAACCTGACGCGGATCATCGCCGTGGAGCTGTATGCGGCCACCCGGGCCGTCGAGTTGCGGGAGGGCCTGGCGCCGGCGCCGGCGTCCCGGGCCGTGATCGAGGCGGTGCGCTCCGCGGGGGTGCAGGGGCCCGGGCCCGACCGGTTCCTGTCTCCCGACCTCGCTGCGGCGGAGGAGTTCGTGCGGAGCGGGGGCGTTGTCGCGGCCGCGGAGAAGGTGACGGGGGCGTTGCGGTAATCGTTCGGCCGCCGGTGCCTGGCGGGTTGGTCGCGCAGTTCCGCCCCCGGCCTTCGGCCGGGGGCACCCCCAGCGCTCCTTGGTTTCTTCCCGCGCCCCTTCCCGAAGGGGCGCGGGGAGTTCGCGTCCTACTTCAGCTTGGCCGACTGGGCCTTGATCACCGCCGGTGGGACCGTGTACGTCTTGCCGGTCATCATCGCGCCGATGTTCATCGTGAAGTACGTGGCGACCGTGTTGCCGTAGCGGACCACCTCCGCGTGGAGCGGGCCCTTGTCGCCGTCCATGTCGGTGGTGGCGGTGAAGGCTATCGACTCGTCGCCCGATCCCGACGCCTTGGCCGGCGTGACCTCCGTGACCTTCTGTTCGTCGTCGGAGGTGCCGCCCGTGAAGCCCGTGGTGCAGTTCTGGAGGGCGGCCGAGAGGGCCCGCAGGGCCTGCCGCGCGCCGTCGCCGTCGTACGACGACAGGTCGAGGGAGGTGATGTCGAGGTTCAGGGAGTCCTTGAGCGCGCTCTCGAACCTGCCGTCGGCCATGGCGTCGAGGGAGGTCGCGTCGTCGGTCGGGTCCTTCTTGTCCTCGCGTACCGTGCGGCCGATCTCGGACGCCGGGTCGGCCGGGGCGAGACCGGTGAGGACGTAGGCGAGCGGGCGGCACCTGTCGTCGCTGGACCTGACGGTGCTCCGGGTCGCGGCCTCGCCGATCGCGTTGACCTTGTAGCCGTCCACCTCGCCCCGCGCGAGGATCCGCTGCTTCAACTGCGCGGCGCTCAGTGCCTTGACGGCCGACGCCTTGCGCGCGGTGCCCGGGGCGTCCGTGGAACTCCCGTCGGAGCAGCCCGTGATGAGGGCGAGGGACAGCGCGCCGCCGACGGCGAGGGCGCAGGTCCGCGCGCCCTGTGATCTCTTCATGGGAGGACTGTGAGTCCCCGGTCAAAGAGTGGTCAAGTTGTTTAGAACTCCAGGCGTTCCCGGCGGACCGAATAGACCACGAAGCCCGCGCCGACGGCGAGGAAGAGGGTGCCGCCGATGACGTACGGCGTGGTGTCCGGGCTGCCGGTGTCGGCGAGGCCGGTGGCGTCCCCGGTCGCCTCGGACGTGGCCTCGGACAGCGCCCTCGCCTGCTGGGTGACCCGGGTCGCCGTACTCTCCGACGTGCCGGTTCTCGCCTGGGCGTCCTGCGACGCGTGGGCGGACGGAACGAACCACAGCGCGCACAGGAGCGTGCCTGCGGCGGTGGCGGTCAGCAACGGGCGGCGAGCGGATGACACGGAATATCGATCCCCTTGTGACGCTGGCGAATTGGCCGTGTGGGCAGATGTTAGTGAAAATCGCGGGTCACGGGAAAGTCACGGGAGGTTTCGGTCGTACGCTCCCGCCATGAGCACTCCAGAGACATCACGTTTTGTGCGGCTTCGGGTTGAGTTGGTCCTCGAGGTGGAGGACACCGGCGGACTCACCAAGGCCGCGCTGCGCCGGATCGCCCAGGATCCCGACCTGCCCGGCGAGGAGCGGACCCAGGCCGAGGCCGCTGTGACGGAAGACACCGCCGAGGCGCTCGCCTATCTCGTGGATCCGTTCGACCTGGTCAGCGAGGTGCCCGGGGTCGAACTCCAGCAGGCTTCCTGGTCCAGCGAGCGGATTTCCTACGATCCCGATTCGCCGGACTGGGATCTCGACGAGGATGATGGCGACGGCGACGACGAAGAGGGCGGCATCGACTGAGCGATCCGGGGAACCGGACCCCGGGCGGCAACCGCCGCCCGGGGTTTCGTCGTCCCAAGGGGGTGTGCGGCCGGTCCCTCCCGCACCGGCCGCCCCTGTGGGCGTGTTGTGCCCCACAGATCCGAAGAATGCGGAACGGGACGACGCGGCCGCAGCGTTGGGATTTCCTGACGGGGACTCTCAGTGTGTTCGCGGACTCGGCAACGATGGAGAAGCGTGTGATGACGGACAGTAAGCGGCGCAAGGGCCTGGTGGCCGCGTCCGCACTGCTCGGCGGTGTACTGGTGCTCACGGCGTGTTCCGGCGGCGACGACAAGGCGTCCGGCGGCGGCCAGAGCTCACAGGCCCAGGCGGACGAGGCCGCGGCCCAGAAGTCGTCGAAGGCCGACATCACCATCACGCCCAAGGACGGCTCGGCCAACGCGTCGATCAACAACTCCGCGGCCGTCACCGTCAGCAAGGGCACGCTCACCGGCGTCACCATGACCACCGCCGACGGCACCGCGGTCGCCGGCGCGCTGTCCGCGGACAAGACCAGCTGGAAGCCCTCCGCCCAGCTGGAGCGGTCCACCACCTACAAGGTCGCCGCCGAGGCCAAGGACTCCGCCGGCCTGGTCGCGCACGAGAACGCCTCGTTCACCACGGTCTCCCCGGCCAACAGCTTCATAGGCACCTTCACCCCCGAGGACGGCTCGACCGTCGGCGTCGGCATGCCCGTGTCGATCAACTTCGACAAGCAGATAGCCAACAAGGCCGCCGTCCAGAAGGGCATCACGGTCACCTCCAGCAGTGGCCAGGAGGTCGCCTGCCACTGGTTCTCCACCCAGCGCATGGACTGCCGCCCCGAGGACTACTGGAAGGAGAACTCCACCGTCACGCTGAAGCTGGCGCTCGACGGTGTCGAGGGCGCCTCCGGTGTCTACGGCGTCCAGCAGAAGACGGTCACCTTCCACATCGGCCGCAACCAGGTCTCCTACGTCGACGCCCAGACCAAGGAGATGAAGGTCACCCAGGACGGCAAGACCGTCAAGACCATCCCGATCTCCGCCGGTTCGCCCGACAACAAGACGTACAACGGCGTCATGGTGATGTCCGAGAAGTTCAAGGAGACGCGCATGAACGGCGCGACCGTGGGCTTCACCGACAGCGACGGCAAGGGCGAGTACGACATCAAGGACGTGCCGCACGCCATCCGCCTCACCAGCTCCGGCACCTTCCTGCACGGCAACTACTGGGGCGCCAAGTCCATCTTCGGTGCCGTGAACACCAGCCACGGCTGCGTGGGCCTGTCCGACACCAAGGGCGCCAACGACACCAGCACGCCGGCCTACTGGATGTACAGCCACTCGATCATCGGTGACGTCGTGGTCATCTCCCACACCGGCGACAAGACCGTGGCCCCCGACAACGGCCTCAACGGCTGGAACATGAACTGGGCCGACTGGAAGGCCGGTTCGGCCGTCTGAGTCGCCCGAGACCTGTAGGGAGGGCGGCCGTCCCGCGGGGGACGGCCGCCCTCGGCGTGCGCGGGAACTACTCGGCCGGTGCGTCGAACCAGCCGCGGCGCTGGGCCTCGGCGCCCGCGGCGAAGCGGGTCTCGGCGGCGAGTTCCTCCATGAACTCGCTGATCCGGCGGCGCACCGTGCGCGGGGTGAGCCCGAGGCGCCGGGCGATCGCCTCGTCCTTGAGGCCCTGCCGCATCAGCGCCGCGATCTCGTGGCGCTGTCCCTCCCGGTCCCCGTTGCCGGAGGAGCCGGAGAGCGTGAGCGGCCGGGCCTCGCGCCACAGCAGCTCGAAGTAGTGGCGCAGCGCGTCCACGGCGACCGGCGAGGTCAGGTGCAGGGCCGCGCTGGAGCCGGTCGGGGTGAGCGCGAGCAGGGCCTGGGCGCCGTCGGTGACCTTCAGCTTCATCTGCAGCCGCGGCAACAGCCGTATCTCCTCGCCGGCCGCGGCGCAGCGCTCGATGATCCCGGCGCCCACGGGATCGCTCAGGAAGGCGGCCTCGTAGATGCTGCGGTGCCGTACGCCCCGGGCGATGGAGGCGGCCGTGGGCGGCTGCGCGGAGCCCTCCGACAGGGGCAGGTCGTAGCGGAACGTCTCCAGCGTCAGGTGCTCCGCCGTGGCCGCCGTGCCGATGGTGTTGGACAGGGCCGCGATGTCGTCGGAGTCGGTGAGCACCCGGGCGAGCCGGTGCGAGGTGGCCTCCTGGGCCTGCCGGTGCGCGAGCCGGCGGATGTGCGCGGCCTCGCGCTGGGAGCGGGCGACGATGTCGTACTGGGCGTTGAGTTCGTGCTGTTTGTGGGCCAGCGCCGCTTCCAGGGCCGGTACCGGGGCCGCCGCCGCGAGGATCGGCGGGTCGTGCGGCAGGACGTGCGCGAGACCCAGATCCAGCAGGCGACCGGCGCTTCCCTGGCCGCCGAGCCGCCGGTCGGCCTCCGCCAATGGAACCGGACCGTCCGTTTCGGCCAGGGTCCGGTAGCTCGCGGCGATGTCCGAACCCGTGAGCGCCGTCAGGGTGCTGACGGTCTGGTCGAGTAACTCCGAGGCCGTGGTGGAGAAGCCGCCCGATCTGTCAATGAGTCGCGCGTCTCCGGGTGGCCTGCTGTCCACATCTTCCTCCCCGTTTGCTTCATTGAATTCTGTACGTCCGGGTAGGGTCCGCACCGACCTCCCGAATCTGCCGGATGGTAGTGCGAAATGCCGGACGGGCGTTGTCCTCGCAGGTCGGTGCGGTGCGGCCGGCGGGCCGGCGGCCGCACCCCCGGACCGGAAGCCCGGCGTCCGGGCGGCGCCCGAGCGGGTGGGCAGGGGCCCGCGGGCCGGGAGGTGGCCGCTTGTGTCCAATCGGCCACAACTTCCCCTGGCCATCGAAGGCCGGCGCCCTGTGGACTCGCCACTGCGCAGAAGTCCGTGTGAACGCGTGTGAACACACGACGGGGGATGTCCGAGTATGTACAGCAGCCGCATGATCGTGGCCGAAAGTGCACCGAAGGCGGCGCCGCTGCGGTCGCCCGGCACTGATCTCCAGTGTCTTCGATACTGCCCATCCATGTGACGTCTTCTCACGCGAGGCCCCGGTCCTCGCGTATGCGAACTCCTCGCGAATGTGAACCGCCGCGCCTCCCTCCGCACCGGTGACCGATGACCTGCCGTCAGGCGGCCGGCCGTCCGGGCGAGGGCCACCGGCCGTGGACCGCTGATGTTCCCGGCTGCCTCAGCGCCCGTCTTTCCACATGTGGACGCCAACGGAGACACGACCATGACCAGCACGTCATCGCTTCGCCCTGTCCGCACGGCGGACGAAGAGCTGTGGCCGGCCTTGCGCAAGGCCGGTTCCGCAGGGATCTCGCCCGCGGCCTCGAAGGGCCTGAGGGCGCTCCTCGACCGGCCCGCGGAGGCGGTCGTGGCCGTCGACTTCGACGGCACCCTCGCCCCGATCGTCACCGACCCCGCAACCGCCCGCCCGCTGCCGCAGGCCCTCGCGGCCCTCGTCACCCTCGCCCGGCACGGGATGCGCGTGGTGATCGCGACCGGCCGTCCGGCCGGTTACGTGGTGGCCGCGGCCGCCCTGCGCACCGGTACCGGCGCACCCCGGATCACGGTGCTCGGCCACTACGGCCTCCAGCGCTGGGACTCGGCGACGGGCCGGCTGCGCACCCCCGCACCGCACCCGGCGATCGACCGGCTGCGCCGGCGGCTGCCCCCGCTGCTGGCCCGGCACGGCGCCGGCGCCCGTGTCGAGGACAAGGAGCACAGCATCGGCGTGCACACCCGCGGCTGTCCGGACCCCGGCGCCGCCCTGCGGCTGCTGGAACCCCCGGTCCGGGCGCTGGCCGACGACCTCGGGCTGCGGGTGGAGGCGGGCCGCCTGGTCCTGGAGGTACGGCCGCACGGCGTCGACAAGGCCACGGCCCTGACCGGCTTCCTCGCCGAACGGCCCGCGCACGCCGTGCTGTACGCCGGTGACGACCTCGCCGACCTCCCGGTCCTGCGGCTGCTGACCGGACGCCGGGCACAGGGTCTGCCCGCCGTCACCGTCTACAGCGCGCCCGCCCTTCCCGCCGAGGCCGTCCCGGAGCTGCGGGACCACTGCGACCTGCGGGTGCCCGGTCCCGCCGGGGTGGCCGCACTGCTCGCCGTCCTCGGCCGAGGGCTCGTGGACCGCCGGCCATGACCACTTCCCCACCCCCCACCCGGCCGGACCCGGTGCCGGCCCAGGTGCAGAGCGTGCCGGTCGCCGCACTGGCGCCCGCCGACTCGCCCCGGTCCGAGGACGTGGACCTGGCCTACGCCAGATCCCTCATGGAGATCGGCGAACTGCCCCCGATCCTGGTGAACCGCCGCACCCTGCGGGTCGTCGACGGCATGCACCGGCTCACCGCGGCGGTGCTGGCCGGCCGCCCCGAGATCGAGGTGCGGTTCTTCGACGGCGACGAGCGGGAGACGTTCGTGGCCTCCGTGCGGGCGAACCTGCACCACGGGCGGCGGCTCAACCAGCAGGAGCGTTCCGCGGCCGCCCGCCGCGTCCTGGCTGCCTACCCGGAGTGGTCGAACCGCGCGATCGCGCAGGCCACCGGGCTGTCCACGAAGACCGTCGCGACCCTGCGGACGCGTTCATCCGGGGACGGGCCCCAGTTGAACACCCGGGTGGGACGGGACGGCCGGGCCCGTCCCGTGGACCCCTCCGCGGGACGGGAACGCGCCGCCGCGTATCTGCGCGCGCATCCGGACGCGTCACTGCGCCGGATCGCCTCCGCCGCCGGTGTGTCGGTGGGCACCGCCCGGGACGTGCGGGCACGGGTGGAGCGGGGCGAGGACCCGGTCCCGGCGCGGCGGACCGCCGCGTCCGGGGAACCCGCGCCGCTGGCCGCGGTCGCTCCCGCCGACGTCCCGGCCCGCCCGGCCCTGCGCCGCGTCCTCGTCAAGGACCCGCTCGCCGCGCTCGCCCGCGATCCGTCGATCCGCTTCTCGGACCCCGGCCGGCTCCTGCTGCGGATGCTCGACAACCGTGCGCTCCTCGGCGCCGAGGGCGCCCTGCTGGCGGACGCCGTGCCCGGCCACTGCCGAGCCGCGCTGATCGCCGCCGTCCACCAGCACATCGACCTGTGGCTGGCCTTCGCCGGCCTCCTCGAACAGACCGGCTGACCCTCCTCACCCCGTCAGGGCGGCCCGCAGACTCCTGCGGGCCGCCCTTCTCCGTCACCTGAGAGGGTGCGGCGCGGGCCCGGGTGCCCGTCGTGCGGAGGCCGTCGTGGGCCGGCCGTCTTTGCCGCCGGGGCTGTGCCGTGGGCCGCCCGGCCGTGCCGTCACCCGTGCTGTGCCGCCGGGGTTGTGCCGTGGGCCGCCCGGCCGTGCCGTCACCCGTGCTGTGCCGCCGGGGTTGTGCCGTGGGCCGCCCGGCCGTGCCGTCACCCGTGCTGTGCC
>NZ_JAEKKT010000048.1:0-20879 GCF_019510245.1 Streptomyces sp. | reverse complement strand
CGGGGTTGTGCCGTGGGCCGCCCGGCCGTGCCGTCACCCGTGCTGTGCCGCAGGGGCTGTGCCGTGGGCCGCCCGGCCGTGCCGTCACCCGTGCTGTGCCGCCGGGCGTCGCAGCGGCTGCCCCTGATCTTCGCCGGCCCACCTCCCTTTGCCGTCCCTTTCCCGCCCCTTGCCGTCCCCGCGTGCCGCTCTTTGCCGGGCGCGGACGGGGGCCGGAACCGCCGTTCGGCGCGTGCTCGTACCGTCCGGTTTCCCGTATTGCACACGTGTTCGTGCTGCCTACGCTCCGAGCGACTTCAAGGAGGTGGGTATGGACCACAACCACGACGGCAGGGAGTTCTTCGCCCTGCTCGACGGGAAGCCCGTGTCGGCGCAGACGGCCGACTGGCTGGGCCGGGTCGACGCGATCGCCCCCGTCATCGAGAAGTGGCGCGAGGAGGGCGAGCGGCAGCGGTTCTCGCCGCTCCCGGTGTTCGAGGCGCTGCGCGACACGGGCTTCCCCCGGATGCTGGTGTCCCGTGAACTGGGCGGCTCCCAGGTGCCGTTGGAGACCGGGTCGCAGGCGCTGCAGGCGCTGGCCCGGCTCGACCCGGCGGTCGGCTGGCAGATGGGGGTGCAGGCGGCCATCGGACGGCTCTCGGACTACCTGCCGGAGCCGCAGGCCCGTGAACTCTTCCTCGACCAGGACGCGTTGGTGGTCGGCTCGGTCAACCCGACGGGCACGGCCGAGGCGGTCGACGGCGGCTACCGCCTCTCCGGCCGCTGGGGCTTCGCCAGCGGTTCGGCGCACGCCGCCTGGCTGGTGTGCGCGGCCCGTGTCACCACCGGCGGCGCACCCCGCACGACGGACCGGGGCGGCCCGGAGATCCGGATGCTGTTCGTCCCGAAGGCCGCCGTACGGATGCTGGACAACTGGCACACGCTCGGCCTGCGCGGCACCGGCAGCGAGGACTACGAGGTCGACGACGTGTTCGTCGCCGAGCAGTACACCGTGGACCAGCGGGACATGTTCACCGCACCGCCGGCCCGCCCCTCCCGCGGCTACGGCATCAGCTACTACGACTTCGGGCTGTTCGGCTCGTCGTCGACCGTGCTGGGCGCGGCCCGTGGTGCGCTGCGCGAGTTCCAGCGGCTCGCCCTGACCAAGCGGCCGGCCGCCGGCACGAGCACGCTGGCCGCCGGCCACACCGTCCAGGACCGGTACGCCCGCGCCGAGGCCAAGGTACGGGCCGCGCGGCTGCTGCTCGCCGACGCGGGCTGGCACGCCGAGCGGTACGGCGAGACCGGCGGCGACGCGCTGAGCGCCACGGTCCGGCTGACCGCGGCGACCGTGGCCGAGCTCAGCTGCGCGGTGATCACCTCGCTCTTCACCGTGGCGGGCACCTCCTCGCTGTACGCGAGCAGCCTGCTCGAACGCTACTTCCGCGACGCGCACTCGGCCGCGAAGCACATCACCCTCTCGCCCACCAACGTCGAGATGGCGGGCCAGTACCTGCTGGGCGGCGGCCTCGCCATGCGCCGCTGACCCGCCCCGGTACCGGCCCCACTTCCCCAACCGCGACCTGCCCGGAAGGACAACCATGCAGACCATGAAGGCCCTCCAGCTCCTCGCCCCGCGCCAGACCGTGCTCGCCGACGTGCCGCGCCCGGCGGCGCCCGCCGACGGCCTGCTGCTGCGCACCCGCTGCGTGTCGATCTGCTCGACCGACATCTCCTTCTTCGAAGGGCACCTGTTCCCCTCCGAGTACCCGGTGATCCTGGGGCACGAGTACCTCGGCGAAGTCGTCGAGAAGGGGCCGGAGTTCAGCCGCTCCGACATCGCGGTCGGCGACCGGATCGTCTACTGGGGACAGACCGACTTCGGCGGCTTCGCCGAGTACCGGACGCTGCGCCCGGTCTTCTCCGGCGAGGTCAAGGAGGACGTGTTCTTGGCCGACCGCAACTTCAACGACGACCTGCGGGCCGCCGCGGTGAAGATCCCCGACGCCCTTGACGACCTCCAGGCCTCCTTCATCGAGCCGACCACCGGCGCGCTCCGCTCCATCCTGGGCAACCCGCCGAAGATCGGCGACAAGGTCCTCATCATGGGCACCGGCCCGATCGGCATCATCGCCGGCAGCGTCATCAAGCGTCTGTTCGCCCCGAACCAGGTGGTGTCCGTCGACGCCAACCCGATGCGCAACCAGCACGCCACGGAACACTTCTCGGAGCGTGCCTACCTGCCCGAGGAGCTCATCGCGGAGGTCGCCGAGAACACCTTCGACTACGTCTTCGACGCGCTGCCCACCGTGCGCGTCGACGACGAGGAGAAGGACCCCCGCCGGGTGGCGATGCGCCGGCTGAAGCCCAAGGGCCGGTACGTGCTGTACGGGGCCTCCCAGGAGATGCAGAAGTTCGACACCTGGCTGATGCTCGCCAAGGGCATCAACATCAGCGCCTCGCCCTTCGACGTCACCGCGTTCCCGATGCACCACTCCGCGAACGTGATCCAGACGGCCATGCAGATGCTGCTGTCCGGCATCGTCGACGGCAGGCGCCTGCTCTCCACGGTGCACAGCTTCCGGGACTACGACGGGCTCGTCGAGATCTTCAAGAACTACCGGAGCACCACCGACCTCAAGACGATCGTCGACTTCCGCGCAGACGCTCCGCTGTAGGGGCCGTTAGTCGACTGCGGGTTCGTTGTGGCTGGTCGCGCAGTTCCTCCCCCAGCCTTCGGCTGGGGGTACCCCCAGCGCCCCTTTGGGGCGCGGATCCACCGCGCCGGGAACCGCACCGTCACCTCGTACAGAAGGGAAACAGGACGTGGACACGCCCAGGACCAGCCAGCCCCTCGTATCCGTGGCCTCCGACGCGGACTTCGTCGTCGTCGCCAACCGTCTCCCGGTCCACCTGGACAGCCAGGGCCCGGACGGGCCGCGCTGGCGGCGCAGCCCGGGCGGACTCGTCAGTGCCCTGGAGCCCATCCTGCGCGCCCGCCGGGGCGCCTGGGCGGGCTGGGCCGGGACCACTGTCGGCGGCGCCCCCGCGGACCTGCCCGACCAGGACGTCCGGCTGCACGCGGTCCCGCTGGACGAGACCGAGTACCGGGAGTACTACGAGGGCTTCTCGAACACCACGCTGTGGCCGCTCTTCCACGACGTGGTGGTGCCGCCCGACTTCGACCGCGGCTGGTGGCAGAGCTACCAGCGGGTCAACCAGCGCTTCGCCCGGCACGCGGCGGCCCTCGCGGCCCCGGGGGCGACCGTCTGGGTCCAGGACTACCAGCTGATGCTCGTCCCCCAACTGCTGCGCGCCCTGCGGCCCGACGTACGCATCGGCTTCTTCCTGCACATCCCCTTCCCGCCGCCCGAACTCTTCCTCCAGCTGCCCTGGCGCGGCCAGATCGTCGACGGCCTGCTCGGCGCCGACCTGATCGGTTTCCAACTCCCGGGCGGAGCCCAGAACTTCCTGCACCTGGTGCGCCGGCTGCGGCGGGCGGAGAGCGTCGGACACGCACCCCGCTCGTCCGTCCTCGGCACCGTCCTGGTGGGCGACCGCGAGGTCCGCGTCGGCGCCTTCCCGATCTCGGTCGACGCGGCCGGCCTGGAGGAACTGGCCGCCGGCGAGACCGTACGGGAGCGGGCCCGGCAGATCCGCCTGCAGCTCGGCGAGCACCGCAGGATCATGCTGGGGGTCGACCGCCTCGACTACACCAAGGGCATCGACCAGCGGCTGCGCGCCTTCGAGGGACTCCTCGCCGAAGGCCGGGCCACCGCGCGGGACACCGTCCTCGTCCAGATCGCCACCCCGAGCCGGGAACGCGTCGAGCACTACCGGCGTCAGCGCGCCCGCATCGAGGCCCGGGTCGGGCACATCAACGGCACCTTCGGGCAGGTCGGCCAGGTCCCGGTGCACTACCTGCACACCACCGTCGACCGCACCGAACTCGCCGCCCTCTACCGGGCCGCCGACGTCATGCTGGTGACACCGCTGCGCGACGGCATGAACCTGGTCGCCAAGGAGTTCGTCGCCGCCCGCCCCGACCTGGGCGGGGCGCTGGTGCTCAGCGAGTTCGCGGGCGCCGCGCAGGAGCTCACCCGGGCCCTGCTGGTCAACCCCCACCACCGGCACGAACTCCAGGACGTCATGGCCACCGCCCTCACCCTGGACCCGGCGGACGGCCGACGCCGTATGCAGGACCTGCGGCGGCACCTGAGCGAGCGGGACGTCCACCACTGGGCCCGCTCCTTCCTCACCGCCCTGGGCGGCGCCGGACACGGCGCGCTCCTCCCGGAACCCGGCGACCCGGCACCCCGCGCGAGCGTCGCCTGACGCCCTTCGACGAAGAGGACGTATCCAACATGACCCGACCGACGCCGCGCGTCCGCAAGGCCGTCGTCCCGGCCGCCGGGCTCGGCACCCGCTTCCTGCCCGCGACCAAGGCCACCCCGAAGGAGATGCTGCCCCTCGTCGACAAGCCCGCCATCCAGTACGTCGTGGAGGAGGCCGTCGCCGCCGGTCTCGACGACGTCCTCATGGTCACCGGACGCGGCAAGCGGGCCCTGGAGGACCACTTCGACCGCAACGCCGAACTCGAGGCCGTCCTGTCCGGCAAGGGCGACACGGCCCGGCTCGACCTGGTGCGCGCCGCGACCGACCTCGCCACCGTCCACTACGTACGCCAGGGCGACCCCAGGGGCCTCGGGCACGCCGTGCTCTGCGCGGCCCCGCACGTCGGCGACGAGCCCTTCGCGGTGCTCCTCGGCGACGACCTGATCGACCCCGCCGACCCCCTCCTGCCGTTCATGACCGGACTGCGGGACGAACTGGGCGGCAGCGTCATCGCCCTGCTGGACGTCGGCGCCGAGCACATCCACCGCTACGGCTGCGCCGCCGTCGAGCCCGGCGACCGGGACGGCGTCGTCCGCGTCACCGACCTGGTCGAGAAGCCCGAGCCGGGCCGGGCGCCCAGCACCCTTGCCGTCATCGGCCGTTACGTCCTCGACCCGGCCGTCTTCGAGGTGCTGGCCAAGACCGGACCCGGGCGCGGCGGCGAGATCCAGCTCACCGACGCCCTGCGCACCATGGCGCGCGATCCGCGGATCGGCGGCCCGGTGCACGCGGTGGTCTTCACCGGCCGCCGCTACGACACCGGCGACCGCGGCGAGTACCTGCGCGCCACCGTCCGGCTGGCCTGCCGCCGCGAGGACATCGGCCCGGAGTTCCGCGCCTGGCTGCGGCACTTCGCGGCGGCGGAACTCGCCGGCCCGCCGACCGCACCCCCGCCGTCGCACTGTTCGTGACCACGCCCGAGGAGGCGCCGTATCCCATGTCCGTCGCTGCCGAAGAAGCCGCTGAAGAAGTCGCTGAAGAAGTCGCCGAAGAAGTCGCCGAAGAAGTCGCCGAAAACGCTGCCGAGAACGCCGCCGAAGAGCTCGGCTTCACTCGCGCCATGGCCCGGGTCCCCGGCCCGGTGGTCGTCACCACCACGGTCGACGACAGCGGCCGCCGCTGGGGGTTCACCGCGAGTTCCTTCGTCTCCCTCTCCCTCGACCCGCCCCTGGTGACGGTGAGCCTGGACAAGAAGGCCAGTACGCATCCCGCGTTCGCCGTCGCCGGCCACTTCATGGTCAACGTCCTGGCGCACGACCAGTCGGAGATCGCCCGGCGGTTCGCGACCTCGGGCGTGGACCGGTTCGCCGCGGGCGACACCGAGCCCCTGGAACGCGGACTGCCCGGCATCCCCCGGGCGGTGGTCCGGCTGGCCTGCCGGATGCACGAGGTCGTGGACGGCGGCGACCACAGCATGCTGGTCGGCCGGGTCCTGGACTGCGTCACCTCCCACGAGCGGGAGGCGCTGGTCTACGTCGACCGGGGCTTCGTACGTCCCGCCGCACCGGAAGCCGCCCGTGCCCACTGACCCCGGACCGGACCCGGGGCCCGGGGCGAGCCCGCCCCGGCCCCGGCTCGCCGTCCTGGGCACGGCCCACCCCCACCTGGCCGACCACCTCCGCGCACTCGCCGGCCGCGCGGAGGTGGTCGCCGTACACGAAGGGCGCCGGCCGTGGGGCGGGTCCGGTCCGCATCCCGGGCTGCGCGGGGTGCCCGTCGTACCCGATGCCGCGGCCGCGCTGGCCGGCGCGCAGCTCGCCCTGGTCTGCGCCACGACCGCCGAGCACCCCGAACTGCTCACGGCTGTCGCCCGGGCCGGTCTGCCGGTCCTGGTGGAGAAGCCCCTCGCCGCCTGCCTCGCCGGGACGCAGGAGCTGGCGGACCGGCTCGCGGCGGCCGGTACGGCGGTGTCGACGGCGATGTTCCTGCGCTGCGCGCCCGCGCTGCGCCGGGCCCGGTCGCTGGTGGCGGAGGGGCGGCTCGGGCGGCTCGTGGCGTGCGACGCGTGGTTCACCCATCCCGGCCTGCTGGACGGGCTGTTCGCCGGTGGCGGTGCGGCCTGGATGCGGGACGCGCGGTGGGGTGCCCGGGGCGCCTTCGCGGATCTCGGGGTGCATCTCGTGGACCTGCTGCGCTGGCTGCGGCCCGAGGCCGGCCTCCGGGTCCGCGGTGCCGTCCTGCACCCGCCGCCGGACGGCCTGCCGGGCGACGCGGGCGGCACGGCCCTGCTGGACTGGGGCGATGTACCGGCCGCCCTGCACGCGGGGTGGATGTCGCGCCCCGGGGGCGTCCGGCTGCGCCTGGAGGGCACCCGGGGGACGCTCCAGGTGGCGGGCGGCGAGCTGACGCTGGCCTCGGCGGACGGCACGCTCACGGAGGCCCACCGGCCACCGGCGGCCGGCGATGCCATGACCGCGTTCCTGACGGGCGCCGGCGAGCCGGCCGGCCCGGCGACGCCGTGGCCTGCGCCCGCGTCCTGGAGGAGATCGCCGAGACCGCCGTACTGGGGTGACGGGACGTCAGCTCCCGGCCGGGCTGGTGTGCCTGGTGCGCCAGGTCTGCTTCTTGGCCTGGTTGCCGCAGGTCTCCATCGAGCACCAGCGGCGGTTCCCCGGGCGGGACGTGTCGAGGAACCAGGCGGCGCAGTGCGGTCCGGAGCAGGCCCGTACCCGGTCCAGCGCGGGCGAGGTGGCCAGCGCGAGCGCGTCGCGGGCGATGTCGGCGAGGACCGCGCCCACCGGGTCCGCGGCGCTCCAGGTCACCGTGCCGTCCGCGGCGAGCACCGGTACCGGGGGAGCCGCGGCGGCGGCCCGGTTGAGCAACTCCCGCTCCCCGGGCGGGCAGCCGGCCGGTCCGGCGGACGAGCGGGCCGCGGTCAGCAGCGCGTGCACCGCCTCCCGTACCGCCCGCGCCTCGTGCAGCACGTCCGGTGCCGGGGCCGGGACGGCGGCGCCGTCGGGATAGGGGCCCAGCTGGGCGACCCAGGCGGTCAGGGCCTCGGGGGTGTCCAGCTCCTCGGTGGCGCCGTCCATGCCGCGCAGCCTGAGCGTGCGCATGAAGTCCAGGCAGATCCGGCCCGCGCCGCTGCGGAAGCGGGGGGCCGTGGGCGCGGGTGTGTCGGGCATGAGAACCACCCTACTGCGGAACCGGTTTTACTGGTACCGTCGAAGAACCAGTTAAAGCGGTTCTCGGTGGAGCCCCCCGAACTCTTCGGCTCCGCCCCCTTCCCTGTCTCTGTCCCCTTCCTCGCCAGAGGTGTGTCGTGTCCGCTGGGCCTCCTTCCCCCTCGTCGCCGACGCTGAGCCGGCGCCTGATCCTGCTGCTCTCCGTCGCCTGCGGCGTCGCGGTGGCCAACATCTACTTCCCACAGGCGATCAGCCCGCTCATCGCCGACGACCTGCACGTCTCCCCGGAGTCCGCGGCCGTCGTGGTCACCTGCGCCCAGCTCGGCTACGCGGCCGGCATCTTCCTGCTGGTCCCGCTCGGTGACCGGCTGCGCCACCGCGGCCTGATCACCACCCTGCTGCTGGTGACCTGCGCCGGGCTGGTGCTGGCGGGCACCGCCACCTCCCTGCCGGTCCTCGCCGTCGCCAGCGCGCTGGTCGGCCTGACCACCGTGGTCCCGCAGATCCTCATCCCCATGGCGGCCGGTCTGACCGCACCGGAGCGCCGTGGCGCGGTCACCGGCACCCTGCTGTCGGGCCTGATCGGCGGCATCCTGCTGGCCCGCACCTTCTCCGGCACCCTCGGCGAGTGGCTCGGCTGGCGCGCCCCCTACCTGGTCGCCGCCGGCCTGGTGCTCGCCCTCACCCTGGCCCTGGCCGCCGCGCTCCCCAGCACCACACCGAGCACCGACCAGCGCTACCCGGCCCTGCTCGCGGCCTCCCTGCACCTGCTGCGCACCGAGCCGCAGCTGCGCCGCTCGGCCCTCAACCAGGTGCTGGTGTTCGCCGCGTTCAGCGCCGCGTGGACCGCCCTCGCGCTGTACATCACCGGCCCCGCCTACCACCTCGGCACCCCGGCGGTCGGCGTGCTCGCCCTGGTGGGCGCGGCCAGCATGTTCGCCACCCCGGTCGCCGGTCGCCGCACCGACCGCCAGGGCCCCGACGCCGTGAACCTCGTCTGCATGGCGGGTGCCATCGCCGCCGGCGCGCTGCTGCTGACCGGTCACCTCGGCGGTGCCGCCGGCCTGGTCGGCCTGGGCGCCGGGATGCTCCTGCTCGACGTGGCCATGCAGTCCGGCCAGGTCGCCAACCAGGCACGCATCTTCGCGCTCCGCCCCGAGGCCCGCGCCCGCCTCAACACCGCCTACATGACCTGCGCGTTCCTCGGCGGCAGCGCCGGTTCCTGGCTGGGCGTGCGGGCGTACTCCGCCTTCGGCTGGAACGGCGTCTGCGGCCTGGTCATGCTCCTGGCCGGCCTCGCCCTCCTCAGGCACGTCCTGCGCGCCCGCCCCGCCGCGGCCCCGGTGACGGAGCAGGTCGCCGCCTCCGACTCCACCTCCGCCCCGGCGGCCCGCTGACGCACCGTCCGCCCGGTCACCCCGCAGTCACCGCACACACAAGGAGCTGTCATGCCCGATAACCTTCGCCGGAAAAGCACCACCTGGGGCCTGACCACGCCCCCGTCCGGCACCGCCCGGGACCGACGGGCGGTCGCCCGGTGAGCGAGTGGGACTACGTCATCGTCGGGGCCGGCTCCGCCGGCTGCGTGCTCGCCGACCGGCTCAGCGCGGACGGCACCGCCCGGGTGCTCCTCGTCGAGGCCGGCACCGGGAGCGCCGGGTCCCGCCCCGAGGTGCAGGTGCCGATCCTCTTCCCGCGGCTGTTCGGCGGCGACCTGGACTGGAACTTCAGCACGGTGCCCCAGCCCGGCCTCGCCGACCGGGCGATACCGATCCCGCGCGGGAAGGCGGTCGGCGGTTCCTCGGTGATCAACGCCCAGCTGTGGACCCGCGGCCACCGCGCGGACTACGACGGCTGGGCGCGGGCGGGACTCGACGGCTTGGGCCACGACGACCTGCAGCCCTACTTCGACCGGGCCGAGCAGCGGATCAGCCTCTCCGGGCTGCGCTATCCGCTGCCCGTGACCCCGGCGTTCGTCGACGCCTGCGCGCGCCTCGGGTACACCCCTGCCGCCGAGGTCCAGGAGGGCTACGCCCTGGCCCGCGCGACCCACCGCGACGGCCTGCGGCACAGCTCCGCCGACGCCTACCTCACGCCGGCCCGGGAGCGGGCCAACCTGACCGTGCTCGCGGACACGCTGGTGCACCGCGTGCTGTTCGAGGGCACGCGGGCCGTCGGGATCGAGGTCGAGGGGGAGTCGGGCGCCGAGACCCTGCGCGCCGAACGCGAGGTGATCCTCTCGGCCGGCGCCGTCGGCAGCCCGCACCTGCTGCTGCGGTCCGGCGTGGGCCCCGCGGCGGAACTCGCCCGCCACGGCATTCCCGTGGTGCGGGACCTGCCGGGGGTGGGCCGCGACCTGACGGACCATCTGCTGGTGCCGCTGGCCTTCGAGGCCCAGGGCTTCTGGTCGCCCGGTTCGGGCACCTCGTCGCAGCAGATCGACCGGTACCTGCACGACCGCCACGGCTCGCTGGACTCGATCATCTCCGAGGCACTGCTGTTCCTGCGCACCCGGGAGGAACTCGACGCGCCCGACATCGAGATCGTCCATCTGGTGGTGCCGCTGGGCGAGCACCAGCGGCCCGCGGCGCACGGCATGGCCCTGGGCGTCATCCTCATGCGCCCGCACAGCCGCGGCACCGTCACCCTGCGCAGCGCCGACCCGTACGACGCCCCGCTGATCGACCCGGGCTACCTGACCGACGAGGCGGGGGAGGACCTGGGGACCCTGGTGGCCGGCGTGCGCGCGGCCCAGCGGATCCTGCGCCAGCCGGACCTGGCGCAGTGGCTGGGCAAGCCGCTCACGGACGGCGCGCTCTCCGAGGACCTCGACGACATCACCGCGTACATCCGCGCCACCGGCGGAAGCATCCACCACCTGGTGAGCACCTGCCGGATGGGTACGGACGAACACGCCGTCGTCGACCCGGCGTTCGCGGTCCGGGGGGTGAGCGGCCTGCGGGTGGTGGACGCGGCGGCGATGCCGAGCCTGGTGAGGGCACACACCCACGCCCCGGTGACCGTGCTCGCCGAACGTGCCGCGGACGTACTCCTCGGCGAGCGCTGAGGAAGCGGCCTCCAGCGACCCCGGCCGGTGACTCCCCCGCCCGGCCGGGGTTCCGCGCGCCGCGCAGAGGGTGTCCGGGCCCGTCGCTGACAGCCCGGTGCGGGGCTGTTCCTGGCCTCCGGACAGCCTTCTCATGCATCTCTTATTCGAGCCTTATCGAGCCATCACGGTGCGTCCCTACCTTGCGGTCATGTTCTTCACCTACCTGAGGCGCGAACTGCGCCGCCGCAGAAAGGCGGCTCTCGTCGTCGCCTCCGGCCTCGCGCTGGGCATCGCACTGGTCATCGTGGTCAACTCCGTGTCCAACGGCATGGGGAAGGCCCAGGACAAGGTCCTCCAGTCGCTGTACGGCCTGGGTACGGACATGACGGTCACCAAGGCCGCGTCGGCGTCCACGAGCGCCTCCCAGCGGCCGCGCTTCAACTTCGACGCACAGAACAACGGTTCGTCGAGCACGCAGAGCAGTGACCGGGTCATAGTGCAGGGCTTCACCACCCTCGCCTCCTCCACCGTCACCAAGGTCGGCGACCAGAAGGGCGTCGCGACCGCGGTCGGCGGGCTGAACCTCAACGTGGTCAAGATCAGCGGCCAGTTCACACGGGGTCAGTTCCAGCAGAACCAGGGCTCCGGCGGCAGCCGCGGCGGCTTCGGTGGCGGCAACGGCCAGCCGCAGGGTGAAGTCCGGGGCGGCGGCGCCAACTTCGACGTCAACTCGTACACGGTCTACGGCACCGACGTCACCCGGACCGAGGTCGGCCCGCTGACCTCGTCGAAGATCACCAGCGGCCGTACCTTCAAGACCACCGAGACGGACGCGAAGGTGCTGGTCGCCGACTCGGCGTACGCCAAGGAGAAGAAGTACAAGGTCGGTTCGACCGTCACCGTCAACAAGGTCAAGTTCACGATCATCGGCATCGCGACGGCCGACAGCGGTGACGCGGCGGCCAACCTGTACATGCCGCTGAAGCAGGCACAGACGCTCGCCGACGAGAAGAACAAGGTCACCACGATCTACGTCAAGGCGACCGACTCCAAGCAGATCTCCTCGGTCAAGAAGACCATCCAGAGCAACGTCTCGGGTACGACGGTCACCACCTCCGCCGACCTCGCGGACACCGTCTCCGGCTCGCTGTCCACGGCGTCCTCGCTCGCCACCAACGTCGGCAAGTGGCTGTCCATCGCGGTGCTCGTGGCCGCGTTCCTGGTCGCCGGCCTGCTCACCTCCTCGGCGGTCTCCCGTCGGGTCCGGGAGTTCGGCACGCTGAAGGCGCTGGGCTGGAAGTCCGGCCGGGTCACCCGGCAGGTCATCGGCGAGGCCATGGTCAACGGCCTGGTCGGCGGTGCGCTCGGGATCGCGCTCGGCCTGGTCGGCGCGTACGTGGTCACCTCGATCAGCCCCACCCTGGAGGCGTCCCTCGGCGGCGGTGGCAACGCGGGTGGCGGCCCCGGCGGTGGCGGCGGCTTCGGCGGCGGTCCCGGCCGGCAGGCCGCGAAGACCCTGGAGGTCGCCCTCACGGCACCGGTCAGCGTGACGACGATCGTCCTCGCGGTGGGCCTCGCGGTGGCCGGCGGCCTGATCGCCGGCGCGTTCGGCGGCTGGCGCGCGTCCAGGCTGCGGCCGGCGGACGCACTGCGGCGCGTGGAGTAGCCGACGTCGGCTGGGGCGGGGGTGGGGATGCTTACCGGCGCTGGCCGGGTGCCTCCCCCAGCCTTCGGCCGGGGGACCCCCAGCGCCCACCCGTGCCGCCCTGCGGCACGCCTGCCCGCAGCTATGCAGCTGACGCGACTTCAGCGCCCCGAAAGGGGCGCCGGGGGTACCCCCGGCCGAAGGCTGGGGGAGGAACTGCGCGACCAGCCCCCCACCTACCCGCGGCCGACAACGCACCGCCCCACCCCGAACCCTCCCAGGAGCCACCATGTACGAACTCAGAAACGTCACCAAGCTCTACACCCGCGGCAAGGACACCGTCCGCGCTCTCGACGGCATCGACCTCACCATCGCCGACGGCGACCGCCTGGTCATCCAGGGCCCCACCGGCGGCGGCAAGTCCACCCTCCTCCAGATGCTGGGGGGACTCGACCGCCCCTCCTCCGGCGAAGTCGTGCTCGACGGCACCGACTTGGCCAAGCTCTCCGAAACGAAGCTCACGTCGGTCCGCAGCGAGAACATCGGCTTCGTCTTCCAGTCGTTCAACCTGATCCCGACGCTCACCGCCCAGGAGAACGTCGAGACCGCCCTCGTCCCGCTCGGCGTCAAGACCAAGGAACGGCGCGAACGCGCCGCCGAGGCGCTGACGTCGGTCGGTCTCGGCGAGCGCCTCGGCCACCTGCCCTCCGAACTGTCCGGCGGCCAGCAGCAGCGCGTCGCCATCGCCCGCGCCCTCGTCAAGCACCCCAAGGTGCTGCTCGCGGACGAGCCCACCGGCAACCTCGACGAGGGCATGCGCGACGAGATCATGGAGGTGCTGGAGCGCATGTGGAAGGAGCACGGGCTGACCTTCATCATGGTCACCCACGACTCCGCGATCGCGAAGAAGGCCCCGCGCCTCGCGACCATCCGCAAGGGCAAGATCACCGTCAAGGAGAACGCGGGCGCATAGCACCGGCGCGCCGTGCGCAACCGCGCGGTTGTGTAACGGTGTTCACCCCGGCGCGTAACAGTTGTCCCGCACTCTTCTTACCGGTCTCTCATCTATTGAGCCCCCTGATCGCCCCCCGGCATACTCCGTGTTCCGGGGGGTTGACGTATGTGCGTACGGGACTGCCCCCGGCCGGGTGAACGGGGAATTCACCCGGTACACCGTCTCCTGGGGGAGTCTTGCGCAGACAAGTGAAAAGAGCCGCCGCGGCCACGGTGGCCACGGCGGCGGCCGTCGCGCTCGCCGCGGGCATGACCAGCCCGGCGTCGGCGAAGCCGGAATCGCGTGCCGCCTCGGCCGCGGCCGCCTCTTCGCTCACCGCCAAGCACCACGTCACCCTGATCACCGGCGACCGGGTCGCCCTCGACGCCAAGGGCCGGGTCGTGGGCCTGGAGCGGGCGAAGGGTCGCCGGCACATACCCTTCCGGATCAGCAAGGCCGACGGGCACACCCTCGTCGTCCCCGGTGACGCCGTCCAGCTGGTGGCCTCCGGCAAGCTGGACCAACGGCTCTTCGACGTCACCGAGTTGAACAAGGCCGCGACCCGCAGGGCGCAGAAGAACGGGCTGAAGGTCATCGTCGGGTACCAGGGGGCCGCCACCGCCGCCAAGGCCGACGTCCGGGACGCCGGCACCCTGCGGCACAGCCTGAGGACGCTGAACGCGGACGCCGTGCAGACCCCGGCCAAGGAGACGCCCGAGCTGTGGGACGCGGTCACCGACGGCGACAAGGCCGCCTCCGGCATCGCGCACGTCTGGCTGGACGGCGTCCGCAAGGCCAGCCTGGACAAGTCCGTGCCGCAGATCGGCGCGCCCACGGCGTGGAAGGCCGGTTACAACGGCAAGGGCGTCAAGATCGCCGTCCTGGACACCGGTGTGGACGCGACCCACCCGGACCTCAAGGACCAGGTGATCGAGTCCAAGAACTTCAGCACGGCCGCCGACGCCGCCGACCACTTCGGACACGGCACGCACGTCGCGTCCATCGCGGCCGGTACCGGCGCCAAGTCGCACGGCAAGTACACGGGTGTCGCGCTCGGCGCCAAGATCCTCAACGGCAAGGTCCTGGACGACACCGGCTCCGGTGACGACTCCGGCATCCTCGCCGGCATGGAGTGGGCGGCGGCCGAGGGCGCCGACATCGTCAACCTCAGCCTCGGCGGCTTCGACACCCCGGAGATCGACCCGCTCGAAGCCGAGGTCGACAAGCTCTCCGAGCAGAAGGGCATCCTGTTCGCGATCGCCGCGGGCAACGAGGGCCCCGAGTCGATCGGTTCGCCGGGCAGCGCCCCCGACGCGCTCACCGTCGGCGCCGTCGACGGCAAGGACAAGCTGGCCGACTTCTCCTCCACCGGGCCCGCCGCCGACGGCTCCATCAAGCCGGACGTCACCGCGCCCGGCGTCGACATCACCGCGGCCGCGGCCAAGGGCAGCGTCATCGACCAGGAGGTCGGCGAGAACCCGCCGGGCTACCTGACCATCTCCGGCACGTCGATGGCGACCCCGCACGTCGCGGGCGCCGCAGCCATCCTCAAGCAGGAGCACCCCGACTGGGGCTTCCAGGAGCTGAAGGCGGCCCTGACCGGCTCCGCGAAGGGCGGCAAGTACACGCCGTTCCAGCAGGGTTCGGGCCGGATCGCCGTCGACAAGGCCATCAGGCAGACCGTGCTCGCCGACCCGGTGTCGGTGAACTTCGGTGTGCAGCAGTGGCCGCACACCGACGACACCCCGGTCACCAAGCAGCTGACGTACCGCAACACCGGCACGGCCGACGTGACGCTCACGCTGACGTCGTCCGCCACCGACCCCAAGGGCGCGGCGGCCCCGGCCGGCTTCTTCAAGCTCGGCGCGACCCAGGTGACCGTCCCGGCGGGCGGCAAGGCCTCCGTCGACCTCACCGTCGACACCAAGCTGGGCGGCACCCTCGACGGCGCCTACTCGGCGTACGTCACGGCGACCGGCGGCGGCCAGAGCATCCGCACGGCGGCCGCGGTCCAGCGTGAGGTGCAGTCGTACAACGTGACCGTCAAGCACATCGGACGCGACGGCAACCCGACCGGCGTCTACAGCACCGACCTCGTGAACTACTCGGGCCTCGGCGACGGCCGCGACTTCGTCGTGCCGGCCTCCGGCACCGGGACCGCCACGTTGCGGGTGCCGAAGGGCACGTACCTGCTCGACGCCTGGATCGCCAAGGACTTCACCACCTTCGACGGCGGTGTCGACTGGCTGGTCAACCCGAAGCTGAGCGTCACCAAGGACCTCACGCTCACCATCGACGCCCGCACCCCCAAGGCCGCCTACATCACCGTGCCGGACGGCGGGGCCAAGCCGCACACGGCGACGGTCGACTACATGTACGACCCGGCGGGCATCGGGTTCGGGATCGGCTTCGACAGCTTCGGCAAGATCCGGATGGCGCCGCTGGGCGGCGAGGTCACCGGTCTGACCCAGACCTGGAGCGGCCAGTTCACCAAGGGCCGCAGCGAGGAGTACGACGTCGCCACCAGCGCCCGGGTCAAGAAGGTCCAGGGCGGCAAGGTCCGGCACTTCAAGGCGAGCGAGCTGTCCACGGTGAAGAACACCGTCGGCGCGCCCGCCCCGGGCAAGACCGGCGCGATCAGCCCGTGGGGTGTCGTCGGCGAGGACTTCGTCACGGGCGACGCGGTGGAGCAGAAACTGCCCGGCACCCGCACCTTCCACGTCTCCACCGTGGACGGCGCCCAGTGGGCCTTCGACGCCATGCAGTACTCCGGCCACGACGCCCAGGGCCTGCCGATCGCCGAATCCTTCTACACCCTGGGCGAACCGAAGACGTACAAGGCCGGGAAGACCTACCGGAACACCTTCAACACGGCCGTCTTCGGCCCGCACCTGAGCAGCGGGTACGGCCTCTTCCGGGACGGCAACCAGATCTACGGCGTCATCCCGCTCTTCTCCGACGGCGCCAAGCACGCCGGATCCTCCGACTTCCTGTCGGTGAACACCACCCTGTACCGCAACGGCACCAAGGTGGGCTCCAACAAGGACCCGCTGTTCGGCGACGGCATGTTCACGGTGCCGTCCGGTGACGCCGCGTACAAGCTGACCACCTCGGTCGTCCGCTCGGCCGGGCTCGCCGCCGCCTCCACCCGGATCGACGCGAGCTGGACCTTCCGCTCGAAGAAGCCGGGCGGCGCCACCCCGGTGGCCCAGCTGCCCGCCTCCACCGTCCACTTCGGTGCCAAGACCGGCCTGGACAGCCGCGTCGCGGCGGGCAGGAAGGCCACCTTCCCGGTCACCGTGGAGGGCGCGGCCGCCGGCCGCAACCTGAAGTCCCTGACGGTCTACGTGTCCTACGACCACGGCCGGAACTGGCGGAAGGTGACGGTCAGCCACGGCAAGGTCACCGTCAAGAACCCGGCCAAGGGCAAGGCCGTCTCGTTCCGCGCCGCGATCACCGACAAGAAGGGCAACAAGTCGACGATCTCGATCTACGACGCGTACTACGGCAAGTGAGCCGTGGCCGCTGAGTAGCACCCCAGCGAGCGGCCCGCCGGAAGCGCGGCTTCCGGCGGGCCGTTCTCCATGCCGTGGCGGCCGTCGGTCAGGGGGCGGGGGCGACCCGGGTGGCGTCCGTGCCCCAGCTGGCCAGCAGGCGCAGTGCCTCGGCCGACGCCGATCCCGGCTCCGCGTGGTAGGTGACCAGGGCCTGGTCCTGGTCACCGGCCATCCGGAACGACTCGTAGTTCAGGGACAGCTCGCCCACCAGCGGATGGTGCATCCGCTTCACCCCGTACGACTTCTCCTTGACGTCGTGGGTCGCCCACAGCCGGCGGAACTCCTCGCTCTTCACCGAGAGCTCGCCGACCAGCGCGGAGAGCCGGGGGTCGTCCGGGTAGCAGCCCGCGTCCATCCGCAGCTGGCACACGATGTCGATCGCCTTCTGCTCCCACTCCACGAAGAGCTCGCGGTAGTCGGGCCGCAGGAACGTCAGCCGGGCCCAGTTGCGCTCCGCCGCCGGCAGCTCCGCCCAGTCGCCGAAGAGCGCCGCCGCCATCCGGTTCCACGCCAGGATCTCCGAGCGCCGCCCCACGATGTACGCCGGCACACCCTCCATCGACTCCAGCAGCTGCCCCAGCGACCCCCGCACCTGCTGCGGCCGGGCCGGCGCCTTCTTCTTGTGCTGCTTGCCCTTGGCGAGGTGGGTGAGGTGCGCGTGCTCGGCGTCGGTGAGCCGCAGCGCGCGGGCGATCGAGTCCAGCACCTCCGCCGAGACGTTCCGCCCGTTGCCCTGTTCCAGGCGCGTGTAGTACGCCACCGACACCCCGGCCAGCTGCGCCAGCTCCTCGCGCCTGAGCCCCGGCACCCTGCGGTGCCGCCCGAAGTCCGGCAGCCCCACGTCGGAGGGGCGCAGCCGGGCCCGCCGGGTGCGCAGGAACTCACTTAGCTCGGCACGCCGGTCCAGGGTCGGGGAGGCGGGGGCGGGGGTGGCGGCCGAGGGTTGGGGCTGGTCTTCCATACATCCAGTATTCACGGTCGTACGCACCCGAACCTGATCCCGCCAGTGGTAGGCACGGCAGACGTACGCAGAGGCGGGGGCTGGGTGACGGACGTAGCGTGGAGGAGCCTGGGAACGTGCCCGGGACGGATGAAGGCGCCCGGGCGCGAAGACACCTCTAGGAGAACCCCCCTCATGACCACTGTTGCTGCTTACGCCGCGCCCGCCGCCAAGGCACCGCTGGAGCGGACCACGATCGAGCGGCGCGCGGTCGGCGAGTTCGACGTCCTCATCGACATCGAGTTCGCCGGTATCTGCCACTCCGACATCCACCAGGCCCGCGAGGGCTGGGGTACGGCGATCTTCCCGATGGTGCCCGGTCACGAGATCGCGGGCGTCGTCTCCGAGGTCGGCCCGGGTGTCACCAAGTACGCGGTGGGGGACCGGGTGGGCGTCGGCTGCATGGTCGACTCCTGCCGCGAGTGCGACAACTGCAAGGCCGGACTCCAGCAGTACTGCACCGGCGGCGGCGCGACCTGGACGTACAACGGCGTCGGCAAGGACGGGCAGCCCACCTACGGCGGCTACTCGCAGAAGATCGTCGTCGACGAGAACTACGTCGTCCGCATCCCCGACGGCCTCCCCCTCGACGTGGCGGCCCCCCTGCTGTGCGCCGGCATCACCACGTACTCGCCCCTGAAGCACTGGAACGCCGGCCCCGGCAAGAAGGTCGCGGTCGTCGGCCTCGGCGGCCTGGGCCACATGGGCGTGAAGATCGCCGCCGCCCTGGGCGCGGAGGTCACCGTCCTCTCCCAGTCCCTCCGCAAGAAGGACGACGGCCTGAAGCTGGGCGCGACGCACTACTACGCGACCAGCGACCCGAAGACCTTCGAGGACCTCAAGGGCACCTTCGACATCATCCTGAACACGGTGTCGGCCCCGCTCGACTTCGACGCGTACCTGTCGCTGCTGAAGACCGACGGCGCCATGGTGAACGTCGGCATCCCCGAGGAGCCGGTGCACATCCTGCTCTCCTCCGTGTTCGGCAACCGCCGCAGCCTCAGCAGCTCCGGCATCGGCGGTATCCCGGAGACCCAGGAGATGCTCGACTTCTGCGCCGAGCACAACCTGGGCGCCGAGATCGAGGTCATCGGCGCCGACCAGATCAACGACGCGTACGAGCGGGTCGTCCACAGCGACGTCCGCTACCGCTTCGTGATCGACACGGCGACGATCTGAGTCACCGTCTCTGCCTCCGGCCGAGGAGCCGGAGGCAGACAGGGGCCGCCGACCAGGGAGGCCGGCGCACCCACCGGGATCTCCGGCGGAGGGACCAGGGTGCGCGCCACCAGGCCGGCGGTCACCGGCGCGAGCGCGCCCACCGGCGCCGAGCAATAAATAAGGTCAGCCTTACCTTGCCTTCCGTCGGGAGTACGTTGGACGGGAGGAGGTTCTCCACGATGACCGTGAACCTGAACCACACCATCGTCGCCGCGCACGACAGGCACGCCTCGGCGAAGTTCCTCGCAGACATCCTCGGCCTCGAAGTCGGCCCGGACTACGGCCCGTTCGCTCCGGTCGCGCTGCCCAACGGCGTCACCCTCGACTACATGGACACCCCCGGGGACATCCCGCCGCAGCACTACGCCTTCCTGGTCTCCGAGGACGACTTCGACCGGATCTTCACCCGGGTCCGGGAGGCCGGCCTCGCCTACTGGGCCGACCCGCACCACAACCGTCCCGGCGAGGTCAACACCAACGACGGCGGCCGCGGCACCTACTTCGACGACCCCGACGGCCACCGCCTGGAGATCCTCACCCGCCCCTACGGCAGCGGCGGCTGACCGGCGGCCGGCCCGGGCGCCGGTCAGGCCCGGAGCCCCTTGAGGCCGTCCTGGGCGGCCATGACCAGCTCGATGCCCCGGTTGTCGGCGGCGGGCTCGCGCATCTGGTTGGTCACGTAGGCCAGCGCCAGCCGCTCGTCGGGGTCCACCCAGACCAGCGCGCCGCCCCAGCCGCCCCAGCCGAGGGCGCTGCCGAAGAGGCCGTAGCCGAGGCCGTACCGGGCCGGCATGCCGAGGACGCGGTCCTCGCCCTCGAACTGCAGCTCCCGGGCCCGCTCGCACCCCTCGGGGGACAGCACACGCACCCCGCCGACGGTTCCGCCGCAGGCGAGCAGGGACTGGACGAGGGCGACCGAACGGGCATTGCCGTAGCCGCTGGCCGCCGGGATCTGCGCGCGGCGCCAGGCGAGGCTGTTGCCGTCCCGGACGCGGAGAGCGGTGGCGGTGGTGGGGGCGGCGGGGGCCGTGTCGCGGCTCGCCGCACCCGCCGTGTAGTCCTCGTCCCGGCCCGGCGGCGGCACGGTCAGCGCCACCCGCGGGTCGTGCTCGGGGCCGAGACCGAGGTGGAAGTCCGCGCCGAGCGGCCCGGCCACCTCCGCGGCGAAGAACTCGCCGACGCTCCGCCCGGTGATCCGGCGCAGCACCTCACCCACCAGGAACCCCTGCGTCAGCGAGTGGTACCCGGCCGCGGTCCCCGGCTCCCACTGCGGGGCCTGCCCGGCGAGCCGGGCCGTGGCGGTCGTCCAGTCGTACAGCTCCTCGACCGGACCCTCCCAGTCGGGCAGCCCGGCGGTGTGCGACAGCACCTGCCGCACCAGGACGTTCTGCTTGCCGGCCGCGGCGAACTCGGGCCAGTAGCGGGCGACCGGCGCGTCCGGATCCAGCTCGCCCCGGTCGATCAGGACGAGTGCGCACAGCGCGGTCATCGTCTTGGTCACGGAGAACACGTTGACGATCGTGTCCCGCTCCCACGCCCGGGTCCGTCCGGCGTCGGCGAACCCGGCCCACACGTCCACCACCGGCTCCCCGTCCACGAAGACGGCCACGGCACCGCCCACGTCGCCGTCGTCGAGGAATCCGGCGAGTGTGGAGGGCACGGCGGTGAACAGCTCGTCGTACGAGCCCTGGATGTCGGCCATGCACGCCATTGAGCCCGCAGGAGCGCGTCCTGGCAACCGAATAACCGGTGGGCCGGGACGCCGGTACCGGCGTCCCGGCCCGGCCGACGTCGTCCCACGGAATCGCCGGGAACCCTGACGCGTTGAGGGGGGTGGACATCGGAGGCCGCCGGTGTGCGAGCGGAGGAGCCCGAGCGACGGGCCGACGAGTATTGGAGGGGTCGCGATGACCG
>NZ_JAEKKT010000368.1 GCF_019510245.1 Streptomyces sp. | reverse complement strand
ACCCACAGCGGACGCCCGCCGCCTCGGCGCGCCGTGTCAGCCAGCCGCTGGAGCACAGACAACGCACCGTATCGGGTGAAGAGCCCTGCGTCATAGAGCAGCACCGGACCGTCGGCACCGTGGTCGGTGGAGGACGGTGACAACAGCGCCGCCAGTTCCGGTTCCACATCCCGCCACGCGGCCGACGTGTACTCCAGGAGCTTCGTCGCCGCTCGTGATCCGGGCTCGGCGATGTCCGCGTTCAGGATAGTCGTCCAGGTCGGTCTGGTGCCCAAGGCGATGCGTTCCTTCATTTTGGCCACGAACAACGACGCGACCGGCACCGGCTGTGCTCCGAACCGGTGCGTCAGCTCGCTGCGAGCCCGCAGGTAGGCGGTGGTCCGCACCGTCAGCACCCGGAAACCGGGGCGTTCCGCGGCGGCCCGCAACCGCTGCTCTGTGGTGTTCGCCGCCTGCAGTATCGGGTCGGTCAGCAGCGCGATCTGGGCGCCACGCAAGGTTCGCACCCGGGAGCCCAGGGAAGCCGCCGACGAGACCGACTCCGGCACGTCGGCCACGTAGCCGAGACCCCGGTGCCGCTCGTCCTTGATCCACTTCAGCGCGAAGCCGGCTTCCGCCAGCTGGTCGTCCAGCGCCCGCCGCTCGAACATCGCTTCCAGGTCCGGGAACCGGCTGAGGACCCGCTCACGGACATCGTCGACGGTAAGCATCTGCTGCTGGTGCTCGGGCACGTTGTGCTTCCAGCGCACCAGCCCGGCCTGGGTGATGCGCAGTGCCCGCACCAGCGGCAGCGACTTCGGGTAGATCTCCAGGCGCGAGGAGGCGCCCGCAGTCCGCGACGCCGTCGCCGCCAGCTGCACCAGCCGCCGTTCCGCCAGCCCGGAGAAATCGTTGGCCTGCTTGGCCACGACCTCGCCGAGCACCGTCAGCGTCGTCGCCGAACTCGGCAGCGAGTCCCGCTCGGCGAGCGCGTCGGCGGCGACGCCCAGCGCGTCCGCCAACTCCAGCAGGGCAACGCTCTGCGGGGTCTCCGGATCGTCGATGTCTTCGCGGACTTCCAAGGCGGCCATCAGCGGACGGGTGTCGCGGTGCCGTCGCGTCGACAGCAACGGCTCCTCCATCCCGTTCTCCGCCAGCTCGATCGCGGCCAACGCGACGCCGCGCGCGTACGCCATCCGGACGTCGACGGAGGTCATCCCGCTGCCGCGCCGGTTGAGCAGCGCGGTCGCCAGTTCATCGAGTCCTGCGACCCGGCCGAACCCCTGCAGCAGTTCGACGACCTCGTCCCGCAGCGCCACCAGCGCGGGTTCGTCGGCCCACCGTTCGCGCTGCCTGGCGATGATCTGGTTGACCCGGCCGGAGGTCAGCCCGACGCTCCTGCCGACCGCGCTCTGCGTCGGCGGGAAGCGGTCGAAGTCCGGGAGCCGGTTCACCTCGTCCGGCAGGCCCAGCCAGAGCCTGGTCGCCTCGCTCGCGTTGCGGCTGTCCTTGCGGTTCTCGGGCTTGGGAACCAGGAGCGCCGTCAGCGTGTCCAGGCTCAGCCGGCGCAGCGCCTCGACCGGTGCGTCGGCGGCTCCGGCTTGTGCCAGCCGGTCGCCGAGCGCCTTCTCCAGTTCGCTCTTGGCGGCCTGCCGGCCGTCCGGCGTCAGCGGCGACTCGCCTTCGTCCTGGAAAGCGCGGCGCCACTGCCTGATCCGCTTGTACAGCTCGCGCCGGGTTTTCGGGCCCATGCCCGGCGGGGTGATCAGGGCGCGCAGGCTCAGGTCCACCAGCTCGCCGACGGTGGCCGTACCGAGTTCCTGGGCGACCGAGACTGCGCGCGGGCTCAGTCCGGCGCTGTCCAGCGGGGTGTCGCGGGTCGCCTTCTCCGCGGCCTCGTCCCGGATGCGGCCGATGCCGTCGGGCTCGGCCTTGCCGACGTCGCCGAGCGCGTCCGAGGGCTGCGCCTCGGTGACGTCGGCTCCCCGGGCTGCGGACGCCTCCTGGCCGGTGGTCGCCGTCGTGTGCCGGGAGTGCCTGGTCGGGACCGGCTCGCGGTGGTCGCTGTGCAGGAACACCATGCGCCAGGCGTCCCGCATCTCCGTCAGGGTCTTGAACCGCTTGTCCGCGTCCCGGTGCAGGGCCCGGCGGAAGAACTGGTCGAGGCCGTCGCGGACCGCCGCGTCGAAGGAGTCGACGGCGAGGCGCGGATACAGCTCGCTGCCCGGGTCGGTCTGGCGCGCCGAGACCTTGTCGTCGCCCCAGACCGGCAGGGCGCGCGAGGCCATCTCGTGCAGGGTCACGGCGAGTGCGTAGTACTCGGCGGCGGCGTCGTAGCGGGGGCGTTTCGGCGTGCCGAGGAAGGGGTCGAGGTAGCCCGGGGTGCCGGCCTCGATGTCGTCGATCGGGTGGTCCGCCAAGGAGAAGTCGAACAGCACGAGCTGTTTGGTCAGGTTCGGGCGGACCTGGATCGCGATGTTGTCCGGCTTGAGATCCCGGTGCCAGACGCCCTGCCCTTCCAGGTGGTCTACCGCGCCGAACAAGTACTCGGAGTATTTCTCCAGGTCGTCGACGAGGAGTTTGCCCTCCTCGCGGAGCTGGCGGGCGACGGTCTCGCGGCCGGCGAAGTCCAGGACGAGGGTGGTGCGGGGCGGGGTGCCGAGGGTGATCGGCTCGTCGATCCGCAACTTGACCACGCGGGAGTCGCCGTCGAGCCGGTTGAGGACCTCGGCCTCGCGGCGCAGGAGTGAGGCGCGGTCGTCGGAGCGGCTGACCTTCAGGACGACTTTGCGGCGGTCCGGCTGGTTCCCCTTGGGTGCCGCCGCATCCAGGTCCTCGGCCAGGAACGCGACGCTGGTGGCGCCCGCGCCGAGGCGGCGCTCGATCTTCCAGCGCGGAGGGCTGCCGAGCAGGTCCCCGGCCTTGGCCTCCAGCGGGTCGATCTCGGGGGCGGAGATGTCGAGAGGGTCGGTGTCGCGTTCCTCTGACTTGTCTTGGAAGGCCTCTTCGACCGTCGACAGCAGTTCGATGAACTCCTCGACGGTCGCCACGCGCCGGTCCGGGAGGAAAGCCGTGCTCCAGCCGACCAGGTCGTCCATGTCCTGAGTCAGTCCGTCGGCGACCGCGGAGGGGCGCAGGCCTTGCTCCTCCGCCTCCAGCTTCGCGGTCAGCTCGGCCCGGTCGGCGGCCGGGGCGCGGCCGGTCAGCAGCAGGTAGGCCAGCGCGCCGAGGCCGAACACGTCCAGGCTCACCGGGTCGGGGTGCGCCGCCGTCAGCTCCGGCGCGCCGAACGCGGCGGCGTCGACGTCCAGGTGCTGGCCGACCCGGGTGGAGTCGGCGACGGACGTCATCCGGACACCGCTGACCTTGCGGACCGCGACCTGCCAGTCGGCGATCATCAGGCGGGGCCGCAGCCAGGCCTGCTCCAGCCCGGCCGGCCCGTCCGGGTCGACGTCGGCGCGGCGGGGGCCGGGGACGACGTGGATGACGTGCGCCGACAGGGTCCGGTGATAGAGGCGGCGGCGGTGTGCGTAGGCGACGGTCTCGGCGAGCTGCCGGATCAGCTGGACCCGGGCCTTCAGGTCCAGTTCGGGTCCGCGCTTGAGCAGGTATTCGTCGAGTCGTTCGGTGCGCGGATCGTAGGGATATAGCAGCGACGGTCCGGCCGAGTGACCCTACGGATCGAAATCCGCGACCTGCACGATGCCGGGGTGCCGGATGCCCTGCAGCACCTGCGCCTCGCGCCGCGCCGCCCGGTCGATGCTCTCCGACAGTTCGCGATCTGCGTTCCGCTCCCGGTAGTAGATCCGGATCCGGCGCAGGTCGGTGATCGAGGTGTGCCGGCCGATGAAGTCGGCCCAGGTCGGTCCGGTGTCGAGCGGCTCGCGGTCCAGCTTCCAGGGGCCGATCCGGTACTCGGCGTCGCTGCGCCGGACGCCGACACCGTCCTTGAGCGCTTTGGCGAGCGCCTTGGACCGGGCCATGTCGACGCGGTCGCGCTCACCGCGCGGCGGCTCCGCGAGGCGGGCCATGATCTCCGGCAGCGCGGCCTTCGGCCCCTCCCCCAGGCAGTACAGACCCGCCTGGTCGTTCGGCGGGAGATCGATGCCCAGCCCCGGGCGGGTGAACAGCACCGACGCGGTGATCCACGGCACCTCATTGGCGCGATTGCCCATCGCGGCCTGGAGCAGGGAACGCAGCTCCTTGGCCTTCTGGTTCGCCAGATGGAGCGGGTTGTGGTGAACCCGCGTCCGGCCGCTCCCGGCGTCCTGAACCCACGACGTCCCGGCTCCGCGCACCCGCCCGACCCAGTCCTTGAGTTCCAGCAGGTGCAGCCCGTTCGGAGCGATGACCAGAACGTCGACCTCACGGGGCAGACCCTGCGGCGAGGTGAAGGTGAAGTTCGACCAGGCCCGCCACGGCTCGGCATCGGGAAGCGCGGCCCGCAGCTTGTCCAGCCCCGCGCGTTCGTGGTTGAAATGCGACTCGGTGATCGTGTCCCATCGCCCCTCGCGCATGATCCCGGTTCACGCCTTCCGTCTGCCACTTGACCGACGGCACGCTGCCGCCGGTCAGCGCACCATTCTGTCAGTAATGTGCGGCTGCCGAGGGGGCTGCGGGGGTGGGGCGGTCTGCGGATCGCTCAGCCGTGGGTCGTGACGCAGATCTCCGTTGGCGCGGCCGCCGACCCCGCCGACCCCGCGGACCCCGCCGACGAAGGCGCTCCCGACGAACCGGTCAGCTGAAGGCGACCACGCCCACGACTATCAGCAGCACCAAGGCGATCACGCCCGATCGCCCGACGCCATGGCCCGCCAGCCCGGCCACGGCGGTTCGAGCTCTTCCTCGTCGTCCTGGATGTCGATCTCCCCGCCCCCTCCGCGCGAATGTGCGCGGCAGCTTAGCGGTGTTCAGGGGGCTGTTCACCGGAGCCGCTGTGACCATGCGAAAGGAGCGGGAACAAGAGGCTGCCGCGGCCTCGTCGGGCACGGCAAGCGGCAAATCCATACAGCCGGCTTCAAGGCAACGGCTCTGGGAGGGAAGAGGTAGCCTCAAAGGCACGACCGCCCGAATTCGCCAACAGATAGAAGACGAGATCAACTCCAGCCAGGGCAAAGCTATACCAGATCTCTAGTCCATGTTGATCGCACAGCGACGGCCTCGCCGTCCCCGGTCGTCTAGCGCTGATCCTGCCGCATGATCGCGTTGTGCCACTCCTGCGAGGACATGGCCACGGCCGCGTCCGCGAGGCGCTGAGCGGACTTCGTCCGCAGCCTCACCCGGCTCGACTCGATCCAGCCGCCAACGTTCTGGTGTCCGGTGTCGCGATACTCGATCGCCTGGAACAGGCATTCGAGCTTGTCGGCATCGTGGGCGCACTGGACTTCGAGGCTGTCGCCGTTCTCGTAGTCGTCGACCAAGGCGCGCCGTCTCGTTGGGAGGCGGTACGGATGCGCCCGCGCCCTCGGACCGCACCACATGAGAGTGCGGGCTAGCGGCGGGCCAGCGGGTGTATGCGTGTCTGATGTCCGGCGCGTTGTTCCCGCAGTCCGACCACTCACTGACAGGCTTGGGCGATGAGAGAGAAGATCTGGACCTTGATCGGAAAGCACGCAGGGGGCGTGCAGTGGCGAATCCTGTGGGCCACGCAGCCCAAGTTCATCGTCGGCGTGTCCGGGCTTGTCAGGAACGATCAGGGACAGGTGCTTCTGATCAAGGGTCGGATGTGGAAGCCGTCTCGGCCGTGGGGTCTGGTGACCGGCTACGCCAAGGGCTGCGAGACGTGGGATCAGACGGTCGTCCGTGAAGCCCGAGAGGAAACCGGCTACGAGGTGAAGGCACTTCGTGAGCCCGTGGCGTTTGTGACCGGCTTCAAGCTCCGTGCCGAGGTCGTGTTCCTTGGCGAGTTCATCGGCGGCACTTACACACCGGACCCGAGAGAGGTCCTCGACTGCGGGTTCTTCGACTTGGACGCGCTACCCGAGGGCTTGTTGCCCTCGCACAGGAAGTTGATCGAGAAGCATCGAGAGTGGTTTGAGGGAGACGGCCATGACCGTGCTCACGCCGAACGAGAAACTGACCGGAACTCCGGCACAGAAGCAGGACATCCTTGATCGGCTCACCCGCTACCGCGCTGACCCACGTCACACACTCAGGCTCGCGGAACGGTATCCGCACCTGACGTTCACCACCATGGATCACGTCGTGGCGGATTTGTCCGGCGCGGACGCCGACGTGTTCGCGGCT
>NZ_JAEKKT010000138.1:41154-111845 GCF_019510245.1 Streptomyces sp. | reverse complement strand
TGGCCGGGTGGCCGGGGGCGCGGCTGACCGCCGTACTGGCGACGGTCGCAGGCGGCAACGCCCGTGGGGCCGTACGGGCCTGGCGGGCCGACGCGGCGAAGCATCCGAGCCCCAACGCGGGTCCCGTGGAGGCTTCGTTCGCGGGGGCGTTGGGGGTGCGGCTCGGGGGGACGTTGTCGTACGGGGGGCGGGTCGAGCACCGGCCGGTGCTGAACGGGGAGGGGCGGTCTGTGGAAGTCGCGGACATCGAGCGGGCGGTGCGGTTGTCACGGCGGGTGGGGTGGCTGGCGTTGGGGGTGAGCGCGGCGGGGGCGCTGCTGCGCGGATCGCTCCCGGGAAGGGCGTCATGAACAACGGAGGCCTCCTCGTCGCCGGCACCACCTCCGACGCCGGGAAGAGTGTCGTCACCGCCGGTGTCTGCCGGTGGCTGGTGCGGCAGGGTGTGAAGGTCGCGCCGTTCAAGGCGCAGAACATGTCCCTCAATTCCTTCGTCACCCGCGAAGGCGCCGAGATCGGGCGGGCGCAGGCCATGCAGGCGCAGGCCTGCCGGGTGGAGCCGACCGCGCTCATGAACCCCGTGCTGCTCAAGCCCGGCGGCGAGCAGAGCAGTCAGGTCGTACTGCTCGGCAAGCCGGTCGGTGAACTCAGCGCGCGGGGCTATCACGGCGGGCGGCAGCAGAAGCTGCTCGGGACCGTGCTCGACTGCCTCGCCGAGTTGCGGGGCACGTATGACGCGGTGATCTGTGAGGGGGCCGGCAGTCCGGCCGAGATCAACCTGCGGCGGACCGACATCGTGAACATGGGGATCGCGCGGAATGCCGGGCTGCCCGTGCTCGTCGTCGGCGACATCGACCGCGGCGGTGTCTTCGCCTCCTTCTTCGGGACCGTGGCGCTGCTCTCGCCGGAGGACCAGGCCCTCGTCGCCGGGTTCCTCGTCAACAAGTTCCGCGGGGACGTCTCGCTGCTGGAGCCGGGCCTCGACATGCTCCACGGGCTCACCGGGCGGCACACCTACGGCGTCCTCCCGTTCCGGCACGGCCTCGGGATCGACGAGGAGGACGGGCTCCGCGTCTCCCTGCGCGGCACCGTGCGCGAGTCGAACGTCGCCCCGCCCGTCGGGGAGGACGTCCTGCGGGTCGCCGTCTGTGCGATCCCCCTGATGTCCAACTTCACGGACGTGGACGCGCTGGCCGCCGAACCGGGCGTCGTGGTGCGGTTCGTGGACCGGCCGGAGGAGCTGGCCGACGCCGACCTCGTCATCGTCCCCGGCACCCGGGGAACGGTCCGCGCCCTGGAGTGGCTGCGGGAGCGGGGGCTGGCCGAAGCGCTGCGGCGCCGGGCCGCCGAACAGCGGCCGGTGCTCGGCATCTGCGGCGGCTTCCAGGTCCTCGGTGACCACATCGAGGACGACGTCGAGAGCCGCCGGGGCCGCGTCGACGGGCTCGGTGTGCTGCCCGTGCGGGTCCGGTTCGCCCGGGAGAAGACGCTCACCCGGCCTGTCGGAAAGGCCCTCGGCGAGCGGGTCGAGGGGTACGAGATCCACCACGGGGTCGCCGAGGTGACCGGGGGCGACGCGTTCATCACCGATGACCGAGGACACAGCCTGGACGGCTGCCGCGTCGGGCAGACCTGGGGCACGCACTGGCACGGCTCCCTGGAGTCGGACGGTTTCCGCCGGGCCTTCCTGCGCGAGGTGGCGGCCGCCGCGGGCCGCCGGTTCGTGCCGGCCCCCGGCACCTCGTTCGCCGCGCTGCGCGAGGAGCAGCTCGACCGGCTCGGCGACCTGATCGAACAGCACGCGGACACGGACGCGCTCTGGCGGCTCATCGAGTCGGGCGCGCCGCAAGGACTGCCTTTCATTCCACCGGGAGCGCCCGCATGAGCACTGTGTTGTTGTTGTCGACGGCCGACACCGATCTGCTGGCGGCCCGGTCCGCCTCCGGTGCCGACTACCGGATCGGCAATCCGACGCGCCTCGACGTCGCGGAGGAACTGCCCGCGCTCGTCGCGGGCGCGGACATCGCCGTCGTACGGCTGCTCGGCGGCAAGCGCGCCTGGGAGGGCGGGCTCGCCGCCCTGAAGGCCGCCGGGATCCCGACCGTGCTGCTCGGCGGCGAGGCGGTGCCGGACGCCGAGTTGATGGCGGAGTCGTCGGTGCCGGCGGGCGTGGTCGCCGAGGCCCTCAGGTACCTCGTCGAGGGCGGCCCCGCCAACCTGACCGAGCTGGCCCGCTTCCTCTCCGACACCGTGCTGCTGACCGGCGAGGGGTTCGACGGGCCGCAGAAGATGCCCGAGTACGGCGTCCACGGCGAACGCCCCCAGGCCGAGGGCCGCCCGACCGTCGGCGTGCTCTTCTACCGCGCCCACGAACTGAGCGGCAACACCGGCTTCGTGGACACCCTGTGCGACGCGATCGAGGCGCACGGTGCCAACGCCCTCCCGGTGTACTGCGGTTCGCTGCGCGGGGCGGACGCGGGGCTGTACGAGATCCTCGCCGGGGCCGACGCGCTGGTGGCCACGGTCCTGGCCGCGGGCGGCACCCACGCCTCCCAGGCCTCGGCCGGCGGCGACGAGGAGGCCTGGGACATCGGCGCGCTCGCCGATCTCGACATCCCCGTCCTGCAAGGACTGTGCCTCACCTCCTCGCACGCGGCCTGGGACGGGTCGGACGCCGCCCTCTCCCCCATGGACGCGGCGATGCAGGTGGCGATCCCGGAGTTCGACGGCCGGCTGATCACGGTCCCCTTCTCCTTCAAGGAGCAGGGCCCCGACGACGTCCCGGTGTACGTCGCCGACCCCGAGCGGGCCGGACGCGTCGCCGGGATCGCCGTACGGCACGCGCGGCTCAGGCACAAGCCGAACGCCGAGAAGAAGGTCGCGCTGGTCTTCACCGCGTACCCGACCAAGCACTCCCGGGTCGGCAACGCGGTCGGCCTGGACACCCCCGCATCGGCGGTGCGGGTGCTGGACGCCCTCGCGTCGGCCGGGTACGGGGTCACCGCATACCCCTCCGGTGGCGACGAGTTGATCCACCGGCTCATCAACGCCGGCGGACATGACGTCGAGTGGCTCACCGAGGAGCAGCTGGCCGCCGCGCCCGCGCGGGTGCCGCTCACGGAGTACCGGGCGTGGTTCGAGAAGCTCGACCCGGCGCTCCGGGACGCGATGACCGAGGCGTGGGGCGAGCCGCCGGGCTCGCTGTACGTGGACGGGGACGACATCGTGCTGGCCTCCCTCCGGTTCGGGAACGTCGTCGTCATGATCCAGCCGCCCCGCGGCTTCGGCGAGAACCCGATCGCGATCTACCACGACCCGGACATGCCGCCGTCGCACCACTACATGGCGGCCTACCGCTGGCTGGAGGCCGCAACATCGGAGGGGGGCTTCGGCGCCGACGCGATCGTGCACATGGGCAAGCACGGCACGATGGAGTGGCTGCCGGGCAAGGGGCTGGGCCTGAGCGCCGGTTGTGCCCCAGACGCGGTCCTCGGCGACCTGCCGCTGATCTACCCCTTCATCGTCAACGACCCCGGCGAGGGCACCCAGGCCAAGCGGCGCGGGCACGCCACCGTCGTCGACCACCTGGTGCCGCCGATGGCCCGCGCCGACACCTACGGCGACCTGGCGAAGCTGGAGCAGCTGCTCGACGAGTACGCGCTGGTGTCGGATCTGGACCCGGCGAAGGCACCGGCCGTCCGCGCCCAGATCTGGACGCTGGTCAAGGCGGCCGAGCTCCACCACGACCTGCACGTGGACGAGCAGCCGGAGGACGGCGACTTCGACGAGTTCGTCATGCACATCGACGGCTACCTGTGCGAGATCAAGGACGTGCAGATCCGCGACGGCCTGCACGTCCTCGGCGGCGGCCCGGTCGGCGAGCCGCGGGTGAACCTGGTGCTGGCGGTGCTGCGCGCCTCGCAGGTGTGGGGCGGGCAGGCGAACGCGCTGCCCGGGCTGCGCGCCGCCTTCGCCGCGCATTTCGGTCTGGTCGAGAAGGAGTTGCTGGCCGAGCCGGGCGCGCCGGTGAAGGTGCCGGTGGAGCTGACGGATCTGGTCGAGGGGCCGTCGCGTACCGCGGCCGACGCGATCGACCTGCTGGAGCAGCTGTGCCGCCGGGTCGCGGAGGGCATGGAGCAGCGGGACTGGGCCGCCACCGAGAGCCGTGCGCTGGTGCGGGAGGTCCTCGGCACCGAACTCGCGGACGCCGTGGCCGTGCTGGAGTTCGCGTGCACCGAGGTCGTGCCGCGGCTCGCGCGCACCACGGACGAGATCGGGCACATCCTGAAGGCCCTGGAGGGCGGTTACGTCCCGGCGGGCCCGTCCGGCTCCCCCACCCGCGGCCTGGTCAACGTCCTGCCCACCGGCCGGAACTTCTACTCGGTCGACCCCAAGGCCATTCCGTCCCGGCTGAGCTGGGAGGTCGGTCAGTCGCTCGCGGACTCGCTCGTGCAGCGGTACCTCCAGGACACCGGCGCCTACCCGAAGTCCGTCGGCCTGACGGTGTGGGGCACCTCCGCGATGCGCACCCAGGGCGACGACATCGCCGAGATCCTGGCGCTGCTGGGCTGCCGTCCGGTCTGGGACGACGCGTCGCGGCGCGTGACCGGCTTCGAGGTGGTCCCGCTCGCCGAGCTGGGCCGGCCGCGCATCGACGTCACGGTCCGCATCTCGGGCTTCTTCCGGGACGCGTTCCCGCACGTGGTAGCGCTGATCGACGACGCCGTGCGCAGGGTCGCCGAGCTGGACGAGCCTGCCGAATCCAACTACGTGAAGGCCCACGCCGACGAGGACACCGCCGAGCACGGCGACCGGCGGCGCTCCACCGCCTGTGTCTTCGGCTCCAAACCGGGGGCCTACGGCGCCGGCCTGCTGCCGCTGATCGACGCCCGCAACTGGCGCTCCGACGCGGACCTCGCCGAGGTGTACGCGGTGTGGGGCGGTTACGCCTACGGGCGCGGGCTGGACGGGCGGCCGGCGCGCGGGGACATGGAGACCGCGTTCAGGCGGATCGCCGTCGCCGCGAAGAACGTCGACACCCGCGAGCACGACCTCGTGGACGCCGACGACTACTTCCAGTACCACGGCGGCATGGTCGCCATGGTGCGCCACCTGACCGGTGCCAGCCCCGAGGCGTACGTGGGCGATTCGGCCACGCCGGACCAGGTGCGGACCCGGACGCTCGGCGAGGAGACGCACCGCGTCTTCCGGGCCCGGGTGGTCAACCCCCGCTGGATGGCGGCGATGCGCCGGCACGGCTACAAGGGCGCCTTCGAGATGGCGGCGACCGTCGACTACCTCTTCGGGTACGACGCCACCGCGGGCGTGGTCGACGACTGGATGTACGAGAAGCTCGCGTCCGAGTACGTGTTCTCGCCGGAGAACCAGGAGTTCATGCGTCAGTCCAACCCGTGGGCGCTGCGCGGCATTTCCGAGCGTCTGCTGGAGGCGGCGGACCGCGGCCTCTGGGCGGAACCGGACCCGGAGACCTTGGACCGGCTCCGGGCGACCTACCTCGAGCTCGAGGGAGATCTGGAGGGAGACGCGTGAGCGACTCCGGGATCCCCGCGTCGGCGGGGAGCACCGCATGGACGAGGACCGCACAGCGGACCACGTCGGAACACCCCCGCGACCGCAGGGAGCAGACCTTGATCTCGACACCGCTGCATGCGGCGCTCGCACCCGCCTCCCATGGCTCACCCGAAGGAGTGATCGCAGCGTGAGCACCCCGTTCCCCTTCACAGCCGTGGTCGGCCAGGACGACCTGCGCCTGGCGCTGCTCCTCAACGCGGTGAGCCCCGCGGTGGGGGGTGTTCTCGTCCGGGGCGAGAAGGGCACCGCCAAGTCGACCGCCGTACGGGCCCTGTCGGCGCTGCTGCCGGCCGTGGACGTCGTCGCCCGCTGCCGTTTCTCCTGCGACCCGGCCGCGCCCGATCCGGCCTGCCCGGACGGCCCGCACAACCCGCCCGGTGCCTTCGAGTCCCGCCCGGCGCGCATGGTCGAACTGCCGGTGGGCGCCTCCGAGGACCGGCTGGTGGGCGCGCTGGACATCGAACGCGCCCTGGCGGAGGGCGTGAAGGCCTTCGAGCCGGGCCTGCTGGCCGACGCGCACCGGGGCATCCTCTACGTCGACGAGGTCAACCTCCTCCACGACCACCTGGTCGACCTGCTGCTGGACGCGGCCGCGATGGGCGCCTCGTACGTGGAACGCGAGGGCGTGTCGGTCCGGCACGCGGCGCGCTTCCTGCTCGTCGGGACGATGAACCCCGAAGAGGGTGAGCTGCGGCCCCAGCTGCTCGACCGGTTCGGCCTCACGGTCGAGGTGGCCGCCTCCCGCGAGCCCGACCAGCGGGTGGAGGTCGTACGGCGGCGGCTCGCGTACGACGACGATCCGGCGGGTTTCGCGGCGCGCTGGGCGGGCGAGGAGACCGCCCTACGGCAACGGATCGTGGCGGCACGGGAGTTGCTGCCGTCGGTGCGGCTGGGCGACGGGGCGCTGCGGCAGATCGCGGCGACCTGCGCGGCCTTCGAGGTTGACGGCATGCGCGCGGACATCGTGATGGCCCGGACGGCGACCGCGCTGGCCGCGTGGGCCGGGCGGACCGAGGTGCTCGCCGAGGACGTCCGGCAGGCCGCGCTGCTGGCGCTGCCGCACCGCAGGCGCCGCAACCCCTTCGACGCGCCCGGACTCGACGAGGACAAGCTGGACCAGACGCTGGAGGAGTTCTCCGGGGAGGAGGACCAGGGTGACGACGATCCGGATCCGGACGGTCCCGGTGGGGGCGGCGGCCGGCCGCAGCCCGACGAGGGGCCGCGGGGCGACGGTGCGACAGAGGATGCCGCCCGGCCCGAGGCCGGGGAGAGCGACGGCGTGCCGCAGCAGGCCGGTGCCGGGGAGCAGGCGCCCGTACGGGCCGCCGAGCCCTTTCGCACCAAGGTGCTGAGCGTGCCGGGGATCGGCGAGGGCGCCGCCGGGCGGCGGTCCCGGGCGCGGACCGAGCACGGGCGGACCACGGGTGCGCGACGGCCGCGCGGTGCCCTGACGAAGCTGCACCTGGCGGCGACCGTGCAGGCCGCCGCCCCGCATCAGCGGGCGCGCGGGCGGTCGGGGCCGGGGCTCGTGCTCCGGCGGGACGATCTGCGGCAGGCGGCCCGGGAGGGACGTGAGGGGAACCTCGTCCTGTTCGTGGTCGACGCGTCCGGGTCGATGGCGGCCCGGCAGCGGATGAGCGCGGTGAAGGGTGCCGTGCTGTCGCTGCTGCTCGACGCCTACCAGCGGCGGGACAAGGTGGGGCTGGTGACCCTCCGGGGCACGGCGGCCGATGTGGCGTTGCCGCCGACCTCGTCGGTGGACGCGGCGGCGGCCCGCCTGGAGTCGCTGCCGACGGGCGGGCGGACGCCGCTCGCCGCCGGGCTGCTCAAGGCGCACGACGTGCTGCGGGTGGAGCGGTTGCGGGACCCGGCACGGCGGGCGCTGGTGGTCGTGGTGACCGACGGACGCGCCACCGGTGGCCCCGAGCCGGTCGCGCTCGCCGGGCGCGCGGCGCGGCTTCTCGCCGCGGGCGGGGTCGCCTCGGTGGTCGTGGACTGCGAGTCCGGGCCGGTGCGGCTGGGGCTCGCCGGGCAGTTGGCAGGTGAGCTGGGCGGTACCGCGGTGACGCTCGACGAACTGCGGGCGGACTCGATCGCCGGACTGGTGAAGGACGTTCAGGGTCGTTCGAGGAGGGCCGCGTAATGCCGCAGGGACAGCCGAGTGTCGTGCCCGACGACGGGCTGACGACCCGTCAGCGACGTAACCGGCCGCTCGTCGTCGTGCACACGGGGATCGGGAAGGGCAAGTCCACCGCCGCGTTCGGGCTCGCGCTGCGGGCCTGGAACCAGGGGTGGCCCATCGGGGTGTTCCAGTTCGTCAAGTCGGCGAAGTGGAAGGTCGGCGAGGAGAACGCGCTGCGGGTGCTGGGCGCCTCCGGCGAGGGCGGGACCGTCGACTGGCACAAGATGGGCGAGGGCTGGTCCTGGGTGCAGCGCGACGCGCAGATGGACAACGAGGAGAAGGCACGGGAGGGCTGGGAGCAGGTCAAGCGGGATCTGGCGGCCGAGACCTACCGGCTGTACGTGCTGGACGAGTTCGCGTACCCGATGCACTGGGGGTGGGTCGACACGGACGAGGTCGTCGACGTGCTGCGGAACCGCCCCGGCACCCAGCATGTCGTGATCACCGGGCGGAACGCGCCCGGGAAGCTCGTCGACCTCGCCGACCTCGTCACCGACATGTCCAAGGTCAAGCACCCGATGGACGCGGGGCAGAAGGGGCAGAGGGGCATCGAGTGGTGACGTCCCCGTCCGTGCCCCGGCTGGTCGTCGCCGCGCCGTCGTCCGGCAGCGGCAAGACCACCGTTGCCACCGGGTTGATGGCCGCGTTCGCCGCGCGGGGGCTCGCCGTGTCCCCGCACAAGGTGGGGCCCGACTACATCGACCCCGGGTACCACGCGCTCGCGACCGGGCGGGTGGGGCGGAACCTCGACGCGTACCTGTGCGGGCCGGAGCTGATCGGTCCGCTGTTCGCGCACGGCGCGCGGGGGTGTGACCTGGCCGTCGTCGAGGGCGTGATGGGTCTGTACGACGGGGCCGCGGGGGAAGGGGAGCTGGCGTCCACCGCGCATGTCGCGAAGCTGTTGCGGGCGCCGGTGGTGCTGGTCGTGGACGCGTCGTCGCAGTCGCGGTCGGTGGCGGCGCTGGTGCACGGGTTCGCGTCGTGGGATCCGGAGGTGCGGGTCGCGGGCGTGATCCTCAACAAGGTGGGGTCGGACCGGCACGAGGAGTTGCTGCGGGGGGCGCTGGACGCTGCGGGGGTGCCGGTGCTGGGCGTGTTGCGGCGGGTGGCGCAGGTGGGTACGCCGTCTCGGCATCTTGGGTTGGTGCCGGTCGCCGAGCGGCGGGGGGAGGCGGTGGCGGCGGTGGCGGCGATGGCTGCGCAGGTCGCCGGCGGGTGCGACCTGGAGGCGCTGATGGGGGTGGCGCGGGGGGCCGGGGCGCTTCCAAGTGCGGTGTGGGATGCGGCTGAGGCCCTGGCTTCCTCGCCCCCGCCGCCGCTACCCGTCCCATCACCAGGGGCTGCCGCCCCTTCGACCCCGCCTTCGGGGGCTGCCACCCCCGAACCCCCGTTTCGGCCTGAACGGCCTCGTCCTCAAACGCCGGACGGGCTTGAAGAGAGCGGCGTGCGGGTCGCTGTTGCCGGTGGCGCTGCCTTCAGCTTCTCCTATGCGGAGCACGCCGAGTTGCTTGCCGCCGCCGGGGCCGAGGTCGTCGTGTTCGATCCGCTTCGGGATGAGCAACTGCCCGACGGGACAAGCGGGCTGGTGATCGGGGGCGGGTTTCCCGAGGTGTACGGCGCGGAGCTGTCGGCCAATGAGGCGCTGCGCAAGGACGTCGCCGCTCTCGCGGAGCGCGGTGCTCCCGTCGCCGCCGAGTGTGCGGGGCTGCTGTACCTGTGCCGGGAGCTGGACGGGCTTCCCATGTGCGGGGTGCTGGACGCGAGCGCGCGGATGTCGGAACGGCTGACCCTGGGGTACCGGGACGCCGTCGCCGTGAGTGACAGTGTGCTGGCCGTCGCCGGGACGCGGATGCGGGGGCACGAGTTCCACCGGACCGTGGTGGAGCCGGGGGCGGGGGCGGCTCCCGCGTGGGGGGTGCGTGCGCCCCGGCCGCGGGTCGAAGGTTTTGTACAGCGGGGTGTGCACGCGAGTTATCTGCACACGCACTGGGCGTCCGAACCCGGTGTGGCCCGGAGGTTCGTGGAGAGGTGCCGGACGTCATGAGCAGCAGCAGGTTGATCGGAGTCGGGGTGGGGCCCGGTGACCCCGAGCTGGTGACCGTCAAGGGGGTCAACGCCCTGCGCGCCGCCGACGTCGTCGTGGTGCCCGTGATGGACACCGGTGAGCGCGGGCGGGCCGAGGCCACCGTGCTGCACTACGTCGGCGCGGAGAAGGTCGTACGGGTCGTCTTCGCGCTGAACGAGCGCAGTGACCGGGGGCGGCGGGAGGCTGCCTGGGATGCGGCGGGGGCCAGGGTGGCCGAGCTGCTGCGGGGGCACGGGACGGTCGCCTTCGCCACCATCGGGGATCCGAATGTCTATTCGACGTTCACGTATCTGGCGCAGACCATCTCCGAGCTGGTGCCGGACCTGGCCGTCGAGACCGTGCCCGGGATCACCGCCATGCAGGATCTCGCCGCCCGGTCCGGGGCCGTGCTCACCGAGGGGACCGAGCCGCTGACGCTGGTGCCGGTGACCGCGGGGGCGGAGGTGCTCAAGGAGGCCTTGAGCGGGCCGGGAACGGTCGTGGCGTACAAGTTCGGGCGGCACGCCGGTGCGGTCGTGGCGGCGCTGCGGGAGAGCGGACGGGTCGACGACGCCGTGTGGGGGTCGGCGCTGGGGCTGGCGGAGGAGTCCGTCCGGCCCGCCGCCGAGCTCGACGGCTCCCCGTTGCCGTACCTCTCCACGCTCATCGCGCCCCCGCGCCGGGACGGTGGCAGAGGCGGGAAGCTGTGAGCGATCGGGCGTCAGCCGGAGATGCCCACCACCAGCCAGATGAAGGCCGCGCCGGCGACCGTGCACAGCAGCGTCGAGCGGGCCGGGTGCTCGTGGTGGGCCTCGGGAAGGATCTCGGCGGCGGCCAGGTAGAGCAGGACGCCGCCGAAGAGGCCGAGATAGCCGCCGAGCAGCCCCTCCGGGATGGTGATGAAGATCGTGGAGAGGGCGCCGACGACCGGTGCGCAGGCGTCGGCGACCAGCATCGCTATCGCCCGGCGGCGCTCGTTGCCGTACAGGCTCGTGATCGTGAAGGTGTTGAAGCCGTCCGCGAAGTCGTGCGCGACGACCGCGAGGGCCACCGCCGCGCCCATGCCGCCGCCCACCTGGAAAGCCGCGCCGATCGCCACACCGTCCATCGCGCTGTGGCCGACCATCGCGCCGGCCGCCGTCAGGCCCACCTCGGGCGCCCGGTGGCTGTGCTCGTCGGCGCCGTGCGCGGCCTGGCGGAGGGCCAGGGTGCGTTCCACCAGGTGGGCCAGGAGGAAGCCGGCCACGAACAAGAGCAGGGCGGCCGGTACGCCGAAGACCTCGCGGCCGGCCGCGCGCAGCGCCTCCGGCAGCAGGTCGAGGCCGACCACCCCGAGCATCAGACCGCCGGCCAGTCCGAGGACCAGGTGACGACGGTCGGTCACACGCTGTGCCGTCCAGCCGCCGGCCAGCGTCATCAGGAACGCGCCGAGCGCGACGAAGACCGCCATGTGCCCTTGCTATCCGATCGACCCGCCTCAGCGCACATCCAGCACCACCGGTAACACCCTTTGTCCAGAGAGGACCGAATTTCCATGGCCGATGCCGCCGCCTCCGCCGCTGCCGCCGGCGACGCTCCCACCGGCAAGGTGACCTTCGTCGGTGCCGGCCCCGGCGCAGCCGATCTGCTGACGTTCCGGGCCGCGCGCGCGATCGCCGAGGCCGACGTCGTGATCTGGGCCGCGAGCCTGGTCCAGGCGGAGGTCCTCCAGCACGCGCGCGAGGACGCGGAGGTTCTTGACTCCGCGACGATGTCCCTCGAAGACGTCGTCGCCGTCTACGAGCGGGCCCGCACGCAGGGGCTGCGGGTGGCCCGTATCCACTCCGGGGATCCGGCGCTCTGGGGCGGTACCCAGGAACAGGTCGACCGGTGTGCCGGGATCGGCATCGAGGTCGAGATCGTGCCCGGTGTCTCCTCCTTCTCGGCCGTGGCCGCGCTGGCGCAGCGCGAGCTGACCATTCCCGAGGTGGCGCAGTCCGTCGTGCTCACCCGGCTCGGCGGCGGCAAGACGCCGATGCCGCCGGGTGAGGAGGTGCGGGAGTTCGCCCGGCACGGGACCACCATGGCGGTCTTCCTGTCCGCCGCGCGCAGCGGGCAGCTGGTGCGCGAGCTGCTGGAGGGCGGATACCCCACGTCCACCCCCGTCGTCGTCGCCTACCAGGCGACCTGGCCGGAGGAACTGGTCGTGCGGTGCACGATCGAGACGCTGGAGGAGACGGTCAAGGAGCACAAGCTCTGGAAGCACACCCTCTTCCTGGTCGGCCCGGCGCTGGCCGCCCACGGCACCCGCTCGCACCTCTACCACCCCGGCCACTTCCACGGTTTCCGCAAGGCCGATCCGCAGGCCCGGCGGGAGCTGCGCGAGCGGGGGGCCAGTACGTGATCACGGTCGTCGGTACGGGGACGGGCGCCCCGCTGCCGCCCGGCGTGCTCGCCGGCGCCCGGCTGGTCGTCGGAGGGCGGCGGCATCTGGACGCCGTACGGCTGCCCGAGGGGGCCGAACGGGTCGTCCTCGGGCCGCTGGCGCCTGCCCTGGACACCATCGAGGAGTACCTCGGCAAGGGCCTGCCGGTGACCGTGCTGGCCTCGGGGGACCCCGGGTTCTTCGGGATCGTGCGGGTGCTGGCCGAGCGGTTCGGCGCTGACCGGCTGGACGTGCGGCCCGGGGTGTCGTCCGTCGCCGCCGCCTTCGCCCGCACCGGGCTCACCTGGGACGACGCCGTGGTGGTGAGCGCACACGGCCGCGACCCGCGCACGGCGGTGAACGTCTGCCGGGCACATCCGAAGGTCGCGGTGCTGACGGGGCCGGGGGCGGGGCCAGCCGAGCTGGGGGCGGCGCTGCGGCACGCCTTCGGCACACCGCCGGGCACGTCACCGGACGGGTCCGTGGACGGGTCCGGCGCGCGCGTCCTCGTCGTCGCCTCGGCGCTCGGCTCCCCGCGGGAGCGCGTCGAGCGGGTCACGCCCGCCGAGGCCGCCGACCGGGACTGGGGACCGGACGTCAGCGTGGTGCTGTGCCTGGACGAGGCGCGGACGCGGGCGCCGGGCGCCGTACGGACGGTGGCGGGCGGCCGGGCGGAACCCGCCGGGTGGGCCCTTGGCGAGGACGAGTTCGCGCACCGCGACTCGATGATCACCAAGTTCGAGGTACGGGCGCTGGCGCTGGCCCGGCTCGGGCCCCGCCTCGGCGACCTGGTCTGGGACGTCGGCGCGGGCTCCGGGTCGGTGGCGGTGGAGTGCGCACGGCTCGGCGCCGCCGTCGTCGCCGTGGAGAAGGCGGCGGACGGGGTGGAGCGGATCGCGGCCAACGCGCGGGCGCACGGGGTGTACGTGGATGTGGTGTGGGGCAGGGCTCCGGATGCGCTGGCCGGACTCCCCGACCCCGACGCCGTGTTCATCGGCGGGGGCGGTGCCGGACTGCCCGCGGTCGTCGGCGCCTGCGCCGCGCGCGCCCGGCGGACGGTGGTGGTCGCGATGGCCGCCCTGGACCGGGTACCGGCGGCGCGTGCGGCGCTCACCGGTGCCGGGTTCTCCTGCGACGGGGTGCTGCTGCAGTCCTCCCGTCTCGCGCCGCTGCCGGGCGAGGTGACCCGGCTGGCCGCGACCAATCCCGTGTTCCTGCTGTGGGGGACACGAACCCCCTTGTCTGACGAAGGAGTTGCTCTGTGATCGGCCTCATTTCCGCCACCGCGGCGGGGGCGGCGGCGCGCGACCGGCTGGCCGCGGCGTGGCCGGACCGCACGCGGGTCTACGACGGCCCCGTCAAGGACGCCGTACGGTCCGCGTTCGCGGAGTGCGAGCAGCTGGTGTGTTTCCTGGCCACGGGTGCGGTGGTCCGGCTGATCGCCCCGCTGCTGGGCGAGAAGGCGACCGACCCGGGGGTGGTGTGCGTCGACGAGGGCGGGCGGTTCGCCGTGTCGCTGGTCGGCGGGCACGGGGGCGGTGCGAACGAGCTCGCCCGGCAGGTGGCCGAGTTGCTGGCGGCACAGCCGGTGGTGACCACCGCGACCGACTCGGTCGGGCTGCCCGGCCTCGACACCCTGGGCCTCCCGGTGGAGGGCTCGGTGGCGGCCGTGTCGCGGGCCCTGCTGGACGGCGAACCGGTGGCACTGCACGCCGAGTTGCCGTGGCCGCTGCCGCCGCTGCCGCTGGCGGAGGAGGGCGCCCACTGTGTCCGGCTGACCGACCGCGCGGTCGAACCCGCGGGGAACGAGGTGCTGTTGCGGCCGCCGTCCCTCGTCGTGGGCGTCGGTGCCTCCAAGGGCGCCCCGGTCGAGGAGGTGCTCGGGCTCGTCGGGACGGCGTTGCGGGACGCGGGGCTGTCGCCGCGCAGCATCGCCGAACTCGCCACCGTCGACGCCAAGTCCGAGGAACCCGCAATCGTCGCGGCGGCCGCGCGGCTCGGAGTCCCGCTGGTGACGTACCCGGCCGAGGAGCTCGCCGGGGTCCGGGTGCCCCATCCCTCGGACGCACCCCTCGCCGCCGTCGGCACCCCCTCCGTCGCCGAGGCGGCGGCCCTCGCGCGGGGCGGCGAACTCCTCGTCCCCAAGCGGAAGTCGCAGCGGGAGGACGGCCGGCCCGCGATGGCGACCTGCGCCGTCGTACGGCGTCCGGCCCGCGGGCGGCTCGCCGTCGTCGGGCTCGGTCCCGGTGCCCGGGACCTGCTCACCCCGCGCGCCAGGGCCGAACTCCGGCGCGCCGCCGTGCTCGTCGGCCTCGACCAGTACGTCGACCAGATCCGTGACCTGCTGCGGCCCGGCACCCGGATCCTGGAGTCGGGGCTCGGCGCGGAGGAGGAGCGGGCGCGTACCGCGGTCGCCGAGGCGCGCGCCGGGCGGGCCGTCGCACTGATCGGCAGCGGGGACGCGGGCGTGTACGCCATGGCCTCCCCGGCGCTCGCCGAGGCCTCCGACGACATCGACGTGATCGGCGTCCCCGGCGTCACGGCCGCGCTCGCGGCCGGGGCGATCCTGGGCGCGCCGCTCGGCCACGACCATGTCTCGATCAGCCTGTCCGACCTGCACACGCCGTGGGAGGTCATCGAGCGCCGGGTGCGCGCGGCGGCCGAGGCGGACCTCGTCGTGACGTTCTACAACCCGCGTTCCCGGGGCCGCGACTGGCAGCTGCCCAAGGCGCTCGCCATCCTCGCCGGTCACCGGGAGCCGACCACGCCCGTCGGTGTCGTGCGCAACGCCTCGCGCCCCGACGAGTCGAGCCGGCTGACCACCCTGGGTGCGCTGGACCCGGCATGGGTCGACATGATGACGGTCGTGACCGTGGGCAACACGGCGACCCGGAACATCGCCGGGCGCATGGTCACCCCGCGCGGCTACCGCTGGCAGGAGAGCGCCCAGGAGGAGGACAGGTGAACCGGGTCGTCCATCCCATCGAGCAGGAGTCCTACCGGCGGTTGCGCGCCCGCCTGGACACCTCGCACTTCCCGCCGCTGACCCGGGCGGTCGTGGAGCGGGTCATCCACTCCGCCGCCGACCTGGAGTACGCGGCCGACCTGGTGACCGACGAGGCCGACCTGGTGAAGGCGCACGCGGCGCTGCACGCCGGGGCGCCGGTCGTCGTGGACGTCGAGATGGTCGCCGCCGGGATCACCCGCCGGAAGACCGTGTGCCGGCTGCGCGACGCCGAGGCCGGGCCAGGCCTGACCCGTTCGGCGCACGCGATCCGGCTCGCCTACGAGCAGGTCGGGCCCGGCGCCCTGTGGGTGATCGGCAACGCGCCGACCGCGCTGGAGGAGCTGCTGACGCTGGACGCCGCCCCCGCGCTCGTCATCGGTCTGCCCGTCGGTTTCGTCGGTGCGGCCGAGTCCAAGGCCGCGTTGCGGGCGAGCGGGCTGCCCGCCGTGAGCAACGTGTCCGAGAAGGGCGGCTCGGCGGTCGCCGCCGCCGCGCTCAACGCCCTGCTGTACCACCCCACTTCCGAGGAGACCCTGTGACCACCCCGCCCGCCCTGCTCATCGCCGGCCACGGCACCCGGGACGAAGCCGGGGCCGAGGCGTTCCGCGACTTCGTGCGGCAGCTGGGGCGCCGCCACCCCGAACTGCCCGTCGCGGGCGGCTTCATCGAGCTGTCCCCGCCGCCGCTCGGCGACGCCGTGGCCGAGCTGGTGGAGCAGGGCGTACGGCGCTTCGCCGCGGTACCGCTGATGCTGGTCTCCGCCGGACACGCCAAGGGCGACATCCCTGCGGCGCTGGCCCGGGAGAAGGAGCGGCACCCGGGCATCTCGTACACCTACGGGCGTCCGCTGGGGCCCCACCCCTCCCTGCTGTCGGTCCTGGAGCGGCGCCTGGACGACGCGCTGGGCGGTTCCGCGCGGGCCGTACGGGACCGCGCCGACGTGACCGTGCTGCTGGTGGGCCGCGGTTCGACGGACCCCGACGCCAACGCCGAGGTGCACAAGGCGGCCCGGCTGCTGTGGGAGGGCCGCGGGTACGCCGGGGTGGAGACGGCGTTCGTGTCGCTGGCGGCGCCGGACGTGCCGAGCGGCCTCGACCGGTGTCTGAAACTGGGGGCGCGCCGGATCGTCGTCCTGCCGTACTTTCTCTTCACCGGGATCCTGCCGGACCGGGTGCGGCAGCAGGCCGAGGGCTGGGCGGCCGCGCACCCGGAGATCGAGGTGCGTTCGGCGGACGTCATCGGGCCCGAGCCGGAACTGCTGGACCTGGTGATGGAGCGGTACCGGGAGGCGGTCGAGGGTGACCTGCGGATGAACTGCGACTCGTGCGTCTACCGGATCGCGCTGCCCGGTTTCGAGGACAAGGTCGGGCTGCCGCAGCAGCCGCACTTCCACCCGGACGACGACGGCCACCACCACGGGCAAGGGCACCACCACCATGGCGGGCACGCGCATGCGCACTGAGGACGGTCCCGGCGGTCCCGGGGGCGACAGAGGTCCCGAGGAGTCCGGCGGTTCCCCGGGCGGACACGATCTGCGGCACCACGGCGACGCCGAGGTCCGGGACGGCGGCCCCGGGCTCGTCGACCTCGCGGTCAACGTACGCAGCGACACTCCCCCGGTCTGGCTGCGGGAGCGGATAGCCGAGTCGCTCGGCGGGCTCGCGGCCTACCCGGACGGGCGGGCGGCACGGGCGGCGGTCGCGGCGCGGCACGGGCTGCCGGTGGAGCGGGTACTGCTGACGGCGGGCACCGCGGAGGCGTTCGTCCTGCTGGCGCGGGCGCTGAAGGTACGCCGGCCGGTGGTGGTGCACCCGCAGTTCACCGAGCCGGAGGCAGCGCTGCGGGACGCCGGGCACACCGTGGACCGGGTGCTGCTGCGGGAGGCGGACGGGTTCCGGCTGGATCCGGCCGCCGTGCCGGAGGACGCCGACCTGGTCGTGGTCGGCAATCCGACCAACCCGACGTCGGTGCTGCATCCGGCCGGTGCGATCGCCCGGCTCGCCCGTCCCGGGCGGACGCTGGTGGTCGACGAGGCCTTCATGGACGCGGTGCCGGGCGAGCGGGAGGCGCTGGCCGGGCGGACCGACGTACCGGGTCTGGTGGTGCTGCGGAGCCTGACGAAGACGTGGGGGCTGGCCGGGCTGCGGATCGGGTACGTGCTGGCCGCGCCGGAGATCATCACCGAGCTGGCGCGGGCGCAGCCGTTGTGGCCGGTCTCCACACCGGCGCTGGCCGCGGCCGAGGCGTGTGTGGCGCCGCGCGCGCTGGCGGAGGCGGCGCATGCGGCGCACCGCGTCGCCGCCGACCGGGCCCATCTGGTGGCGGGCCTCGAGGAGTTCGCGCCGGAGGGGGTGCGGGTGGCGGGGCCCGCGGAGGGGCCGTTCGTGCTCGTCCGGATGGCGGGGGCGGCGGCCGTGCGGCGGCAGTTGCGGGTGCTGGGGTACGCCGTGCGGCGGGGGGACACGTTTCCCGGGCTGGACGAGGAGTGGGTGCGGGTCGCGGTGCGGGACCGGGGGACGGTGAACCGGTTCCTGCTGGCGCTGGATCAGGCGTTGATGTTCGTGCGCGCCTGAGCGGGGGAACTGCGCGCCATGGGCGACTGCGGGTGCGTCGTGGCTGGTCGCGCAGTTCCTCCCCCAGCGCCCCTGAAAAGCAGGGCGTCAGCGTCGACGTCGGACCACGGTCGCCGCTCCTGCGCCCACCAGAATCAACGCCAGCGCTCCTCCCAGCACATACGGCGTCACCGAACTGCCGCCCGTCTCCGCCAGCTTCGTCTCCTTCGCCGGGGCGCCCTGGACCTTCACGTCGGACACCGGGTCGGCAGGATCGGCCGGGGCGGCCGCGGCGTCGGGCGGGGTCTCGCACGTCGCCTTCGCCAGCGTCACCGTCCCCGTCACCTCGGCCACGTTGAGCTTCAGCGGGTTGACGGTGACCTTGAGTTCGAGGGCGCTGGCCGCCGCCGTGGTCGAGGTCGTCTCGCGCCTGGAGAGGTCGAGGCGGACCTCACCGACGCCGGGGACCCTGACGTCGGTGGGGCCGCCCGCGCTCAGCGTGACGCGCTTGCCGAGCACGGTGACGGCGCCGAGCACGTCGGCGGAGGCCTCCGGCTGTCTGCCGGTCTCGCAGGTGGCCCTGGACGTGACCGTGTCGACTTCGACGAGGGACAGCAGGGGCAGGCCCGGCAGGTGCAGCCGGGCGTGGGCGAGGTGGACGGAGGCCTCGGCACGGTCCGCGGTGACCGTCGCCTTCGCGGAGGCGACGTCCGCGCCGAGGACGTTGAAGGGCTTGCCGCCGTCGACTCCGTCGAGGGTGGCGGTCAGCGCCGTCCGGTCGGCGCTCTGCGGTGCCTGGACCTCGTTCAGGGAGACCGCGAGCGGGACGTTCACGGTCTTGCCGAGGAGGGAGACGTCGAGGCCGGTGCGCAGGACGACCGCGCTCGCACGACCGTGGCCGCCGGTCGCGTGTGCGGTGCCCGCGCCGGCCAGGGCCGCGGGACCGGCGGCCAGGGCCGTGGCCGTCGCGAGGGTCGCGAGACGGCGTGCGGGCATACGGAATGTGTCGCTGTTCAAGGTGGTGGGACCCCCAGAGGAAACTTGCTCGGGACCCGCCAAGAATTACGCACTGTGGGTGAACGGGCAGCAATCCTGCGTCACTTCACTCCATAGTGGACTTTCCGCCCACCTGTTCGAGTCGGCAGGCACGGGAGTTCCCTTACTCCACGACCTGCCCGTTCAGCACCACTCTCCGGGGGGATGCGAGGACGCGCACGTCCGCGCGCGGGTCGCTCTCGTACACCACCAGGTCCGCCGGCGCGCCCTCCTCGAGTCCGGGCCTGCCGAGCCAGGCGCGGGCCGCCCAGCTGGTCGCCGCGAGCGCGTCGAGGGGTGGGATGCCGGCGGTCACCAGCTCGGCGACCTCGCCCGCGACCAGGCCGTGGGCGAGGCTGCCGCCGGCGTCCGTGCCGACGTACACCGGGATCCCGGCGTCGTAGGCGGCCCGGACCGTGTCGTAACGGCGCTCGTGGAGCCTGCGCATATGAGCCGACCAGCGGGGGAACTTGGCCTCGCCGCCCGCCGCCAGGTCCGGGAAGGTGGCGATGTTGACCAGGGTGGGGACGATCGCGACGCCACGGGAGGCGAAGAGGGGGATCAAGTCCTCCGTCAGGCCCGTGGCGTGCTCGATGCAGTCGATGCCGGCCTCGACCAGGTCCTGGAGCGAGTTCTCGGCGAAGCAGTGGGCGGTGACCCGGGCGCCGAGCCGGTGGGCCTCGGCGATGGCGGCCTCGACGGCGTCCCGGGGCCAGCTGGGGGCCAGGTCGCCGAGGTCGCGGTCGATCCAGTCGCCGACCAGCTTGACCCAGCCGTCGCCGCGCCGGGCCTCCTGGGCGACGTACGCGACCAGGTCCGCCGGCTCGATCTCGTGGGCGAAGTTCCTGATGTAGCGGCGGGTACGGGCGATGTGCCGGCCGGCCCGGACGATCTTCGGCAGGTCGTCGCGGTCGTCGACCCAGCGGGTGTCCGACGGCGAGCCGGCGTCCCGGATGAGGAGGGTCCCGGCCTCGCGGTCGGTGAGGGCCTGCTTCTCGGCCGCCGCCGCGTCGACCGGGCCGTGCGGGCCGAGGCCGACGTGGCAGTGGGCGTCGACGAGACCGGGGAGCGCCCAGCCCGCCACGGTGCGGATGTCACGGGCGCCGGCGGGACGGTCGTAGGAGACCCGGCCGTCCACCACCCACAGCTCGTCCCGGACGTCCTCGGGCCCCACGAGGACCCTGCCCTTCACGTGCAGCACCGCCTGATCGCTCATGGGGCTCAGCCTAGGACGACCGGGAGGCCCTCATCGATGCGGCCCAGCAGCCGGCCGCCGTGGACCCGCGGGGCGTCGAAGGAGCGCCAGTCGTCCTCGCCGTCGGCGCGCAGCACCTCGGGGACGAGGACCGAGGCCGGGTCGACGTCCTGGGCGAGGTCGAGGCAGGCGGACACGACGACCGCGCCGTGCAGCGTGCCGCCGACGGGGTCCGGGCTGAACTCGCCGGACAGGACGGTGACCGTGGCCCGCAGATCGCCGAGGACGACCACCGCCGGGCAGCCGTCGTCGACGTTGACGGTGCTGCCCTCGACGGTCAGGTCACCGTCGACGACGAGGCCGGCACCCGAGGTGCCGTCGCGTCCGGGTCCAGGTCGAGATCGCCCGCGATCGTGAGCGGGCCGGCCTCGCCCGTCTAGTCCGCGGACTCCTCCTCCACCTGGGCCATGGCCGGGTCCAGGAGGCGGGAGAGGAAGTGGCGGGTGCGGTCGTGGGTGGGGTTGCCGATGACCTGGTCCGGCGTGCCGTCCTCGACCACGACGCCCCCGTCCATGAAGACCACCCGGTCGGCGACCTCCCGCGCGAAGGTCATCTCGTGGGTGACCACCATCATGGTCATGCCCTCCTGGGCCAGCATCCGCATGACCGCCAGGACGTCCCCGACCAGCTCCGGGTCGAGGGCGGAGGTCGGCTCGTCGAAGAGCATCACCTCGGGGCCCATGGACAGCGACCGGGCGATCGCCACCCGCTGCTGCTGGCCGCCGGAGAGGGAGGCGGGGTAGGCGTCCGCCTTTTCGGTGAGCCCCACGCGCGCGAGGTTCTCGGCGGCGACCCGTGCCGCCGTCGCCTTGTCCCTGCGCAGCACCCGGCGCTGCGGCAGGGTGAGGTTCTCGGTGACCGTGAGGTGCGGGAAGAGGTTGAACTGCTGGAAGACCATGCCGATCCGGCGGCGCACGGCGTCGATGTCGACGTCGGGGTCCGTCAACTCGGTGCCGCCGACGAACACCTGCCCTCGGGTGGGCTCTTCGAGGAGGTTGACGCAGCGCAGCAGGGTGGACTTGCCGGAGCCGGACGGGCCGATGACGCAGACGACCTCGCCCTGGCCGATCTCCAGGTCGATGCCGCGCAGCACCTCGTTGTCGCCGAAGGACTTGTGCAGGCCCTTGACCTCGATCTCGGGTCGGCTCATTTCACGGCCTCCTGGGCCTTCGCCTCCATACGGCGCACGACGAAGCCGAGCGGGATCGTGACCAGCAGGTAGCACAGGCCGGCGACGAGGATCGGCGTGGAGTTGGCGGTCGTACTGGCCAGGTCGCGGCCGTACTTGGACAGTTCGCGCTCCTCCAGGGTGACGCCGAGGAAGAGGACCAGGGACGAGTCCTTGAAGAGCAGGACCAGTTCGTTGGTGAGCGGCGGGAGGATGATGCGGAACGCCTGCGGGATGACGATCGAGACCATGGCGCGGGCAGGTGAGAAGCCCAGGGAACGGGCCGCTTCCAGCTGCCCCTTGGGGACCGCCTGGATGCCCGCGCGGATCGTCTCGGCCATGTAGGCGGCGGCGACCAGGCCGAGGGCGAGGGCGACCTTGCCGTAGGTGCCGCCGATGATCTCGGTGCCGGGGAAGGCGAGCGGGACGGCGACCCCGATGAAGATGAAGATCAGCAGGGCGGGCAGGCCGCGGAAGATCTCGATGTAGACGCCGGCGGCCCAGCGGTAGGGTCCGACCGACGACAGCCGCATGAGCGCTATCACCATGCCGAGGGCCAGTCCGACGACGAAGCCGGACAGGGTGTAGAGCACGGTGTTCTTCAGCGCCAGCGTGATGACGTCCGGGAACATCTGCTGGGCGATGTCCCACTGGGCGAACTGGTTCTGCAGCCGTCCCCAGTCCGCGCCGACGGCGAAGGCGACGACGGCGGCGACGAAGACGACGTACTGCGCACCGCGCGACAGCCGGCGCTTCTGGCGCCGGGTCAGGCCCTTGCGGCGCGGCTGGAGCCCGGTGTCCGTGTCTGCGGTCATGAGGCGGCGGGGGACGCGGCCGAGGCGTCGTAGGGGCCGATCCACTTCTCGTACAGCTTCTTGTACGTGCCGTCGGCCTTGGCGTCGGCGATCGCCTTGTTGACGGCCGCGAGGAGCTTGGTGTTGCCCTTCTTCACCGTGAAGCCGTACTGCTCACCGGTGTTGATGTTGCCGGCGACCTGGAAGGCGCTCGCGTTGGCCTTGTCCTTCAGCCAGCCCTGGACCACCGGGTAGTCGATGACGACGGCCTTGACCTGGCCGGTGCGCAGGCCGTTGAGGACGGCGTCGGAGGACTCGAAGGAGACCGGGTCGAAACCCTGCTTCCTGACGTAGTCCTCACCCGTGGTCTGCGCCTGGGCGCCCAGCCGGACCTTCTTGGCCTTGGCGTCGGCGAGCGAGGTGATGCCGCTGTTCCTGTCGACGAGCAGGGCCTGGGTCGCGTCGAAGTACGGGTCGGAGAAGTCGACGTTCTTCTTGCGCTCGGCGGTGATGGTCATGCCGGCCGCGGCAAGGTCGCACTCGCCGGAGTTGAGGAAGGCGCCGGTCTTGAAGTTCTCGAACGGCGTGTCGAGGATCTGCTGCTTCACACCGAGGTTCTTGGCGACCAGGTCGATCATCGACACGTCGAAGCCCTGCACCTTGCCGTCGATCTCCGACTGGAACGGCGGGTAGGGCAGGTGGGTGCAGGTGGTGAGCTGTCCGGCCTTGACGAGTTCGACCCCGCCGGCGGCCGTCCTGGAGGCGCTGGAGCCGTTGCCGCTCGACGTGCAGCCGGCCACGAGGGCCAGCCCGGCCGCGGCGGTGACGGCGGCCAGGGCGCGAGCCCGGCGGCGCCCGAGGAGCGTGGTCACGAGACCTCCCGTGAGTCTGTGGGGAAGCTCCCGTCGGTCTGTGAGGGAGCTTTGGATTCCGGTTCTGCGGGTTCCGATTATAAGGAGATGTTTGGGTCTCTCAAACCAAACCGATGGCCGTGGGCCTGTCGGGCCTAAGAAGTCGCCGGTCGGAGCCGTGCGGAGGGTGCCGGTTACGCTCGTCTCGATCTGTCCCGCACGCCCCTGAATGAGCGAAGAGAGCACTGTCGTGACCCACCCCTTCCTCGACCTGCCCCCGCTGACCGCCGACCGTTTCGCCGCGATCGAGGACGGGGTGGCCCGGCTGCTGGACACCCGTCAGCACGTCGTGATCATGCAGGGCGAGGCGCTGCTGCCCCTGGAGGGCGCGATCAGGGCGACGGCGGGGCCGGGGACGACCGCGCTGAACGTGATCACCGGCCCGTACGGGCAGACGTTCGGGAACTGGCTGCGGGACTGCGGGGCGACGGTGGTCGACCTCGCGGTGCCGTTCCACACGGCGGTGACGGCCGGACAGGTCCGGGAGGCGTTCGCCGCGCACCCGGAGATCGACTTCGTGTCCCTGGTGCACGCGGAGGCGGCGACCGGGAACACCAACCCGGTCGCGGAGATCGGCGAGGTGGTGCGGGCCCACGGCGCCCTCTTCTACCTGGACGCGGTCGCCTCGGTCGGGGCCGAGCCGGTACTGCCGGACGCCTGGGGCGTGGACCTGTGCGTGATCGGGGCACAGAAGGCGATGGGCGGCCCGGCCGGTGTCTCGGCGGTGTCGGTGAGCGCGCGGGCGTGGGCCCGGATGGCGGCGAACCCGAACGCCCCACGCCACTCCTACCTCTCCCTGCTGGACTGGAAGGAGCGCTGGGTCGACGGCGGCCGCAAGGTGCTGCTGCACGCTCCGGCGCAGCTGGAGATGCTGGCGCTGGAGGCGTGCGTCGAACGGATCGAGGCGGACGGCCTGGAGACCGTCATGGCCCGGCACCGTACGGCCGCGCTGGCCACCCGGGCCGGGGCGGTGGCCCTCGGCGGCGGCCTGGAGCCGTACGTGCACGCGGAGTCCGACGCGGCACCGGTCGCCACGACGCTGCGGGTGCCGTCCGGGGTGGTGGCGTCGGAACTGGTGGCCGAGGCCCTGGCGGGCGACGGCAGCCTGCCGCTGGCCGCGGGCGGGGGTGCCCTGGCCGGGGAGATGATCCGGGTCAACCACTACGGGGCGGACGCGACGGCCGGTGCCGTCCGGTCGAGCCTGGCGGCGATCGGCGCGGGGCTGGCGAAGCGGGGGCTGACGGTGGACCCGGAGGGCGCCCGGCGGGCGGTCGAGTCCGCTTGGCACCAGCACGGCGACCGGTGTCGGGAGCGTATGGACGGCGTTACCGGCGCCTGAATTCAAGGAAATCTCGAATTCCTTTTCGGTGGATGGCTTACCCGAGTTCTTCTGCCCGCTTTTTACGCAGCTAAACAGAGGGAATTCCGTCCAGGTTTCAACCCTGTGACACACTCCACACAACGGGACCATTTGCTCGATTTGTGGCGGTGCATTTCTGGACATACCGGAGGTCCAGATTCAGCCACCACCGACACCCGCCGTGCGTTTTTGCATTTGCCTCGCTAAATTCAATCCGCATGACTGCCCCACAAGCAGACCTGATCGTCGACCGCCCGTTGGTGACCGACGGTGCCGCTCTCTGGCGTATCGCCAAGGATTCCGGAAGCCTCGATCTGAACTCCTCGTACAGCTATCTGCTGTGGTGCCGGGATTTCGCCGGCACCTCGGCGGTGGCGCGGGGCGCGGACGGCGAACCCGTCGGGTTCGTGACCGGGTACACCCGGCCGGACCGGCCGGACACCCTGCTCGTCTGGCAGGTGGCCGTGGATGCCGCGCAGCGCGGGCGCGGCATCGCGGCGCGGCTGCTGGACGGACTCACCGCGCAGGTGGCCGCCGACCGGCCGCTCACCGCCGTCGAGACCACCATCACGCCCGGCAACACCGCCTCCGAGCGCCTGTTCATCTCCTACGCCGCCCGGCACGGCGCCGCCGTCGAGCGCTCCGTGCTGTTCGAGGCCGGTGAGTTCCCCGACGGTCCGCACGACCCCGAAGTCCTGTACCGCATCGGCCCCTTGACCCCCACATCGCACTGAGGAGCCCCGCCGTGACCATCATCCAGCCCGACCTCAGCGTCTTCGAGACCCTGGAGTCCGAGGTCCGCAGCTACTGCCGCGGCTGGCCGACCGTGTTCGACCGGGCGCGGGGCAGCCGCATGTACGACGAGGACGGCCACGAGTACCTCGACTTCTTCGCCGGCGCCGGATCACTCAACTACGGCCACAACAACCCCGTACTGAAACGGGCGCTGCTCGACTACCTGGAACGGGACGGCGTCACCCACGGCCTGGACATGTCGACGGTGGCGAAGCGGTCCTTCCTGCAGACCTTCCAGGACCTGGTGCTGCGGCCGCGCGAGCTGCCGTACAAGGTCATGTTCCCGGGGCCGACGGGGACCAACGCCGTCGAGTCGGCGCTCAAGCTCGCCCGGAAGGTGAAGGGGCGCGAGGCGATCGTGTCGTTCACCAACGCCTTCCACGGGATGTCCCTCGGCTCGCTCGCCGTCACCGGCAACGCCTTCAAGCGGGCCGGCGCCGGGATCCCGCTGGTGCACGGGACGCCGATGCCGTTCGACAACTACTTCGACGGGAAAGTGCCGGACTTCCTGTGGTTCGAGCGGCTCCTCGAGGACCAGGGGTCCGGGCTCAACAAGCCGGCCGCGGTGATCGTGGAGACCGTGCAGGGCGAGGGCGGCATCAACGTCGCGCGTCCCGAGTGGCTGCGCGCCCTCAAGGAGCTCTGCGAGCGGCAGGACATGCTGCTGATCGTCGACGACATCCAGATGGGCTGCGGGCGCACCGGTGCGTTCTTCTCCTTCGAGGAGTCGGGCATCGTCCCCGACATCGTCACGGTCTCGAAGTCCATCAGCGGGTACGGGCTGCCCATGTCCCTGTGCCTGTTCCGGCCCGAGCTCGACGTGTGGGAGCCGGGCGAGCACAACGGCACCTTCCGCGGCAACAACCCCGCCTTCGTCACCGCGACCGCCGCCCTGGAGAGCTACTGGGCCGACGGCCCGGCGATGGAGAAGCAGACCCGGGCCAAGGGCGAGCAGGTCGAGCAGGGGCTCATCGCGATCGTCGAGGAGAACCTCGCCGACGTGAAGGAGTACCGGGGCCGGGGCCTGGTGTGGGGCCTGGAGTTCCACGACAAGGAGCGGGCCGGACGGATCGCCCGGCGTGCCTTCGAACTCGGGCTGCTCATCGAGACGTCGGGGCCGGAGAGCGAGGTCGTCAAGCTGCTGCCCGCCCTGACCGTCACCCCGGACGAGCTGGACGAGGGGCTGAGCATCCTCGCCAGGGCCGTCCGGGAAACCATATGAAACACCAGCTAGGAGGCATCGCAGAACCGTGATCGTCCGTTCGTTCAAGGAGATCGAAGGCACCGACCGGCATGTGAAGTCCGCGTCCGGGACCTGGGAGAGCAAACGCATCGTCCTCGCGAAGGAGCGGGTCGGCTTCTCGCTGCACGAGACGATCCTGTACGCGGGCACCGAGACGTCGATGTGGTACGCCAACCACATCGAGGCCGTCGTCTGCGTCGAGGGCGAGGCCGAGCTGACCGACCACGAGACCGGGACGTCGTACACGATCACACCCGGGACCATGTACCTCCTCGACGGGCACGAGCGGCACTCGCTGCGTGTCAAGGAGGACTTCCGCTGCGTCTGCGTGTTCAACCCGCCCGTCACCGGCCGGGAGGACCACGACGAGAACGGCGTCTATCCCCTGCTGACGGAGGAGGGCTGACCATGACCACCATCACCGACCTCTACCCGAGCCGCGGCCCCGTCGAGGTCGCCGTCCCCCGCAAGGACCCGGTCGTCTGGTCGGCGCCCGGCGCGCCCGGCCCGATCGCCACGGACCGGCTGGAGGCGTTCGAGCGCGACGGATTCCTCACCGTCGACCAGCTCCTGGCCGACGACGAGGTCGCCGTGTACCGACGGGAGCTGGAGCGGCTGATCACGGACCCGGAGATCCGGGCCGACGAACGCTCCATCATCGAGCCGAAGTCCAAGGAGATCCGGTCCGTCTTCGAGGTGCACCGGATCAGCGAGGTGTTCGCGAACCTGGTGCGCGACGAGCGGGTGGTCGGCCGGGCCCGGCAGATCCTCGGCTCGGACGTGTACGTCCACCAGTCCCGGATCAACGTCAAGCCCGGGTTCGGCGCCAGCGGCTTCTACTGGCACTCGGACTTCGAGACCTGGCACGCCGAGGACGGCCTGCCGAACATGCGCACGGTGTCCGTCTCGATCGCCCTGACCGAGAACCACGACACCAACGGCGGCCTGATGATCATGCCGGGCTCGCACCGGACGTTCCTGGGCTGCGCGGGCGCCACGCCCGAGGACAACTACAAGAAGTCGCTGCAGATGCAGGACGCGGGCACGCCCTCCGACGAGGCCCTGACCGAACTGGCCTCGCGGCACGGCATCAGGCTGTTCACCGGCCGGGCGGGTTCCGCGACCTGGTTCGACTGCAACTGCATGCACGGCTCCGGCGACAACATCACGCCGTTCCCGCGCAGCAACGTCTTCATCGTGTTCAACAGCGTGGAGAACACGGCGGTGGAGCCGTTCGCGGCGCCGGTGCGCAGGCCCGAGTTCATCGGGGCGCGGGACTTCACGCCGATCCGCTGAGCCCGCCGTCCGCCCCGGGGGCCGCCACATCCGGTGTGGCGGCCCCCGGGCGTGTCGCCGTGCCCCCAGGTCAGCCCGCGAGGGCGTCGAGCAGGCGGTCCACGTCCGTGGGCGTGTTGAAGAGGTGGAAGGCCGCGCGCAGGTTGCCGGCCCGGTTGGAGACCTCGATGCCGGCCCGGCTCAGTCCGGGCTGACGGCCGCCGAGCCCGGGGACCGAGACGATCGCCGAGCCGGGGGCGGGCACCGGCTCGTGCCCGAGGGCCGCGAGCCCGGCGCGGAACCGGTCGGCGAGAGCCACGTCGTGGGCGTGCACGGCGTCCGGTCCGAGTTCCTCGATCAGGTCGAGCGAGCGGCGCAGGCCGGCGAACGTGAACAGGGCATGGGTGAGGTCGAACCGCCGGGCGGAGTGCGCCAGTTCGGTGACCGGCCCGTAGCAGCTGTCCCAGGGCTCCTCGCCCGCGACCCAGCCCGCGAGCAGCGGGGTCAGCCCGCCGAAGTCCTCGGGGAGCACGAGGAAGGACACGCCGTGCGGGCCGAGCAGCCACTTGAAGGAGACGGTCGCGGTGAAGTCGTACGCGTCGGCGGCCATCGGCAGCCAGCCGGCGGCCTGGGAGAAGTCGACGTAGGTGCGGGCCCCGTGCGCGCGGGCGGCCTCGCGCAGCGCGGGCAGATCGGCGAGCCGGCCGTCCGCCGACTGGACCGCGCTGACCGCGACCAGTGCGGTGTCCGGACGGACGGACTCGGCGATGCGCTCCAGCGGCACCGCGCGGACCTTCAGGTCGCCGCGGACGTGGAACGGGTTCAGTACGGAGGTGAAGTCGTCCTCGGCGGTGAGGACTTCGGCGCCGGCCGGCAGCGAGGCGGCGATCACGCCGGAGTGCGCGGCGACCGAGGCGCCCGCCGCGACCCTGGTCGCCGGGACACCGGCGAGCCGGGCGTAGGCGGCCCGGCACGCCTCGACGTCCTCGTAGAGCGAGGTCAGGGGCCGGCCCTCGGCCCGCAGCAGTGCCGCCCGGTGCAGGGCGGCCACGGTACGGGCGGGCAGCAGGCTGTTGCTGGCGGTGTTGAGGTAGGTGGTCTTCGGGGCGAACTCGGCGCGGACGAGGCTCTCGAACGTCTCCGTGGTCTCCATGCGTCCACTCTGCGGTCCGGACAACCCCCCGTCCATTGCGGATTTTTACGCGGATCCGCTAAGTAACGCTTATACGTCGCCCCTGACCTGGGGTTTCTCAGTGCTGCGGCACCGCGCACCCGTCCGGCCCGCAGGCCTCCGCGTCACCCTCGTCGATCAGCTTCAGCGGGGAACGCGCACCCCAGGCCTGGCTGAGCGCCTGCGTGAACACCTCGGCGGGCTGAGCCCCCGAGACCCCGTACTTCCGGTCGAGGACGAAGAACGGCACCCCGTTCGCACCGAGCTCCGCGGCCTCGCGCTCGTCGGCACGGACGTCGTCGGCGTAGCGGGACGGGTCGGCGAGCACCGCGCGCACGGCCGCCGCGTCCAGCCCGGCCTCCACGGCCAGCTCCACGAGGCGGTCCTCGCCCTCGCTGAAGACGGACCGCTCCTCGGCGAAGTTCGCGCGGTACAGGATCTGGATCAGCTCGTCCTGGCGGCCCTGCTCCTTGGCGAAGTGCAGCAGCCGGTGCATGTCGAAGGTGTTGCCGTGGTCACGCCCCCGCGTCCGGTACGCGAGCCCCTCGGCGGCGGCCTGCGCGCCCAGGTTCTCCTCGCCCGCCTGGGCCTGGGCCTCGCTCATGCCGTACTTCTTGCTGAGCATGGCGAGCACCGGCTGCACGTCGTCCTTGGCGCGGCCGGGGTCCAGCTCGAAGGAGCGGTGCACGACCTCGACGTCGTCGCGGTGCGGGAAGGCGGCGAGCGCCTTCTCGAAGCGCGCCTTTCCGACATAGCACCAGGGGCAAGCGATATCGGACCAGATCTCGACGCGCATGTTGTCGGCTCTCCAGGTAGTGAAAGGGTCTCTCCCCACTACCTGAACGTTCAACCAGCCCGCTTCATTCCCCGCCCACCGCGTACCGCAGGCAGAGGTGGTGGTCCCCCTCGGCCGGCGGGTTCTCCGGGTCCGGCACCCAGCCCTGACGGGCGTAGAAGGCCTGGGCCCGCCGGTTGTCGGCGTGCACGTCCAGCACGGCGGTCCGCCTGCCGTCGGCCCGCCACTGCTCCAGACAGGCGGCGTGCAGGGCGGTGCCGACACCGGCCCGCCAGCGGCCGGGGTCGACGTGGAACTGGAACAGCTTGACCATCTCGGCGGCGGCGCCCTCCGGGGGGCGGAAGGAGGCGACCCCGACGATCGCCCCCGCCTCCACCACGCACAGCACCTGGCCGTCCGGCCGTTCGACGGCACCGCGCCAGGCGGCCGTCCAGTCCACGCCGTCGTCCGGGAGACCGTCCGGGTAGTACGTCGACCGGGCCCGGTGGTGCAGTGCGGCGATGGTCTCCGCCTCGGCGGACAGGGCCGTGCGGATGACCCGGGGCCCTTTCACGTGGTCGCTGATCATGCAACTGAGGACGCGGGGGGAGCCACCTCGGTTCTGCGGCGCCCTGGACAAGTCAGCTCACCGCCGGTACACAGCGGCCGTCCTCAGCTGCCGTCGCGCAGGTCGGCCGGCCAGTCGGGCCGGAACTCGATGTGGTCGTACGTCACCACGCACCCCTCCCCCATCGGCGACTGGGTCATGAAGCCGACGAGCGCGCCCTCCGTCTCCTTCTCGCCGCCCAGGGTGAACAGCCGGACGAAGACCCACTTCTTGCCGTCCCGGGAGGCGTGGAAGGCGAACGCCCGGCCGGTCCGGCTGATCCGCAGCCAGACCGAACTCCCCTCCACCGTGAAGGAGTTGGCGTCGTCCGAGTGGCCCCGGGTCACCACCGTGCAGACGGTGGGCACGTCCGGGGAGTTCTCCAGGCAGAGCTTGGCCCAGGCCCGGTCGCCGACGTGGACGTACAGCACACCGGCGTCGAAGGCGGCCCCGAACCCGACGGTGACCCGGGCGATCAGCTGGAAGTCCCCTTCGGGCGCCCCCAGCAGCCGGGGCGCGTCCGAGGCGGGATCCAGCGCCTCCCCGGTGGGTGACACGAACCGATCCTGCCGGGCCCCGGCCCACCCGGTGAGCACGCCGTCTTCATAGAACCAGTGCCCGTCGGGGCCGTAGGTACGGAGAGGGAAAGGAAGTTCGGGAAGTTCCACGTCCATGGTCGGATTGTGTCAGGTGCACGCGCCCTGCAGGGGGCGCTGGGGGTCCCCCCGGCCGAAGGCCGGGGGGAGGAACTGCGCGAGCAACCACGGACAACCCGCAGTCGCCGGCGCACCCCGCACCCCGCACCCCCACGGCGCTACCGCTCCAGAACCCCGTTGAACCGCCGAGGAAGCCCCAGCGGATTCTCGTCCTGCAACTCGGCCGGCAGCAAAGCAGCGGGCGCGCCCTGATACGCCACCGGCCGCAGCCACCGCTCGATGGCGGTGCCGCCCACGGACGTCGACGTGGACGTCGTCGCCGGGTACGGCCCACCGTGATGCTGGGCCGGGGCCACAGCGACCCCCGTCGGCCAGCCGTTGACCAGCACCCGACCGGCCAGCGGCGTCAGCTCCGCAAGGATCTCCGCGCCCAGCCCCTCCCCCGCGGCCTCCTCGGCAGAGACATGCACCGTCGCCGTGAGGTTTCCCGGCAGCCGCGACAGCACCGCCGTCGCCTCGCCCCGGTTCTCGTAGCGGACCACCACGGTCACCGGCCCGAAGCACTCCTCCAGGAGCAGGTCGTAGGCCCCGGCCTCGGCCAGCCGGTCCGCCGGCACCGTCAGGAACCCGGCGCTCACGGTGTGCTCGCCGCCCGCCCCCGGCGTCACCGGGCTCTCCACGTCGGGGAGTTCGGCGCGCTCGGCGACCCCGGCGACGAAGTTGTCCCGCATCCGGTGGTCGAGCAGCACGCCAGCGTCGGTGTTGCTGACCGCGTCGGTGAGGGACTTGACCAGGCCGTCACCGGCGGCGCCGGCCGGCACCAGCACCAGGCCCGGCTTCACGCAGAACTGCCCGACGCCCAGCGTCATCGACCCGGCGAGCCCGGTGCCGATCTCCTCGGCCCGCTCGGTGGCCGCGGCCTCGGTGACGAGCACCGGGTTCAGGGAGCCCAGTTCGCCGTGGAAGGGGATCGGCACCGGACGCGCGGCGGCCGCGTCGAAGAGCGCACGCCCGCCCCGGACGGACCCGGTGAAGCCGGCCGCGGCGATCAGCGGGTGCTTGATCAGCTCGATGCCGGCCTCGAAGCCGTGCACGAGACCGACCACGGCCTCGGGGATGCCGTGCCCGGCCGCGGCCCGGCGCAGCACCTTGGCCACCAGCTCGGACAGGGCCGGGTGGTCGGGGTGGGCCTTGACGACGACCGGGTTCCCGGCGGCCAGCGCACTCGCGGTGTCGCCGCCGGCGACCGAGAACGCGAAGGGGAAGTTGGAGGCGGAGTAGACGGCGACGACACCCAGCGGGACCTTGTAGCGGCGCAGGTCAGGAATGGGCGGGGTGGCGGTGGCGTCGGGGTGGTTGATGATGACGTCGAGGAAGGCGCCCTCGTCGACGATGTCCGCGAAGGCCCGCAGCTGGTAGGCGGTGCGGGCGAGTTCGCCGGTGAGCCGGACCGGGCCGAGCGCGGTCTCCGCGTCGGCGGCCTCGACCAGGCGGTCCTTGGCCGCGTCGAGTCCGGCGGCGGCCGAGCGCAGGAAGGCCGCGCGGACCGTGCGGTCGGCGAGCGAGCCACGGACCGCGTGGGCGGCCCTGACGACGGCGTCGACCTCCTCGGCTGTGGCCTCCACCGCAACCTGTTCACGCTGCTTCCCGGTGCGCGGGTCGACGCTCCAGACTGGTGCTGCTGCCACCGCGGGTCCCTCCATGAGTTGCGTTCTGCCGCAGTATCCGGGTCATACCCGGGTCGTTCACCAGGGGCGTTCGATATACTGAACGTTGTCTCTGATGATGAATATGCTGTTGGAGACTATAACCTCGGTTTCTCGTCCAACGAAGGGGTCAAGGGCGATGTCTGCAGGCGAGACAGGCGGCGGGGCACAGGTCAAGTCAGCGGTACGGACCGTGGAGTTGCTGGAGTACTTCGCCGGCCGCCCCGGTATGCACTCCCTCGCGGCCGTCCAGGAGGCGGTCGGCTATCCCAAGTCCAGCCTCTACATGTTGCTGCGCACCCTGGTGGAGCTGGGCTGGGTGGAGACGGACGCGACCGGCACCCGGTACGGCATCGGGGTGCGGGCCCTGCTGGTCGGCACGTCGTACATCGACGGCGACGAGGTGGTCGCGGCGGCCCGCCCGACCCTGGACCGGCTCTCCGACGACACCACGGAGACCATCCACCTGGCGCGCCTCGACGGCACGAACGTGGTCTACCTGGCCACCCGCCAGTCGCAGCACTACCTGCGCCCCTTCACCCGGGTCGGCCGCCGCCTGCCCGCGCACTCCACCTCGCTCGGCAAGGCGCTGCTCGCCACCCACACCGACGAGCAGGTCCGCAAGCTGCTGCCGGAGACCCTGCCGGCGCTGACCGAGCACACCATCACGGACCGCGAGAAGCTCATCGAGGAGCTCCGCCAGATCCGCGAGCAGGGCTTCGCGATCGACCGCGAGGAGAACACGCTCGGGCTCCGCTGCTTCGGCGTGGCGATCCCCTACCGCACCCCGGCGCGCGACGCGATCAGCTGCTCGGTCCCGGTGGCCCGCCTCACCCCCGCCCACGAACAGATGATCAAGGACGCCCTGTTCGACGCCCGGGACCGCCTGACGCTGGCGACGCGGCGGCTCTAGGTTCCGGGCTCCCCGCATGAGCAGTCGATGAGAATTCGGCCGTACGGGAACGAGGACCCCGCTTTCGATCGTCTGTCTGAGCGGGATGAACAAGACGATCAGGCGGGCGTCCGTCTTCGCACTGCTGCTCGTGGTCACTCTGCTGGTCAGGGCGACATGGGTGCAGTTCTACGACGGTCAGGCCCTCGCGGACGACACGAACAACCGGCGCAACGTCATCGAGACGTACTCACAGCCGCTCGGGAACATCATCGTGTCCGGTGAGGCGATCACCGGCTCGGCGCAGACCCTGAGCAACAGCGACCTCAAGTACAAACGCACGTACACGAACGGCAAGCTGTACGCGGCGGTGACGGGCTACGCCTCGCAGGCCTACGCCCCGACCCAGCTGGAGGGCATCTACCAGGACCTGCTCAACGGCACCGACAGCCGGCTCAAGACGGTCATGGACACGGTCACCGGCGAGCGCGCCGAACCGGGCGACGTGATCACGACGATCGACCCGGCCGTCCAGAAGGCGGCCTACCAGGCGCTCGGCGCCAAGAAGGGCGGCGCCGTCGCGATCGACCCGAAGACCGGAAAGATCCTCGCGGTCGTGTCGACACCGTCGTACGACCCCTCCTCGCTCACCGACGCCAACACCGCAGGCACGGCCTGGAAGAAGCTGAACGCCGACAGCGACAAGCCGCTCACCAACCGGGCGCTGCGCCAGCCGCTGCCGCCGGGTTCGACGTTCAAGCTGGTGGTCGCGGCGGCGGCCCTGGAGGACGGCCTCTACGCGAACGTCGACGCCAGGACCGACAGCCCCAACCCGTACACCCTGCCCGGCACCACGACCCCGCTGCGGAACGAGAGCACGTCCGCGCCCTGCGAGAACGCCCCCATCCGGGTGGCTCTCCAGTACTCCTGCAACAACGTCTTCGGCAAGATGGCCGTCGACCTGGGCCAGGACAAGGTGCGGGCGATGGCCGAGAAGTTCGGCTTCAACGACGACAAGCTGGACGTGCCGGTCCGCGCCTGGGCGAGCGTCTACCCCAAGGACATGGACAAGGCCCAGACCGGTCTCTCCGGCATCGGCCAGTTCGACGTCACGGCGACCCCGCTCCAGATGGCCATGGTGTCGGCTGCCATAGCCAACGGCGGCAAGCTGGTCTCCCCTCATATGGTCTCCCAGATCACCGACAGCGGCGGCGACGTGCTCAGGAACTACGACGACGACACCAGCACCAAGGAGATCGTCAGCTCCTCGACGGCCGAGCAGCTCCAGTCCGCGATGCAGACGGTCATCGAGCAGGGCACGGGCACCAACGCGCGGATCGACGGCGTCACCGTGGGCGGCAAGACGGGCACGGCCCAGCACGGCGAGAACAACAGCAAGACGCCGTACGCCTGGTTCACGTCGTACGGCAAGTCGGACAGCACCGGCAAGGAGGTGGCGGTGGCGGTGATGGTCGAGCAGTCGGACGCGGCCCGGTCGGAGGTCAGCGGCAACGGCCTGGCGGCACCGGTGGCCAAGGCGATGATGGAGGCGGCGCTGAAGTGAACGCCCCGAGCTGAAGCGCCCCCTGCAGGGGCGCTGGGGGCGCCCCCGGCCGGAAGGCTGGGGGCGGAACTGCGCGACCAGCCACGACGAACCCGCGGCCGACGACGCACCCTCGCGCCCCACCCCCTACTTCACACCCAGCACCTGCTCCACCGGATCGATCGCGAAGTACACCAGGAACAGCGCCGACACGGCCCACAGCAGCCAGTTGACCTCCTTCGCCTTCCCCAGCACCGCCTTGATCACGACGTACGCCAGGAACCCCGCCCCGATGCCGTCGGTGATGGAGTAGGTGAACGGCATCGCGGCGATGGTCAGGAACGCCGGGATCGCGATCTCGTACTGGTCCCAGTCGATGTGCTTGACGTGGGTCATCATCAGGAAGCCCACGGCGATCAGCGCGGGCGCCGCCGCCTGGAGCGGGACGATCGTCAGCAGTGGCGTGAGGAAGAGGGCGAGACCGAACATGCCGCCGGTGACGATGTTGGCGAAGCCGGTGCGGGCCCCCTCCCCCACCCCCGCCGCCGACTCGATGTACGCGGTGTTGGAAGAGGCCGAGCCGAGGCCGCCGGCCACCGCCGCCGCACCGTCGATGAACAGCACCCGCCCGATGCCCGGCACCTGCCCCTGCTCGTCGAGCAGCCCGGCCTCCGCGCTGATGCCGACGATCGTGCCCATGGCGTCGAAGAAGTCGGACAGGATCAGGGTGAAGACAAGCAGTACGGCGGTGAGGACACCGGCCTTGCCGAAGCCGCCGAACAGGCTGAAGTGACCGATGAGCCCGAAGTCGGGCGTGCCCACGATCTTGTCGGGGATCTTCGGGGTGGTCAGGCCCCAGCTCTTGATGTCCGCGACGGAGTTGATGACGATCGCCACCACCGTCATCGTGACGATGCTGATCAGGATCGCGCCCTTCACCTTCCGCGCCACCAGCGCGATGGTCAGGAGCACGCCAAGACAGAAGACCAGTACGGGCCAGCCGGTGAGCCGGCCGACGGCACCCAGCTGCACCGGCACGGTGGTGTCCGCGGCGTCCGGGATCCGGCTGACGAAGCCCGCGTCGACGAAGCCGATGAACGCGATGAACAGGCCGATGCCGACGCCGATCGCCTGCTTCAGCTGCTGCGGGATGGCGTTCATGATCGCCTCGCGCAGGCCGGTCAGCACGAGCACGCAGATCAGCAGGCCTTCCAGGACGACCAGGCCCATCGCGTCGGACCAGCTCATCAGCGGGGCCAGCTGGAAGGCCACGACGGCGTTGAGGCCGAGACCGGCCGCGATCGCCAGCGGCAGGTTGCCGCCGACGCCCATGATGATCGTCATCACACAGGCCACCAGCGCGGTGGCGGTGACGAGTTGGCCGGTGTCGAGGGTGTGGCCGAACTTGTCCTTGGCGCTGCCGAGGATGATGGGGTTCAGGACAAGGATGTAGGCCATGGTGAAGAACGTGGCGAAGCCGCCGCGTATCTCCCGGCCGAAGGTGGATCCCCGTTCGGAGATCCTGAAGAACCGGTCGACGCCGTTCCCGGCAGGTGGTGCGGCTCCTTGCGGCCGGGCCGCCTTCTGCGTCTCGGGCATGGTCGGACTCCTCGTCCCCTGAGCGTGCGTGTGCGGATGCTGGCTGGATTGTTCCCGCGTCGCACGGGTTTCAGGTTTTCCCCGTGTTACGGAATCGGGCTCGGTGTGGTTCGGTGGACCACACCGCGTCCGACACCTCGCACGAGGCGCACCGAACCCCCGTACGACGCACACGAAATGATCACTGCTACGCTCCGGATCTCGCCGGAACGTTCCTCCGGACATCCACATACCACCGCATGTCACCTGCATGACACAGAATCCCTGACAGAAGAGGTCACCCGTGGGCACAGTCGTCGACGACGCCGCCTCCGTGGAGTTCCATGCCTTCTTCGAACGCCACTACGCCGAACTCTCGCGTCTCGCCCACCTGTTGACCGGCGAGGCGGACGCCGCCGACGACCTGGCCGCCGACGCCCTGCTGGCACTGTGGCACCGCTGGGACCGGGTGCGGGCCGCCGACCATCCGGTGGCCTACGCCCGGGGTGTCGTCGCCAACCTGGCCCGCACCCGCATCCGCGGCGCCGTGCGCGAGCGGCGCCGTATCGCCCTGTTCTGGTCGCACCGCGAGGAGACCACCGAGAACCCGGACGTCGCGGGAGCGGTCGACGTCCAGGGCGCGCTCGCCCGCCTGCCGTTCCGCAAGCGGGCATGTGTGGTGCTCCGGCACGCGTTCGACCTGTCGGAGAAGGACACCGCGCTCGCCCTGGGGATCTCGGTGGGTACCGTTAAGAGCCAGACGTCGAAGGGCATGGCGGAGCTGCAGCGGCTGCTCGGCGAGTCCCAGGGGGTTCCGCAGAGGGTGCACGCGGCGATGGCGCCCCGGACCGGTGAGAGCGGAGGAAGGAACCGATGAGGCAGCAGGACGTGCACGACGAGCTGCGCGCCCGGCTGCACGAGGCGGCCGAGGCGCACGAACCCGACCGCGCCCGCATCCTGGCCCGGGTCGAGCGGGGCATGGCCGCACAGGGCCGCCCGAACCACCGGGCCACCCTTCCGCCCCTGTTCGGCTGGGTCCGGGTGGTCAGCGCCACCGCCGCGGTCGCCGCGGTCCTCGGGGTCGGCGGCTACGCGGTCGCCTCGGCCGTGAAGGACCCGCCCACCGAGAAGACGGTCGCGGTCTCGCCGACGCCCTCCGCGTCCCGGGACGCGGCCGGCCGCCCGCCGTCCCGCACGGCCGCCCCGCCGGCTCCCGGCGTGACCCCGGCGCACCCGTCCCCCAAGGCGAGTTCGACGCCCTCGTCGACCCCGAAGGCCTCCGCCACCCCCGCGGCACCCGTCACGAAGGGCGAGGAGGACGGCCCGCTCGGGTCGGACGGCTCGGTGGACCCGCACAGCAACGACTTCTGGGCGCAGTCCGACGTGACCCTGAAGACCTCCGGGCAGCTGACCGCGCTCACCGTGCAGTTGAAGGTGGCCCAGACAGGCGGGGTGTCCAACACCGGGGCATGGCGCTCCCTGCCGGAGACCGACTTCACGCAGACGGTCACCGAGCAGGACGGCTTCCTGGTCTACACGTGGACACTCAAGCCGGGAAGCGAGGTCGCGGTCGGCGAGTGGGTGTTCGCGGGCCAGTACAACCACCAGCAGGGCGACCGCGACGCAAAGAACGACACCTACACGATCACCGGCACCGCGGCCGGGAAGCAGTACGCGGTGACCGGCACCTTCGCGACGCGCACAAACGGTGAGGGCGACTCCTGACCGACGGGATGTACGCGCCCCGCAAGGGGCGCTGGGGTCCCCCCGGCCGAAGGCCGGGGGAGGAACTGCTCGACCAGCCACGACGGCCGCGCACCCCGCGACGCACCCGTCAGTCCATGGTGGACCCGATGGTCGTGGACCCGGTGGTCAGAAACACCGTCGCCGGCAACGCCCCACCTTTCGGCCGTGCCGCGTACGCGGTCGTCGCATACGTCGACTTGAAAGTCGGCGTACGCACCCCGCCGTCCCGGCTGTTCGCCGCCGACACGGCCCGGGACCCCGGCTTGTCCGCCCCCCCGTTGCCCACCGCCAGGTTCCGCGCCAGCCGGGCCTTGCCCGTCTCGAAGAAGAACCCGGCCTCGGCGTTGACATAGGCGGTGTTGCGGTTCAGCACGATCGCGCCCGTGTGGGAGTTCTCGGCGAACCCGTTCAGCGTGTTGTCCCAGGCCGCGTCGTCGGTGCCGTCGTCCGAGTTGTCGTACAGACGCGCGCCGGTCACCTTGTTGCCGGTGCCCGAGCCGAACTTGATGGCGATGCCGTCGGCGTTCTGGCCGTGCCCGGACCTGTCGTAGTTCCCGTAACTGTCCAGGTTCTGGACGAGGTTGTTCACGGTGTTGTCGCCGCGCAGGGTGAACCCGGAGTCGCCGTTGTCCGCGGTGACGAGGTTCCTGAAGATTCCGCCCGTGGACGAGGTGACGACGAAGCCCTGGGCCGGGTGGTAGGTGCCCGCGCGCACCTGGATGACGGTACCGGCGGCGGCGTTCGCGACGGCCGACTCCAGTTGGGCGGTGGTGGAGACGGTGACCGTGCTGGTGGCGGCCTGGGCACCGCCGTTCGACAGGCCGAGGTGGACGCCGCCCGCCCCCGCGGCGACGGCCACCGCCGGCGATCGAGAGGGTACGCGTCCTGCGGTGGCGTCCGGTGCTGAGGCGCACCGGCCGTTGCTTTCCTTGACGTCCAGGACGTGCTGGACGTGTTCGACGAGGGAGCGAAACGGGCCGGAGGGGCCGCCCCGGCCCGTTTCTGCCTCCCAGTCGCCGCAGTGCCCGGAAAGGGTTGCCGTCCCTCTCGACTAGGACACGAAGTACGTCGGGTTCGGCAGCTTGTACGTGCGGTTCGCGTAGCCGCCGTCCAGGTCCGAGTACTGGTCGCCGAAGTTGGCGACGATCTCGTACCCGAGGTCCTTCTCGATGTGCTCGCGAGTGCCGGCCTTGTACTGCACGGTCGTGCAGGTCCAGGTGCCCGGGGTGGCGCAGGCGCTCAGGTAGGACGGCGGGTTGGCCTTGTCCTTGAGGAACATGTGGGTGGCGTCGAGGTTGACGTCGGCGCCGATCTTCTTCAGGTTCTCGACGGCGGCGGTGCGCTGCGCCTCGCTGAGACCGGAGTTGTAGAAGACCTCGACGCCCTCGCTCTGCGCGTACCGGACGAGCTCGGCGCTGCCGAACACGCCCGGCCGGTCGGCCTTGTTGACGTAGTCCGCCCACGTGGTCGAGTTGTAGGTGTAGTTGTAGCGCTTCTCGTAGTCCAGGCTGAGCAGCAGCGTGTCGTCGATGTCGAAGACGACCGCGGGCTTCTCGCCGTGGCGGTGCGCCTTGCGCGCGGCCCGGTCGATGTAGCGCTTGGCGTCCGCGTCGATGCGCGCCAGGTCCTTGGCGTACGGGCTGGTCGGCGAGGCCTGGTACACGCCGTTGGCGTCGGCGGCGGTGCCGTAGTAGGTGTCGATGTCCTTCACCAGGAGCCCGATGTTGTACGGCTCGTGGGTGGAGTTCGCGGTCGACTGGCCGGCCGTGGCGGCGCCGGCGCCGTAGAGGGCACCGCCGGCGAGCGCACAGGCCGAGGCGATCGCCGCGAGACGAAGTGACTTATGCATGACAGGAGTTCTACGCGCGTCACCGGGGTGGGCGCGAGACCCGTTGCCCGATCGATATCTCATCGGCGGGCAAAAAGCGGGTCAAGCGCCCCGGAAGAAGTCCCTCCGGTTGTCTCGGTTCAGTTCATGGTGGCCCCGATGGTCGTGCTCCCCGTCGTCAGGAAGGTGGTCGCCGGCAGCGAACCGTCCGACTGGCGGGCGTTGTACGTCGTCGAGGCGTCCGTCGACTTGAAGGCCGGGGTGCTGATGCCGCTGTCCCAGTTGTTGCCGGCGGACACCACCGAGGAGCCCTTGCTGACCAGCCCGCTGCCGTTGCTCACCGCGAGGTTCTTGCCGAGCCGGGCCGCGCTGGTGGCGAAGTAGTAGCCCCAGCCGCCGTTGGCGTAGGCGGTGGTGCGGTTGATGACGATCGCGCCGGTGTTGGAGTTCTCGGTGAACCCGTTGCCGGAGTTGCCCCAGGCTGCCGAGTTGTTGACGACGTGCGCGACGGTGACGCCGTTGCCGCCCAGCTTGAAGCCGTTGCCGTTGCCCTCGAAGGCGGAGTCGCCCCACCGGTTGACGCCGTTGCCGAAGGACCAGGTGTGCTCGATGGTGACCGGCGACGAGAAGGACCACAGGTCGATCCCGTCATCCGAGTTGTTGTACAGACGGGCTCCGGTGACGAGGTTGCCGGAGCCGGAGCCGAACTTGATGGCGACCCCGTCGGCGTTCTGGCCGTGCGTGGCGGCGTCGTAGTTGCCGTACGAGTCGAGGTTCCTGACCGTGTTGTTCACGGTCCCGTCGCCGGTGAGCGTGAAACCGGAGTCGCCGCCGTTGATGGTCTTGATGTTGTTCCAGTTGGTGCCGGTGCAGGACTGGCAGACGACCGCGCTGTCCGGGGAGTTCTGGAAGGTGATGCCGGAGACGTTCCAGTAGTCCGCGGTCAGCTTGAAGATCCAGGAGCCGGAGGGCAGCGAGGACCCGTCGATCTTGACGGTCTCCGAGCCGTAGGCGGTGAGCGTGACCGGCGCGGACGAGGTGCCGTTGACCGTGGACTGGAGGGTGGCCGTCGGGTAGTAGGTGCCGCCACGGACCTGGATGACCTCGCCGGCGGTGGCGTTCTTGATGGCGCTGGTCAGGTCGGTGGAGTTGCTGACCACGACGGTCGCCGCGTGCGCCGGGGTGGCGAGTACGGCGAGTCCGAGCGAGGCCGTGGTCACGGCGAGTGCGGTGAAGGTGCTGAGTCGACGCATGACGTGCGGGTCCTTTCGTCGATCAGAGTGGTTCAGAGGGGGCGGACGGGTTTCCAGTCGCCGAGGTAGGTGGCGGGGGTGTGCGACGCGGCCTCGGCGTCGGTGAGCTGGGGCCGGTTCCCGGGGACGGTGATCACCGCACCCGGCCCGGAGTTGCGGTACTCGCGGAACCGCATGGACTGCCAGGGATAGGCGTCCCGCATGTTCGTGTAGGGCGCGACGGGGTCGATCCCGGGGCCGATGAGGCTGTCCCGCACGACCAGCGAGGGCCAGGCGGTGGTCTCGTACGTCGGCACCCAGGGCCGCGCCAGCTTGTACGCCCCGTCCTCCGCGCCGGAGGAGAACCGGCAGCGGACGGCGAGGAACCCGTGCGGGTTGGCACGGGCGGTCGAGGGGGCGAACACCATGCCCTTGGGCGTGAAGGCCACGTCCCGTTGCAGGGTGCGGAAGTGGCAGTGCTCGAACACCGCGGTGGCCCGTCCGAAGACGAAGTCGACGTCGCCCTCGATGTGGCAGCGGTGGAAGAACTGCCGGTCGAAGGAGCCGAGTTCGGTGGTGTCGGCGAAGAGGGTGTCCTGGTGGGCCAGCAGCCGGACGTGTTCGAAGTGGGTACGGTCCCCGGTCAGGTACGCGGCGACGGCCTGGGTCCCGGTGATCTCCGGGTGGTCGGCGCGCAGCCAGTCGTTGGCGAGGGTGAGGTCGCGGACGACGAGGCCGGGCGCCGCCGAGGTGAAGGTGGCCGAGCCGGCCGTGCCGTAGGTCCCCGAACCGTCCGGCCTCTGCGTCCCGTTGGCGTTGTCGTAAACGATGACGGCGGCACGCGGGTCGCCGGTCGCCCCTCGCAGGGTCAACTGCGTCTTGTCCGCCGGCACGTCGACGACCTCGCGGTACGTCCCCGGGTGCACGACGATCGTCCAGCCGGGGCCCGGCACCGCGTCCACGGCCGCCTGGACGGAGTGACCGGGGCGGACGTGCAGGACACGGCGGTCGCGGCCGAAGGCCGTGGCCGAGCCCATGGCCAGCGCCGCTCCGGCGGCGAGGAGGCCGCGTCGGGTGGGCACGTCAGCACTCCTTCCACGGGGTCCAGTCGCCGAGGTAGGTCTCCCGGGTCGCGGACGCGGCCTGTTCGGTGGTGAGCTGAGGCCGGTTCCCGGGTGCGGTGATCACCGCACCCGGCCCCGAGTTCCGGTACTCGGCGAAGCGCTGGCTCTGCCAGGGGAAGGCGTCCGACATGGTGGCGTAGGGCGCGACGGCGTCGATGCCCGGACCGAGGTACGAGTCGCGGACGACGAGCGAGGGACGGGCCGTGGTGTCGGAGCTGGGCACCCAGGGGCGGGCCAGCTTGTAGGCGGCGTCCGGGGCTCCGCTGCTGACGCGGCTCCGGCTCACGAGGTAGCCGTACGGGTTGGCGGCCGCCGTCGACGGCGCGAACACGAACCCGTACGGTGCCGCGGTCAGATCGGTCCGGTTCAGGGTGCGGAAGTGACACTGCTCGTAGACCGCGGTGGCCCGGCCGAAGACGAAGTCGACGTCACCTTCGGCATAGCAGTGCGCGAAGTACTGGCGGGCGAAGACGCCGAGGGCCGTCGAGTCCGCGTACAGGGTGTCCTGGTGGCCGAGGAACCGGCAGTGGTGGAAGGCGCTGCGGTCGCCCTGCACCTTGAGGGCGACGGCCTGGGTGGCGCTGATGTCGGGGTGGTCGGCGCGCAGCCAGTCGTTGGCGAAGGTGATCCAGTGGGCGGTGAATCCGTCGCCCTGCACGGTGGTGGTGGCGGAGCCGGTGGTGCCGTAGGTCCCGCCGCCGGGCCTCGGGGTACCGGCCGCGTTGTCGTGGACGATGACGACGGCACGCGGGTTCTCGGCGGCGCCGATCCAGGTGGCCTCGGTGCGGGTGGTGTCGAGGGCGACCGTCTCCCGGTAGACGCCCGGGGCGAGGACCAGGGTCCAGCCGCTGCCGGTGGCGGCGGTGACGGCGGCCTGGACGGTGGTGAAGTCGCCGCGGCCGTGCGGGTCGACGTACAGGGTCTGCGAACTGCGGCGGCGCTCCGGGGAGCCGTACCGCCCGAAGGGGCGGGCGGCGGCGTGCGCCTGGCCGGTGGTCAGCGCGAGCGCGGTGGCGGCCCCGGCGCCCGCGGCGAGGAAACCCCTTCTGGACAGGGGAGGGTGCGGCGAGGACATGCGGGTGCTCCTTGAGGAGAGAGAAGGGTGGCGGTGCTCCTTGCCGTGGGGGGTGGGGCCGGGGCGGACTCCGGTGCGCGCCCCGGCCGCGTCGAGCGTGTGTCAGCGCAGGTGGCCGGCGCCCGCGCCGCAGTCGACGATGCGCGGCACGGCCCGCGCCGGGTCGACCTTCGTGCGCAGGGCCGGAGTCCAGCCGGCACCGGACTGGAGGATCTCGCCGGGGACCTCGGTGTTGTGGACGGCGATGAGGTCCGTCAGCACACCGTTGACGTAGTTGTCGTCGGCGGTGAGCGGCGCCTCCTTCCACTTCTTCAGGATCGAGCCGGCGCCGACTCCGTCCGCCAGGGTGAAGGCGTTGTGCTCGGCGACGAGTTGCGACTCCATCCCGATGCCGTAGCTGTAGCCGTAGCCGTCCTCGGCGACGAAGTGGTTGTTGTAGGAGTCGACCTGCCCGAACCGCACCCGGGGCGCCCGCTCCACCAGGTTGGAGAACAGGTTGTGGTGGAAGGTGACTCTGAGGTGCCCGCGGTCGACGGCGGCGGTGGACGCGCTGTCGCTGTTGCCGATGAGGATCGTCTTGTCGTGGTCCGCGAAGACGTTCCAGGAGGCGGTGACGTAGTCGGCGCCCTTGACGATGTCCAGTTCACCGTCGTGCTGCTCGTAGATCCGCCCGAAGTAGTAGGGCAGCGAGCTGTCGGGGTGATCGCCGTCGGTGAAGGTGTCGTGGTCCATCCACACATGGGTCGAGCCGTAGATCACCGCGCTGTCGTACTCGGAGTTCCAGTTGCCGTCGGCGGTGTCGGTCGGGTCCCACTGCGGGAAGCAGTCGAGGGGGCTCTCGAAGCTCAGGTTGCGGACGATGACGTTGTCGACGGACTTGATCTGCAGGCTGGCGCCCTTGAACCCGGCGTCCTTACCGATGCCGATGATGGTGGTGTTGGCCGGGACGTAGGCCTTGATGTAGGCGTCCTGCTGCGCCTGGGAGGCACGGCGCAGGCCCTCCGGGCTGTCGTCGGGCTCGTTGTCCAGGTTGGTGGAGCGCCCCCAGGCCTCCGGCGAGTACTTGGCGAGGTAGGCGGCGAAGTCGTAGCCGGGCACGGCGAACGAGTCGCAGCTCGGCCCGTCCGCGTCGATCGTCCCCCTGACTCTGATGATCTTCGGCGCGCTGCCGCCGTCGGCGAGAGCGGCCTTGAACTGATCCCAGGTGGTGACGGTGTAGACGTGCGCGGCGTCGGCGGCGGCACCGCCGGTGGTCCCGGTGGTGGCCGCTGCCCAGCCGTCGTTCGCGGCCAGCGCCTGCCGGTCGGGCGCGACCCGGTACGGGGCGGCCGCCTGGGCGGTTCCGGTCACGGTCAGCACGAGAGCCGTGCAGCCCACGAGCGCACCAATGACGCGTCCATGACATTCCTGTGTACGCACTGTGCGGGTCTCCTCAGCTTGCGGGTGGCCAGGTGATCCAGGAGGGGGGGATGTCCTCGTGCAGCCGGATGACGTCGTGCCGGGCCAGCACCCGGGTGCGCAGCAGCTCCTGCGCCACGAGCCGGGCCACGGCGATGGCCCCCGGCGGGTTGAAGTGCGTGTTGTCCTGTTCGGTGTCGGTCCAGTTGAAGTACGCCTTGGTCGCCTCTACGCCCAGCGACTGCCACAGAGCCAGCGACAGCGCCTCGATGTCGAGCAGCGCCACATGCTCCCGCGCGGCCAGCGCGCGCATCGCCGCCGGATAGTCGCCGTGGGTCGGTACGGCGTTGCCGTCGGCGTCGAACCGCCGCCGCTCGACGGGGGTGGCGAGCACCGGCCGGGCACCGTGCGCGCGGGCGCCCTCGATGTGGAGCCGCAGGTAGTCCTGGTACGTCGTCCAGGGCTCGGTGTACCGGGTGGGGTCGTCGCTCTTCTCGTCGTTGTGCGCGAACTGGACGAGGAGCAGGTCGTGCGGCCGGATGGTCGCGAGGATGGCGTCGAGCCGCCCCTCGTCGACAAAACTCTTCGAACTCCGGCCGTTGACGGCCTGGTTGGAGACGGCGACCTCTTTCCGGAGAAAGAAGGGAAGCGCCATTCCCCACCCGGTCTCGGGCGCCGCGTCGGCGTATTTCTGGGCGGCGGTGGAGTCTCCGGCGATGTAGAGGGTGCGAGGTTTTCCCCGGGGGGACCTGCCCACGAGGGGAACGGCTGCAAGGGCCGCCGAAGTCACCTGTCTGCGCGTAAGGGACACGAAGGTTCACCTTTCATGTCTTTTAGGGGCGCTGGGGGTCCCCCCCGGCCGAAGGCTGGGGGAGGAACTGCGCGACCAGCCGTAACGAGCCCGCGGCCCCCAACAACCGCAACGACCCGAACTCAGTGGTTCTTCTTCCAGTCGGCCTGCGCCTTGTCGAGCTGATCGGCCAGCGTGTCCAGAAACTCCTTCGCCGTCATCTTCCCGAGCAGCACCTTCTGGAAGTTCGGCTCGTTGTCGGCCTTGGAGATGGTGTTCCAGTCCGGCAGGTAGTAAGGCAACTGCACGATCTTCGTACCGGCACCGTTCAGCGCCTCGGCTGCCAGCTTCGTGGGCTCGGCCTGCTGGATCCACGCGTCGGAAGCCGCCTCGGTGTTCGCCGGAATCTGCCCCGCCGACTCGTTGAACTTCGAGTTCTCCTCGTGCGACAGGGCGAACTCGACGAACTTCCAGGCAGCCGCCTTGTTCTTGCTGGACCTGAAGACACTCAGCCCGTCGACCGGGTTGGAGATCTGTACCCGCGTACCGTCGTCCTGGGTCGGGTTCGGCAGCCCCCGGAACTTGTCCGCGCCCAGCGCCTTCAGATGGTCCTGGTAGGACCCGAGGTTGTGGCTGAGCATCCCGATCGTGCCGCTGTCCCACTGCGCGACCATCTTGGTGAAGTCGTTGTTGACGTCAGCGGACGGCGTGTCCTTCTTGTACAGCGCGACGTACTTCTCCAGCGCGGTCACGTTCTTCGGGTCGTTGACCGTGGTCTTGTCCCCGTTCCAGAACGAGGTGATCCCGCTCTGGCTGTACGCGGCGTCGAGCGCCGGCGCGATCGATCCCTCGCCGCCACGGATCGTGAACCCGAACTCGTTCTTGCCCTTGTCGGTGAGCTTGTCGGCGGCCTGGTAGAACTTCGTCCACGTCGTCGGCGCGTCCAGGCCCGCCTTCTTGAACAGGTCGGTCCGGTACCACAGCACACCGTTGTTGGACGAGGTCGGGATCTGGTACAGCCGGTCGCCGCCGCCCGCGGCCCGGCTGTTGTCCAGCAGCTTCTGGTTCAGCTTGCCCTTGAGCGAGCTCTTCGCCAACCGGCTGTCCAGCGGCTCCAGCGCGCCCTGCACCGCGACCTCGGCGAGCATCGCGGTACCGACACCGCCGACGTCGGGCAGACCGCCGCCCTGGATGGCAGTGTCGTACTTGGACTGGGCACTCGCGGCGGGAATGCCGACGTACTTCACCTTGATGTCGGGGTTCTGCTTCTCGAAGTCGGCGATGATCTCCTTCCAGACGTCGGTGCGGACACCGCCGTTGTTGTCCCAGAAGGTGATCGTGCCCTTCCCGGAGCCCTCGCCGCCCTTGTCGCCCGCGCTGCCGCTGCCGTCGTCGCCGCAGGCGGTGGCGGTCAGCGCGAGCACGGAACCCAGGGCGACGGCGACGGCCGCGCGCCTGCTTCTGCGAATGCTTCTCTTCATCGATCGGCTCTCTTCTGTCTGGGGTCAGCAGGAGGTGACGCGAAAGTGCGTGAAGGTGGCGGCCCCGGCGGCGCCCGGTCCCTCGGGCGCGGCGGCGAAGAGGCCGAGCAGGGCGCCGACCCAGCGCCAGGGCGTGGCGGCGAACACCGGTCCGGACGGCACGAGGCCCGCCCCGACGTCGTACGAGAACCGGCAGCGCGCCCCCGCGCCGATGTCGATGCGCAGCCGGGCCCGCCCCTCGGGCGCGGGCCGTGCGGGGCCGGCGTCGCGTTCGCGGTCGGCGGTGGTCTCCGCGAACCGGTGCACGAGCCGCACGCCCCCGCCCGGCCCGCACTCCAGCCCGATCCAGCCGAAGGCATCGCCGAGCACCGCGAGCCCCGCCCGCGCCCCCGGCCCGGCGCCGTCCAGGTGCAGTTCGACCTCGACCGCGCACGGCTCCCCGGGCAGTCGCTGGGTCAGCACGTGCGGCAGCCGACGCAGGTCGTGCGCATCCCCCGAGCGCACGCACGCCAGCCGCAGGCCGTCCCCCGAGTGCTGGGTGGCCCAGCCCGCACCCGGATTGGCCGTCCACTGCCACTGCCGGCCGAACCGCCCGCCCGGGAAGTCGTCGTCGGTGGCGGGCGCGGCGGGCGGCTGCGCCGGCAGTGCGGGCCTGCGGTGTACGGCGACGGGCGCGCCGGCGTCCCCGATCAGCGGCCAGCAGTCCGCGTCCCAGCGCATCGGCTGGAGGTGGACGACCCTGCCGTACGCCCCCCGCTGCTGGAAGTGCAGGAACCAGTCCTCGCCGTCCCGAGTCCGTACCCAGCCGCCCTGGTGCGGTCCGTTGACGTCGGTGTCCTTCTGTTCCAGGACGATCCGCTCCTCGTACGGCCCGAAGAAGCCACGGGAGCGGAAGGCGCCCTGCCAGCCGGTGGCCACTCCGCCGGCGGCGGCGAGGATCCAGAACCAGCCGTCGTGCCGGTGGAGCTTGGGACCCTCCAGGGTGAACCACCCCGGTATCCGGTCCCCGTCCACGATCACCTTGCCTGCGTCCAGCAGCGAGCTGCCGTCCGGGTGCATCCGGTGGCCGGTGAGCCGGTTGTTGACGCCGGCGCGGGACTTCGCCCAGGCGTGGACGAGGTACGCCTCGCCTGTCTCGTCGTCCCACAGGGGGCAGGGGTCGATGAGTCCCCGGCCCTCCTTCACCAGGTGCGGGCGGCTCCAAGGGCCTCTGATCTCCGGGGCGTTGATCTGGAAGATGCCCTGGTCGGGGTCGCCCCAGAAGATCCAGAAGCGGTCGTCGTGGTGCCGTAAGGAGGGGGCCCAGACCCCGCGGTCGTGGCGCGGGGCGGTGAACCGCTCCTCGGGTTCGAGGCGTTCGAGGGCGTGGCCGACCAGGGTCCAGTCGACCAGGTCGCGGGAGTGCAGCAGGGGCAGGCCCGGGACGCGGCCGAAGCTGGAGGCGGTGAGGTAGAAGTCGTCGCCGACGCGGACGACGTCGGGATCGGACCAGTCGGCGTTCAGGACCGGGTTGGTGTACGTCTGTCCGTCGCCCGTCATGTGCTCACCTCGTTCGGCGGGGCCCAGGGGGCGCCCAGTTCGGAGTAGAGGGAGAGGGTGTCGGCGCTGGCCGCGACCAGTGCGTCGATGCCAGTGACGACCCGGCGCCCGTCGCCGGGCAGGTGGTGCCAGGCGTCGGCGGGCAGCGCCAGCGGGTCGTCGGCCAGTCGAATCGCTTCAACGACCCGCATGAAGGCGCCGGTCGCGTCCGGCTCCACCAGCAGGGCGGCGCCGGTGGTGAGATGGTCGGCGAGGTTCTCCAGCAGGTCCGTGCTGCCGTACTCGATCTCCTCCGGGCCGTGGCCCGCCCGCTGCACCAGCACCCGGTCCTGCTTGTACCAGTGGGTGATCCGGCCCCCGGTGCCGTGCACCAGGACGTACGGGTCCCCCGGTTCCTCGGCGCAGAGCGTGGCGGCGACCGTGACCGGGCCGCGCGGGGTGGTGACGCGGACGCAGGAGGTGTCGTCGGACTCGATGTCGTTGGCGCGCAGCAGCTCGGTCTCGATGCGGTTGACGTCCTCTGCGCGGTCGGTGCCGAGCAGGGCGAGGCCGGTGGCGACGGCGTGCGCGAGGGGGTTGGTGAGGACCCCGTCGATGACGTCGACGCCGTTCAGCCGCCGCTTGCCGGCCCAGGGTGCCCGCCGGTAGTAGGCCTCCGGGCGGGCCCAGGCGCCCGCGCCGCCCACCCCCACCACGTCGCCGACGGCACCGTCCGCGATCAGCCGCCGGATCGCGGGCACGGCGTGCGAGCCGAGCGACTGGAAGCCGATCTGGCAGGCCACGCCGGCCTTCGCGACCCCGTCGGCCATCCGCCGGAACTCGGCGTACGACGGCGCCGGCGGCTTCTCGAGGAGCAGGTGCACGCCCCGCTCGGCGGCCGTCAGGGCGAGGTCGGTGTGGGTGGGGATGGGCGTGCAGACCACGGCGATCCGGGCGCCGGTCGCGTCGAGCAGGGCGCCGAAGTCGGCGGCCTGGGCGGGCTGCCCGAGCCCCTGAGGCAGCTCGTCCGCGCCCAGCGGGGTCAGCTCGCAGATCCCGGCGAGCCGTACGATCCCCTTCTCCTGGAGCCGGCGGATGTTCTCCAGGTGCCAGCGGCCGTGGCCGCGCGCCCCGGCCAGAACGAGGTCGATGGGTGAAGAGTTCACGGCGTCCTCCCTGCGTTGTCGATCTTTGGGTGCAGGGTAAGCGTTTGCCCCGGTCCGTCCGCGAGGTGTCTCATCCCTTCACCGCCCCCGCGCTGAAGCCGGTGATCAGCCACTTCTGGATGAAGGCGAAGACGATCACGACGGGTACGGCGGCGATGATCCCGCCCGCGGCCAGCGCGCCCAGGTCCACGCTGTCGGCGCTCATCAGGGTGCTGAGGCCGACCGGGATGGTCTGCTTGCTCTGGTCGGAGAGGAACATCAGGGCGAACAGGAAGTGGTTCCAGGCGTGCACGAAGGCGAAGGAGCCGACCGCGACCAGCCCCGGCCGCAGCAGCGGCAGGACGACGATCCGGAAGGCGGTGAGCCGGTTGCAGCCGTCGACCCAGGCGGCCTCCTCGAGGGAGTACGGCACGTTCCTGATGAAGCCGCTGATCAGGATCATCGACAGCGGGAGCTGGAAGACCGTCTCGGCGATGACGACGCTGCCGAGCGAGTTGATCATCTGGAGCTTGGCGAAGATCTGGAAGAGCGGGACCAGGAGCAGCGCGCCCGGCACGAACTGGGAGCAGAGCAGGGCCAGCATGAAGCCGCGCTTGAGCCTGAAGTCGAAGCGGGCGAGGGCGTAGCCGCCGGCCAGCGCGACGACCGTGGTCAGCAGCAGCGTCGACACGCCGACGTAGACGCTGTTGGTGAAGTAGGTGCCGAAGCTGCGCTCGGTCCACACCTTCTGGAAGTGGTCGAAGGTGACCGGCCAGGGGACGAGCGAGGTGGAGCCGGCCGGGCGGAGCGCGAAGAGCAGGATCCAGTAGAAGGGGACCAGGGTGAAGAGGAGGTAGATCCCGAGGGGGAGGTAGATCTGCCAGCGGGGGACCTCGTCCCAGGCGCGGCGCTTCTTTCCCGGCCGGGCGGGCTCGGTCACGGCGGGGGTGGCCGCGGGGGCGATCTCGGTGATCACTTCGCCTCGCCTCCGAACTTGCTGAGCCGCAGGTAGCCGATCGAGCAGAAGAGCAGGATCACGAAGGCCACCGTGGTCAGCGCGGACGCGTAGCCGAAGTCGTGGGCGTCGACGCTGGTGTTGGCGATGTAGAGGGGAAGGGTCGTGGTCTCCCCCGCCGGGCCGCCGCCCGTCAGGGTGTAGAGCAGGTCGACGTTGTTGAACTCCCACACCGCGCGCAGCAGCGTGGACAGGACGATGGCGTCCTTGAGGTGCGGCAGTGTGATGTGCCGGAACTGCTTGAGGCGGCTCGCGCCGTCGACCTCCGCCGCCTCGTACAGGTCCTTGGAGACGGACTGGAGGTCGGCGAGGATGAGGATCGCGAAGAACGGCACGCCCCGCCACAGGTCGGCGACCACGGCCGCCGGGAAGACGGTCGAGGGGTCGGAGAGCCAGCTGGTGCCGTACGACCCGATGCCCGCGTCGGCGAGGTAACGCGTGATGCCCGTCTGGGAGTTGTAGAGCAGCACCCAGATCGCGGAGGTCAGCACGCCGGAGACGGCCCACGGCGAGAAGACCAGCGCCCGTCCCAGTGCCCGTCCCACGAAGGTCTGGTTCACGATCAGCGCGAGCGCGAGCCCGAACAGCAGCTGCAGGCCGACTTCCACCACGACCCACTGGGCGCTGAAGGTCAGCGTGTCCCAGAACTGCGGGTCGTGCGCGAAGGCCTGCGTGAAGTTGCCGAAGCCCGCGAACCCGTTCCGCCAGGGCTTGGTCGGGTTGTAGTTCTGCAGGCTGTAGTAGAAGACGCTGAGCACCGGGTAGGCGATGAACCCCAGCGTGAGCAGGGCCGCCGGGGCGACCAGCAGGTACGGCAGCCTGCGCGGCGTCGCGGAGGCACGGCGCCGCCGGGGTGGCGCGGGCGGTTTCGCCACGGCTGCGGCTTGGGCCATGACTGTTCTCCGTTCCCATCGGTTACAGCGGGTGCAGGAAGCGCTTGCTACATGCACGTGGTTGAAGCGCTTCGACGATCTCCGTCGAGGCGGTCGGGGGTCAGCCCGCGTACGGGTCCGGGACTTCTCCCGGCCGGGCCAGGAACTCGAAGTCGCAGCCGGTGTCGGCCTGGGTGATCTGCTGGTCGTAGAGCGCGCCGTACCCGCGCTCGTACCGCGCGGGCGGCGGTGTCCACGCGGCCCGGCGCCGCGCCAGCTCCGCTTCCGCCACGTCGAGCCGCAGGGTGCGGGCCGCGACGTCCAGGGTGATGGAGTCCCCGGTGCGGACCAGGGCGAGCGGCCCGCCGACGTACGACTCGGGTGCGATGTGCAGCACGCAGGCGCCGTAGCTGGTGCCGCTCATCCGGGCGTCGGAGATCCGCACCATGTCCCGCACCCCCTGCTTGAGCAGGTGGTCGGGGATGGGCAGCATGCCGTACTCGGGCATGCCGGGGCCGCCCTTGGGCCCGGCGTTGCGCAGCACGAGCACGCTGTCGGCGGTGATCCCGAGGGAGGGGTCGTTGATGGTGCGCTGCATGGTCCGGTAGTCGTCGAAGACGACCGCTGGACCGGTGTGCTTCAGCAGGTGCGGTTCGGCGGCGATGTGCTTGATGACGGCGCCGTCGGGGCAGAGGTTGCCGCGCAGCACGGCGACGCCGCCCTCGGCGGCCACCGGGTTGCCGCGCGGCCGGATGACGTCGTCGTCGTGGACCCGGGCGCCGGCGAGCTGCTCGCGGTAGGTGTCGTACGACACCGTCGGCCGGTCGAGATGGAGCAGGTCGGGGATGCGGGAGAGGAAGCCGGGGAGGCCGCCCGCGAAGTGGAAGTCCTCCATGAGGTACGTCCGGCCGCCGGGGCGGACGTTGGCGAGGACGGGCACGGTGCGGGCGATGCGGTCGAAGTCGTCGAGGGTGAGCCGTACCCCGGCCCGGCCGGCCATGGCGATGAGGTGGATGACGGCGTTGGTGGAGCCGCCGAGCCCGAGGACGGTGGTGACGGCGTCCTCGAAGGCGTCGCGGGTGAGGAGGTGGGAGAGCCGCCGGTCGCGGTGGACGAGTTCGACGATCCGCATCCCCGCCCGGGCGGCCATGCGGTCGTGCCCGGAGTCGACGGCCGGGATGCTGGAGGCGCCCGGCACGGTCACGCCGAGCGCCTCGGCGGCGGCGGTGAGGGTGGAGGCCGTCCCCATGGTCATGCAGTGGCCGGGGGAACGGGCCAGCCCGCTCTCCAGCTCCGTCATCTCGCAGTCGCCGATGAGACCGGCGCGCTTGTCGTCCCAGTACTTCCACATGTCGGTGCCCGAGCCGAGGACCTCGCCCCGCCAGTGGCCCGGGAGCATGGGTCCCGCGGGCACGAAGACGGCCGGCAGGTCCACCGAGGCCGCGCCCATGAGAAGGGCCGGGGTGGACTTGTCGCAGCCCCCCATCAGCACGGCCCCGTCGACCGGGTACGAGCGCAGCAGCTCCTCCGTCTCCATGGCGAGGAGGTTGCGGTAGAGCATCGGGGTCGGCTTCTGGAAGGTCTCGGAGAGGGTGGCGACCGGGAACTCCAGCGGGAATCCGCCCGCCTGCCACACGCCCCGCTTCACCGCCTGCGCCCGGTCACGGAGGTGCACATGACAGGGGTTGATGTCCGACCAGGTGTTGAGGATCGCGATGACCGGCTTGCCGAGGTGCTCCTCGGGGAGGTAGCCGAGCTGGCGGGTGCGGGCGCGGTGGCTGAAGGAACGGAGCCCCTCGGTGCCGTACCACTGGTGGCTGCGGAGCTCCTCGGGCCGCTTGCGCGGGCTGTTCTCACCGGGGCTCACAGGGACCACCCGGCGGCTATGGCGGCGACCTCGGCGCGCCCTTCCTCCGGCAGCTGCCTGCTGGGCGGGCGGACGTCGCGGCGGCACAGGCCGAGGGCGGCGAGGGCCTCCTTGACGACGGTGACGTTGTCGGCGGAGCCGTTGGCCGCGCGCAGTTCCTCGAAGCGGCGGATCTGTTCCCAGACCTTCATGGCGGCCGGGTAGTCGCCGGATCGAAGCGCTTCGATCATGTCCAGCGAAACGGCCGGGGCGACGTTCACGAGACCGGAGGTGAAGCCGGTGGCGCCGGCCGAGAAGTAGGAGGGGGCATAGGGCTCGGCGAGCCCGGCGACCCAGACGAAGCGGTCGAGCCCCGCGTCCCGGGCGAAGGCGGCGAACTTGGCGGCGTCCGGGACGGCGTACTTGACGCCGATCACGTTGGGGCAGGCGTCGGCGAGTTCGGCGAGGCGGGCGCCGGCAAGCTGGGCGTTGCGGACGTACGGGACGACGCCCAGCTCGGGGACGGCCGCGGCGACGGCACGGTGGTAGTCGACCCAGCCGGCCTGCGAGACGTACGGGTGGACGGGCTGATGGACCATCACCATCTGCGCGCCGTGCTCGCGGGCGTGCCGGGCGGCGGCGACGGCGGTCGCGATGTCGTGCCCGACCCCGACCAGGACGACCGCCCGGTCCCCGGCCTCGTCGAGCGTCAGCTCGGTGACCAGCCGCCGCTCCTCGGGGGTCAGGGCGTAGAACTCGCCGGTGTTCCCGTTCGGGGTGAGGGTGCGGATCCCGCCGTCGAGGAGCCGGCGGAGCAGGGCCCGGTGGGCGTCCCGGTCGACGCTGCCGTCCGCGGCGAAGGGGGTCACCGGGATGGCCACCACGTCGGCCAGGGCCGCCCGTTGGGTCTCGAACGCCACGCTGCTCATTCCCGGCCTTCCTGGTCGGCTGTCCGGGGGAACGCCCGGTCGACGAAGGACGCGATGTGGGTGTGCAGGGTGCGGGCGGCGCCGTCGGCGTCGCCGGCCAGCGCCAGCCGCAGGATCTCGCGGTGCTCACCCGCCTCCTGCTCCCAGGAGGGGGAGGCGGCCCAGGCGACGGCGGAGACGAGGGCGGCCTGGTCGCGGACCTCGTCGAGCATCCGGCCGAGGAGCGGGTTGCCGCACGGGAGGTAGAGGGCGCGGTGGAAGTCGCGGTTGGCGAGGGAGCGTTCGGCGGTGTCGGTGGCGTCGTCGGCGCGGGTGAGGGCGTCGCGGGCGGCGTCGAGGGAGGCGCCGCGCCGCACGGCCCGCCGCAGGGCCTCGGGTTCGAGGAGCAGCCGTACGTCGTAGACCTCCCGCGCCATGTCCGCGTCCACCATGCGCACCGTGACGCCCTTGTACTGGCTCATCACGACCAGCCCGGTCCCGGCGAGGGTCTTGAGCGCCTCCCGCACGGGGGTCTTGGACACCCCGAACTGCGCGGCGAGCTCGGTCTCCACCAGGGCCTGACCGGGCGTGAGCAGACCGGTCAGGATGCGGTGTTTGATCGCGTCCAGCACGAACTGCGTGCGCGACGGAATCGGCAGGGGCACAGAGGTCATGCGCGCCTCTCGGGGTCACGTATCAGGCGCGGGGCCCGATCTGACGTATCTGATCTCGCATATCGCGTCTCATATATGACGTACGAAGTACGACGCGGACGAAGGTAGGAGGGTGGCCGGGTTTCGTCAATGCTTCTGACAGAGGTGGCGAGTGAGGGGGAGCCGGCCCATGGGCCCGGCCGCGGCGACGGTTCTCCGGCCGCCGCCTCAGAAACCCCTCGTCTCCCCCTCCCGGGCCACGCCGGTGGGCCGTCCCGAGACCGCCCCCGCCCGGGCCGCCGCCGTCTCCCGGGTCAGGGCGGGGCCCACGTGGGTGATGAGGAGTTCCCGTACTCCCGCCTCCCGGGCGGTCCGTCCCGCGTCCTCCGGGGTCAGGTGTACCCGTTCGCCTTCGCGATGCCGGTCGAGGTCGGCCTCGCACAGGAAGACGTCCGCCCGGGTGGCCAGCTCGGTCAGGGCCGTGCACGGGCCGCTGTCGCCGGAGTACGCCAGCACGCTTCCCTGGCACTCGGCGCGCAGCCCGTAGGCCTCCGTGTCGTGGGCCACCGCCCGGGCGGTGAGCCGCAGGTTCCAGTGCTGGACGGCATGGCCGTCGTACAGGGGCCGGAAGTCGAAGACCCCGCCCAGGAAGCCCGGGTCCGGCCGGCCGAAGAAGCCCGCCAGGCGTGCCGCGCACTCCTGGGGCGCGTAGACGGGGATCGGTGCGGCGGGGGTCAGGCCGCCGAAGGCGTACGCGTAGGCGGCGGCCGGCAGATCAGCGCTGTGGTCCGCGTGCAGGTGCGAGAGCCAGATCGCCGTGAGCCGCGCCGGATCCGTGTGCCGCTGCAACTCCGCGAAGGTCCCGGTCCCCGCGTCCACCCACACCTCGGCGCCGCCGCCCCGCACCAGGTAACCGGAGCACGGGCGGCCGGGCCGCGGGTAGGGGGAGGCGGTGCCGAGGACGGTGAGGCTCAAGGGCATGGCGAGGAGAGTACGTATCCCGGCCCCCTCCCGCTCACCGTTTGCGTCCTTTTACGGCTTCCAGCCCGGGTCCCGGCCGCTCAGCCCCACCGCCCGGTCCAGCAGCCGTGCGCCCTCCGGCACCGGCACGAGGGGGCCGAAGGGGCCGCGGTCGCCGTTCGCCGCCATCCGCAGGAAGCCGTACGCCGCCTCCAGGGCCGCCGGATCCGGGACGTACTCCTGTCCGGTGGCCCGGGCCAGGTCCCAGCCGTGGACGACCAGTTCGTCGGCGACGACCGCGCCCGCCACCTCGCCCGGCAGGTCGACCCCGCCCGCGCGCGTCATGCCGTCCCACGCCGAGGGGTCCCGCCAGGCCTCCGCCAGTGCGTCCAGCGCCTTGGGCAGCTCCTGCCGCCACTCCGGTCCGAGTACCGGCAGCGCCGCGTCGGGGCGGTGGTCGGTGGTGGCGCCCAGGTCCTTGCGGGCCGCGTCCCGGAAGGCCACGGACAGGCCCGCCACATGGCCCAGCAGGTGGCGGACGGCGTAGTCCGGACACGGCGTCGGCACCGCGAGCTGCCCGTCCGTCACCCGCTCCGCGAGCTCCGCCACGATCCTCGTCTGCGGGCCGAGGTCGATCATGGTGGTACCAGTCATCGTGCTGCCTCCCGGTGCGCCGGTTCGGTCGTCTGCTCCGTCTCCGTCAGGAGGTGGACCGCGCGGCCTTCCGAAACTCATCGGTCCGCCACACCGACACCCCGCCCAGGAAGCACCACAGCGCGATCACCGGGTCGCAGATCGCACACCCGAACGACGAGTCGAGGAGGAACGGGATCAGCGGCGAGCCCTTGATGTCGTGGACGATGTCCCACGTCGTGTGCATCAGCCAGCCGACGCCGATGAAGGTCCAGGAGTCCAGGCCGCGGTAGGCGACATACGTGGCGAGTGCGGTGAACGCGAACTCCCAGCCGCCCAGGCCGCCGCAGCTCAGGTACGCGGCGCCCGCCCCGGCCACCATCAGCGCGTTGAAGCGGCGCCGGTGCGGTTCGCGGACGAGGGACATGAGGAGGACGTAGCCGAGACCGATGAGGATCGGTGCGATGTAGCGCATGAGGCCGACGCCAGGGTCGCGGCCGCAGCCGCCCCATGGGCATCGCCGACGGGTTCCGACGGATTCCCGCCGGGCGGCCCGGACCGGTCCGGCGGTCTGCCCACCGACGTCTCCGGCACCGTTCCCGTGTCTCTGCGGCCTCCTTCCGGCGTCCTTCCGGCGTCCTCCCGGCGTCCTTCTAAGGCACCTGCCCGATCCCCGCACCCCCGCCTTAGGCCCACGATGACCAGGCATGACGACCACCACCTCGTGGGCCGTGGCCCGCCTGCTGCGCGATCGCAACGCCGCGCTGTACCTCGCCGGTGTCCTGGTGTCCGGCTTCGGCACCTCCGCGCTCTGGCTCGTGTCCGGTGTGTGGGTCAAGGACCTCACCGGCTCCGACGGACTCGCCGCCCTCTGCACCGCCGCCCTCTGGGCCCCCACCCTGCTCGGCCCCGTCCTCGGGGGCCTCGCCGACCGCGTCCGCCGCAAACCCCTGGTGATCCGTACGAACCTCGCCCTCGCCCTTCTCCTGCTGCCCCTGTGCGCGGTCTCCTCCCCCGCCTCCGTCTGGCTGCTCCTCGCCGTCCTCGTGCTCTACGGCGCGGCGGGCGTCGTCGAGGACGCGGCGAGCTCCGCGCTGGTCGCCGCAGCCGTCGACCCGGCGCTCCTCGGCGACTTCAACGGGCTGCGGATGACCGCCCGCGAGGGCATGAAGCTGGTCGCCCCGCTGACCGGCGCCGCGCTGTACACGGCGTACGGCGGGCCGTGCGTGGCGCTGCTGGACGCCGGCACCTTCGTGCTGGCGGCAGGGCTGTGCGCGCTGCTCCGGGTGCGGGAGGAGCGGCCCGGACGGGCGGCGCCCGGCAGCCGGCGGGGGCGGGCGGCCGAGGGGGTCCGGCTGCTCCGGGCACATCCGGCCCTGCGGCCGCTGGTGTGCGCCGGGGGCGCCACGATGTGTCTCGCCTCGCTCGGCAGCAGCATGAACTACGCCGTCGTGGCCGCCCTCGGTCACTCCCCCGCCTACACGGGGGTGATGTACGCCGTCCAGGGCGTCGGCTCGGTCGGCGTCGGGCTGGTCGCGGGGCCCGCGCTGCGGCGGCTCGGGGAGCTGCGGTTCGCGGCGTGCGGGATCGCGCTGACGGCGGTGGCGGTGGCCGGGCGGGTGGTGCCATGTGACATGGCACTGCTCGCGTGCAGCCTCGCCGGCGGATTCGGCCTTCCCTGTGTGCTGATCGCCGCCTACACCGCCGTACAGCGCGAGGTCCCGGCCGCCGCGCTGGGGCGGGCGACCGCGACGGCCGACACGCTGATGTTCACACCGAACGTGGCCGGACTGGCCGTGGGGGCCGCCCTGGTCGAACTCGTCGACCACCGGCTGCTGTTGCCGGTCTTCGGCGGGGCGCTGTTCCTCACCGCCGGTGCACTGGCTCAGCGCAGCGCCTCCCGCACCGCCGCCAGGTCCCCGTCGGACGCCAACCCGGCGTGATACAGCCGCAGTTCGGTCGCACCCTGGGCACGGGCGCGGTCCGCGTCGGCCGCGAGGGTGCCGGGGCTGCCGCCCATCCCGGAGACCACCGTGAGGTTGGCGGCCAGGACCGTGTCCGCCCGGGCATGTCCGGCGAAGGGCGCGAGCAGGGCCGTACCGCCCGTGCAGGGGACCACGACGCCGTCTGCCACGGAGAGGATCCAGGCCGGGTCCACGCCGGCGTTGGCTCCGCAGTGGTACGTCACCGGGTCGGCGTGCAGCAGCACCTGGAAGCCTTCGGGGGCCGCCGCCCGCACCGCGGCCACGGCCGTCTCCTGGAGCGTGCGGGCCTGTCCGTCGCGCCACGCGCGCGTGGCCGCCGCCACCGGGGCGCCGAGCAGCTTCTCCACCGTCGGCCAGCCGGCGTCGTCGCCCGTGCCCCGCCACAGCGGCTCCAGGGCCTCCCGTACGGCGGCGGCCAGCTCGTCGGCGGCCAGGCCCTGTTCGCCGTATCCGGTCCGGCACGCGGGACAGAAGCAGAGCGCCATCAGGTACTGGCCGGCGTCCCCCAGGCCGACCCCGGCTGTCTTGTCGTGGGCGTGCAGGTGCTGGAGGCCGTACCAGCCGAGGGACTCCAGTTCGGTACCGGCCGCTCCGGGGCGTACGGCGGCCTCGGCGGCGAGGTCGGCCAGGTACGCGCGCGTGGCGGGCTGGGCGATGCAGGGGGCCCAGGGGTAGCGGTCGCCGTAGGCGTTGACGACGGAGGTGTCCGGATGCTCGGCGCCCAGGCGGGAGTTGTGGGCGAGGACCACCCAGGTGTGGACTTCGAGGCCGGCGCCGCGCAGGGCGTCGGCGGCTTCGCCGTGGGCGTCGCCGGGGGCCCAGTCGCCGGCCGGGTGGGGGCGCAGCTCGCGGCCCGTCCAGCGGTCGCCGGCCGGGTAGTAGACGGCCGCGTGTTCGGCGGTGACGATGCGGTGGCGGGGGTGGCGGGGGGTCAGCGCGCGGGTGGAGTGGTAGGCGGAGGCCAGGGTCACCTGGTCGACGCCGAGCGCCGCGATGCGGCCGGCGGCCGCGGGGTCGCCGTTGACGTCCCAGGGGTACACGAACGCCGAGGCCTTCAGCCGCCCCGCCCGGCTCGCTGCGGCGTGCGTCACGCGTTCTCCTCCAGCAGTGCGTATCCGCGCTCGATCAGCCGGGCGAGCTGCTTCACGTGGTCCTCGGCCGGCTCGTGCAGCGGGGGGCGGACCTCGCCGACGTCCAGGCCGCGCAGCCGTACGCCGGCCTTGACCAGCGAGACGGCGTATCCCCGGCCCTGGGCGCGGAGTTCGACGAACGGGCGGTAGAAGCCGTCCAGCAGGCGCTCGGCCGTCGTGCGGTCCCCCTCGCGCAGGGCGGCGTGGAAGGCGAGGGCGATCTCGGGGACGAAGCAGAAGACGGCGGAGGAGTAGAGGCTGATGCCGATGGCCCGGTAGGCGAGCTGGGTCTGTTCGGCGGTGGGCAGGCCGTTGAAGTAGAGGAAGTCGCCGGGGGCCTCGGTGCGGACGGCGCTGACGATGCGCTGCATGAGGTCCAGGTCGCCGAGGCCGTCCTTGAAGCCGATGACGCCCTCGGTGCGGGCGAGTTCGACGACGGTGGGCGGGGTGAACACGGCGTTGTCGCGCTGGTAGACGATCACGGGGAGTTCGGTGGCCGCCGCCACCTCGCGGTAGTGCCGGAGCAGGCCCTCCTGGCCGGCGACCACCAGGTAGGGCGGCATGGCGAGGAGGCCGTCGGCGCCCGCGGCCGCGGCGAGACGCGCGTAGCGTACGGCGAGTGCGGTGCCGTAGCCGGCGCCGGCCACCACCGGGACCTGCCCGTCGGCCGCTGCCACGGCCGCGCCCACACAGGCCTCGAACTCCTCCGGGAGCAGCGCGTGGAACTCCCCGGTGCCGCAGCAGGCGAAGACGGCGGCGGCACCGGCCGCGACGCCCCGCCGGACGTGCTCGCGGTAGGCGTCGAGGTCGAGGGAGCCGTCGGGGCCGTAGGCGGTGACGGGGAAGAAGAGCGGCCCGCGCGGGTCACGGAGCCGGGCGGCGAGAGGGGCTGGCGTCACGGGCGCTCCCTGTCGAGGCGGTCGACGCAGATCGTGCTGCTGATGCATGTCTCTGATGCATGTCCCTGATCGGCGTCCATATTCATGAACGCGACCACGTTACGAGGCGCCCTTAGGGCCGGTCAAGGCGACAAACGACCAACTGTCGAGCGGATTTCCGCACTCCACGGCACACTTGACTCGGTGCGCCCCATCTCCCTAGCGTGTCCATGAATGTGAATTCCATACACGGACACGACCGGCGCCGATCCAAGGAGACTGTGGATGCCCACGCCCCGCACGCTACTGCTCACCGGTGCCGCCGGCGGACTCGGCACCCTGATGCGGTCCCTGCTCCCCGAGTACGGCTACGAGCTGCGCCTGTTCGACGTGCGCCCGGTCGAGGGCGAACCGGACGCGATCACCGCCGACCTCGGCGACAAGGACGCGCTGCGGGCCGCCGTGCGCGGGGTGGATGCGGTCCTGCACCTCGCGGGGATCTCCCTGGAGGCGCCCTTCGAGAAGATCCTCCGCTCGAACATCGAGGGCACCTACAACCTGTACGAGGCCGCCCGCGAGGCCGGCGTGCCGCGCATCGTCTTCGCCTCCTCCAACCACGCCGTCGGCTTCACCCCGGCGCCGACGGCGGGCGAGCCGCTCATCCCGGTCGGCACCCCGCGCCGCCCGGACACCTTCTACGGCCTGTCCAAGGCGTTCGGCGAGGACCTCGCCCAGCTGTACTGGGACAAGCACGGCCTGGAGACGGTCTCCGTCCGCATCGGCTCCTGCTTCGCCGAGCCGGCCGACGTGCGGATGCTCTCGGTGTGGATGAGCCCCGCCGACGGCGCCCGCCTCTTCCACGCGGCGCTCACCGCCGAGGAGGTCGGTCACACCGTCGTCTACGGCTCGTCCGCCAACACCCGGCTGTGGTGGGACCTGAGCTCCGCGCGGGCGCTCGGCTACGAGCCGCAGGACGACTCCGAGCAGTTCGCCGCGAAGCTGATCGCCGAGCACGGCGAACTGGACCCGGCGAAGCCGGCCCACACCCACCTCGGCGGCCGCTTCGTCGACGACCCGCCCGTCTGGCCGTACTAGCAGCACGCCGGGCGGCGGAAAACGGTCGCCCACGGCGGCGGGCGGGCACCGAACGGGCCCGCCCGCCGCCGTGTTCGGGCATCCGGGCCGCCCGGTCCCACCCCTTCCGCGGCAGCCGCGCAGGTCCGAGGCGGGCGCTCCGCCCCGCAAACGGGCACACACGGGCAGTATCGGGCCCGCAACAGGCCTGGTCAGCCTCGCACCCCCGCTGTAGAACTTGCTGCATGGCCCGAACGGGCAGCTCCAGGCGGCCCGAGCAGGCCCCGTGCGGTTCCACGAGGAAGTGGGTGACGAGATGAGCACGCAGACGGCGGAGGAACGCCAGCGCGAGATCGTGCGGGCCGCGCGCGCCACGGGCTCCGTCGACGTCACCGCGCTCGCCTCCGCGCTGGGCGTGGCCAAGGAGACCATCCGGCGCGACCTGCGCGCCCTGGAGGACCACGGCCTGGTGCGCCGTACCCACGGGGGCGCGTATCCCGTCGAGAGCGCCGGCTTCGAGACCACGCTCGCCTTCCGGTCGACCAGCCACGTCCCGGAGAAGCGGCGGATCGCGTCGGCCGCCGCCGAACTGCTGGGCGACGCCGAGACCGTCTTCGTCGACGAGGGCTTCACCCCCCGGCTCATCGCCGAATCGCTGCCGACGGACCGGCCGCTGACCGTGGTCACGGCGTCGCTGCCGGTCGCGGGCGCACTGGCCGAGACCGAGAACATGTCGGTCCTGCTGCTGGGCGGCCGGGTCCGGGCCGGCACGCTGGCCACCGTCGACCACTGGACGACGAAGATGCTCGCCGGATTCGTTCTCGATCTCGCCTACATCGGCGCCAACGGCATCTCGCGCGAGCACGGGCTGACCACCCCGGACCCCGCCGTCAGCGAGGTCAAGGCGCAGGCGGTACGGGCCGCGCGCCGGACGGTCTTCGCGGGCGTGCACACCAAGTTCGGCGCCGTCAGCTTCTGCCGCTTCGCCGAGATCGGCGCCCTGGAGGCGATCGTGACGAGCACCCTGCTCCCCACGGCCGAGGCCCACCGCTACTCCCTGCTGGGCCCGCAGGTCATCCGGGTCTGATCCACCACCGCCCCCCTCCGAGGGCACTCCACACCCATCACTGCCCCATATATCCCGATTCCTCCAGGAGCGATCCATGCGAACCCCGAGCCGACGGAGGCCGCGCGTCACACTCGCCATGGCCGCCGCAGGGACGCTGCTCGCCCCGCTGCTCTCCGGCTGCTGGGTCGGTGCGGGCGGGTCCGGTTCCGGCGGCGACTCGATCAACGTGCTGATGGTCAACAACCCCCAGATGACGGAACTCCAGAAGCTCGCCCCGCGCTTCACCAAGGAGACCGGCATCAAGGTCAACTTCACCGTCCTGCCCGAGAACGACGTCCGCGACAAGATCAGCCAGGACTTCGCCAACCAGGCCGGCCAGTACGACGTGGCCACCCTGTCCAACTACGAGATACCGATCTACGCCCGCAACGGCTGGCTGCACGAGATGGACTCCTACGTCGCGAAGGACCCGGGCTTCGACCAGCAGGACGTCCTGCAGCCGATGCGCGAGTCCCTGACCGCCGACGACGGCAAGCTCTACGGCGAGCCCTTCTACGGCGAGTCGTCGTTCCTGATGTACCGCAAGGACGTGTTCGCGGCGAAGGGCCTGACGATGCCCGCGCACCCCACCTGGCAGCAGGTCGCCGACCTCGCCGCCAAGGTGGACGGCGCACGGTCCGGCATGCGCGGCATCTGCCTGCGCGGCCTGCCCGGCTGGGGCGAGCTGATGGCACCGCTGACCACGGTCGTGAACACCTTCGGCGGTACCTGGTTCGACAAGGACTGGAAGGCGCAGCTGGACGCGCCCGGCTTCGAGAAGGCGACGAAGTTCTATGTCGACCTGGTCCGCAGGCACGGCGAGTCCGGCGCCCCGCAGTCCGGTTTCGCCGAGTGCCTCAACAACATGACCCAGGGCAAGGTCGCCATGTGGTACGACGCCACCAGCGCGGCCGGCCTCCTGGAGGCGAACGGCTCCCCGGTCAGGGGCAAGCTCGGCTACGTCCCGGCGCCCGTGGAGCAGACCAGGTCCGCCGGCTGGCTCTACACCTGGGCCTGGGGCATCCAGAAGGCCTCCCGCAACCCGGACAAGGCCTGGAAGTTCGTCTCCTGGGCGTCCAGCAAGGAGTACGAGGAACTGGTCGGCCGGAGCGGCGGCCAGACCGGCGGCTGGTCCAACGTCCCGGCGGGCAAGCGGGCGTCGACGTACACGAACCCGGACTACGTCAGGTCGGCCGCGGCCTTCCAGGAGATGACCAAGGAGGCCATCGAGAGCGCCCGCCCGAACGACCCCGGCGTACAGCCGCGGCCCGCGCCCGGCATCCAGTTCGTCGACATCCCCGAGTTCACCGATCTCGGCACCAAGGTCTCCCAGGAGATCAGTTCGGCCATCGCCGGACGGCAGTCCGTCGACTCGGCCCTCAAGAAGTCCCAGCAGCTCGCCGAGAAGATCTCCAAGGAGTACGAGGGACGATGACCGCGACGACAGCCCCCTACGCAGCGACACCCGCACGCGCCACGCGGCCACCCTCCGCCCGCCTGCGCGCCTGGGCCACCCGGGCACCCCTGCTGCCCGCCCTGGTCTTCATGATCCTCGTGACCCAGCTGCCCTTCGTGGCCACGGTGGTCATCTCCTTCTTCGACTGGAACGCCCTCTACCCGAACGCCCGTCATTTCGCCGGCGTCGACAACTACCGCCAGGTCCTGACCGACGCCGACCTGCGCCACTCGGTGTGGACGACCGTGCTCCTCACGGTCACGGTGGTGCTGGTCAGCCTGGTCCTGGGCCTCGCGCTGGCGCTGCTCCTGAACAACCGGTTCCGCGGCCGGGGCGTCGTCCGCACCCTGCTGATCGCCCCTTTCCTGGTGGTCCCGGTGGCTGCCGCCCTGCTCTGGAAACACGTCCTCTACAACCCCGAATACGGGCTCCTCAACGGCCTGCTGCACTACGTCGGCGGACCGCAGCCCGACTGGATCTCGGGCACCCCGCTGCTGGCGGTCGAAGCCGCCCTGGTGTGGCAGTGGACACCGTTCATGATGCTGATCCTGCTCGCCGGGCTGCAGAGCCGTGACCCCGAGCAGATCGAGGCCGCGCGGGTGGACGGCGCGGGCGAATGGCAGATCTTCCGTCATCTGACGCTCCCGCACCTGCGCCGCTACCTCGAACTCGGCGCCCTGCTCGGCTGCATCTACATCGTCCAGAACTTCGACGCGGTCTTCACGATCACCTCCGGCGGCCTGGGCACCGCCAACCTCCCCTACACCGTGTACCAGAGCTTCTACCAGGCCCACGAGAACGGCCTCGCCTCGGCCGCCGGCGTCCTGGTCGTCATCGGCTCGATCGTCATCGCGACCTTCGCCCTGCGCGTGGTGTCGTCCCTGTTCCGCGAGGAGGTGTCCCGCGCATGAGCACCATCGCCCTTCGCATACGGCAGCACCGGGGTCTCGGCATCGGCCTGGTGGCCTGGCTGGTCGGCATCGTCTTCTTCTTCCCCATCGCCTGGATGGCGCTGACGTCCTTCCACTCCGAGGCGGACGCGGCGACCAACCCGCCCTCCTTCGGCGCCGCCCTCACCCTGGACGGCTACCGCGAGTTCTTCGGCGCGGGCGGCGGCGCAAGCCCCTGGCCCGCCTTGGTCAACTCGGCGGTCGCCTCGATCGTCTCGACCCTCTTCGTGCTCGTCCTCGCCTTCCCGGCGGCCTACGCGCTGTCGATCCGGCGGGTGAAGAAGTGGACGGACGTCCTGTTCTTCTTCCTGTCCACGAAGATGCTGCCGGTGGTGGCAGGGCTGCTGCCGATCTACCTGTTCGCGAAGAACACGGGGATGCTCGACAACATCTGGTTCCTGGTCATCCTCTACACCTCCATGAACCTGCCGATCGCGGTGTGGATGATGCAGTCCTTCCTCGCCGAGGTCCCGGTCGCGGTGATCGAGGCGGCGCAGATCGACGGCGCCCGCCTGCCGACGATCCTCGCGCGCGTGGTCGCCCCGATCGCCCTGCCCGGCATCGCCGCCACCTCGCTGATCTGCTTCATCTTCAGCTGGAACGAACTTCTCTTCGCCCGAGTCCTGACGGGCGTGGTCGCCGAGACCGCCCCCGTCTTCCTGACCGGCTTCATCACCAGCCAGGGCCTGTTCCTCGCGAAGGTGTGCGCCGCGTCGCTCGTCGTCTCCCTGCCGGTGCTCGCCGCGGGGTTCGCCGCCCAGGACAAGCTGGTCCAGGGCCTGTCGCTTGGAGCCGTGAAATGAAGGCCGCCGTCATCGAGTCCGTGGGCCGTGCCGTCGTCACCGAGGTCCCCGACCCGGCACCCGGCCCCCGCGAGGTCGTGGTGGAAGTGGCCGCGTGCGGGCTGTGCGGGACCGATCTGCACATCCTCCAGGGCGAGTTCGCGCCCAAGCTGCCGATCGTGCCGGGTCACGAGTTCGCCGGCGAGGTGGTCGGCGTCGGCTCCCGGGTGACCGAGGTGGCGATCGGCGACCGGGTCGCGGTCGACCCGTCCCTGTACTGCCACGAGTGCCGCTACTGCCGGGACGGCCACAACAACCTCTGCGAACGCTGGGCCGCGATCGGCGTGACCGTGCCGGGTGGCGCCGCCCAGTACGCGGTGGCCCCGGTGGCCAACTGCGTGAAGCTCCCCGAGCACGTCCGCACCCAGGACGCGGCCCTGGTCGAGCCGCTGTCGTGCGCGGTACGCGGCTACGACGTCCTGAAGTCGAGGCTGGGCGCACATGTGCTCATCTACGGCTCGGGGACTATGGGCCTGATGATGCTGGAGCTGGCCAAGCGGACCGGCGCGGCGAGCGTGGACGTGGTCGACCTGAACCCGGCCCGCCTGGAGACAGCCCGGCGGCTGGGCGTCTCGGCGACCGCCGCGAACGCGGACGAGCTGGACCGGCCGCGCGGCTGGGAGGTGGTGATCGACGCGACCGGGAACGCGGCGGCGATCCAGGACGGCCTGGGCCGGGTGGCCAAGGCCGGTACGTTCCTCCAGTTCGGCGTCGCCGACTACGCGACCCGGGTGACGATCGACCCGTACCGCATCTACAACCAGGAGATCACCATCACCGGCTCCATGGCCGTCCTGCACAGCTACGAGCGGGCGGCGGAGCTGTTCGCGAACGGGGTTCTGGATCCGGAGGTCTTCATCAGCGACCGCCTGCCGCTCGACAGCTACCCGCAGGCGCTGGAGCAGTTCGCGTCGGGCGTGGGACGGAAGATCGTGGTGGTGCCGTAAGGGCTGCGGTGCCGTGGAGGAGTCACGGTGCCGTGGAAGTTTAAGGGAACGGTAAAGCCAGGTCGTTCGTTCACCCGGCATGACAGCTATGACCCCTGGCTCGAACATCCCTCTGCCGGTCTCCCGGGTGGCGGTGGACGTCACCGCCCCCGTGCGGCTCGACGTGTCGGGCCTGCTGCTCACGGGCGACGGCAAGGTGCGCTCCGACGACGACTTCATCTTCTACAACCAGCCCGGCGGCCCGGGTGTGACGTACCGCTCCGGCGGCGGTACGGCCCCGGACGCGATCACCGTCGACACGTCGGCCGTGCCGCCCGGCATCGAGAAGATCGTCGTCACCGCGAGCCCCGACGCCGCAGGCCAGACCTTCCAGGGCATCGAGCCGACGGCGACGATCCGCAACGCGGACGACGGCTCGGTGCTGGCCACCTTCACGCCTCCGCAGCTGGGCACGGAGACGGCCCTGGTGATCGTGGAGATCTACCTGCGGAACGGCGCGTGGAAGGCCCGCGCCGTCGGCCAGGGGTATGCGAACGGCCTGGCAGGCATCGCCACCGACTTCGGCGTGACGGTGGAGGAACCGGCCCCGGCCGCCCCCCAGCCGGCGGCGCCCCAGCCGGCGGCTCCCACGGTGGTGGCCCCGCCCGCCGCTCCCCCGGCACCGCCCGCTCCGCCCGCGCCCGGCGCCGGGAAGATCAACCTGGACAAGGGCCGGGTCAGCCTCCAGAAGAACCAGACAGTGTCCCTGGTCAAGGGCGGCCGCCCGCTGCTCTCCCAGGTCATGATGGGCCTCGGCTGGGAGCCGGCGTTCCGGGGCAAGGACATCGACCTGGACGCGTCGGTCATCGCGTACGGCCCACAGCGCGACCACGTCGACAGCTGCTACTTCGGCAAGCTGTCCATCCTCAACGGCGCGATCAAGCACTCGGGCGACAACCTCACCGGTGAGGGAGGCGGCGACGACGAGGTGATCGCGGTGGACCTCGGCCGGATCCCGCCGGAGGTCACCGGTCTGGTCTTCACCGTCAACTCCTTCTCCGGCCAGAAGTTCACGGAGGTCGCCAAGGCCTACTGCCGTCTGCTGGACGCCGCGACCGGCGAGGAACTGGTCCGCTTCGACCTCACCAACGCCGAGGCGCAGACGGGCGTGATGATGGCGAAGCTGGTCCGGCAGTTCTCCGGCGAGTGGGACATGACCGCGATGGGCTCGTTCGTGAAGGCCCGCACGGTACGGAACATGGTGAAGCCGGGGGCGGAGGCGCTCTGACCCCAGTCGGGCGACGGGTGTGCGGCCGTGGGCGCTACGGCCGCAACCCCTCCGTGAGCAGTGACAGATAGCGCCGGATCTCCTTGCCCTGCCCGTTCGCCAGTTCCGAGGCCGTGGCCAGCCCGTGCGCGAGGCGCAGGAGTTCGATCGGCTCGATGTCCTGGCGCAGAGTCCCCTCTTTCTTCGCCGCGTCCACCAGGCGGGTCGCCGCGCCGCGGACCGTGACGCCGCAGGCCGTGACCGTGGCGGAACTGCCGTCCGTGACGGCCGAGCCCAGCAAAGTCTTCAGGCCGCGCACCTGGATGGTGGCCAGGCACAGCTCGTTCAGCCACTCGGTCAGTGCCGCGCTCGGCGGAAGCTCCGCGGCGAACTCGTCGGCCTTCGCGGCCAGTCCCTCCAGCCGGTCCACGAACGCGGCCTCCAGCAGCGCCTGCCGGGTGGGGAAGTGCCGGTAGAGCGTGCCGGAGCCGACGCCCGCCCGTTTGGCGATGTCGTCCAGCGACGCGTTCTCCCCGTGCTCGGCGAAGGCCTCGACGGCGACCTTCAGCAGCCGCTCGTAGTTGCGGCGGGCGTCCGCGCGCATGGGCCTGACCTGCGTCATCCAGTTACTCCTTGCGAACCGGGGAGTCTCTCCGTATCTTATCGAACACTAAACGGAGACAGTCCCCGCTTATCGCGTGTGCTCGACGTGCTCCGGGCAGTCCGCCTGCCCGTACCTGCCCGTGCCCCGTGCCGGGGACGCACAGACCGGGAGAACCTCATGTCCGCCCCGTCCAGCCCGTCCGCCCCGTCCACCGCCACCGGCGCCCCGCCGGACTCCGCGCACCCCGCAAGGCTCGGCACCGCCCTCCTCGTCATCGTCACCGCCTACATGATGGTCGGCGTCGACTCCACCGTCGTCAACGTCGCGCTGCCCGACATCCAGCGGGGTCTGGGGTTCAGCCGCACCGGCCTGTCCTGGGTGCTCAACGCCTACACCCTCGCCTTCGGCGGCCTGTTACTGCTCGGCGGGCGCGTCGGCGACATCGTCGGCCGCCGTCGTACGCTCGGCGCCGGAGCGCTGCTGTTCGCGCTGTCCTCGCTGCTCGGCGGGGTCGCCGCGGAGAGCGGCTGGCTGCTCACGGCACGGGCGCTGCAGGGCGTCGGCGCCGCACTGATCGCGCCCAGCACCCTGGCCCTGATCACCACCAACTTCCCCCCGGGCCCACGCCGTCATCACGCCCTGAGCGTCTACTCCTCCGTGGCCGGCATCGGCGGCTCCGCCGGCCTGGTCCTGGGCGGCATGCTCACCTCGTGGGCCTCCTGGCGCTGGGCCCTGCTCATCAACGTGCCCATCGGCATCGCCCTGTTCGCGGCCCTGCCCCGGTTCGTCGCCGAGACCCCGCGGCACGCCGGCCGCTTCGACCTCGCGGGCGCGCTGACCGGGACGGCCGGGATGACCTCCTTGGTGTACGCGTTCATCCGGGTCTCCGAGGACGGCTGGACCGACGTCAGGGCCCTGCTCGGCTTCAGTTGCGCCGTGGCACTGCTGTCCGGCTTCGCCCTGATCGAGTCCCGGGCCGGCCAGCCGATCATGCCGCTGCGGCTGTTCGCCGACCGGGACCGGGCGGGTGGCTACCTCACCCTCATGCTGCTGCCCGCGGGCATGTTCGGGGCCTTCTACTTCCTCACCCTCATCTGCCAGCAGGTCCTGGAGTACAGCCCGTTGCGCGCCGGGTTCGCGTTCCTGCCCATGACCCTGGCCATGTTCACGATGGTGCGCCTGCTGCCGAGACTGCTGGCCCGCCTCGGCACCAAGCCGGTGCTGCTCACCGGCATCGCCCTGCTGGTCACCGCCGGCGGCTGGCTGTGGCGGCTGCGGCCCGGCGACGGCTACGCCACCGGGCTGCTCGGCCCGCTGCTGCTGCTCGGCGTGGGCGTCGGCCTGAGCTTCATGCCGCTCAACGCGACGATCCTCGCCCGTATCGGGCCACGGGAGGCGGGTGCCGCGTCCGGCCTGCTGCAGACCCTCCAGTGGCTGGGCGGCACCCTCGGACTCGCGGTCCTGGTCACGGTGTACGGCACGGCGACCCGGCACGCGACGGGCGCACCGGCCGACATCCTCACCCACGGCGCGTCCCGCGCCTTCGGCATCGGCTCGCTGGTCGCGGTGGCCGCGCTGCTGGTGGCGGGGTTCGTGATCACGAGCCCGCGGCGGCAGGAAGCCTGACGGCACGCGTCGCGGGGGGCCGTGCGCCAACTGGCGGTACGTGGGGCTGGTCGCCCAG
>NZ_JAEKKT010000138.1:0-41084 GCF_019510245.1 Streptomyces sp. | reverse complement strand
GCGCCCCTTCAGGGGCGCGGGGAACTGCGCGACCAGCCACGACGGCGCTGCACCCGACCACCGGCGCACACCAGCTAGAACAAGGCGCTGTAGGCGTTCAACGCCGGCTGACCGCCCAGATGGGCATAGAGCACCGTGGAGTCGGCGGCGATCTCGCCCCGCTCCACCAGGTCCACCATGCCGGCCATCGACTTCCCCTCGTACACCGGGTCGGTGACCATGCCCTCGGTGCGGGCGGCGAGGCGCATCGCCGCGAGGGTGGTGCCGTCCGGGACGCCGTACACGCCGGCGTGATAGCGGTCGTCCAGCTCCACGGTCAACTCACCCTTGACCCCGATGAGTTCGCCGGTGCGCCGGGCGATCCGGGCCACCTGCTCGCGGGTCTCGGCCGGCTTGGCCGAGGCGTCGATGCCGATGACCCGGCGCCGGCGCCCGCCCGCCTCCTCCAGCGCGGCGAATCCGGCGACCATGCCGGCCTGCGTCGACCCGGTCACCGAGCAGACGATCACCGTGTCGAAGAAGACACCCAACTGCTGCTCCTGCTCGGCGACTTCGTACGCCCAGCCGGCGAAACCGAGGCCGCCGAGCGGATGGTCGGAGGCGCCCGCCGGGATGGCGTACGGCCTGCCGCCGGACTCCTCGACCTCGCGCAGCGCCAGCTCCCAGCTCTCCTTGAAGCCGATACCGAACCCGGCGCGGACCAGGCGGACGTCGGCGCCGGCCAGCCTGCTGATGAGGATGTTGCCGACCTTGTCGTACACCGAGTCCGGCCACTCCACCCAGCTCTCCTGCACCAGCACGCACCTGAGCCCGGCACGGGCGGCGACGGCCGCCACCTGGCGGGTGTGGTTGGACTGCACCCCGCCGATGGAGACGAGGGTGTCGCAGCCCTTGGCGAGCGCGTCCGCGACCAGGTACTCCAGCTTGCGCGTCTTGTTCCCGCCGTACGCGATCCCGGAGTTGCAGTCCTCCCGCTTGGCCCACAGCGCGGCACCGCCGAGGTGGGCGGTGAGGCGCTCCAGGGGATGCACGGGCGAGGGGCCGAAGAGGAGGGGGTAACGGTCGTAGGAGGAGAGGGACATGGGAGCTCCTGGGGTCAGTCGGGGTCGGCGAGGTCGGCGAGGCTGCGCCAGATGTCCGCCGTGATACGGACCGCCGCCTCCGCGTCACCGGCGGCACAGGCCTCGATCAGCCGGTCGTGCAGTCCGGCCGAGCGGCAGGAGCCGCCCTCGCCGAAGCGGCGGCGCTCCAGGCGGCGGATGAGCGGGGTGTAGCGGGCGACGGTGGCGGCGGCCGCGCGATTGCCGGCCACCCGGACCAGTACGTCGTGCAGCTCGTCGTCGGCGCGCAGGGCCCCGTCCACGTCACCGGCCCGTACGGCGGTGGCGAACCGCACGTTGGACGCCCGCATCAGATCCAGGTCGGCGTCCCGCAGCCGGGGTACGGCGGCCCGGGTGACCAGCTCGTGCATGGCGCCGACCACGGCCGCCGCGTCCTGCACGTCGGCGGCCACGACCTGGGTGACCCGCGTGTAGCTCTGCGGCTTGCTCTCCAGGAGCCCCTCGTCGACGAGCCGCGCGAACGCCTCCCGCACGGGCGCCCGGGAAAGCCCGAGCCGCTCGGCGAGCTCGGCGTCGCGCACCACCGCGCCCGGTTCGATCTCACCGGCGACGATGGCGTCCCGGATCGCGGCGTACGCGCGGTCGCGGAGCAGGGTGCGGGTGACGGGTCGCAGGGCCTCCATGAACTGAAATGTTACGGTGTCGGCAAGGGGCGGCGGGCAGGGGTGTGACCCGCACCCCCCGTGAAGGTGCGGGTCACGATCGGAGAACGGCGGTCAGGCCGCCTTTTCCCAGGGCCAGGCGGCGTTGCGGGCCGCCTCCAGCAGCGGAACCATCCGGAAGGCAGCGTCCGAGAGGCCGCCGAAGGTGTGGCGGTTACCCGTGCCGGACGGGCCGTGGCCCACCCGGTAGCCGGCCAGGTTCCAGGTGTACACCGGGATGTGCGCCGGGACCTGCTGGGTCGGGTCGCCGTGCCGGTTGAACGCGTACTGCTCGTCGGTGACGATCAGCACCCGGTCCTGTCCCCGGTAGTGGGAGCGGATCGCCGAGGTGGTGTCGGTGCCGCCCAGGTCGCCGAAGCGGTCCAGGATCTTCAGCACCGACTCGCCCTTGCCGAACGTCAGCCGCCTGCTCGTCGTGCCGAACTCGACGAGGTCCGCGTCCGCCGCCCGCAGCGCGAGCGCCGTGCCGAAGATCGCCGCCGCGTCGGCCCGGTTGAGCTCCGAACGCTCGGACAGCCGCGAGTAGAACATCGAGCCCGAACGGTCGACGAGCACCAGCGTCCGCCCCGGCAGCGCGGGCACGTTGGCCAGCGAGTGACCGAGCGCCTGCTCCAGCGGGTACGACCAGCGCAGCGACGGCGCGTGCCGGTACGCGGCCAGGTACCGGAACGGGAACTGCCGCGACCACGCCACCTCCGCCGGGTCACCGATCCGGGCCGCGACCGAGGCCGCGACCTCGTCCGAGACGCCGGCCTCGTCGAAGTTCCGCAGGTTGCGGACGAGCGCCATCGCCCCCATGGACGGGATGACCGCCTCCCACGCGGCCCTGTCCATCGGACCCTGGAGCCATCCGGCCAGCGCCTCCCAGGTGAGACCGGCCGCCGCGAGCCGCTCGGCGCCACCGGGACCGGTGACGACCGCGCGCCGCTGCCCGACGGGCAGCGCCATCAGCTCACGGTGGGCGCCGAGCACCGGGCTCGACACGGGCGGTACCGCGGTGTCCGGGTTGTGCCGCCGGTCCAGCGCGTACCGGAACAGCTCGCCCTGCCACGGCTTGTCGGGGTCCGGCGCCGCGTGCACCAGGTTGAGGATGTCGCCGAAGCGGTATCCCTTGGACGCCGTGTCGTACTTGAGCAGCGACCTGCCGTGGTACAGCCGTCGTACGGCGTCGGCGATCCCGCGCTTGACGGGCTTGGGAACGGCGCGGCCGTACGTCGCCGTCCAGTAGGCGAGCAGTTCGCCGGGCTCGTCGGGCCGCTGGAGCACGGAGGCGACGACCCGACGGTTCGAGGGGCCGTCGGTGACCCCCGCGGTCAGGCGGGCGTGCACGTACTCGGCGGCGCCCACGATCGAGGCGGTCCGCATGTTGCCCTCGCCGCGCAGCCAGCCGAGCAGGCCTGCCGCCCAGGCCGGGTCGGTGACGGCGAGCTCGCGCAGGAGCGTGGCGAAGCGGTCGTCGCGGTCCGCGCCGGTCTCGTAGAAGGTCTGCTGCGAGACGAAGTTGGCGACGGCGAGCAGGAAGAGCTCGGACCGCGCGTCCCGCTCCTGGCCGCGGCCGCCCTGGTAGGTACGGAGCACGCGGCCCGTGGAGGTGACCCGCGAAGTGGGCTGCGCGCGGGGCGCCTTGGTGTTGAATCGCGCCATGGTGAATTCCCCCGAATTCGTTGGAGTTTCGGAGGAGACGCAGCAGAAGGAGGGTGTCCGAGTTCGGGAATCGGCGACGGACTTTACTCAGATGCTCTGCCCATTGAGCTACACCGGCCCCGAGCCGGTGACGGGATTCGAACCCGCAGCCTTCTGATCCCGATGAAGTAACCGCTGCCTGCGCACCGGACACCCACCATGAGCTGCGCCTCCCGAGGTCAAGAACACGCACCGGGAGGTGCATGAAGTTTTCGGTGTCCAGAGATCGAAGCCGGCGGAACCGACGTAAGTGCTCTAACCCCTGAGCTACACCGGCGCGTTGTGCCGGTGGCGGGACTCGAACCCGCGGCCGCCCCATTATGAGTGGAAGTAGGTCCTGCCTTCGCACCTGGACGTGCACAACCTTAGGAGGCGGGCCGCGGGCCGGGCGAGTTAATTAACTATCCGCGCTGCTGGCGCTTCCAGGGCCCGGTGATGGCGAGCATGATGCCCGGGGTCTGGATGTTGGCGTACAGGGTCCGGCCGTCGGGCGAGAAGGTGACGCCGGTGAACTCGCTGTACTCGGGCTCCTCCGCGGCCCCGATGTTCAGCTCGTTGCGGGCGATCGGGTAGGTGCGGCCGCTGTCGGTGGCGCCGAACAGGTGCTGGAGGCCCTCGCCGTCCTCGGCGATGACCAGGCCGCCGTACGGGGAGACGGTGATGTTGTCGGGCCCGTCGAAGTTGCCCTCGACGGACGGGTCGGGGTTGACGCCCATGCGGACCTTGAGCGTGAGGGTGCGGCGCTTGGGGTCGTAGAACCACACCGAGCCGTCGTGCTGGACCGGGCTCTCCGCGCGGGCGTAGGACGAGACGATGTACACGCCGCCGTCGCCCCACCACATGCCCTCCAGTTTGCGGGCGCGGGTGACCTGGCCGGTGGTGAACTGCTTGCGCACCGAGGTGGTCCTCGCGTCGCGGTCCGGGACGTCGACCCAGTCGACGCCGTAGACCGTGCCGATCTTCGTGGCGCGGGAGAGGTCGTCGACGAACTGGCCGCCGGAGTCGAAGCACTTGAAGGCCTGGAGCGTGCCGGCGTCGTCGGCGAGGGTGCGCAGCTTGCCGCGGCCGTGGTGGAAGTGCTCGGGCGGGGTCCAGCGGTAGAGCAGGCCGTTCGGGTTGGACGCGTCCTCCGTCAGGTACAGGTGGCCGCGCTTGGGGTCGACGACGACGGCCTCGTGGGCGTAACGGCCGAGCGCCTTGACGGGCTTGGGGTTCCGGTTGGCCCGGCGGTCCTCGGGGTCGACCTCGAAGACGTAGCCGTGGTCCTTGGTGAAGCCGTTGGTGCCGGCCTTGTCCTCGGTCTCCTCGCAGGTGAGCCAGGTGTCCCAAGGGGTGTTGCCGCCCGCGCAGTTGGTGGCGGTGCCGGCGATGCCGACCCACTCGGCGACGTGCCCGCCGGGGCGGACCTCGACGACGGTGCAGCCACCGGCGGCGGCCGGGTCGTAGACGAGGCCCTCGGTCAGCGGAACCGGGTACGCCCAGTTGGCGCGGGGGCCGGCCAGCTCGTGGTTGTTGACGAGGAGGGTGGCACCGCGCGGGCCGTCGAAGGTGGCGGTGCCGTCGTGGTTGGAAGGGGTGAACTCGCCCGACTCCAGCCGGGTCTTGCCGCTGTACGTGATGACGCGGTACTTGAAGCCGGCGGGAAGCGCGAGGATGCCGTCGGGGTCGGGAAGCAACGGCCCGTAGCCGACGCCGCCGTGCCCGTGCCCGTGCGCCGCGTCGGCGGCCTCGGTGTCGGTGGCGGTGTCGGTGGCGGCGAGGGCGTTCGGGGCGGTGGCGAGCGCGCCGACGCTGCCCGCCAGCGCGACACCGGCACCGGTGATCGCGGATTTCCTTGTGAAGTCCCTGCGGGTGAGCGACATGGTGTCTCCTGTGACGGTCGGGTGCCGTGGAGGGTGGCGGGCCTCAACTCGGCGCACACGCTCCCGCCCGTCCTTGAACTCCGGCTGAACGCAGGGCGACATCACGGCCGTCTGTTCCATGAATCCGTAATCCCCACCCCACGCCCCCCAAAAGCCCACCCCAAGAGAACCCCACAGAGAGCCCGATCGCCCCTGACCGCTTCACGCCGGCCTCGACAGCGCTCTCACCCGTTCCCGCCGCGACAGCGCTCTCATTCTTTCCCCGCCGCAACGGCGCGCAGCCCCGAACGGCGGCATCCGGCGGTGCCCAACCTCCCGCACGCCCGCACCGCACCGCACCGCACCGCACCGCACCGCACCGCACCGCACCGCACCGGCGTGCCACTTACAACAGCGCGCCGCTTGATCTCTCTCCGCCGCAACGACGCCCAGCCGAACCGCGGCATACGGCGGTGCCCAACCTCCGCGCGCCCGTCCGCCGGCCGCTACCCGCCGTGCTGCGACCGTGCCTTGAACGCCGCCTTGCGGGCCTCCTTGGCCACCTTCTTGTCGGGGTGGAGGCGGCCCATCGCCTCCAGTACGTCGGCCGTGTCGGGGTGCCCCACCCGCCAGGCCTCGGCGAAGAAGCCGCTGTGCTGCCGGGCCAGGCCCTCCACCAGCGCCTGGAGCTCCTCGGAGTTCCCCTCGGCGGCCAGCTGCGCGGCCACCGTGTCGATGGTCAGCCAGAAGATCATGTCCTGGGAGGGCGCCGGCACGTCGGCGGCGCCGCGTTCGGCGAGCCAGACCCTCGCCAGCCCGCCCAGCTCGGGGTCGTCGAGGACCTCGCGCAGGGCGGGCTCGGCCTCGGCGCCGAGCAGGGACAGCGCCTGCTGGCAGCGCAGCCGCCGCAGCGGAGCGCCCGCGTCCGCACCGCGCGCGGCGGTCAGCAGTTCGCGGGCCGCGGCGAGGGACTCGCGGCGGGCCAGCCACTGCTCGGTCTCGGCCTGCGCGGCCCCCTGCGGAAACGTGGCCGTACCGTCGAGCAGCGCGTCCGCGCCCTTGTCGGCGAGCTCTCCGACCGCCGGCGCCGCGAAGCCTGCCTCCAGCAGCCGCAGCCGCAACCCGTACGCACCGAGCGGGGTGAGCCGCACCATGCCGTACCGGGAGACGTCGGCCTCGTCGACCGGACCCGCCGCCGGCTCCTCCTCCGTATCGGCCATCAGCGTCTCGTCGACCGGCTGGTACTCGATGAGCCCGACCGGCTCCAGCAGCCGGAACTGGTCGTCGAGCCGCATCATCGCCTCGGAGACCTGTTCCAGGACGTCGTTGGTGGGCTCGCCCATGTCGCTGGGCACGATCATCGACGCGGCGAGCGCGGGCAGCGGCACCGGCGCCTCGCCGGAACCGCCCTCGCTCACGCTCAGCAGGTACAGGTTGCCGAGGACGCCGTCGAGGAAATCCGCCTCCGCCTCCGGGTCCCAGCCGAGTGACGAGAAATCGACCTCGCCGCCCTCGTCGAGCGCGTCGACAATTCCGTCCAGGTCGGGCACGCTCGCGTCGGCGATCACGGTCTCCAGCGCGGCCTGCCACACCGCGAGGACGTCGTGCGGCGAGCCACCGGTCAGCAGCGCCAGCCCCTCCCCCGCCGTCACCGTCCCGGCCTCCTCGTCGGCGATCTCGACCAGTCCGGCGTCCACGGCGACCCGCCAGGCCTCACCGGCGTAGGCGGCGGCGTCCTCCCCGGTGAGGCCGAGCGCCTCGGCGGCGGCCGGGAGCTGCTCCTCGACCAGCTCGCCCCCCGCGTCCACGCGGGTGTCCGGGCCGGCCCAGCGGGCGAGCCGGGCGGCCCGGGCGAGCAACGGCGTGGACAGTGCGGCGTGCGCCAGCTCCGCTTCGGAACGCAACCGCACCGGGGGCAGGGGGGCGCTGTCAGACATCGGCTGGTTCTCCTCGGACGCCTCAACGGTCGTACGGCGACATGGACACCGTATCGACGGCCGTACGACCACCTGGACGCCGTACGGCTCAGCCGCTCAGCCTAGACGGATTTCCACCCATGCCGCCCGGTTCATCTCCCCGCCGGGCCCCGCACGTGGCCGAAACCTTGACAACTGCCCTGGCCACACAGGAGATTGACGCGCATAGAAAACGGGGGACGACCGTTCGCCCGGCGTCTACGCGTGTCACATCCGCGCCGCATGGCATACATGAACGTGTCATGAACGCTCCATAAACCGCCCTTGTCCCGGCGCTTCCGATGTCCCCGGAGGGATTCCCTTGCCGAGCAGGTCTTCCGCGCGTCTCGCCGCGCTCACCGTCGCCGCCGTCTGCAGCGCGGCGTCCACCGTCGCCCTCACCTCGCCCGCCCAGGCCGACGGGCTGCGCATCCACGACGTCCAGGGCACCACGCGCATATCTCCGTACGCCGGCCAGAAGGTGACGGACGTCCCCGGCGTCGTCACGGCCACGCGCACCTACGGCTCCTCCAGAGGTTTCTGGATCCAGGATCCGACGCCGGACGGCAACCCGGCCACCAGCGAGGGCGTCTTCGTCTTCACCAGCTCCACCCCGAAGGTCGCGGTCGGCGACTCCGTCAAGGTCACCGGCACGGTCTCCGAGTACGTCCCTGGCGGCGCCTCCACCGGCAACCAGTCGCTGACCGAGATCACGAAGCCGACGGTCACCACCGTCTCCACCGGCAACGCGGTCCCGGCGCCGGTCGTGATCGACAAGAAGTCGGTGCCGAGCGCGTACACCCCGGCGGGCGACACGGCCGCGAGCAACTCGATCAACGGCCTGGCCCTCCAGCCCAAGAAGTACGCCCTGGACTACTACGAGTCCCTGGAGGGCATGAACGTCCAGGTCAAGGACGCCCGCGTGGTCACCGCCACCGACCCGTACGCCGAGCTGTGGGTCACGGTCAAGCCGCACGAGAACCGCACCAACCGCGGCGGCTCGCTCTACCGCACCTACCGCGACCAGAACACCGGCCGCCTCCAGATCCAGTCCCTCGGCTCGACCGCGGACTTCCCGGCGGCGAACGTCGGCGACACCCTGAGCGGCGCCACGACCGGCCCGCTGGACTACAACCAGTACGGCGGCTACACCCTGGTCGCGAGCACGCTGGGCACCCTGAAGAGCGGTGGCCTGCAGCGCGAGACGACGAAGAAGCAGGCGCACGGCGAGCTGGCGGTGGCGACCTACAACGTCGAGAACCTCGACCCCTCCGACGGCACCTTCGCCGCGCACGCGTCCGCGATCGTGAACAACCTCCAGTCGCCCGACATCGTGTCCCTGGAGGAGATCCAGGACAACGACGGCGCGACGGACGACGGCACGGTCGCCGCCGACGTGACGGTGAACAAGCTGATCGACGCGATCGTCGCGGTCGGCGGCCCGAAGTACCAGTGGCGTTCCATCAACCCCGTCAACGACCAGGACGGCGGCGAGCCCGGCGGCAACATCCGCCAGGTCTTCCTGTTCAACCCGGAGCGGGTCTCCTTCGTCGACCGCGCGGGCGGCGACTCCACCACCGCGGTGGGCGTCACCAAGGTGCACGGCAAGGCCCAGCTGACGGCCTCCCCCGGCCGTATCGACCCGGCGAACTCCGCCTGGACGGCCAGCCGCAAGCCGCTCGCCGGTGAGTTCGTCTTCCACGGCAAGACGGTCTTCGTGATCGCCAACCACCTCAACTCCAAGGGCGGCGACCAGGGGCTGACCTCGCAGTACCAGCCGGTGGTGCGCAGCTCGGAGACCCAGCGCCACGCGCAGGCGACGCTGGTCAACGCGTTCGTCAAGAACATCCTCGACGTCCAGAAGGACGCCGAGGTCATCGCGCTCGGCGACATGAACGACTTCGACTTCTCCGGCACCACCAAGATCCTGGAGAAGGGCGGCGCGCTCTGGTCGGCGATCCAGTCGCTGCCCACCAAGGAGCGCTACACCTACGACTACCAGGGCAACGAGCAGGTCCTGGACCAGATCCTGATCAGCAAGCAGATCCGCGGCAACGGCGACTTCGAGTACGACAGCGTGCACATCAACTCGGAGTTCCACGACCAGATCAGCGACCACGACCCGCAGGTGCTGCGCTTCCGCCCGTAAGCGGTCGGCCTCGGCTCAGGACCGACCGAACACCCCGTTCAGCCAGTCCTGCCAGGCGGCCTCGTTCGCCTCGGCGTCGGCGTCCGGCGCGAAGTCGTGGACGCTGATGCCGACCGGGGCGCCCCAATGGTTGCGCCCGAAGAACCGGACGAGGGCGTCCTCGGTGCGCAGCCCGATGAAGTACGGGTCGCGGTAGTCGACCACCGCGTCCACGGCCCGCCCGCCGGGCCCCCGGACGCTCGCCTTCGCGCCCGCGGCGAGGTCGTCCGGCAGGCCGAGGGCACGGCCCACGGCAGTGAAGGCGTCCGGCGCCTGGGACGCCTCCGGCCCGTTCAGCTGGGCGAAGCTCACCGGGCGGGGCGCGAAGTGGGTGAGGTACTCGCGCAGGGTGTGCAGGTAGAAGTCGGTGTGGCGGCTCGCGCCGTCGTACTGGTTGTCCCAGTCGTCGGTGAAGATCCCGCTGTGCACGTAGCGCACCCAGGCGCGGCGGCCGCCGTCGCGCTCCTCGATGACGTGCTCCAGCTGGTTGGCGCTCTGGGTCGGGAAGCCGACGTCCTCGCTGCGGGTGACCAGGTGGTGCGGCGGGTCGTAGGCGGTGACGGTGGACCCGAAGGCCGCCGTGCCGCCCACCCGGGGCTCGGGCGGCTGCATCGGCCACAGGTAGCCGCCGGTGCCGTGGGTGATCGCCTCCCACACCTCTCCGGGCGTGGCATCGACCTCGAACTCACGGGCGATCTCGAATTCCTTGGACATGATGGGGCTCCTGCCGCCTACTGTTCCAGCTCGGGGGTGGGCCGGTCCTTGACCGTGGGATGGACGGCGACCACGATCCGGTGGTCCCGGCCGCCCTCCGCGTCGGGCGCGTCGTACTTGCGGACGAGCGCGCTCACACCCGCCGTCAGCTCCTGCACGAAGGCCGCACGGTCGGCGGCGGAGGCGAAGCGGACCTCGCCGTCCAGCGCGTAGGTCGCCAGTTGCTTGCGGGCCTTGGCGGCCCCGGTGACCAGCATGCCGACATCGCGCACCAGACGCGCGCCGAGGGCGAGCAGCCAGCGCGCGGAGAGCTGGTCGCGGAAGCGGTCCGGGTCCGGCTGTACGGCGGGCAGGGCCGCCGGGGAGATGACGTACGACGCGGCGGTCGCGCGCATCAGCCGCTCGGTGACGTTGCCCTTGCGCCGCTCGCCCGCCAGCTCGACCAGGCCGTGCCGCTCCAGCGTCTTCAGGTGGTAGTTCACCTTCTGCCGGGGCAGCCCGACCTTGCCGGCCAGCATCGCGGCCGACGCGGGCGCGTCGGCCAGTTCGGCGAGCAGCCTGGCCCGTATGGGGTCGAGCGACACGGCCGCCGCCTCGGGGTCCTCGATCACGGTGACGTCCAGCATGGCTCCACCGTCTCACCGAAAACTTTTTTTGTCCATACAGGTGGAGTTTTCGGTGGGACGGTGGAGCCGGGACCCTCGGTGGAACTCAGGCGCGACGGCCCCCGCGCAGCGCGCCCACCGCCACGGCGACGGCGAGGGCGGCGCCCGCGATCAGCACAGGCCTCGGGTGCCGTACGACGGCCCGCACGACCAGGCGCGCGGGCTGCGGGACCCGGCCCTCGACGGCGTTCCCGGCCACGGCGGCCTTCTCCGACGCCAGGTGCCCGGCGCGCCCCGCCCGCTCCTGGACGGCGCGTCCGGTCCGCAGTGCCCGCCCCTGGAACGTGTGCTGCGCCCTGGCCATCTGCTCCTGTGCGGTGTGGCCGCCCTTCACCGCCCGGCCCTGGGCCTGGTGGCCGGCCTTGGTCGCGCCCTCGCGCAGCTGCACGGTCAGCGCGCCTGCCTTGTCCCTGAGGTCGGCGGCGCGGGCCTGGGTACGGCCCTTGAGGTCGGCCTTCGCCGCCAGCGCGCCGGCGGTGTCGGTCAGCCGGGCCCCCGTTCCGCGTGCGGTCCTCTTCGTCATGGGTGCTGCCCCTCCTGGACTCGTCGGCGTCCGCTCTGACTGCTGACCTTCCGAGTACCCGGTCCGGCCGCCCTCAGCCCTGCTCGCCCCGTTCGCCGAGCCGGGCGAGCTGACTCTGGAACCAGTCGAGGCGGGCCTGCAACAGGGCTGCCTCCGCGACAAGTTCGGGCACTCCGAGGCCCTCCCCCGCCACCGGCGGGCCAACGCCGTCCCCGGCGCCACCGGCGATCACCCGCAGCCCCTGCCCCGCCAGCCGGGCGAACCCGGCGAGCGAGACGGAGGCACGCGCGCGGACACACCCGGCGCAGGCGGCGGCGAGGGCTCGCCAACCGGGCCTGCCCCAGCCCGCGTCGGCGAGCGCGACGGCCGGCGCCCCGCAGGCGCACGGCCCGACGGTCGCGGTCCGCACCCGCTGCCGGGCACAGCGGAAGCCGCGCTCGAAACGGATGTAGGCACCGAGGACGGAGACTTCGAGCAGCACGGCCGACCGGTGCTCGGCGATGCACAGCAGGGCCTCGGCGACCTCGCGTTCGTACACGCAGTGGAAGCCGCAGTCGCACAGCCGCGCGGGCGGGCGGTGCCGTCGGCCGTAGACGCAGGACGCGTCGTCCAGCACTCCGTACGGCAGCGCGCCGCCCAGCGACACACCGGTGAACCCGGCCCGTGCACCATCCTGGGACAGCATCGGGTGGGCGATCTTGTAGCCGGCCGGCGGCTCCGTCGGCCGTTCCGCCGGGAGCCACAGCCTCATCGGGCGGCCGGGGCCTCTTCGGACGCGGCCCGGGTTTCGCGGATCTCCTCGATCGCGTGGACGTCTTCCGGAAGTTCGGGGACCTCGGGTACGTCGCCGTGGACGAGCGGCCGCTCCTCGGCGACCCCGGTGGCCAGTGCCTTGCCCAGCTTCATGGTGCCTCCCATGACCCATGACCTGCAGTAAGTGACCGTCCGGCCCATAGTGGCCCATGAGGGGCCGTTTTGGACACAGGGCCTCGCGCTCGCGTCGCGGCGCCCAGCGCGATCCACGATTTAGCGTTACTAAGGCATGCGTCGTAGAAAATTTAAGTGGAGCTAAGCCGTTGCCCCGCCGAGACTACCCCCATGAAGAACCCACACGGCACCGCCCGTTCGCCCCGCCCTTTCGGCCGTACCCTCTGCGCAATGGTCACCCCCTTCACCGAAGGAGGCGCGCTCGACCTCGCCGGAGCACGGCGGCTGGCCGCGCATCTGGTGGCGGAGGGCTGCGACGGCCTGGTGCTGAACGGCACCACAGGTGAGTCGCCGACCACGACGGACGCGGAGAAGGCCGAGCTGATCGCGGCCGTCCGGGCGGCGGTGGGCGACCGGGTGCCGCTCGTGGCGGGCGTGGGCACCGCGGACACCCTGCACACCGTCGAGCTCGCCCGCGCGGCCGAGAAGGCGGGCGCGGACGGCGTCCTGGTGGTGTCGCCGTACTACAGCAGGCCCCCGCAGGACGCCCTGGAGGCGCATTTCCTCCAGGTGGCCGAGGCGAGCGGGCTGCCGGTGATGCTCTATGACATCCCGGGCCGCACCGGCATCCGGATCGAGCCGGAGACACTGATCCGCCTCGCCGCGCACCCCCGGATCGTCGCCGTGAAGGACTGCTCGTACGACTTCCTCGGCACCCAGAAGGTGCTGGCGCGCACGGACCTGGCGTACTACGCGGGCTGCGACGAGCACATCCTCGCCCTGTACGCGGTGGGCGCGGCCGGCTGTGTGAGCACGGTCGCCAATGCCGTCCCCTCCCGCGTCGCCGCGATCCTGGACGCGTTCGACGCGGGCGACACGGCCCGCGCGACCGAACTCCAGCTGCGGGCCGTGCCGTTGATCGAGGCGATGACGGCCGCGGGACTGCCGGGCACGGTCACGGCGAAGGCGCTGCTCGCCGGGATCGGCCTGCCGGCGGGCCCGGTACGGGCGCCCCTGCGGGCCGTCGGCCGGGACACGGCGGCCCGGCTGCGGGCGGTGTACGAGGAGTTCGCGGAGTTCGCGGCCGCCTGATCGGCGCTCGGCGACGTCCCGGAGGCCTCCTGCGGGATATTCGCCGGTGCTCCGTCCGCCCGCTGCCGTACGTTGGCCCCGTGCGCCCTCCCCTGCTGTTCCTGGACGTCGACGGACCCCTCAACCCGTACGCGGCCAGGCCCGAGCGGCGCCCGGAGGGCTATACGACGATCCGGGCGACCGTCCGTCCGGGCCGCCCGCTGCGGGTGTGGCTGAACCCGTCCCACGGGCCGGCGTTGCTCGCCCTCGGCTACGAGCTGTGCTGGGCGACCACCTGGATGGCCGAGGCCAACCACTGGATCGGCCCGGTCGTCGGCCTGCCCGAGCTTCCCTACGTCGACTTCGGGCGGGGTCTGCTGGCCGAGCGGCCGGACGGGGTCCACTGGAAGACCGAGGCGATCGTGGCGTACGCCGAGGGGCGGCCGTTCGCCTGGGTGGACGACGAGCAGAGCCCGGCGGACACGCTGTACGTCCGCTCCCACCATCCCGGCCCGGCCCTCCTGCATCACGTCGACCCCCGGATCGGGCTGCGAGAGGACGACTTCGCCGCCCTGACGGACTTCCGCGCCTGCCTGCCGCACGACGACTGAACGCCCTCGGTACGGGAGCCTGCGCGAAAACTCCTTGGCGGGACCACGGCAGCCCCTGCTACGTTTCCGGGAGCCGTGCAGGAGAGCGAGGAGGTGGTACCCGTGAACGTATCGACATGGGTGCTCCCCTGCGGGGTCACGGTCGGGCGGTAGGTCGTCCGGGAGCGCCGTTCCCTGGCACTCCCGAAAGGCACGACCATGCACTTGACTTCTGGACAGCGCCTCGACGACGGCGTCCTCGAGCGCGAATTCACCCTCGGCGACATCCCCGGCATCCTGTGGACGCCCGGCTCCGCATCCGCCCCGGCTCCGCTGATCCTGCTCAGCCCTCCTCCTCTCGGGCTGCGCAGGACCTACCCCCGCCTGGTGGCCCGAGCCCGGCACGCCGCGGCGGACGGCTTCGCCACGGCCGCCATCGAGCTCCCCGGAAGCGCCGACCGGCCCCGTTGGCCGGCCGCCGAGCAGGCCCGCGCCGAGCTGCGCCGGGTCATGGAAGCCGGCGAGCCGGTCGGCGACGAGCTCATCGACGCTCTCGTACTCCCGCTCGTCGACAGGGCGGTGCCGGAATGGCAGGCCGCCCTCGACGCCCTCCTGGCGCTCCCCGGGATCGGCGGCCCCGTCGGCTACTCGGGGGGAGTGATCTCCATCGGGATCCGGCTGGCGGTGGTCGAGCCGCGCATCGTGGCCGCCGGTCTCTTCGCCGGGAGTCTCGTGCCTCGCGCCATGTTCGAGGAGGCCCGCCGGGTCACCATTCCGCTGCACGTCCTGCTGCAGTGGGACGACGAGGGCAACGACCGGCAGGCGGCCCTGGACCTGTTCGACGCCTTCGGCTCCAAGGAGAAGTCCCTGCACGCCAACATGGGCGGCCACACCGGCGTCCCGCAGTTCGCCGGGGAGGACGCGGCCCGGTTCTTCGCCCGGCACCTGAAGTGAGACCGCCGTGGGCCGCGTCCGGAGGCGTGCGGGGACTCAGCGCGAGGCAGTGCCGTCGACAAGCTCGCGGATGATGTCCGCGTGGCCGTTGTGCTGGGCGTATTCCCTGGTCATGTGCATCATGATGCACCGCACGTCGAGATCCCCGAACCGGTGGTGCGTGCGCACGTCGTCCAGTGAGACCCCGGCGTAGATCTGGCGGCTGCGTTCGCAGGCGGCCAGGTAACGCGCGACGTCCTCGGTCAGCGTCGCGCCGTCGTCCAACAGGAAGTCGCCGTCCTTGCGCTTCGGCCAGCCGAAGGGTGCGGGTTCCTCGCTCTGTTCGATGACGTTGACGAACCAGACGAACTCGACCTTGGTGAGGTGCCGCACCAACCCGTGCAGCGTGGTGAGGGACGGAACGACCCGCCGGGAGGTCTGTTCCTCGGTCAACCCATCGAGCTTCCGCAGAAGTTCGGCGCGATGGTAGTCGAGCCACCCGGCCAGGGCGTCCCGTTCGGGCGCGATGGTGCGCAGGTCGACGGGCTTGAGCGGCGAGGCGAAGGGCTGCGGCCCCAAGGCGTCGTTCATGGCTGCATTGTCGCAGCCGAGGTCACCACCCGCTCCCGATCGGGACCCCCTGCTCGCACGTGAGCGCCCTCCCCGGGCCGTCCCCGGGGAGGGCGCTCAGCGGTACGTCAGTTGTGGCTGTGCAGGATCTCGTTCAGCCCGTCCCAGACCGCGTTGTTCGGGCGGGCCTCGACGGCGCCGGAGACCGAGTTGCGGCGGAAGAGGATGTTGGAGGCGCCGTTCAGTTCGCGGGCCTTGACGATCTGGCCGTCGGGCATGGTGACCCGGGTGCCCGCGGTGACGTAGAGGCCGGCCTCGACCACGCACTCGTCGCCGAGGGCGATGCCGACGCCCGCCTCGGCGCCGATCAGGCAGCGCTCGCCGATGGCGATGACGACGTTGCCGCCGCCGGACAGCGTGCCCATGGTGGAGGCGCCGCCGCCGATGTCCGAGCCGTCGCCGACCACGACACCGGCCGAGATACGGCCCTCGACCATCGAGGTGCCCAGCGTGCCGGCGTTGAAGTTGACGAAGCCCTCGTGCATGACGGTGGTGCCCTCGGAGAGGTGCGCGCCGAGGCGGACCCGGTCGGCGTCGGCGATGCGCACGCCCCTCGGGACGACGTAGTCGGTCATCCGCGGGAACTTGTCGATCGAGGTCACCTGGAGGTGCAGGCCCTCGGCGCGGGCGTTCAGCCGGACCTTCTCGATGTCATCGACGGCCACCGGGCCGAGGGAGGTCCAGGCGACGTTGGCGAGGAGGCCGAAGATGCCCTCCAGGCTCTGGCCGTGCGGCTTCACCAGGCGGTGCGAGAGCAGGTGCAGGCGCAGGTAGGCGTCGTGGGTGTCGAGCGGCTTGTCGTCGAGGGAGGCGATGACCGTACGGACCGCGACGACCTCCACGTTGCGGCGGACGTCCGGGCCGATCGCCTTGGCCGCACCCTCGCCGAGGAGTTCCACGGCCTGCTCGGTGGAGAGCGTCTCGGTGCCGGCCGGGCCGGGCTCGGCGACCAGCCCGGGGGCGGGGAACCAGGTGTCGAGAACGGTGCCGTCGGCGGCGATGGTGGCGAGGCCGGCGGCGGCGGCACCGGTGGGGCGGGGAGCAGTCGTGTCGGTCATGAGGGCAACCTAACCGGCCAGGGGCCTGCGAGGCGAACCAGCGTGCGGGGCGTCTCAGGGGGCGGGCCGTGGAGGTGCGCCGGGCGGGGTGGCGTCGGGGACGCCGTACAGCCAGGGGCGCGCGTCGGGGCGTGCGCGGTCTGTGGTGAAGGGAGCGACGGGCGCGTTCCGCTCAGGGAATCACGCGCGCCAGGACCTGCCGCGCGTACCCCTCGTCGTACGGCGTCCCCGTCAGCAGCACCTGGAGGCAGATGCCGTCCAGGAGCGCGACCAGCGCCCGCGCGGTGACGGGGTCGGTGCGCCGGGTCAGCCGTTCGGCGAGGTCGTCGGCCCACTCGGCGGCGACGGGGCGCAGGGCCGGGCGGCGCAGGGCGGCGAGGTAGAGCTCGTACTCCAGCTCCACGGCGGTACGGTCGCCGCCCAGCCAGTCGCCGAGGATGCGGGCGAGGGCGGTGGCGAGGTCCGTCGCGGGGTCGTCCAGGCCGCCGTGCGCGGCGACCGTCTTGGCGAAGCCCTCGTTCGCCTGGCGCAGCGCGGCGACCATCAGTTCGTCGAGGGTCCTGAAGTGGTACGTCGTGGAGCCGAGCGGGACGTCGGCCTCGGCGGCGACGGTGCGATGGCTCAGCCCGGCGAGCCCGTTCTCGCCGACCACGCGGATCGCCGCCTCGATGATCCGCTGCCGGCGGTCGGGGTCGTAACGGCGGGGCATCAGTGCGCACCTCCCAGGTTCAGGACCACCACTCCCCCGATGATCAGCACGATCCCGGCGATCTTGACGGTGCTCAGTCCCTCCCCGAAGAGCAGCAGGCCGAGCACGGCGATGGCTGCGGTGCCGACCCCGGACCAGATCGCGTACGCCGTGCCGATCGACACGGTCTTCAGCGTCTCGGCCAGGAGCAGGAACGAGACGACGTATCCCAGTGCCGTCAGCAACGAGGGCCAGAGCCTGGTGAATCCGTCCGCGTACTTCATCGCCGTCGTGGCGGCGACCTCGGCGGCTATGGCGCCGGCGAGCGTCAGGTATCCCATGTGTACGAGTGTACGCAACGTTGTGTACGGGTGTACACAACCGGGCGGCCTCGGACCGCACGGCCAGAAACGGGTTTCCCCGCGGCCGACGTTCCCCCGGCAGGTGCACACCGTCGGCGTCGCCGATTCCACTCCCACACGGCACACGGGGATGTTTAATCTTCACAGAAATCGCTAGCTGAAACTGGCCCCAGCAGGCCCGTCACTCCACTAGTCTGTGCACCTCTGTGATCCATCACCGCTTCACACTTCACTCACCCCACCCTCACATCCCCGGCCGCTGCCTTGGCGCCGCTGGAGGAAACACGCATGCCAGAAACCACCCCCCAACCCCCGCCGCATCCCGCCTGGGAGAACGGCTGGGCCCCCGACACTTCCCGGGCTCCCGGAACCCGAAGACTCTGGCTGGCCGGCACGCTGGCCGTCGCCACCGTCGTCGCCTGCATCACGGCGATAACCGTCAGCCACAACGCCCCTGACCAGGCGTCACCGCATCCCACGGCGTCCGCGAACACCGACAACGGCCCCGGCCTGCTGTCCTTCGCCTCGCCGTCCGCACCGGGCACCACCGCGCCGCCGAAGGGCACGTCGGGGATGTCGGCGACCTCGCCGAGCGCGTCCGCGTCCAAGTCCGGTACGGCGACGACCGCCTCGTCCGGCACCGGCCCGAAGTCCGCGCCGTCCAGCGCCAAGCCTTCCAAGTCCACGCCCGGCAAGGGGAGTTCGGGCGGTTCGGCGCAACAACCCGGCTCCGACGGGAAGTCGGTCCGCTCGGTCAACTACCCGGACCGCTACTGGCACGTGAGCGGCAGTTACGTGTATCTCGACCAGCCCAGCGGCTCCGAGTCCCGCGAGGACTCGACCTTCGACCTGGTCAAGGGCCTGGCGAACGCCTCCTGTTACTCCTTCGCCACGCACGACGGGCTGTACCTGCGCCACCAGAACTTCGTGCTGCGCGCCGAGAGCAACGACGGCAGCTCCCTCTTCAAGCAGGACGCCACCTTCTGCCCGCAGAAGTCGCCGTTCTCGGACGACGTGCTGTTCCAGTCGGTGAACTACCCCAACTACGCCCTGCGGCACAAGAACTTCCAGCTGCGCCTGGACCCCTACGGCTACAACACGACCAACCGCGAGGACTTCTTCTTCGACCTCGTGGGCGGGCTGAGCTGAGACATGGCGAAGCGGCGGCACCCCGGAGAGGGTGCCGCCGCTTTCGTGTGCCGGGATCTCAGACGTTGAACCCGAGCGCCCGCAGCTGCTCGCGGCCGTCGTCGGTGATCTTGTCGGGGCCCCACGGGGGCATCCAGACCCAGTTGATGCGCAGTTCGTTGACGAGACCGTCCGTGGCGGACTTGGCCTGGTCCTCGATGACATCGGTCAGCGGACAGGCCGCCGAGGTCAGGGTCATGTCGATCGTCGCGATGTTCGCGTCGTCGATGTGGATGCCGTAGATCAGCCCGAGGTTGACCACGTCGATGCCCAGCTCGGGGTCGACGACGTCGTACAGAGCCTCGCGGAGTTCCTCCTCGGAGGCCGGCTTCATCTCAACGGTCTCGCTCATGCCGTCTTCCTTTCGGCGTCGGCCGCGCCACCCAGGGCCTGCGCCGTCGCGTCCTTCCACGCCATCCAGCTCAGGAGGGCGCACTTGACCCGGGCCGGGTACTTGGAGACTCCGGCGAACGCGACCGCGTCCTCCAGGACGTCCTCCATCGCGTCGTCGGGCTCCAGCCGGCCCTTGGACTGCATGAGCTCCAGGAAGGTCTCCTGGATCTTCTGCGCGTCCGCCAGGTCCTTGCCGACCAGCAGGTCGTTCAGTACGGAGGCCGAAGCCTGGCTGATGGAGCAGCCCTGGCCCTCGTACGAGACGTCCTCGATCGTCGTGCCGTCGTACTTCACTCGGAGGGTGATCTCGTCGCCGCACGTCGGGTTCACATGGTGTACCTCGGCGTCGCCATCCCTGAGACCACGCCCGTGCGGGTGCTTGTAGTGGTCCAGGATGACTTCCTGGTACATCGAGTCCAGCTTCACGGTCTCAGCTCACGCCCTTCAGCCGAAGAAGTTCCGTACGTGCTCCAGGCCCTCGACCAGAGCGTCGATCTCGGCCGGAGTGGAGTACAGATAGAACGACGCTCGCGTGGTCGCAGGAATTCCGTAGCGCAGGCAGACGGGGCGGGCGCAGTGGTGGCCGACCCGGACCGCGATGCCCTGCTCGTCGAGGACCTGGCCCACGTCGTGCGGGTGGATGTCCCCGAGGGTGAAGGAGATCGCGGCGCCCCGGTCCTCGGCCGTGGTGGGGCCGATGATCTTCAGGTCCGGGACCTGCTGGAGCTGCTGCACCGCGTACTCGGTCAGCGCGTGCTCATGGGCGAGGATCTTGTCCATGCCGATGGCGCCGAGGTAGTCGATGGCCGCGCCGAGGCCGACCGCCTGGGCGATCGGCGGGGTGCCCGCCTCGAACTTGTGGGGCGCCGGGGCGTAGGTCGACGAGTGCATCGACACGGTCTCGATCATCTCGCCGCCGCCGAGGAACGGCGGCAGGTCCTCGAGCAGCTCCTGGCGGCCCCAGAGGACGCCGATGCCGGTCGGGCCGCACATCTTGTGGCCGGTGAAGGCCACGAAGTCGGCCTGCAGGGCCTGCACGTCCAGCGGCATGTGGGGCGCGGCCTGGGAGGCGTCGATGCAGACGAGGGCGCCGACCTCCTGGGCGCGGCGCACTATCGCCTCGACCGGGTTGACCGTGCCCAGGATGTTGGAGACCAGCACGAAGGAAACGATCTTCGTCTTCTCGGTGATGACCTCGTCGATGTTGGACAGGTCGAGGCGGCCGTCGTCGGTGAGGCCGAACCACTTCAGCTTCGCGCCGGTGCGCTGCGCCAGCAGCTGCCACGGCACGATGTTGGAGTGGTGCTCCATCTCCGTGATGACGATCTCGGTCTCGTGGTCCACCCGGTAGGGCTCGTCGGCCCAGCCGAGCATGTTGGCCACGAGGTTCAGCGACTCGGAGGCGTTCTTGGTGAAGATCACCTCGTCGCGGCTGGGCGCGTTGACGAACTCCGCGACCTTGTCGCGCGCGCCCTCGTACATCGCCGTGGCCTCCTCGGCGAGCACATGCACACCGCGGTGGACGTTGGCGTTGTGGCGCTCGTAGTACTCGCTGAGGACGTCCAGTACCTGGCGCGGCTTCTGGCTGGTGGCCGCGTTGTCCAGGTACACGAGCTTCTTGCCGTCGTGAACCAGGCGGTCCAGGACGGGGAAGTCCTTGCGGATCGCCTCGGTGTCGAGGAGGCCCGGCAACTGTGTCACGCGGATACGCCACCCTTCGTGTATGCCTCGTAGCCCTCGTCCTCCAGCTTGTCGGCGAGCTCGGCGCCGCCGGACTCGACGATCCGGCCGGCGGAGAAGACGTGGACGAAGTCGGGCTTGATGTAGCGCAGGATGCGCGTGTAATGCGTGATCAGCAGGGTGCCGACCTCGCCGGTCTCGCGGACGCGGTTGACGCCCTCGGAGACGATGCGAAGGGCGTCGACGTCGAGGCCGGAGTCGGTCTCGTCGAGGATCGCGATCTTCGGCTTGAGCAGTTCGAGCTGGAGGATCTCGTGGCGCTTCTTCTCACCGCCGGAGAAGCCCTCGTTGACGTTGCGCTCGGCGAAGGAGGGGTCCATGGAGAGGCGCTCCATGGTCTCCTTGACCTCCTTCACCCAGGTGCGCAGCTTGGGGGCCTCGCCGCGGATCGCGGTGGCGGAGGTGCGCAGGAAGTTGGAGACCGAGACACCCGGGACCTCGACCGGGTACTGCATCGCCAGGAACAGGCCCGCGCGGGCGCGCTCGTCGACGGACATCTCCAGGACGTCCTCGCCGTCGAGCAGCACGGTGCCGCCGGTGATCGTGTACTTCGGGTGACCCGCGAGGGAGTAGGCGAGCGTCGACTTGCCGGAGCCGTTGGGGCCCATGATGGCGTGCGTCTCGCCCTGCTTCACGGTGAGGTCGACGCCCTTGAGGATCTCCTTCGTGGCGTTGTCGGCCTCGACGGTGACGTGCAGGTCTCGGATTTCAAGCGTTGCCATGGGTGCCTCAGGACTCCTGGGTGAGGGAGACGAGCACGTCGTCCCCTTCGATCTTTACGGGGTATACGGGGACGGGGCGCGTGGCCGGGAGGCCGGACGGCTTGCCGGTGCGCAGGTCGAAGCTGGAGCCGTGCAGCCAGCACTCGATCTGGCAGTCCTCCACCTCGCCCTCGGAGAGCGAGACGTTGGCGTGGGAGCAGATGTCGTGGATGGCGAACACCTCCCCCTCGGTCTTCACGACCGAGACCGGCGTGCCGTCGAGTTCCACCCGCTTCGGGGTGTCCTCCTCCAGCTCGCTCAGCCCGCAGGCGCGTACGAACGCAGTGGACGTCATGCGACCGAGGCCTCCAGCTCCTCCTCGATCTTGGCGAGCAGGCGCTCCTCGATGTCGGCGACACCGATCTGCTGGACCAGTTCGGCGAAGAAGCCGCGGACCACCAGGCGGCGGGCCTCGTACTCCGGGATGCCGCGGGCCATCAGGTAGAAGAGCTGCTCGTCGTCGAAGCGGCCGGTGGCCGAGGCGTGGCCGGCGCCGACGATCTCGCCGGTCTCGATCTCCAGGTTCGGCACCGAGTCGACCCGCGCGCCGTCCGTGAGGACCAGGTTGCGGTTCATCTCGTAGGTGTCAGTGCCCTCGGCCTTGGCCTCGATGAGGACGTCGCCGATCCACACCGCGTGCGCGTCCTCGCCCTGGAGCGCGCCCTTGTAGGCGACGTTGGACTTGCAGTGCGGGGTGTTGTGGTCGACCAGCAGGCGGTGCTCCTGGTGCTGCCCGGCGTCGGTGAAGTACAGGCCGTACAGCTCGGCCTCGCCGCCGGAGCCGGCGTAGGCGACGCGCGGGTGCAGCCGTACGAGGTTGCCGCCGAAGGTGACCACCACGGACTTGAAGCTGGCGTCGCGGCCGATCAGGGCGTTGTGCTGGGCCACGTGGACGGCCTTGTCGTCCCAGTCCTGGACGGAGACGACGGTGAGCTTGGCGCCGTCACCCAGGACGTACTCGACGTTGGCGGCGGTGACCACGTCACCGGTGTGGTCGATGACGACGACGGCCTCGGCGAAGGCGCCCAGCTCGATCACCTGGTGGCCGAAGGCGACGCCGCCCTGGCCGTGCACCCTGATCCGGATCGGCTCGGTGAGCACCGTCTCCTTGGGGACGGTGACCACGCCGGCCCGCTCGAAGGCGGAGTACGCCTGGGCGGCGACCCGGTCCACGGGGGCGCCGGCCCGGCCGAGCCGGGGGTCGTCGCGGCCGACCAGCTCGACGGTGACGCCCTCGGGGGCCTCCACCACGACCTTCAGGCTGTCGTCGGTGGCGACCGCCGTGCCGTCGTGCAGCCCGCGCAGGCGCTCCAGCGGGGTGAACCGCCACTCCTCCTCGCGGCCGTGCGGGACCGGGAAGTCCGCGACGTCGAAGGACGGGGGCGCGCTCATGCGCGTGGCGACGGTCGACTCGGCGGCCACCGCGATGGCGCCGGCGGTGGTGGAGCCCACCGGTGGGGGTCCCCCCGCCCGAGCGGATCCGAGGGTGGGGGAGTTCTGAGCCTCAGCCATGGCTGTCGGTCTGCTCGCTTTCTTACGTGAGTGGCTTGACGGTGACGGCGGTCGCTTAGCCGACCGCGCCTTCCATCTGGAGCTCGATCAGCCGGTTGAGTTCGAGGGCGTACTCCATGGGCAGCTCCTTGGCGATCGGCTCGACGAAGCCGCGCACGATCATCGCCATCGCCTCGAACTCGGAGAGTCCGCGGCTCATCAGGTAGAAGAGCTGGTCCTCGGAGACCTTGGAGACGGTCGCCTCGTGGCCCATGGACACGTCGTCCTCGCGGACGTCCACGTAGGGGTACGTGTCGGAACGGGAGATCGTGTCGACGAGCAGTGCGTCGCACAGCACGTTCGACTTGGATCCGGCCGCGCCCTCGCCGATCTCGACCAGACCGCGGTAGGAGGTACGGCCGCCGCCGCGCGCCACCGACTTGGAGACGATGTTGGAGGAGGTGTTGGGCGCCATGTGGACCATCTTGGAACCGGCGTCCTGGTGCTGGCCCTCGCCCGCGAAGGCGATGGAGAGGGTCTCGCCCTTGGCGTGCTCGCCCATCAGGTAGACGGCCGGGTACTTCATCGTCACCTTGGAGCCGATGTTGCCGTCGATCCACTCCATGGTGGCGCCCTCGTAGGCGACGGCGCGCTTGGTGACCAGGTTGTAGACGTTGTTCGACCAGTTCTGGATGGTCGTGTAGCGGCAGCGGGCGTTCTTCTTGACGATGATCTCGACGACCGCGGAGTGCAGGGAGTCCGACTTGTAGATCGGGGCCGTGCAACCCTCGACGTAGTGCACGTAGGCACCCTCGTCGACGATGATCAGGGTCCGCTCGAACTGGCCCATGTTCTCCGTGTTGATGCGGAAGTAGGCCTGCAGCGGGATCTCCACGTGGACGCCCGGCGGGACGTAGATGAAGGAGCCGCCCGACCACACGGCGGTGTTCAGGGAGGCGAACTTGTTGTCACCGACCGGGATGACGGTGCCGAAGTACTCCTTGAAGAGGTCCGGGTGCTGCTTCAGCGCGGTGTCGGTGTCCAGGAAGATGACGCCCTGCTCCTCCAGGTCCTCGCGGATCTGGTGGTAGACGACCTCCGACTCGTACTGGGCGGCGACACCGGCGACCAGGCGCTGCTTCTCGGCCTCCGGGATGCCCAGCTTGTCGTAGGTGTTCTTGATGTCCTCGGGCAGGTCCTCCCAGGACTCCGCCTGCTTCTCCGTGGAGCGCACGAAGTACTTGATGTTGTCGAAGTCGATGCCGGAGAGGTCGGAGCCCCAGTTCGGCATGGGCTTCTTCTCGAAGAGGCGCAGGCCCTTGAGGCGGAGCTTGGTCATCCACTCGGGCTCGGACTTCTTCGCGGAGATGTCCCGGACGACGTCCTCGTTGATGCCGCGCTTGGCGGAGGCGCCGGCCGTGTCGGAGTCGGCCCAGCCGTATTCGTACTTGCCCAGGCCCTCGAGCTCAGGGTGGGCAGTCTCCGTGGGGAGAGTCATGCGGGGTTCCTCCCGGCCGTGCTAGCAGATGCGTCAGTGGAAATCTTGGGGATGAACGTCGTGCAGACGCCGTCGCCGTGCGCGATGGTCGCCAGTCGCTGGACGTGCGTTCCGAGCAGCTCGGCGAAGATCTCCGTCTCCGCCTCGCACAGCTGGGGGAACTGCTCCGCGACGTGGGCGACCGGGCAGTGGTGCTGGCACAGCTGTTCGCCGACCGGTGCGGTGCGCGCCGTTGCAGCGTACCCGTCCATGCTCAGGGCCTTGGCCAGCGCTTCCGTGCGCTCGTCGGGGCTCACGCTCTCGATCGCCTTGCGGTAGGCGCTCGCCTGGGCCGTGATCCGGGCCCGCGCGAAGGCGGCGACCGCCTCCTGGCCGCCTCCCTGCTCGGCGATCCAGCGCAGCGCGTCGGCGGCGAGCTTGTCGTACGACTGGTCGAAGGCGTCCCGGCCGCAGTCGGTGAGCGCGAAGACCTTGGCGGGCCGGCCGCGCGTCCGCGCGCCGTACACCCGCTGCTCGCGTGCCGCCACGACGTCGTCGGCGACCAGCGCGTCCAGATGCCGGCGTACGGCCGCGGGGGTCAGGCCCAGGCGTCCGGCCAGCTCGGTGACGGTCGACGGCCCGTGGTCCAGGATGGACCGCGCGACCCGGTTGCGCGTCGAGCGCTCACCGGTCGCTAGCTCCTCCTGCGGGGGCCCCGTGGGGGTCTCCCGAGCCTCGCCGACGTTTTTCACAACGCCATTGTTGCGTAATTCCTCAGAACCAGGCAAGCGGCGTCCGGGCGACGGGACGGTGCCCTGCATCACTTAGGCATACCTAACCAAGCATGCGCCCTGACCTGCGGAAACGATCTTTGATCGATCATCCCGCAGCCAATTCGGTGGCGTTCCGCGGCCCCCTCGGGAACACTCCGGAACCATGCCCACACCCCCTCCGACCGGCCCTCTTGTGACGCGGGACGCCCTCGCCGGGCAGCTTCACCTGCTCGGCGTCAGGACCGGCGAGACCCTCCTGGCACACACCTCGCTCAGTTCCCTCGGGTGGGTGAACGGCGGAGCCGTCGCGGTCGTCCAGGCCCTCCTCGACGCCCTCGGCCCGGACGGCACCCTGGTGGTGCCCACCCAGACCGGTGACCTCTCGGACCCCGCGGTGTGGCGGAATCCGCCGGTGCCCGAGGAGTGGTGGGGGACGATCCGGGCCACCATGCCGCCGTACGACCCCAGGACCACCCCCTCGCGCGGGGTCGGCGTGATCCCGGAGACCGTGCGGACCTGGCCGGGTGCGCTGCGCAGCGCCCACCCGCAGACCTCCTTCGCGGCCGTCGGCCCGCGCGCGGCGGAGATCCTCGAGGGCCACGCCCCCGACTGCCGGCTCGGCGAGCGGAGCCCGCTGGCCCGGCTGGAGAAGCTGCACGCGCGCGTGCTCATGCTCGGCACCGGCTACGCCACCTGCACCAGCTTCCACCTCGCCGAGTACCGGATCCCCTCTCCGCGCGTCCGGGTCGGCCGCCCCGCCCCCGGCGGCGGCTGGGAGGAGGTCACCGAGGTGTCGATCACCTCCGACCGCTTCGACGAACTGGGGTACGACTTCGAACGCGACCGGAGCGTCGTCGTCCGCGGAGAGGTCGGTGGTGCGGACGCCCGGCTCTTCCCCGTGGCGGACGCCGTGGCCTACGCCGAGCGATGGCTGGCCGTACACCGTCCCCGTGAGGAGGAGATCTAGTACCCGGCCGTCCGGGTGACGGCAGGCGTCCTTAGACTCTGTCACCATGCGAAGTGAGCCGGTGGTCCAGGTGCGGGACCTGGTGAAGCGGTACGGCGCCAAGACCGCTGTAAACGGCCTCGATCTGACCGCCGAGGCGGGTGTGACCGCCGTACTCGGTCCGAACGGGGCGGGCAAGACGACCACGATCGAGACCTGCGAGGGGTACCGCAAGCCGGATTCCGGCGCGGTGCGCGTCCTGGGCCTCGATCCCGTACGGCAGTCCGACGAGCTGCGCCCCAGAGTGGGCGTGATGCTCCAGTCCGGGGGCGTCTACTCGGGCGCGCGTGCCGACGAGATGCTGCGGCACGTGGCGAAGCTGCACGCACATCCGCTGGACGTGGACGCGCTGATGGACCGGCTGGGCCTCGGCAGCTGCGGCCGGACGTCGTACCGCCGCCTCTCCGGCGGCCAGCAGCAGCGCCTCGCCCTCGCCATGGCCGTGGTCGGCCGCCCGGAGCTGGTCTTCCTCGACGAGCCGACGGCGGGCCTCGACCCGCAGGCCCGCCACGCCACCTGGGACCTGGTCCGGGACCTGCGCACCGACGGCGTCTCGGTCATCCTCACCACGCACTACATGGAGGAGGCCGAGCGGCTCGCCGACGACGTCGCCGTCATCGACGCCGGCCGGGTGATCGCCCAGGGCTCCCCCGAACAGCTGTGCAAGGGCGGTGCCGAGAACACCCTGCGGTTCACCGGCCGCCCCGGCCTCGACGTCGGCTCGCTCCTCAAGGCGCTGCCGGCCGACTCCACGGCCGCCGAGCTGACCCCGGGCTCCTACCGGGTCGTCGGCAAGGTCAACCCCCAGCTGCTGGCGACGGTGACCTCGTGGTGCGCCCAGCACGGCGTGATGCCCGACCGCATTTCGGTCGAACGCCACACGCTGGAGGACGTCTTCCTGGAGCTGACCGGCAAGGAGCTGCGCTCATGACCACCGCGACCGGCACGGACGCCGGCACCTACACCCCGAAGCCGGGTGCCGCCCCGCTCCCCCGCATGATCGCGGCACAGGCGGCGCTGGAGACGAGGATGCTGCTCCGCAACGGCGAGCAACTCCTGCTGACGGTCGTGATCCCCACACTCCTCCTCGTGCTCTTCAGCTCGGTGGATGTCGTCGACACGGGCTCCGGCAGGTCGGTCGACTTCCTGGCCCCCGGCATCCTCGCCCTCGCCGTCATGTCCACGGCCTTCACCGGCCAGGCCATCGCGACCGGTTTCGAGCGCCGCTACGGCGTCCTGAAGCGCCTCGCCTCCTCCCCGCTGCCCCGCTGGGCCCTGATGACCGCCAAGACCGCGTCGGTCCTGGTCACCGAGATCCTCCAGGTGATCCTCCTGACGGTGATCGCCTTCGCCCTCGGCTGGTCCCCGCACGGCAACCCCCTCGCCGTCCTGCTCCTCCTGGTACTCGGCACGGCCGCCTTCTCCGGCCTCGGCCTGCTGATGGCGGGCACCCTGAAGGCGGAGGCGACCCTGGCCGCCGCCAACCTGGTGTTCCTGCTGCTGCTCGTGGGCGGCGGGGTCATCGTCCCGCTGGACAAGTTCGGCGGGGCCCAGCACGCCCTCGGCCTGCTGCCCATCTCCGCGCTGTCGGACGGGCTGCGCGACGTGCTCCAGCACGGGGCGGGGACGCCGTGGGGCGACCTGGGGATCCTCGCGGTGTGGGCGGTGGTGGCGCTGGCGGCGGCCGGGAGGTTCTTCCGCTGGGAGTGACGGTTCTGCCGCCGCGGAACGGAAGCCGCCGCTGGGCCACGTGAGTGACGTTCGTGCCCAGCGGGAAAAGACGCTCCGTGTACGAGTCGGCGGAACTCCCCAGCGCTCTGCAACCGTTTTGCTGCACGACGTCGTGATGTGCGTGGCGGCCCCGGCCTTCGTGGCATCGCCGTGGGACGGGCAACTGCGCGGTCTTCGGGCGGAGGGCTTCTACGGCCATGACCGCAGGCTGCTGCACACCGCCCGTCTGCTGATCCACGGACGCGAGCCTGAGCCGATCGGCGTCCAGCCGCTCGGGCCCGACCGGGTGCGCTTCACCTCGGTCCACCGCTACCAGGGCGACCCGAGCGACGATCCCACCCTGATCGTCGAGCGGGTGCGGACGGCGGGCCAGGGCGAGTTCATCCAGCTGCGGAACGTCGGTACGGTCACCCGCCGCCTGCGCCTCGAACTGGCGCCGGCGACCGACCTCGCGGACATCGCCGACGTCACACGGGGCCGCCCGACGCCGACCGTGCCGTGCTCCGTCCCCGGGGACGGCGGCGGTCTGCGCTGGCGGACCCAGACGGGCCGCGCCGAGGTCCGCACGGTGGGCGGGGCGGGCGCACCGGAGGTCACGGACGGACCGGAGGGCGGCACCTTCGCCTGGCCCCGGATCATGCTGCGTCCGGGCGAGGACTGGCACACCCGCGTCGGCGTGGCTCGCGCAGGGCCCGGCCGGCCGAGGCGCGGCGGACGCTGGAGCAGGCCGAGGCGATCTACCTGCGGCTCTACGGCGAGCGGCACTACTACCGTGCCAAGTCCCTGACCCGGCTCGGCCCCGTGCTGCGCGCCCAGGGCGACGGCGGCGGCGCGGAGCGCGTGCTCCGGGAGGCGGACGGGATCTTCCGGGCGGCCCTCGGTGACGACCACCCCGCGCTGACCGTGTGCGAGCACCTGTCCGACTGCGCCTCGGACCGCGGCGACCACGAGGAGGCCGGCCGGCTCCGGCGCGAGGCGGACCGCATCCGCCGGCTGCTGTGACCCCCGCCGGCTGCTGTGACCCCCGGTGGCGCACGGCGACCCCGACCCTCGTGAACACATGCACAAGCGGCCCCCTACCATGGTGCCGTGCCAAAGCTGACGCCCACCGACCTCGTAGCGGCGCTGCGCAACCCGCTCGCCTTCATCGCCGACCGCTGGACCCCGGCTCCCCGGACCGTCCGGCGGGCGGCTCTCGCCGCGCTCGTCATGTCGGTGGTCATCGTGGTCACCGGCGGCGCGGTGCGGCTCACCGGCTCCGGGCTCGGCTGCCCGACCTGGCCCGAGTGCACCGCCGGCTCGCTGACCCCGACCGACGCGCTGAGCTACCACAGCGCCATCGAGTTCACGAACCGCATGCTGACCTACGTGCTGTGCGCGGCGGTCGGCTGGGCGATCATCGCGGCCCGGTCCCAGAAGCCGTTCCGGCGCGGTCTGACCCGGCTGGGCTGGGCGCAGTTCTGGCTCGTGATGAGCAACGCGATCCTGGGCGGCATCGTGGTGCTCGTCGGCCTCAACCCGTACACGGTCGCCGCGCACTTCCTGCTGGCGACGGCCCTCATCACGGTCGCCGCCCTGATGTGGCAGCGCACCCGCGAGGGTGACGGCGAGCCGCGTCCGCTGGTCGGCAGGGCCGTGCAGCAGCTGGTGTGGGCCCTGGTGACCGTGTCGCTGCTGCTCATCGCCGCGGGCACGGTGGTGACCGGCGCGGGACCGCACCCGGGCGACTCCGGCGACGTCGAGCGCATCGACGTCAGCTGGTCGGGCGTCGCCGAGCTGCACGCGGTGTTCGCCTGGATCGTGGTGTCGCTGACCTTCGCCCTGTGGTTCTTCCTCAAGGGCGTCGGCGCGCCCCAGGGACCGCGGGACCGGGTCCGCGACCTGTTCCTGATCCTGCTCGGTCAGGGTGTGATCGGGTACGTCCAGTACTTCACGCACCTGCCCACGGTCCTGGTCGGCCTGCACATGTTCGGTTCCTGCCTGGTGTGGATCGGTGTGCTCCGGGTGCTGTTCTCGCTGCGGGAACGCGCCGAGGTCACGGCCGACCTGCCCGCTCAGTCGTACGACGCCGTGAGCGCGTCGATCGCCGGGCCCAAGTAGTCCCGGGTCAGCCGGCCCCGGCGATCCGTCCACTCCTTGGTGGGCGCGGCAGGGCAGGCGTCGTAGCGGCGGCTTCGGATGTCGTCGACGACCTCGGCGGGGGCGCCGAGACCGGGCAGCAGGTCGAGGGCCTCGCGTTTGGAGATCAGGCGGCCCTCGCGGACGGTGACGGTGGCCCGGGCGAAGGTGATCAGGCCCAGATCGACCCAGACGTCCTGCGTCCACCGCGAGGCCTTGTCCACGGCGGGTCGCCAGTACTCCCGCTGGTCACGGACGACGAAGTCACCGAGCTCCCGGTCCGTCACGGACGGCAGCAGCCCGGCGGGGGCCCGGCCGTGCAGCACCCGTCCGAACGCGTGCAGCTCGCGCCGGGTCACCGGGGTGACCGGCCGTTTGAACAGCCGCTGGTGCGCCCAGGTCCAATGGCGGCGGGCGGGGTCCGCAGCGGTCGACGGAGTCAGATAGGTGCAGTGCAGGACGGCGGCGAGCGGCAGCGCGCGCAGCCGGGCGTGCGCCACGCGGATCCGCCATACGACGGCTGGGGTCACCGGGCCGGGTAGTACCGCGATCAGGTCCAGGTCGCTGCGGCCCTCCTGGTAGTCGTCGCCCGCGGCGAGCGAGCCGTGCGCCCAGACGGCCACGGGGTCCAGTGCCGACAGCTCACGGACGAAGCGGGCCAGTAACGTCTCGGTGTCCATCCGCCCAGTCTGGACAGCTCACTCCAGCCCGTACACCCGTTTCGCGTTCCCTGCCGCGATCAGCCTGGCCACGCGCTGGGCGTCGCCGAGCGACCAGGCGCCCTCGGCGACCCAGGTGCCCAGGACCCGGGCGAGGGACTCGCGGAAGAGACGGGCGCCGACCACGTGCAGCTCGGGCAGGCCGTGGGCGCCGCTGGAGAAGAGGATCTTGCCGAAAGGGGCCAGTTCCAGGATCTCGGCGAGGATCGTCGCGGCGCGGGCTCCGGTGCGCACCAGGGCCGCGCCCGAGTCGGCGTAGACGTGCGGGAAGACGCCGGCGAGGTGGGCGGCGTGCCGGTGGTAGGGGTAGCCGTGCAGGAGGACCAGGTCGGTGCCGAGGCCGGCGGTGGCCCGGACGAAATCGGTGAGCAGGACCGGGTCGGTGCGGTCGATCCGGGCTCCGGGCTCGCCGAGGCCCGCGTGCAGCTGGAGCGGGAGACCGGAGGCCACGGCGATCCAGAGCAGGTGCCGCAGGAGGACCGGGTCGGCCAGCTCGCCGCCGACCCGGCGGCCCGCCAGCCAGCGGCCGGCCGCGCCCCGCACCTCACCGGGACCGGGGGGTTCGGGGGCCAGGGCCAGGCCGTGCCGGAGACCGGCGACGGAGGTGAAGGCGACCGCGTTCGCGGCCGCGCCGTGCACCGACTCGGCGAGGTTGGCGAGGAACGACTCGACGGTGCCGGAGGTGTCGGCGACCTGCTCGGCGAGGAGCTCCAGGCGGACGATCTCGCGGGCCGCGGCGGCGCCGGTCGAGGCCATCTCGGCGGGACCGGTGAGGTCGCCGGGCAGGCCGGTGTCGACGAGGTAGGTGGTGATGCCGCTGCCGCGCAGGAGACGGCGGCCGGCCTCCAGGACGCCGAGTTCGCGGCGCCGGGCCAGGTAGCGGGCCGGTGCGCAGTGGGGTTCCAGGCCGAGGAGCGGGGGGCACCAGCGTCGTAGCGCGAAACCGGTCTGGGTGTCGAAGAGGGTCGTGCCGGCGGCCGGGGGGCCTTCGGTGCGGGCGAGCTGGGTCTCGAAGGTGCCGAGGCCCAGCTCCGTGCGCAGCACTCCGTGGCAGTACTGGTCCACCAGGTTCGGCGTCTCGATCATCCGGGCTCCCCGTGGACGACGGTTGCATGTCCGTCTTAACGGGTGAACCGGGATGGAGGTCGCGGTGTGCGGTCGTTCTTCGGCCGCGGGCCGGTGGGGGCCGGTCGCGCCCACGCGGCGGAGCCGCATATCAGATGCAGCCCCGCGCCCCTTTGGGGCGCGCTGTTCAGCCGCCTACTTGGATGCCGGCCATGCGCTTCCACTCGTAAGGGCCCGTCGTCACCTTGGCCGCGAACTCGCCGTCGAAGGACTCGTGGACCGTGATGCCGGACTTGGCGACGGCCTGCTCGGCGATCTCGTACGTCGGGGCGACGAGGTCGCCCCAGCCGCCGTCCTCGCCGACGAGGACGATGCGGGCGCCGCGTTCGCCGATGTAGGCCACCTGGCCCTCGGCGCCGCCGTGGGCCTTGGCGAAGGCGCCGATCCGCTTGGTGAGGCGCGCGACCTTGCGCTCGGCCTTCTGGTCAACCTGCTGCGTGTCTGCCATGGACAGGATGCTACTCACGGGTAGATCCACTGGCGAGGGGAGACCGGTGTGACTTGGGTCAGCGCAGGAAGGGGTCCACGGCGACGGCCACGAACAACAGCGACACGTAGGTGATGGACCAGTGGAACAGCCGCATCTCCTTGAGCTTGCCGCCCGTCACCTCGCCCTTCGCGCGGTGCTGGAGCGCGTGCGCCTCCCAGAGCCACCAGCCGCCGGCCACCAGCGCGACCAGCGTGTAGAACCAGCCGGTGTAGCCGAGCGGGGTGAGCAGGAGGGAGACGGCGACCATCACCCAGCTGTAGATGACGATCTGCTTGGCGACGACCTTGTTGGACGCGACCACCGGCAGCATCGGCACGCCCACGCGCGCGTAGTCGTCCTTCACCTTCATGGACAGCGGCCAGTAGTGCGGCGGCGTCCAGAAGAACATGACGAGGAAGAGGATGATCGGCGCCCACGACATGGAGTCCGTGACGGCCGACCAGCCGATCAGCACCGGCAGACAGCCCGCGATACCGCCCCAGACGATGTTCTGCGAGGTACGGCGCTTGAGGATCATCGTGTAGACGACGACGTAGAAGAGCAGCGCTCCGAGTGACAGCCAGGCGCTCAGCCAGTTGACGGTGAGACCGAACAACACGGTGGAGACGACCGCCAGGGAGATGCCGAAGGCGAGGCACTCGCGCGGGCTGACCATGCCGGTCACCAGCGGACGCTGCGAGGTGCGGTCCATCAGCGCGTCGATGTCCCGGTCGATGTACATGTTCAGCGCGTTGGCGCCGCCCGCCGAGAGGTAGCCGCCGACGCAGGTGAGCAGCACCAGCGTCAGGTCGGGCACACCCTGCTGCGCCAGGAACATCACCGGAACGGTGGTGATGAGCAGCAGCTCGATGATCCGCGGCTTGGTCAGCGCCACGAAAGCTTTGACACGGGCCCCGAACGGCCGGTGGCTCGGGCTCTCGCTCGCACCGAGCACCCCCGCTGGACGGGATTCGACGGCCGTCACGCACACCCCTGACAGAGACTCCCAGCGAGCCCGGCCGTGTGAACTCACGGTAAAGGCTCGCGCGTACCACGCCACTTTAGACGTTGCCCATACCCCGACCTTCGCGGGGGTGGGGTCGTGTTGGCGGGCGTCTCGGGAGAGGGGTGGGGTGGCTCGATTGAGCAGTCAGATGAGCGGCTGCGTATTCAACTGCATTCGTGTGCCGACATGCCTTCTCGGCCAGTCGGGAGGCGGATCCCCGAGAGTCCCGGCAGTCTGGAAACACTCGAAAAAATGCACGTCCTTACGGGGGTAGGCTCGACAACGGCCGGTGGGCACCCAGTGCACCGGCAGCCGGTGCGGGCGTGTACCCGTGGACCGGTAACCGAACATGTGGAGAGGAGCCCTGACTCAGGGTGAGCACCAAGCCGACCACCACAGACCTCGACTGGACCGAGCTGGACCAGCGGGCCGTCGACACCGCCCGCGTCCTGGCCGCCGATGCCGTACAGAAGGTCGGCAACGGCCATCCGGGTACCGCGATGAGCCTGGCGCCGGCCGCGTACACCCTCTTCCAGAAGGTGATGCGGCACGACCCGTCCGACCCCGACTGGGTGGGCCGCGACCGCTTCGTGCTGTCCGCCGGTCACTCGTCCCTGACCCTCTACACGCAGCTGTACCTGGCCGGCTTCGGCCTGGAGCTGTCGGACCTCGAAGCGTTCCGCACCTGGGGCTCGAAGACCCCCGGTCACCCGGAGTACGGCCACACCAAGGGCGTGGAGACCACCACCGGTCCGCTGGGCCAGGGTGTCGCCAACGCCGTCGGCATGGCCATGGCCGCCCGCTACGAGCGCGGTCTGTTCGACCCGGACGCGCCGCAGGGCGAGTCGCCGTTCGACCACTACATCTACTGTATCGCCGGTGACGGCTGCCTCCAGGAGGGCATCTCCGCCGAGGCGTCCTCGATGGCCGGCCACCAGAAGCTCGGCAACCTGATCCTGCTGTGGGACGACAACCACATCTCGATCGAGGGCGACACCGAGACGGCCGTCTCCGAGGACACCGTCAAGCGGTACGAGGCGTACGGCTGGCACGTGCAGCGGATCGCCCCGAAGCCGGACGGCGACCTGGACCCGCACGCCATCTACAACGCGATCGAGGCGGCCAAGGCGGTCACGGACCGGCCGTCCTTCATCGCGATGCGCTCGATCATCGCCTGGCCCGCCCCGAACGCGCAGAACACCGAGGCCGCACACGGCTCGGCGCTCGGCGCGGACGAGGTCGCGGCCACCAAGCGCGTCCTCGGCTTCGACCCGGAGAAGAGCTTCGACGTCGCCGAGGAGGTCATCGCCCACACCCGGCAGGCCGGGGAGCGGGGTGCCGCGGCGAAGGCCGAGTGGGAGAAGTCGTTCCAGCTGTGGCGGGACAACAACGCCGAGCGGGCCGCCGACTTCGACCGGATCGCCGCGGGTGAGCTGCCCAAGGGCTGGGAGGAGAAGATCCCGGTCTTCGAGCCCGGCAAGGGTGTCGCGACCCGTGCGGCCTCCGGCAAGGTGCTGCAGGCGCTCGGTGCGGTCATCCCCGAGCTGTGGGGCGGCTCCGCCGACCTCGCGGGGTCGAACAACACGACCATCGACAAGGACAGCTCGTTCCTGCCGGCGGACAACCCGCTGCCGGGCGCGAACCCCTACGGCCGCACCATCCACTTCGGTATCCGCGAGCACTCCATGGCCGCGGAGATGAACGGCATCACCCTGCACGGCAACACCCGTGTCTACGGCGGTACGTTCCTCGTCTTCTCCGACTACATGCGCAACGCGGTGCGGCTGTCGGCGCTGATGCACCTGCCGGTGACGTACGTGTGGACCCACGACTCCATCGGCCTCGGCGAGGACGGCCCGACCCACCAGCCGGTCGAGCACCTCGCCTCGCTGCGCGCCATCCCGGGCCTGAACGTGGTCCGCCCGGCCGACGCCAACGAGACCGCGATCGCCTGGCGCGAGATCCTCAGGCGCTACACGAAGGTCTTCGGCAAGGGCGCCCCGCACGGCCTGGCGCTGACCCGTCAGGGCGTGCCGGTGTACGAGTCCAACGAGGACACGGCCAAGGGCGGTTACGTCCTGTTCGAGGCGTCCAACGGGGCCCCGGAGGTCATCCTCGTCGCCACCGGTTCCGAGGTGCACGTCGCCGTCGAGGCGCGCGAGCAGCTGGAGGCCGACGGCGTCCCCACGCGGGTCGTGTCCATGCCGTGCGTGGAGTGGTTCGAGGAGCAGGACCAGGGGTACCGGGACAGCGTCCTGCCGCCGTCCGTCCGGGCGCGGGTGTCGGTCGAGGCGGGTATCGGTCTCACCTGGCACAAGTACGTGGGCGACGCCGGCCGCATCGTTTCCCTGGAGCACTTCGGTGCTTCCGCCGACGGCAAGGTGCTCTTCCAGGAGTTCGGCTTCACTGCCGAGAACGTGGCCGCCAAGGCCAGGGAATCCATCGCCGCCGCCCAGCGCTGACGCTCATATACGACACGTAGGAGATGTAATTCCATGACAGACGCACTCAAGCGCCTCTCCGAGGAAGGCGTCGCGATCTGGCTGGACGACCTGTCGCGCAAGCGGATCACGTCCGGCAACCTTGCCGAGCTGATCGACCAGCAGCACGTCGTGGGCGTCACCACCAACCCGACGATCTTCCAGAAGGCGATCTCGCAGGGCGACGGCTACGACCAGCAGGTCTCCGACCTCGCCGCCCGCAAGGTGACCGTCGAAGAGGCCATCCGCATGATCACCACGGCGGACGTCCGCGACGCCGCCGACATCCTGCGCCCGGTCTACGACGCGACCGACGGCCAGGACGGCCGCGTGTCGATCGAGGTCGACCCGCGCCTGGCGCACAACACCAAGGCGACCGTCGCCGAGGCCAGGCAGCTGGCCTGGCTGGTGGACCGCCCCAACACGCTCATCAAGATCCCGGCCACCGAGGCGGGTCTGCCGGCGATCGCCGAAGTCATCGGCCTCGGCATCAGCGTCAACGTCACGCTGATCTTCTCGCTGGAGCGTTACCGCAAGGTCATGGACGCCTACCTGACCGGCCTGGAGAAGGCCAAGGAGCGCGGCCTCGACCTGTCGCTCATCCGTTCGGTGGCGTCGTTCTTCGTGTCCCGGGTGGACACCGAGATCGACAAGCGCCTGAACGCCCTGGGCACCGACGAGGCCAAGGCGCTGCGCGGCAAGGCCGCCGTCGCCAACGCCCGGCTCGCCTACCAGGCCTACGAGGAGGTCTTCTCCTCCGACCGCTGGCAGGCGCTGGAGAACGCGGGCGCCCGCAAGCAGCGTCCGCTGTGGGCCTCCACCGGCGTGAAGGACCCGGCGTACAAGGACACCATGTACGTCGACGACCTGGTGGCGCCGAACACGGTGAACACCATGCCGGAGGCCACCCTCTTCGCGGTCGAGGACCACGGCGAGATCACCGGCGACACGATCACCGGCACGTACGAGCAGGCCCGCGCCGACCTCGACGCCGTCGAGGCCCTCGGGATCTCGTACGACGACGTGGTCCAGGTTCTGGAGGACGAGGGCGTCGAGAAGTTCGAGGCGTCCTGGAACGACCTGCTCAAGTCGACCCAGGCGGAGCTGGAGCGCCTGGCCCCCTCGGAGGGCTGACATCTTGTCAAGCAGCAACCCGCTGCGTGACCCCGCCGACCGACGGCTCCCGCGTATCGCGGGGCCGTCGGGTCTGGTCATCTTCGGCGTCACGGGCGACCTCTCCCGCAAGAAGCTCATGCCCGCCGTCTACGACCTCGCCAACCGGGGTCTGCTGCCGCCGGGCTTCTCCCTGGTCGGCTTCGCCCGCCGCGAGTGGGCCAACGAGGACTTCGCCGCCGAGGTCCACGACGCCGTCAAGGAACACGCCCGCACGCCGTTCCGCGAGGAGGTCTGGCAGCAGCTCATCCAGGGGATGCGCTTCGTCCAGGGCACCTTCGACGACGACGACGCGTTCGAGCGCCTGCGCTCCACCATCGAGGAGCTGGACAAGGCGCAGGGCACGGGCGGCAACTTCGCCTTCTACCTCTCGGTGCCGCCGCGCTCCTTCCCGGTGGTCATCCAGCAGCTGAAGAAGCACGGCCTGGCCGACCAGTCCGGCGGCTCCTGGCGGCGCGCGGTCATCGAGAAGCCCTTCGGCCACGACCTGAAGTCGGCCGAGGAGCTCAACAAGGTCGTGCACGAGGTGTTCGAGCCGGAGCAGGTCTTCCGGATCGACCACTACCTCGGCAAGGAGACCGTCCAGAACATCCTGGCGCTGCGCTTCGCCAACACCATGTACGAGCCGATCTGGAACCGGTCCTTCGTGGACCACGTGCAGATCACCATGGCCGAGGACATCGGCATCGGCGGCCGCGCCGGCTACTACGACGGCATCGGCTCGGCCCGTGACGTCATCCAGAACCACCTGCTCCAGCTCATGGCCCTGACCGCCATGGAGGAGCCCGCCTCCTTCGACGCGGACGCGCTGGCCGCCGAGAAGGAGAAGGTGCTCGGCGCGGTCCGGCTGCCGAAGGACCTCGGCACCTCGACCGTGCGCGGCCAGTACGCGGCCGGCTGGCAGGGCGGCGAGAAGGTCATCGGCTACCTCGAAGAGGACGGCATCAACGCCAGGTCGAAGACCGACACCTACGCGGCCGTGAAGCTGGGGATCGACAACCGCCGCTGGGCGGGCGTCCCCTTCTACCTGCGCACCGGCAAGCGCCTCGGCCGCCGGGTCACCGAGATCGCGGTGGTCTTCCAGCGGGCCCCGCACTCCCCCTTCGACACGACGGCCACCGAGGAACTCGGGCAGAACGCGATCGTCATCCGCGTCCAGCCCGACGAGGGCGTCACCGTCCGGTTCGGCTCCAAGGTGCCGGGCACGTCGATGGAGATCCGGGACGTGTCGATGGACTTCGCGTACGGCGAGTCCTTCACCGAGTCCTCGCCGGAGGCGTACGAGCGGCTGATCCTGGACGTGCTGCTCGGCGACTCCAACCTCTTCCCGCGCACGGAGGAGGTCGAGCTGTCCTGGAAGATCCTCGACCCGATCGAGGAGTACTGGGACAAGCACGGCAGGCCCGCCCAGTACAAGTCCGGCACCTGGGGCCCCGCCGAGGCCGACGAGATGCTGGCACGAGACGGACGGAGCTGGCGCCGCCCATGAAGATAGACCTCACGGACACCACGGCCGGCAAGGTCAACAAGGCGCTGGTGCAGGGCCGCCGGGCCATCGGCACGCCCGCCGTGGGCATGGTGCTGACCCTCGTCATCGTCACCGACGAGGAGAACGCGTACGACGCCCTCAAGGCCGCCGGCGACGCCTCGCACGAGCACCCCTCGCGCACGCTGGTCGTCATCAAGCGCGTCTCCCGCTCCCCCCGCGACCGCACGGCGTCCCGCCTGGACGCCGAGGTCCGGGTGGGCGCGGACGCGGGCACCGGCGAGACGGTGGTGCTGCGGCTGTACGGCGAGGTCGCCGACCACGCCGACTCGGTCGTGCTGCCGCTGCTGCTCCCCGACGCGCCGGTCGTCGTCTGGTGGCCGGTCAACGCCCCGCTCGACCCGGCGAAGGACCCCCTCGGCGCCCTCGCGCAGCGCCGGGTCACCGACACCTACTCCTCCGAGCAGCCGGTACGGGAGCTGTCCGCCCGCGCGGACGCCTACACCCCCGGCGACACGGACCTGTCCTGGACCCGGATCACGCCCTGGCGTTCGATGCTGGCGGCCGCCCTGGACCAGGTGGTCTGCGAGGTCAAGGCGGTCGAGGTGGAGGGCGAGGAGTTCAACCCGAGCTGCGAGCTGCTGGCGATGTGGCTCGCGGACCGGCTGGACGTCCCCGTCAAGCGCTCCCTGTCGGCAGGCCCCGGCCTGACCGCGGTCCGGCTCGCCACCAGCGAGGGCGGGATCGCGCTGGACCGCGCGGACGGCTCCCTCGCGACCCTGTCCATCGACGGTCAGCCGGACCGCGCGGTGGCGCTGAAGCGGCGCGACACGGCCGAGCTGATCGCGGAGGAGCTGCGCCGGCTCGACCCGGACGACACCTACGCCTCCGCGCTGCGCTTCGGCGTGGAGCGGCTCAACGCGTCGGCCTCCCCGGCCACGGAACAGGCACCGGTACCGGAGGCTTCGGCTCCGGAGGCGTCCCCCAAAGGAGAACCGGTCACCCACGCGGCAGCAGCCCCCGACGCCGCTGCCGAGGCTCCCACGACAGAAGCGGCACCGCAGGAAAGGCCGCCGCTGAAGAAGAGGGCGAAGGCGACATGAGCACTCCCCAGCTGGTCGTGCACCGCGACAAGGAGCTGATGGCGCAGGCCGCCGCGGCCCGTCTGATCACGAAGATCGTGGACGCCCAGGCCTCCCGGGGCGAGGCGTCCGTGGTCCTCACAGGCGGCCGCAACGGCAACGGCCTGCTGGCGGCCCTGGCGGCGGCCCCGGCCCGGGACGCCATCGACTGGGGCCGGCTCGACCTGTGGTGGGGCGACGAGCGCTTCCTGCCGGAGGGCGATCCGGAGCGCAACGTCACCCAGGCCCGCGACGCCCTGCTCGGCCAGGTCCCGGTGGACCCGAAGCGCGTGCACGCCATGCCCGCGTCGGACGGCCCCTGGGGCACGGACGTGGACGCGGCGGCCGAGGCCTACGCGGCGGAGCTGGCCCGCGCGGCCGGCCCCGAGAACCACGGCTCGGTGCCCACCTTCGACGTCCTGATGCTGGGCGTCGGCCCGGACACCCACGTGGCCTCGCTCTTCCCGGAGCTGCCCGCGGTCCGCGAGACGGAACGCACGGTGGTCGGCGTCCACGGCGCCCCCAAGCCACCGCCGACCCGCGTCTCCCTCACCCTCCCCGCCATCCGCTCGGCCCGCGAGGTCTGGCTGCTGGCGGCGGGCGAGGACAAGGCCGAGGCCGTCGCCATCGCCCTCTCCGGCGCCGGCGAGATCCAGGCTCCGGCAGCAGGCGCCCAGGGCCGCCGGCGCACCCTGTGGCTCCTGGACGCGGCGGCGGCCTCCCAGCTCCCGCGGTCGCTGTATCCGCCGGCTTCGGCGTGACGAAGCACTGACCGAAGAACCCGTACGGCCGCCACGGCCGTACGGGTTCTTTCACGTCCGGGCCTAACGCCCGCGCAGCTCCCGGTACTTGGCCACCAGCGCCGTCGTCGACGCGTCCAGGCCGGGTACCTCGGTGCCCTCGGTGAGGGCGGGCTCGATGCGCTTGGCGAGTACCTTGCCCAGCTCCACGCCCCACTGGTCGAAGGAGTCGATGTTCCAGACGGCGCCCTGGGTGAACACCTTGTGTTCGTACAGCGCCACCAGCTGGCCGAGCACGGACGGGGTGAGCTCCCGCGCGAGGATGGTGGTCGTCGGGTGGTTGCCCTTGAAGGTGCGGTGCGCCACCTGCTCCTCGGCCACGCCCTCGGCGCGGACCTCCTCCGCCGTCTTGCCGAAGGCCAGCGCCTGCGTCTGGGCGAAGAAGTTCGCCATCAGCAGGTCGTGCTGGGCCCTGA
>NZ_JAEKKT010000504.1 GCF_019510245.1 Streptomyces sp. | reverse complement strand
GGTTCGCCCAGCGCAACGCCATGCATCCGACGGACGTCCGTGCCCTGATCGCCCTGATGGACGCCTCCCGCGCGGGCGAGGAGATGACGGCGGGGCGGCTCGGCGCGGAGCTCGGGCTCAACTCGGCGGGGACGACCTCGCTGCTCGACCGGTTGGAGCGGGCCGGTCATGTGCGGCGGGTGCGGGGGCGGGAGGACCGGCGCAAGGTGGTCGTCGAGGTGGACGAACGCGCGGTGGAGCTGGGGCAGGCCTTCTTCGGACCGCTGATCGGGCGGGCGGTGGAGCTGCTCCAGGGCTACGACGAGGGGGAACGGGCGGCGATCCGTGGCTTCTTGGCGGGCGTGCGGGACGCGGCGGCTGAGGAGGCCTGACGCGCGGACCGGCCGCTCCACTCAGTGGCGTTCGTCGGCCGCGAGTGCCTTCGCCTCCGTCTCCTCGTCGATTCCCAGTACCGGCCGGTCCGGGCGCTGCGGCGCCACCCCGCCGATCTCCCGCAGCCAGCGCCAGGTGTCGGCCACCGTCTCGGTGACCGGACGGCAGCGCAGGCCGGCCGCGACGGCCCGGGAGGTGTCTCCGCCATGGAGGCTGGTGTGCAGGTCGGTACCGGGCGGGACCCACACCGGCAGGCCGGTCCAGGGTTCGATGCCCGCGTCGAGGACGACGTCCGGGTCGGTCCAGCGCAGTTCGGCGTCCGACCCGGTCACGGCCACGCAGGCGTCGAGGAGTTCACCCATGGTGGTGTGGTCGCGCGGGCCGACCAGGTTGTACGGGCCGTTCAGCTCCGCCTCGGCGGCGCTCAGCGTCCACCGCGCCAGGTCGCGGACGTCGACGTACTGGAGAGGGAGGTCCTGTGGCCCCGGTGCGAGGACCGGGCCGCCGCGGGCGATACGGCCCAGCCACCACGGGAGCCGGCCGATGTTCTCGTACGGGCCGAGGATCAGCCCGGCCCGTACGAGCAGGGAGCGGTCCGTGCCGAACGCCTCGACGGCGGCCAGTTCACCGCCCCGTTTGTCCCGGGCGTAGTCGGTCTGCTCCGCGTCGGCCGCGGCGCCCTCGACCAGGGGCGCGTCCTCGGTGTGTCCGGCCGGCTGCGGCCAGGCGTACACCGAGCAAGTCGACACGTACGCGTACCGGTCGGCGCGGTCCCGCAGCAGCCGCGCCGCGTCCCGGACCGCGCGGGGCGCCGCCGACCAGGTGTCGACGATCAGGTCCCAGGGGCCCCCGTCGGCCAGGGCCGTGAGACCGCCGGGCGCGGTGCGGTCACCGTGCAGCGACCGCACCCCGGCCACGGGCGCGTGCCGTCCCCGGTGGAAGACGGTCACGTCCCAGCCGCGTTCCAGGGCCGCCTCGGCGACGGCCCGGCCGACGAACTCCGTACCACCCAGCAGAAGAAGTCTCATGCCGGTGACTGTGCCCGCCGGAGCGCCGCGGGGGAACCCGGATCTGCCCTGGGCAGACGGTCAGCGGTCGGTCGGCGGGGTGTACTTGTAGCCGACCCGGCGCACGGTCTGGATCGCGCCCCGGAACTCCGCGCCCAGCTTGCGGCGCAGCCGGGCGATGTGGACGTCGACGGTACGGCCGTCGCC